>NZ_BNEI01000011.1:0-10516 GCF_027925725.1 Micromonospora sp. AKA38 | reverse complement strand
GCCGGGCGGTGCGCCACGCTGGTGACGACCGGCGGGACCGGGCGTTGGCCGACCGCGGACCGGCCGGGACACCGTGCCCTGCACACGAGGCGCGCAAGACGTCAGTGCGTGCCCGGACGCGGTGGATGTTCCGGGTGCCGACGCCGGCAGAGCCGGCCGGCCCGCCTGGTGAAGCGGCTCAAGGCGCTCCAGAACTGCTCGGGACGCAACCAGGACTCGGGTGGTGACCCGGAGGCGCTGCGCCGGCACGCGCTGCGGGCGTACGCCGAGGGTTGAGAAACACGTTCACCTACGGCCTGCTGCACGCGCGGCAGGCCGAGGCCGCCGGGCACGACCTGCCGGCGGTGCGGCGCGCACTCGACCGGGCCCGCCAGACCCGGGTGCGCCGCTGGCTGAAGCCCTGATCACCGACTCTCACACCAGCCCAACTCGCACCGACTTTCCCGGCGCCTACGAACTTGATGGCGCAAACGGGTCAGGTGCAGCGTGTCGGTCGCCGCGCTCGGGGCCGCATCGTCAGCTCGACCCATTCCGCCATCAACCTCGTAGGCATCCGACAGATCACGAAACGTGCGGCACCTCGCCCGCGATCTTGCACTTCCGGCCCGCTGTCCGCCCGTTGTACCCGATTCGCCGGGGCAACAACTGCAAGATCGCCGGGGCAGGGCGGGGTGGGTTAGAGGGTGGTGCGGGTGCGGGTTATCGCGTCGACGGCGACGGCCAGGACCGGGGCCGGTGGGGCGGCCAGGGCCAGGTCGGCGGCGACCACCCGGAGCTGGTCGGGCAGGGCCAGGTCGCTGGGCAGCCGGGGCACCTCGCGGCGCGGCTCACCGGCGGCGTCGGCGGCCAGGTTGGCGAGTTCCTGGACCAGCTTGTGCACCAGGTCGGCCCGGGACACGTTGCCACCCCCGGCCGGCGCCGACCAGCGCGGCTGCTGCCAGTGCCCGACCTGTCGGACCAGCAGGGCCACCGCCCGGTCCAGTTCCGCTGCGCTCATCACCGGCGAGTCTACGGACGACGCCCGCCGCCGCGGGATGCGGCAGGCGGGCGTCGACGGGCGGGCGGGACGGTCAGTCGTCGCCCTGGAAGTAGCTGAGCAGCCGCAGGATCTCGATGTAGAGCCAGACCAGGCCGACCACGATGCCGAACGCGGCCGTCCAGGCGTAGCGCTGCGGGAGCCCCATCCGGACCCCCTCCTCGATCTGGGCGAAGTTGAGCACGAAGCTCAGCGACGCCACCACGATGCAGACCAGGCTGAAGCCGATGGCGAGCGGGCTGCCGTCCCGCAGGTGCGTGTTGACGCCGAACAGCGACAGCACCAGGTTGACCAGCATCACCCCGAACAGGCCGGCGATGATCGCCACCATGATCCGGGCGAACTTCGGGGTGGCCCGGATGATCCGCGCCTTGTAGATCATCGCCATCAGGAAGAAGACGCCGAAGCTGGCCGCCACCGCCTGGAGCACGATGCCGTCGTAGAGCGAGTCGAACGCCTTGCTGACCATGCCGACGAAGACGCCCTCGACGATCGAGTACGCGACCACGAGCGCCGGGTTCGCCATCCGGGAGAACGAGATGATCAGGCCGAGCACCAGGCCGACCACGGCGGCGCCGATCCAGGCGACGCCGACCAGAGCGTCCGGCACGAGCACCCAGGCCGCGGCGGCCGAGGCGCCCAGGATGGCGAGCATGAGGACCGTCTTGACGACCACGTCGTCGAGGGTCATCGGCGTCACCGCAGGCGGGGCCACCGGCTGGCCGTAGCCGCTCGGGTAGTGCTGCTGCGGCGGGTACTGCTGGGGGTATCCGGGCTGACCGTACGGCCCGGGCTGGGCGTACCCGGTCGCCCGCTCACGCTCGGCCGCCTGGCCGAGCCGGGCGAGCACCGGGTTCGAGGTCTTCACTTCTCAGGCCTCCCTCAGGGGGTCGTTCGCACGTAGACGTGCGCCTCCCAGCGTAGACGCGGCGACAAGACCGTGCGCGGCGTCAAGCTGTGGGAAAGCTGAGAGTTCCGTGCCCGGGGCGGGGGTCGAACCCGCACGCCTTTCGGCAGCCGCTTTTAAGGCGGCCGTGTCTGCCGTTCCACCACCCGGGCGGGTGACACCGCCGCGCCGACACGCGCGGTGCAGATCTCACCGTAGCGGCTGCGCCGCGCCGCGGCGTACCCCGTGGGGGCCGGCCGATAGGGTCGGGGCCGTGACCAGCGCCGCCCGCGCGGCCCCCGGGCCCGACCGCGACCAGGCGGTCCGCCCCGCGTCGGCGACCGCCGCGGCGCGGGTCGGCCGGGTACGGGCCGCCGCTCGCCGGCACCGCACGGACCTGCTGGTCGGGCTGCTGTTCGTGGCGTTCGCCGGTGGCCTCACCCACGGCCTGTGGCCCACGCCGGGCGCCCGGATGCTCGCCCTCAACCCGGCCGACCAGACGCTCTACGAATGGTTCCTGGCGCTCGACGCGCGGGCCCTGCGCGGCGACTTCAGCCTGGTCACCGACCGGCTCAACGCGCCGGACGGGGTCAACCTGATGGCCAACACCTCGGTCGTCGCGCTCGGGGTGCTGCTCGCGCCGGTCACGTGGGCGTTCGGCGCGCCGGTCACGTTCGCCCTGCTCGTCGCCGGCAACCTGGCCGGCACGGCGGTCGCCTGGTATCTGCTGTTCACCCGGACGCTGCGGGCCCACCGGCTCGCCGCCGGGCTCGGCGCGGCGCTCTGCGGCTTCGGGCCGGGCATGGTCTCGCAGAGCAACGGTCACCTGCACATGACCGCGCAGTGGCTGGTCCCGGTGCTGGTCTGGCTGGTGGTACGGCTGCTGCGCGCCGCCGACCCGGCCGGTCGCCCGGACGGCCCGGACCGCCGCCGGATGATCTCCTCGGCGGTCGGGCTGGCCGGCACCGCCGTCGTCCAGGTCTTCGTCGGCGAGGAGGTGCTCTTCCTCACCGTGCTCACGCTGGCGGTGCTGGCCGTCGCGTACGGGCTGGCCGACCGGGAGCTGCCGCGTCGGGCGTTGCCCGGCTTCGCCGGTGGGCTGCTCGGCGCTGCCGGGCTCGCGCTGGTGGTGCTGGCGTACCCGCTCCGGCTCCAGTTCGCCGGCCCGCAGGGCGTCGCCGACGGGATGTTCCCGCCCGACTACTTCTCCGCCGATTTGACCGGCTGGGCCCGGCTCTCCGCGCTGACCGTGCTCGGCAGCCCGGAGGCGGTCCGGCTGACCACCGGCCCGGCGGAGTTCACCACGTTCCTGGGCTGGCCGCTGCTGGTGGTGGCGACCGGCTGCGCGGTCTGGCTGGGCCGGCGCGCGCTGGTGCGCGCCCTGGTCGCCGCGGCGCTGGTGCTGGCCGCGTTCTCGCTCGGCCCCGAGGTGGTGGCCGGCGGCGAACGGACCGGCGTGCCCGGCCCGTACGCGCTGCTGGCCGGCCTGCCGGTGGTGGACGGCGCGCTGCCCACCCGGTTCGCGCTGGCGGTGCTGCCGCTGGTCGGCACCGTGCTCACGCTCGCCGTGCACCGGGCGCTGCACGAGCCGGGTCCGGCGCGCCGGCTGGTGCCGCTGGCGGTCGGCGCGGCCCTGCTCAGCGTCTTCCCGACGCCGCTGCCCACGATCGACCGGCCGCCGCTGCCCACGTTCGTCACCGGCGGCCACTGGCGACAGTGCGTACGCCCCGGCGGGGTGCTGGTGCCGGTGCCCACGGCCACCCCGCAGCACCCCGGGCCGATGCGGTGGGCCACCGCCACGGGTGTCGGGTTCGGCATGCCGGAGGGGTTCTTCATCGGCCCGTACGGTCCCGGCGGCTCGGCCACCATGGGCACCTGGCAGCGTCCCACCTCGGCGCTGCTGGCCGACGTGGCCCGGCGGGGCGTCGCGCCGGCCGTCGGTGACCGGCAGCGCCGTCAGGCGGCCCGGGACGTCGACGCCTGGGGCGCGTCGTGCGTGGCGCTGACCGACGACGCCCCGCACGCGGAGCTGCTGCGCCGCACGCTGGAGGCGCTCTTCGGCCCGGGCACCCGAGTCGCCGACGCCTGGACCTGGCGGTTCTGACCCGGGTACGACGAAAGGCCCCTCCCGTGCGGGAAGGGCCCTTCGGGACGAACGGTCAGACGCGCGCGCCGACCGGCGGGGCGGACGCCTCGGCGAACTCCTCACGCGGGTCGTGCAGCTGGCCGAGCGCGACCACCTCACGCTTGAGGAAGAACGCCAGCGACCAGTCCACCACCACCCGGACCTTGCGGTTGAACGACGGGATCCGCGACATGTGGTACGTCCGGTGCATGAACCACGCCGGCCAGCCGGTCATCTTCACGCCGTAGACCTGCGCCACGCCCTTGTGCAGGCCGAGGCTGGCCACGCTGCCGACGTGCTTGTGCTTGTAGTCGACCGGCTCGCGCCCGCGGACCACGTTCACGATGTTGTCGGCCATCCGGGCGGCCTGCCGCACCGCGTGCTGGGCGCTGGGCGAGCAGAAGTTGCCCGGCTCCTTGGTCAGGTCCGGCACGGCGGCGCAGTCACCGGCGCTCCACGCGCCCTCGACCACCCGGTCGCCGTCCACGATCTGGAGCGTCGGCCGGCAGGTCACCCGGCGCCGCTCGTCGCGCGGGAAGTCGGTGGCGTCCAGCATCGGCGACGGCTTCACGCCGGCCGTCCACACGATGGTGTCGGACGGGAAGCTGTCTCCGTCGGAGAGCTTGACCACCCCGTCGACGCAGGACTCCAGTCGGGTGTCCAGCCGGATGTCCATGTTCCGCTTCAGGAGCTGCTGCACCGTGTAGGCGCCCATGTCCCGGTCGACCTCGGGCAGCACCCGCTGGGTCGCCTCGACCAGCACCCAGCGCATCTCCTCCGGCTTCAGCTCCGGGTAGTAGCGCAGCGCGTCGCGGGCCATGTCCTCCATCTCGGCGAGCGCCTCGATGCCGGCGTAACCGCCGCCCACGAAGGTGAACGTCAGCGCGCGACGACGGACCTCCGGGTCGGTCGTGGCGGCCGCCACGTCCAGCCGGTCCAGCACGTGGTTGCGCAGGAAGATGGCCTCGCCGATGGTCTTGAACCCGATGCCGTTCTCGTGCAGGCCCGGGATCGGCAGGGTGCGGGAGACCGAGCCGGGGGCGACCACCACGTGGTCGTACGGGATCTCCCGGGTCGGGCCGCTGATCGGCTGCACCACGGCGGTCTTGCGGTCGTGGTCGATCCGGGTGACCGTGCCGGCCACCACCGTGCACTTGCGCAACTCCCGCCGCAGCGGCACCACAGCGTGCCGCGGGGAGATGTTGCCGGCCGAAGCCTCCGGGAGGAACGGCTGGTACGTCATGTGGGGCTGCGGGTCGACGACGACCACCTCGGCCTCACGCGAGCTCAGCTTCTTCGACAGACGCAGAGCGGCGTACAGGCCGACGTGCCCGGCACCCACGACAAGGATCCGCTTCGGATTCACGTCATCCATCTTTCCCCGGGGGGCTCCGGTAATACCGCGCGAGACCCCCTTCTGTGACGGAGCACAACCCGTGTGACCTGCGCAACGTCCCGCCGCGTCCCGTCATCTGCGACGCAGCAGCCACCCCAGCAACGCGCTCAGCCCCACCGCGACCAGCAGTCCCACCACGGTCGCCACCTGCGTCCCGTCGGTCCCGCCGAGCGCGCCCAGCCACGCCAGCACGACGCCGAGCACGGCGCTGCCCAGCACCACGCCACCGGCCCGGGCCAGCCACCGCAGCACCAGGTCCGGGTCGATCAACCCGTCGTAGGGCAGCAGCGCGGCCAGCGCGCAGAGCGTGTGCGCCAGGTAGAGCAGCGTGGCCACGGCGAGCAACCGCCACAGCGCCGGCGGCCGGTCGTAGCCGAGCATGGCCAGCAGCCAGCCGCCGACCGTCACCAGCGCGGCGAACGTCGGCCAGAGCCGGCGCGGCGCGACCGCCGGCAGCACCGCGGCCACCGCCAGGGCCAGCAGCGACCGCGGGGCCAGCATCTGCACCGGGTACGCGAGCAGGAAGCCGGCCAGCACGACCAGGAAGATGCCGCCGCGCACCAGCAGCGGCAGCGGGCTGACCCGGGCCACCTTGTACCGCACCGCCCGCACCCGTTCCACGAGCCCGCCCGCCAGGTCACTCACCGCAGCCCCACCCTCGGCGCCATGGCCAGGCGGGACACGTCGCGCAGCACCTCGTCCAGGCTGCCCGCGCCGGCCCAGCGCACCACCGGCACGCCGTGCTCGCGGAGCTGCCCGATCATCGTGTCCCGGTCCAGCCGCCACAGCCGGTACGCCACCTCGGCCCAGCCCCGTTCCTTCGGCACCGGCAGCTCCGCCGGCAGCGTGTCCACCGCCACCACGAACCGCCCGCCCCGGGCCAGCCGGGCCAACATCTGCGCCGACCGCTCGTCCAGCAGCGGGGTGAGCACCACCACGAGCGCGTCCGAGGAGAGCACCTGCGGGCCGAACACCTGGTCGTACGGCTCGTGCGGGGACGACTCGGCCTGCACGTCGAGCAGCCACTCCAGCACGGTCAGGTACTGCCGCCGCCCGGTCGCCGGGCGCAGTCGCCGGGCGGCCGGACCGTACTCCAGCAGCGCCACCCGGTCACCCCGGTGCAGGTAGTGCTCGGCGATCGCGGCAGCGGCCCGGACCGTGGTGTCGAGCACCGACGCCGGCCCGCGTACGCCGCCGGAGCGGCCCGCCTCGGCGAGCACGTCCAGCAGCACCACCACCTCGGCGTCCCGGTCGGAGAGGGTGGCCGCGACGTGCAGTTGGCGGGCCCGCAACGACACCCGCCAGTCGATGCGGCGCAGCCGGTCCCCGGGCGCGAAGACGCGTACGCCGGCCAACTCGCCGCCCTCCCCCGGCCGCCGTGACCGGTGCGCGCCGACCAGTCCGGCGGCCCGGGGCATCGCCTCGACCGCGTCGAACGGCTCGGTGCGCGGGTAGACCCGGGCGCGGATCGGGGCGGTGATCACCGCCCGGGAGACCAGCAGCCCGTCGGCGGCGGCGACCCGGACGCCGGCCGGGCCGAACGGGTGCCGGCCCCACCGCAGCGCGGTGCCGGTCAACTCCAGGTCGACGGCGCTGCCCCGGGGCACCGACGTGACGAACGGCCGGTCCGCGCCGCCGGAGCGGCTCACGTCCAGCTCGGCACCGCCGAAGCCGACCTTCTCCACCCGCAGCCAGGGCGACATCCGGGTCCGGACCACCGCCAGGTCGTAGCCGATCAGGTCCGGGTTGGCCACCGCCACGGTGGTGGCCATCGGCGCCCCTTCGACCAGGTGGGTGTCCGCGACGCTCAGCTCCAGCTCGGGCTGGGTGGCCGGGCGGCGGCGCAACCCGTACGCGGTGCCCAGCGCGAACGGCGTGGCCAGCACCACCAGGTCGATCCGGCCGAGCAGCACGGCCGCGACGAGCAGCACGCCGGTGAGCAGCACGGCCCGGCCGAGCGCCCAGGTGGGCGCCCAGCCGTTCGCCGGCTCGGCCCGCTCGTCCATCAGCGCCCGGCGGCGTAGCTGGGCAGCGCGCCGCTGGCCGGGGCGGGCGTCGACTCGAGCACCTCGCCGACCACGAACGCCGGGTCGACCCGGCGCAACCACATCTCCGGACGCAGCGTGATGCGGTGCGCCAGCGCGGGCGCCGCCACCGCCTTGACGTCCTCCGGCACCACGTAGTCCCGGTTGGCGAGCACGGCCCGCACCCGAGACAGCAGCAGCAACGCCAGCGAGCCGCGCGGCGACGCGCCGACCAGCACGGACGGGTGCTCGCGGGTGGCCGCGGTGAGCGCCACGATGTACCGGCCGATCGAGTCCTCGACCACCACGTCCTCCAGCGCGGCCTGCATGGCGCGCAGCGTGGCGGCGTCCACCACCGGCGTGATCTCGGCCTCCTCGCGGCGGCGGGCGATGCGCCGGCGCAGCACGTCCCACTCCTCGTCGTTGGTCGGGTAGCCGAACGAGACGCGCAGCAGGAACCGGTCGAGTTGCGCCTCGGGCAGCGGATAGGTGCCCTCGTACTCGATCGGGTTGGCGGTGGCCAGCACGTGGAACGGCTCGTCCAGGCGGTAGGTCACGCCCTCCACCGAGACCTGCTTCTCCTGCATCGCCTCCAGCAACGCCGACTGGGTCTTCGGCGGCGTCCGGTTGATCTCGTCGGCCAGCAGCAGGTTGGTGAAGAGCGGCCCGGCCCGGAACGAGAAGTCGCCGCTGCTCTGGTCGTACAGGAACGAGCCGGTGACGTCGGCGGGGAGCAGGTCCGGGGTGAACTGGAGCCGGCGGAAGTCCAGCCCGAGCGCCTGCGCGAAGCACCGCGCGGTGAGCGTCTTACCCAGGCCGGGCAGGTCCTCCAGCAGCACGTGGCCGCCGGCCAGGATGCCGGCCAGCACCAGCTCCAGCGCCTCGCGCTTGCCGACCACGACGGTGCCGACCGCGTCCAGGACGGTCCGGGCGAGCCGGCCCACCTCGGCGGGAGGCATGCTCCGGTCCTCGTTCATCAGATCTTCTCCAGTTCGGCGACGATCGCCGCGAGGTCGCGCGGCGTCGGGGGGCGGCGGGCGGGGGTGCCGAGGAACGTCCACAGCGGCTCGCCCAGCAGGGCGCGGGCGCGCGCCGGGTCGGACTCGCGGGTGACGCCGTGCCGCTGGCGCAGCCGCTCGTCGGCCAGCTCACCGAGGCGGGGCAGCACCCGCTCGGTGAACCGCTCCCGGTTGTCGGTGCACCAGTCCAGCGGTCGTTCCCAGCCGTTGATGGCGGTCCGCAGCGCGTCCCGGGCGGACCAGTTCCAGGTGCCGGACTCCTCGCCGCCGGAGGACCGCAGCCCGGCGCGCGGCGGCGGCGGGGGCGAGAGCGCGGCGGTGACCCGGCGCACGGCGAGCACCGCGAGCACGCCCGCCACGATGATCCAGAGCGGCACCCGCAGGCCGACCGCGCGGAGGCCGACCACGATCACCACGACGGCGGCGGCGGTGACCAGCACGATTCGCAGCAACCACCGGGCCCGGCCGCCGGCCGGCCGTCCGGCCGCGGATCCGGTGGGCTCCTCGCCGGAGCCGAGCAGGTCGTCGATGCTGGTGCTCACGGAGCGCCGACCTCCCCCGCCGCCACACCGGTCAGCTCGCCGCGCAGCCGGCGCAGCGCCGCCCGGGCCTGGTCGCGGGTGCGTTCGTCGACCGGGTGGGTGGCGTAGCGGGCCTCCCGGTAGACGTGCGCGAACCCGTCCAGCACGTCGGCGCTGGCGATCGCCGGGATGCCCGCCTCGGGGTCGCCGCGCAGCAGTCGGCTGACCAGGTCGGTGGGCGTGTCACCGGTCCTCCGGGGCACCCCGGTGTCCTCGGCGGCCTCCTCCAGCCGGACCCAGCAGGCGATCACCGCGGTCCGCGGGTCGGTGGCGCGGTCGTCCAACTCCTCCAGCCCGGCGTCCAGAGCGGCCACCACCTCGCGGGCCGTCCCCTCGGCGGTACGCCGGGTGCGCCGCACCGGCACCGCGCGGGTGGTCCGGCGCAGCGCGCCGCGGAGCACGCTCCAGAGCAGGTAGCCGACGACGACCAGCACGATCGTGAAGAGCAATGCCACCGCGGCGGTGCCCAGCCAGTCGGGCACCCCACCCTCGGAGGGGATGCCCAACTCCCGGGGCTCGGCCGGGATCGAGGGCGGCGCCTCGGACGGATAGTCCGGGACGTACGGGACGTTGTCCACGGGCGGAATCCGACTGGCCCCGATCGCGGAGTGCCCGGCGGCGACGGCGGCGACCGCGAGCAGCACCGCGACCGCCGCGACCGGCCACCACCTGCGCAGCACGCCGAAGTCCATTCCCCCGCCTCAGGTGTGTTCCTCAGTCCACCCCGGACAGGTGCTTGGCCCGGGTGAACACGTCGTCCAACATCGCCGGCGTGAGCCGGCCGGTGAACGTGTTCTGCTGGCTGACGTGATAGCAGCCGAGCAACGCCGGCACGGACTCGCCGGACCAGTGTGCCCCATGACCGAACACGGGTCGCGGTGTGGGCGGGCGCTGCCCGTACACCTGGCGAAGCACCGGCCACCACGCGGCCCAGGCGAACGCGCCCAGCGCGACCACCACGCGCAGCGTGGGGCGGATCAGTTCGACCTCTCGCGGTGCACCCACGGCGCGCAGGTGTCCCGCTCGGCCGGGGTGGGCTTGTTGTCCGGCGGGGCGCAGCGCACGGCCGAGAAGACGCGGGTCTCCCGGAGCGTGAGGCCGTCGTCGGCGGCGACGCTCGTCGGCTGGTTGGCCAGCCCGGCCCGGTGCAGCGCGGCGAAGAGCACGTCACCGGAGCGGTCCCCGGTGAAGATCCGGCCGGTGCGGTTGCCGCCGTGCGCGGCGGGTGCCAGGCCGAGGATCGCGATCCGCGCGTCCGGCGGCCCGAGGCCCGGCACCGGCCGCCCCCAGTAGTCCTGGTCGCGGAACGCGGCCCGCTTGACCCGGGCCACCTCCTCGCGCCACGCCACCAGCCGCGGGCAGGCGAAGCAGTCACTGACCGCGCCGTCGAGGTCGGTCAGGTCGGTCGCCCGCGCCGCGCGGGCGACCACCTCCCCCGGGGTACGCGAC
>NZ_BNEI01000010.1:0-249801 GCF_027925725.1 Micromonospora sp. AKA38 | reverse complement strand
ACACCGGCGCCGGCCGGCACCGCGAACGCGCCGGCCTCGACCGTCTCGGTGTAGCGGCTCATGGTGAGCTCGGCCGGTTTGCCGTCGAGTGTGCCGGTGAAGCTGCCGAGCACCCCCTCGGTGGTGACGCAGGCGGTGAAGCGTTCCCCGGCGTCGGTGACGTCGATGCAGGTGGCGTGGTGCCCGGCCAGCGTGGTGTCGGTCTGTTTGATGACCGCCTGGGGCTCCAGCGCGGCGGCGGTGAGCAGCCGGATCACCGCCGGCGGGGTGACCAGCCCCTGCTTGCGCGCCTCGTCGTAGACGATCACCGACGGCTTGCCGGCGGTCAGCACCGGCGGGGACATGGTGCAGGAGGTGCGGGCGGTGGTGCTCGCGCACCGGGTCACCGCCTCCTGGGTCACCGTGATCTTGCCGCCGGGCCAGGCGTAGGTGGAGCGGAGCGGCTTCGCGGTCTGCGCGATCGAGGCGGTCCCGCCGCCGGTGAGCTGGTATTCCGCGGCCCAGGTCCGCTCCAGCGCCCGGTCCATCCGCGCGGCGAGGTCGTTGACCAGGTCGGCCCGGCCGAGCGCGACGTCCGCGTCGTCCAGGGCCTGACAGCCGGTGACCGAGAGCGACGCGATGACCGAGGCGGCGAGCACGCGGAGGGTCGTCGAAGCGGCAGGCATGATGCCCAGCCTTGTCGATCGACGCAACCTATCGCAAACCCGTTGCCGGTTGACGACCGGTAAACCGGGAATGTCCGTCTCATTCGCTGCCCCGGGGTGCGCCCCGAGCGCCGTACCGGAGAGCGGGGACCGATACGCTGCGTTCAACACCTGCCTCAGCCGCACCGTCGCGGCCCACACCGGACCGGAACACACAAACGAGGAGCGACTCAGTGGCAACCATCGAGGGAATTGTCGCCCGGGAGATCCTGGACTCGCGGGGCAACCCGACGGTCGAGGTCGAGGTCGGGCTCGACGACGGCACGATCGCCCGCGCCGCGGTGCCGTCCGGCGCCTCCACCGGCGCCTTCGAGGCGGTCGAGCTGCGCGACGGCGACAAGGACCGCTACCTGGGCAAGGGTGTCGAGAAGGCGGTCGCGAACATCGAGGACCGGATCGTCGACCAGCTCATCGGCTACGAGGCCAGCGAGCAGCGGCTGATCGACCAGAAGATGATCGACATCGACGGCTCGGACAACAAGGGCGAGCTGGGCGCGAACGCCATCCTCGGCGTCTCCCTGGCCGTGGCGAAGGCCGCCGCCGGCAGCGCCGAGCTGAGCCTCTTCCGCTACCTGGGCGGCCCCAACGCGCACCTGCTCCCGGTGCCGATGATGAACATCCTCAACGGTGGCGCGCACGCCGACTCGAACGTCGACGTCCAGGAGTTCATGATCGCGCCGATCGGCGCGCCGACGTTCCGGGACGCGGTCCGCTCCGGCGCCGAGGTCTACCACGCGCTGAAGTCGGTGCTGAAGAAGAAGGGCCTGTCGACCGGCCTCGGCGACGAGGGCGGCTTCGCCCCGAACCTGCCCACCAACGCCGCCGCGCTGGACCTGATCGCCGAGGCGGTGGAGAAGGCCGGCTACCGGCTCGGCACCGACATCGTCTTCGCGCTCGACGTGGCCGCCACCGAGTTCTTCGACAACGGCTCCTACACGTTCGAGGGCAGCACCAAGAGCGCCGAGGAGATGAGCAACTACTACACCAAGCTCGCCGGCGACTACCCGATCGTCTCCATCGAGGACCCGCTCGCCGAGGACGACTGGAGCGGCTGGGCCACGCTCACCGCCGCGCTGGGCGACCGGATCCAGATCGTCGGTGACGACCTGTTCGTGACCAACCCGCAGCGCATCGCCCGGGGCATCGCCGAGCGGGCCGCCAACGCGGTGCTGGTCAAGGTCAACCAGATCGGCTCGCTCACCGAGACGCTGGACGCCGTGGACCTGGCCCACCGGGCCGGCTTCCGGTGCATGATGAGCCACCGCTCCGGCGAGACCGAGGACACCACCATCGCCGACCTGGCGGTCGCCACCGGCTGCGGTCAGATCAAGACCGGCGCGCCGGCCCGCTCCGACCGGGTCGCCAAGTACAACCAGCTCCTGCGGATCGAGGAGGAGCTGGCCGACGCGGCGCGGTACGCCGGCGCCGGCGCGTTCCCGCGTTACCGTTCGGCCTGAGGTCGACGCTCCGGGGGAGGGGTGTGACGATGCAGCAGCGCCGCACACCGGGTGGCCAGCGGCCCGCCCGTCGGCCGGGTCAGGCCGGCCGGGCGGGCGGGGGCCGAACCCGGTCCACGGCCCGCGACGGCGTCCGCGCGGAGGCGCGCGCCGCCGGCCGGTCACCCGGCGCGTCCCGCGTCACCGAGGGCGTACGCTCCGCGAACCGTCCGGGCGCGGCCCGGCGTACCGCGGCCGGCGGCACGGTCAAGCGGCTCACCGCACCCCAACCCCGGCGCTTCACCGGGCGCGCCACCGTGCTGTTCGCGGTGCTGATCGCGCTCGCCCTGGCGTACACCTACCCGGTCCGGGTCTACCTGGACCAGCAGACCGACATCGAGCGGATGGAGGCGTCCCAGGCGGGGCAGCGGGCGGAGATCGACCGGCTCACCGCCGAGGCGGCCAAGTGGAAGGACCCGGAGTACGTCAAGACGCAGGCCCGGGAACGGTTCTTCATGGGCAAGCCGGGGGAGACGCTGCTGGTGGTGCTCTCCGACCCGGACGGGGCCGCCAAGGACGCCGGCAAGGGCGCGAAGCCGGGGGCGCCGAGACCGCCCGACCCCTGGTACGACACGCTGTGGTCGAGCGTGCAGGCGGCGAACGCCGAGCGCCCCGACAAGTGAGCTGTTTCTTCGAGAGGCACAACCCGTGAGCGTCGTACCACCGCAGGAGCCGGCGGCGGACTCCGTACCCCCGCCGGAACGCCGACCGGCCACCGAGGCCGACCTGGCCGCGGTCGCCGCGCAGCTCGGACGCACACCGCGCGGCACCCGGGCGGTGGCCCACCGGTGCCCGTGCGGCCTGCCCGACGTGGTGGAGACGACGCCCCGGCTGGCTGACGGCACGCCGTTCCCGACGCTGTTCTACCTGACCTGCCCGCGGGCCACCGCCGCGTGCAGCCGGCTGGAGTCGGCCGGGCTGATGAAGGAGATGGCCGACCGGCTCGCCGAGGACCCGGAGCTGGCCGCCCGTTACCGGGCCGCGCACGAGGACTACCTGGCCCGCCGCGACGCGATCGGCGAGGTGCCGGAGATCGCCGGCATCTCGGCCGGCGGGATGCCCGGGCGGGTGAAGTGCCTGCACGTGCATCTCGGCCACGCGTTGGCCGCCGGCCCCGGGGTGAACCCGTTCGGCGACGAGACGCTGGCGCTGGTGGACAAGTGGTGGGCCGCCGGCCCCTGCGTGGACGTGCCCGCCGGGGAGTGAGATGACCACCGTCGACCAGGTCACGGTCCGCCGGGCCCGCACCGCCGACGTGCGCGGCATCCGCCGGCTGGTGGACACGTACACCGACGACCGGCGGCTGCTCAGCAAGGCCACCGTGACGCTCTACGAGGACGTGCAGGAGTTCCGGGTGGCGGTGACGCCGGACGGCACGGTGGTCGGCTGCGGCGCGCTGCACGTCATGTGGGAGGACCTGGCCGAGATCCGCACGGTCGCGGTCGACCCGTCCTGCCGGGGGCACCGGATCGGCCACCGGATCGTCGGTGAGCTGATCGACGCGGCCCGCGAGCTGGGCATCGCCCGGATCTTCGTGCTCACGTTCGAGACCGGCTTCTTCGGCGGCTTCGGCTTCCACGAGATCGACGGCGCCCCGGTGCCGCAGTTGGTCTACGAGCAGCTCCTGCGCTCCTACGACGAGGGTGTGGCCGAGTTCCTCGACCTGGAACGGGTCAAACCCAACACCCTGGGCAACACCCGCATGCTGCTGCGCCTCTGAGTCGCGTCGGGCTGCCGTAGGGTGGGCGCCGTGAGCGTGCGCGTGGGGGCCATCGACTGCGGGACCAACTCGATCCGACTGCTGATCGCGGACCTGCCGGATCCCTCCGCCGGGGCGGCGGCGCCGCTGACCGACGTCAGCCGGCGGATGGAGATCGTGCGGCTGGGGCAGGGCGTCGACCGGACGGGCACACTGGCGCCCGAGGCGATCGAGCGGACCCGGGTGGCGCTCGCCGACTACGCGGCGGAGATCGAGAAGACCGGCGTCGAGCGGGTGCGCATGTGCGCCACCTCGGCGTCGCGCGACGCCTCCAACGCCGACGACTTCCGCGCGATGGTCGAGCGGACGCTCGGCGTACCGCCGGAGGTGGTGACCGGCGACGAGGAGGCCCGGCTGTCGTTCACCGGCGCGGTGCGCGGGCTGCCCGCCGACGCCGAACCGCCGTACCTGGTGGTCGACATCGGCGGTGGCTCGACCGAGTTCGTGGTCGGCACCCGCGCCGACGGCGTGCGCGGGGCGATCTCGGTGGACATCGGCTGCGTCCGGATGACCGAGCGGCACCTGCACGGCGATCCGCCCTCGCCGGCCGAGATCGCCGCCGCCGAGGCGGACATCGCGGCGGCGGTGGACCGGGCGCTGGCCGCCGTCCCCGGCCGGGAGGCCGTCACGCTGGTCGGGCTCGCCGGTTCGGTCACCACCGTGGTCGCCCTGGCCGAAGGGCTCCGGGAGTACGACCCGAGTCGCATCCACCACGCCCGGGTCCCGTACGCGCGGGTCGCCGAGGTGACCGCCTACCTGCTCGGGGCCACCCGGGAGCAGCGGCTGGCCGAGCCGGTGATGCACCCGGGCCGGGCGGACGTGATCGGCGCCGGCGCGCTGGTGCTGCGCGTGATCATGGAGCGGGCCGGCATGTCCTCGGTGGTCGCCTCGGAGCACGACATCCTCGACGGCATCGCCTGGAGCCTCGCCTAGCGCGCAACTCCTTGGTCGACGGATCAGTCGGTCGGCAGGTCCGGGCGGTGCTCTCGCACCCACTTCTCGACGTCCGACTTCCGCCACACCTTGCCCATCGCCAGCACGGCGATCGGCTCGGGGAAGTTGCGTTGATTGGCGATCACGGACGCACGCTGGCGTGACACGTTGCCGAGCATCGCCCGGATCTCCGACACGCCCACCAGCTCCACGTGTTGACGATGGCAGCGGCGTGGTCCGCATACGGCGACAACTGCGGAGGCTATTGACAGCGTCAATGATGAAGCGACGCGATCGGGGGATGAGTGCGTCGAATGGCTATCCCGTACCCGATCGCGGTCGTCGGGCGATGCGGCCGCACGTGCCGATGCGGCCGCGCTGGCTCTGCCGGGTGTGCGCCGGCCCCTGGCCGTGCCAGCCGGCCCGCCTGTTGCTGTTGACGGACTACCGGCGTGACCGGGTCGCCCTCTCGGTCCACCTGGCGAGCTGCCTCTTCGAGGCCGCCGCCGACCTGCTGAAACTCAACCCGGATCCCCAGGAGCTGTTCGACCGCTTCGTCGGGTGGGCCGCCCGCCCTCCGCTTGGTTGATCAAGGAGTTCGCGTCGGCGTTCGCGGCGAGTCCCGACGCAAACTCCTTGATCAACGAAGCGGGGGAGTGCGTCGTCGTTGACGGTACTGTGCATTGCGCACTACTGTGCGGAGCGTGGATACGACGCAGCTTCTCAAGGGTGTCCTCGACCTGGCCGTGCTCGCCGTGCTCAAGGACGAAGACGGCTACGGCTACGACATCCTCCGCCGGCTGCGCGAGGCCGGCCTCACCGAGGTCGGCGACGCCTCGGTCTACGGCACGTTGCGCCGGCTCTTCGCGGGCGGCCTGTTGACCACCTACGTGGTGCCCAGCGAATCCGGGCCGCACCGCAAGTACTACGCGCTGAACGCCGCCGGGCGGGACCAGCTCACCCGCTCCGGCAAGACCTGGCGCTCGTTCGCCACCACCATGGACGCACTGCTCGACGATCGGGGGATGGCGGCATGACCGTCACTGGGCAGGAGATCACGGACTACGTCGACCGGGTGCGGGCCGCGCTCGCCGACCTGCCGCCGACGCTCCGCGACGAGTTGACCGAGGACCTTCCGGAGCACCTCGCCGAGGTGGCAGCCGAGGGTGACGGCACGCTCGTCGACCGGCTCGGCGCACCGGAGGCGTACGCGCTGGAACTGCGGACCGCAGCCGGCGCGGAGCCGGGCGGCCGACCGGCCCGCCTGCGTCGGCTGGCCGCCGCGCGGGACCGGGCCACCACCCAGTTACGCCTGCTCGACCGTCAACTCGGCCCGCTGCTCGGGCACACCCGGGTGGCGGACTTCCTGCGCTCGCTGCGCCCGGCCTGGTGGCTGGTGCGCGGCTATCTGGCCGCGCTGCTCATCGGCGAGATGACGCGCAGCGGTCGGGCCGGCCTGCTACCCCGGCTCGACGACAGCCTGCTGGGCGGCCTGCTGCTGCTCACCGGCGCGGTCCTCGCGTCGCTGTGGCTAGGCCGTCGCTCCGGCGGCTTCACCGGGTGGCCGCGCCGGCTGCACCTGGTGGGCACCGCCGTGCTGGTGGTCTTCTCGTTCGCGGTGCTCGCCGACGTCGATCGCAACGCCGGCGAGGACGGTTACACCTCCTACCAGGAGGTCGCGGTCGACCGGCGGTACGACCGGATCGAGGACGTCTTCGTCTACGACCAGCAGGGGCGGCTCGTCCGCGACGCCCAGCTCTTTGACCAGAACGGCGTGCCGATCCGGCTCGGCTGGCCGACCTGCCTCGACGCGTCCGGCGCCGTGCCGGCACCGCGCAACGCCTACCCGTACTGCCCGGAACTGGCCCCGTTCGGCCCGCCGGCTGTGCCACCGGCACCCGCCGCCCCGCCCACGGCCACCGGCACGCCTGCCCCGCCCACGGCCACCGGTACGCCCGCGCCGACCGCGAGCGCGACACCGGGATCGGCGGCTACGGCCCTGCCGACCGCGTCTGCCACCGGCGCGACCGCGGAATCTGGAGCGCCGGCTCCGGCCAACTGATCTGTCGCCGTCGTCCTCACCGCCGCCCGGGTGGCGGTGAGGACGACCGGCTCAGGCGATGGCGGCGATGTCGCCGTCGTCGAAGTAGATCGCCTGGTGCAGTCGGCCGCCCAGCGCGGCGGCGAACCGGGCAACCACCTCCTGGCCGGAGATCTTTCCCTGCTCGATCTGGGAGACCCGCCCCTTCGTGACGCCCATGCGGTCCGCCACCTGTTGCTGGGTCAGCCCTCGGGCGCGACGCACCTCGGCGAGCCGGTGACCGATGACCTCGGCGAGGAGATGCTGCTTGCCCGCCTCGACCGCCTCTTCGCTGCCGGCGCGGGTGACGTGAGCGGCGCGGATGTCCTGCCACCGGGTGTAGTCGCTCATGCCTTCGCCTGGATGACCCGGGCATGGAGGTGCGGATCCAATGTGTCGATCCAGTGCCTCACCTCGTCGACGAGGTAGACGTCCCACTCACCAGCCACCATACGACGAGTTTAGCAATCACTAAACCCCTTGGTGGGGTGGACAGGAGGTGAATGCCACTGTTCTTCCGTCTTCCCCGGGCCGGTGACGGCGTGGCACGCTACCGGCACGTCACAGCCAACTGTGCGACCAGCCAACGGTGACTGACCGCTAGGAGGACGGGCCCATGGGCGAGATGGTGAGCTTCACCGGCAACGGGGGGACGAGCGAGGGGTATCTCGCGATACCCTCCGGCGGTGCGGCCAGCCCGGCGGTCATCGTCATCCAGGACTGGTGGGGCCTGGTGCCCCACGTCCGGGCCGTGGTCGACCGCTTCGCCGAGGCCGGTTTCGTCGCCCTCGCGCCCGACTTCCGGCACGGCGGTCCCGCCGTCAAGCCGACCGAGCCCCGGCAGATGCTGAACAGCAGCCAGATGGACGAGGCGGCCAGCGACATCTCGGCCGCCGCCGAATACCTGGCGAGCCGCCCCGAAGTGGCCGGCAAGGTGGGCTGCGCCGGGTTCTGCGCGGGCGCCAGCCTCGCCCTGTGGGCCGGTACGACCTCCGAGCGGATCGTCGCCACCACCGCGTTCTACCCGCGCCTGCCCTGGGAGGGCATGGTCGCCGACTGGTCCGGCTACGCCGGAAAGGCCGCGCTCGTCCACTGTTCCGAGGCGGACGGTCTCTCCGCCGCCGACGGGGTGCAGGGCGTACGCCGGTCCATCGAGGCCGCCGGCGGCACCTGCCAGACGTTCGACTACCCGGGCACCGCGCACGCGTTCTTCAACGAGGACCGGCCGGAGCAGTTCGATCAGCGGGCCGCCGCCACCGCCTGGGCCCGCACCCTGGAACTGTTCCGGGCGAAGCTTGGCTGAGTCGCGTACCCCGGGGGAGGTGGTCGCCCGCGCGGCGCGGGCGACCGACCTGACCGACCTCGACGGCGCGGTCAGTGACTGCTTCGCCTGCCCGCGGCTGGTGGCGTGGCGCGAGGAGGTGGCCCGGGTCAAGCGGGCCGCGTTCCGCGACCAGGACTACTGGGGGCGGCCGGTGCCGGGCCTCGGGCCGCCGGACGCGCGGATCGCGATCCTCGGCCTGGCACCCGCCGCGCACGGCGGCAACCGCACCGGCCGGATCTTCACCGGGGACCGCTCCGGTGACGTGCTCTTCGCCGCGCTGCACCGGGCCGGGCTGGCCAACCAGCCGACGAGCGTCGCCGCCGACGACGGCCTCACGCTCCGGGAGACCCGCGTCTTCTCGGCCGTGCGCTGCGCCCCGCCGGACAACAAGCCCACCCCGGCCGAGCGGGACACCTGCGCGCCGTGGGTGCACCGCGAGGTCGAACTGATCCGCCCCACGCTGCGCGTGGTGGTCGCGCTGGGCGCGTTCGCCTGGGCCGCGTGGTGGCCGGTGCTTCGCCAGGTGTACGGGCAGCGCCCGCCCACACCGCGACCCGTGTTCGGTCATGGGGCACACTGGTCCGGCGAGTCCGTGCCGGCGTTGCTCGGCTGCTATCACGTCAGCCAGCAGAACACGTTCACCGGCCGGCTCACGCCGGCGATGTTGGACGACGTGTTCACCCGGGCCAAGCACCTGTCCGGGGTGGACTGAGGAACACACCTGAGGCGGGGGAATGGACTTCGGCGTGCTGCGCAGGTGGTGGCCGGTCGCGGCGGTCGCGGTGCTGCTCGCGGTCGCCGCCGTCGCCGCCGGGCACTCCGCGATCGGGGCCAGTCGGATTCCGCCCGTGGACAACGTCCCGTACGTCCCGGACTATCCGTCCGAGGCGCCGCCCTCGATCCCGGCCGAGCCCCGGGAGTTGGGCATCCCCTCCGAGGGTGGGGTGCCCGACTGGCTGGGCACCGCCGCGGTGGCATTGCTCTTCACGATCGTGCTGGTCGTCGTCGGCTACCTGCTCTGGAGCGTGCTCCGCGGCGCGCTGCGCCGGACCACCCGCGCGGTGCCGGTGCGGCGCACCCGGCGTACCGCCGAGGGGACGGCCCGCGAGGTGGTGGCCGCTCTGGACGCCGGGCTGGAGGAGTTGGACGACCGCGCCACCGACCCGCGGACCGCGGTGATCGCCTGCTGGGTCCGGCTGGAGGAGGCCGCCGAGGACACCGGGGTGCCCCGGAGGACCGGTGACACGCCCACCGACCTGGTCAGCCGACTGCTGCGCGGCGACCCCGAGGCGGGCATCCCGGCGATCGCCAGCGCCGACGTGCTGGACGGGTTCGCGCACGTCTACCGGGAGGCCCGCTACGCCACCCACCCGGTCGACGAACGCACCCGCGACCAGGCCCGGGCGGCGCTGCGCCGGCTGCGCGGCGAGCTGACCGGTGTGGCGGCGGGGGAGGTCGGCGCTCCGTGAGCACCAGCATCGACGACCTGCTCGGCTCCGGCGAGGAGCCCACCGGATCCGCGGCCGGACGGCCGGCCGGCGGCCGGGCCCGGTGGTTGCTGCGAATCGTGCTGGTCACCGCCGCCGCCGTCGTGGTGATCGTGGTCGGCCTCCGCGCGGTCGGCCTGCGGGTGCCGCTCTGGATCATCGTGGCGGGCGTGCTCGCGGTGCTCGCCGTGCGCCGGGTCACCGCCGCGCTCTCGCCCCCGCCGCCGCCGCGCGCCGGGCTGCGGTCCTCCGGCGGCGAGGAGTCCGGCACCTGGAACTGGTCCGCCCGGGACGCGCTGCGGACCGCCATCAACGGCTGGGAACGACCGCTGGACTGGTGCACCGACAACCGGGAGCGGTTCACCGAGCGGGTGCTGCCCCGCCTCGGTGAGCTGGCCGACGAGCGGCTGCGCCAGCGGCACGGCGTCACCCGCGAGTCCGACCCGGCGCGCGCCCGCGCCCTGCTGGGCGAGCCGCTGTGGACGTTCCTCGGCACCCCCGCCCGCCGCCCCCCGACGCCGCGCGACCTCGCGGCGATCGTCGCCGAACTGGAGAAGATCTGATGAACGAGGACCGGAGCATGCCTCCCGCCGAGGTGGGCCGGCTCGCCCGGACCGTCCTGGACGCGGTCGGCACCGTCGTGGTCGGCAAGCGCGAGGCGCTGGAGCTGGTGCTGGCCGGCATCCTGGCCGGCGGCCACGTGCTGCTGGAGGACCTGCCCGGCCTGGGTAAGACGCTCACCGCGCGGTGCTTCGCGCAGGCGCTCGGGCTGGACTTCCGCCGGCTCCAGTTCACCCCGGACCTGCTCCCCGCCGACGTCACCGGCTCGTTCCTGTACGACCAGAGCAGCGGCGACTTCTCGTTCCGGGCCGGGCCGCTCTTCACCAACCTGCTGCTGGCCGACGAGATCAACCGGACGCCGCCGAAGACCCAGTCGGCGTTGCTGGAGGCGATGCAGGAGAAGCAGGTCTCGGTGGAGGGCGTGACCTACCGCCTGGACGAGCCGTTCCACGTGCTGGCCACCGCCAACCCGATCGAGTACGAGGGCACCTATCCGCTGCCCGAGGCGCAACTCGACCGGTTCCTGCTGCGCGTCTCGTTCGGCTACCCGACCAACGACGAGGAGTGGGACGTGCTGCGCCGGCGCATCGCCCGCCGCCGCGAGGAGGCCGAGATCACGCCGGTGGTGGACGCCGCCACGCTGCGCGCCATGCAGGCCGCGCTGGAGGACGTGGTGGTCGAGGACTCGATCGGCCGGTACATCGTGGCGCTCACCGCGGCCACCCGCGAGCACCCGTCCGTGCTGGTCGGCGCGTCGCCGCGCGGCTCGCTGGCGTTGCTGCTGCTGTCTCGGGTGCGGGCCGTGCTCGCCAACCGGGACTACGTGGTGCCGGAGGACGTCAAGGCGGTGGCGGCGCCCGCGCTGGCGCACCGCATCACGCTGCGTCCGGAGATGTGGTTGCGCCGGGTCGACCCGGCGTTCGTGGTCGGCGAGGTGCTCGAGTCGACGCCCGCCCCGGCCAGCGGCGCGCTGCCCAGCTACGCCGCCGGGCGCTGATGGACGAGCGGGCCGAGCCGGCGAACGGCTGGGCGCCCACCTGGGCGCTCGGCCGGGCCGTGCTGCTCACCGGCGTGCTGCTCGTCGCGGCCGTGCTGCTCGGCCGGATCGACCTGGTGGTGCTGGCCACGCCGTTCGCGCTGGGCACCGCGTACGGGTTGCGCCGCCGCCCGGCCACCCAGCCCGAGCTGGAGCTGAGCGTCGCGGACACCCACCTGGTCGAAGGGGCGCCGATGGCCACCACCGTGGCGGTGGCCAACCCGGACCTGATCGGCTACGACCTGGCGGTGGTCCGGACCCGGATGTCGCCCTGGCTGCGGGTGGAGAAGGTCGGCTTCGGCGGTGCCGAGCTGGACGTGAGCCGCTCCGGCGGCGCGGACCGGCCGTTCGTCACGTCGGTGCCCCGGGGCAGCGCCGTCGACCTGGAGTTGACCGGCACCGCGCTGCGGTGGGGCCGGCACCCGTTCGGCCCGGCCGGCGTCCGGGTCGCCGCCGCCGACGGGCTGCTGGTCTCCCGGGCGGTGATCACCGCCCCGATCCGCGCCCGGGTCTACCCGCGCACCGAGCCGTTCGACGCGGTCGAGGCGATGCCCCGGGCCGCCGGACTGGTCGGCGCGCACCGGTCACGGCGGCCGGGGGAGGGCGGCGAGTTGGCCGGCGTACGCGTCTTCGCGCCCGGGGACCGGCTGCGCCGCATCGACTGGCGGGTGTCGTTGCGGGCCCGCCAACTGCACGTCGCGGCCACCCTCTCCGACCGGGACGCCGAGGTGGTGGTGCTGCTGGACGTGCTCGCCGAGGCGGGCCGCTCCGGCGGCGTACGCGGGCCGGCGTCGGTGCTCGACACCACGGTCCGGGCCGCTGCCGCGATCGCCGAGCACTACCTGCACCGGGGTGACCGGGTGGCGCTGCTGGAGTACGGTCCGGCCGCCCGGCGACTGCGCCCGGCGACCGGGCGGCGGCAGTACCTGACCGTGCTGGAGTGGCTGCTCGACGTGCAGGCCGAGTCGTCCCCGCACGAGCCGTACGACCAGGTGTTCGGCCCGCAGGTGCTCTCCTCGGACGCGCTCGTGGTGGTGCTCACCCCGCTGCTGGACGAGCGGTCGGCGCAGATGTTGGCCCGGCTGGCCCGGGGCGGGCGGTTCGTGGTGGCGGTGGACACGCTGCCGGCGGAGCTGCCGGTGCCGAAGGAACGGGGCTGGGCCGAGGTGGCGTACCGGCTGTGGCGGCTGGACCGGGACACGATGATCGGGCAGCTCCGCGAGCACGGCGTGCCGGTGGTGCGCTGGGCCGGCGCGGGCAGCCTGGACGAGGTGCTGCGCGACGTGTCCCGCCTGGCCATGGCGCCGAGGGTGGGGCTGCGGTGAGTGACCTGGCGGGCGGGCTCGTGGAACGGGTGCGGGCGGTGCGGTACAAGGTGGCCCGGGTCAGCCCGCTGCCGCTGCTGGTGCGCGGCGGCATCTTCCTGGTCGTGCTGGCCGGCTTCCTGCTCGCGTACCCGGTGCAGATGCTGGCCCCGCGGTCGCTGCTGGCCCTGGCGGTGGCCGCGGTGCTGCCGGCGGTCGCGCCGCGCCGGCTCTGGCCGACGTTCGCCGCGCTGGTGACGGTCGGCGGCTGGCTGCTGGCCATGCTCGGCTACGACCGGCCGCCGGCGCTGTGGCGGTTGCTCGCCGTGGCCACGCTGCTCTACCTGGCGCACACGCTCTGCGCGCTGGCCGCGCTGCTGCCCTACGACGGGTTGATCGACCCGGACCTGGTGCTGCGGTGGCTGGCCCGGGCCGGTGGCGTGGTGCTGGGCAGCGCCGTGCTCGGCGTCGTGCTGGCGTGGCTGGGCGCGCTCGGCGGGACCGACGGGACGCAGGTGGCGACCGTGGTGGGACTGCTGGTCGCGGTGGGGCTGAGCGCGTTGCTGGGGTGGCTGCTGCGTCGCAGATGACGGGACGCGGCGGGACGTTGCGCAGGTCACACGGGTTGTGCTCCGTCACAGAAGGGGGTCTCGCGCGGTATTACCGGAGCCCCCCGGGGAAAGATGGATGACGTGAATCCGAAGCGGATCCTTGTCGTGGGTGCCGGGCACGTCGGCCTGTACGCCGCTCTGCGTCTGTCGAAGAAGCTGAGCTCGCGTGAGGCCGAGGTGGTCGTCGTCGACCCGCAGCCCCACATGACGTACCAGCCGTTCCTCCCGGAGGCTTCGGCCGGCAACATCTCCCCGCGGCACGCTGTGGTGCCGCTGCGGCGGGAGTTGCGCAAGTGCACGGTGGTGGCCGGCACGGTCACCCGGATCGACCACGACCGCAAGACCGCCGTGGTGCAGCCGATCAGCGGCCCGACCCGGGAGATCCCGTACGACCACGTGGTGGTCGCCCCCGGCTCGGTCTCCCGCACCCTGCCGATCCCGGGCCTGCACGAGAACGGCATCGGGTTCAAGACCATCGGCGAGGCCATCTTCCTGCGCAACCACGTGCTGGACCGGCTGGACGTGGCGGCCGCCACGACCGACCCGGAGGTCCGTCGTCGCGCGCTGACGTTCACCTTCGTGGGCGGCGGTTACGCCGGCATCGAGGCGCTCGCCGAGATGGAGGACATGGCCCGCGACGCGCTGCGCTACTACCCGGAGCTGAAGCCGGAGGAGATGCGCTGGGTGCTGGTCGAGGCGACCCAGCGGGTGCTGCCCGAGGTCGACCGGGACATGGGCGCCTACACGGTGCAGCAGCTCCTGAAGCGGAACATGGACATCCGGCTGGACACCCGACTGGAGTCCTGCGTCGACGGGGTGGTCAAGCTCTCCGACGGAGACAGCTTCCCGTCCGACACCATCGTGTGGACGGCCGGCGTGAAGCCGTCGCCGATGCTGGACGCCACCGACTTCCCGCGCGACGAGCGGCGCCGGGTGACCTGCCGGCCGACGCTCCAGATCGTGGACGGCGACCGGGTGGTCGAGGGCGCGTGGAGCGCCGGTGACTGCGCCGCCGTGCCGGACCTGACCAAGGAGCCGGGCAACTTCTGCTCGCCCAGCGCCCAGCACGCGGTGCGGCAGGCCGCCCGGATGGCCGACAACATCGTGAACGTGGTCCGCGGGCGCGAGCCGGTCGACTACAAGCACAAGCACGTCGGCAGCGTGGCCAGCCTCGGCCTGCACAAGGGCGTGGCGCAGGTCTACGGCGTGAAGATGACCGGCTGGCCGGCGTGGTTCATGCACCGGACGTACCACATGTCGCGGATCCCGTCGTTCAACCGCAAGGTCCGGGTGGTGGTGGACTGGTCGCTGGCGTTCTTCCTCAAGCGTGAGGTGGTCGCGCTCGGCCAGCTGCACGACCCGCGTGAGGAGTTCGCCGAGGCGTCCGCCCCGCCGGTCGGCGCGCGCGTCTGACCGTTCGTCCCGAAGGGCCCTTCCCGCACGGGAGGGGCCTTTCGTCGTACCCGGGTCAGAACCGCCAGGTCCAGGCGTCGGCGACTCGGGTGCCCGGGCCGAAGAGCGCCTCCAGCGTGCGGCGCAGCAGCTCCGCGTGCGGGGCGTCGTCGGTCAGCGCCACGCACGACGCGCCCCAGGCGTCGACGTCCCGGGCCGCCTGACGGCGCTGCCGGTCACCGACGGCCGGCGCGACGCCCCGCCGGGCCACGTCGGCCAGCAGCGCCGAGGTGGGACGCTGCCAGGTGCCCATGGTGGCCGAGCCGCCGGGACCGTACGGGCCGATGAAGAACCCCTCCGGCATGCCGAACCCGACACCCGTGGCGGTGGCCCACCGCATCGGCCCGGGGTGCTGCGGGGTGGCCGTGGGCACCGGCACCAGCACCCCGCCGGGGCGTACGCACTGTCGCCAGTGGCCGCCGGTGACGAACGTGGGCAGCGGCGGCCGGTCGATCGTGGGCAGCGGCGTCGGGAAGACGCTGAGCAGGGCCGCGCCGACCGCCAGCGGCACCAGCCGGCGCGCCGGACCCGGCTCGTGCAGCGCCCGGTGCACGGCGAGCGTGAGCACGGTGCCGACCAGCGGCAGCACCGCCAGCGCGAACCGGGTGGGCAGCGCGCCGTCCACCACCGGCAGGCCGGCCAGCAGCGCGTACGGGCCGGGCACGCCGGTCCGTTCGCCGCCGGCCACCACCTCGGGGCCGAGCGAGAACGCGGCCAGCACCAGCGCCGCGGCGACCAGGGCGCGCACCAGCGCGCGCCGGCCCAGCCAGACCGCGCAGCCGGTCGCCACCACCAGCAGCGGCCAGCCCAGGAACGTGGTGAACTCCGCCGGGCCGGTGGTCAGCCGGACCGCCTCCGGGCTGCCGAGCACGGTCAGCGCGGAGAGCCGGGCCCAGCCGGTCAAATCGGCGGAGAAGTAGTCGGGCGGGAACATCCCGTCGGCGACGCCCTGCGGGCCGGCGAACTGGAGCCGGAGCGGGTACGCCAGCACCACCAGCGCGAGCCCGGCAGCGCCGAGCAGCCCACCGGCGAAGCCGGGCAACGCCCGACGCGGCAGCTCCCGGTCGGCCAGCCCGTACGCGACGGCCAGCACCGCCAGCGTGAGCACGGTGAGGAAGAGCACCTCCTCGCCGACGAAGACCTGGACGACGGCGGTGCCGGCCAGCCCGACCGCCGAGGAGATCATCCGGCGGCGGTCCGGGCCGTCCGGGCGACCGGCCGGGTCGGCGGCGCGCAGCAGCCGTACCACCAGCCAGACCAGCACCGGGACCAGCCACTGCGCGGTCATGTGCAGGTGACCGTTGCTCTGCGAGACCATGCCCGGCCCGAAGCCGCAGAGCGCCGCGCCGAGCCCGGCGGCGAGCCGGTGGGCCCGCAGCGTCCGGGTGAACAGCAGATACCAGGCGACCGCCGTGCCGGCCAGGTTGCCGGCGACGAGCAGGGCGAACGTGACCGGCGCGCCGAACGCCCACGTGACCGGCGCGAGCAGCACCCCGAGCGCGACGACCGAGGTGTTGGCCATCAGGTTGACCCCGTCCGGCGCGTTGAGCCGGTCGGTGACCAGGCTGAAGTCGCCGCGCAGGGCCCGCGCGTCGAGCGCCAGGAACCATTCGTAGAGCGTCTGGTCGGCCGGGTTGAGGGCGAGCATCCGGGCGCCCGGCGTGGGCCACAGGCCGTGGGTGAGGCCACCGGCGAACGCCACGAACAGCAGCCCGACCAGCAGGTCCGTGCGGTGCCGGCGAGCGGCGGCCCGTACCCGGCCGACCCGCGCCGCGGCGGTCGCCGACGCGGGGCGGACCGCCTGGTCGCGGTCGGGCCCGGGGGCCGCGCGGGCGGCGCTGGTCACGGCCCCGACCCTATCGGCCGGCCCCCACGGGGTACGCCGCGGCGCGGCGCAGCCGCTACGGTGAGATCTGCACCGCGCGTGTCGGCGCGGCGGTGTCACCCGCCCGGGTGGTGGAACGGCAGACACGGCCGCCTTAAAAGCGGCTGCCGAAAGGCGTGCGGGTTCGACCCCCGCCCCGGGCACGGAACTCTCAGCTTTCCCACAGCTTGACGCCGCGCACGGTCTTGTCGCCGCGTCTACGCTGGGAGGCGCACGTCTACGTGCGAACGACCCCCTGAGGGAGGCCTGAGAAGTGAAGACCTCGAACCCGGTGCTCGCCCGGCTCGGCCAGGCGGCCGAGCGTGAGCGGGCGACCGGGTACGCCCAGCCCGGGCCGTACGGTCAGCCCGGATACCCCCAGCAGTACCCGCCGCAGCAGCACTACCCGAGCGGCTACGGCCAGCCGGTGGCCCCGCCTGCGGTGACGCCGATGACCCTCGACGACGTGGTCGTCAAGACGGTCCTCATGCTCGCCATCCTGGGCGCCTCGGCCGCCGCGGCCTGGGTGCTCGTGCCGGACGCTCTGGTCGGCGTCGCCTGGATCGGCGCCGCCGTGGTCGGCCTGGTGCTCGGCCTGATCATCTCGTTCTCCCGGATGGCGAACCCGGCGCTCGTGGTCGCGTACTCGATCGTCGAGGGCGTCTTCGTCGGCATGGTCAGCAAGGCGTTCGACTCGCTCTACGACGGCATCGTGCTCCAGGCGGTGGCGGCCAGCTTCGGCGTCTTCTTCCTGATGGCGATGATCTACAAGGCGCGGATCATCCGGGCCACCCCGAAGTTCGCCCGGATCATGGTGGCGATCATCGCCGGCCTGTTCGGGGTGATGCTGGTCAACCTGGTGCTGTCGCTGTTCGGCGTCAACACGCACCTGCGGGACGGCAGCCCGCTCGCCATCGGCTTCAGCCTGGTCTGCATCGTGGTGGCGTCGCTGAGCTTCGTGCTCAACTTCGCCCAGATCGAGGAGGGGGTCCGGATGGGGCTCCCGCAGCGCTACGCCTGGACGGCCGCGTTCGGCATCGTGGTCGGCCTGGTCTGGCTCTACATCGAGATCCTGCGGCTGCTCAGCTACTTCCAGGGCGACGACTGACCGTCCCGCCCGCCCGTCGACGCCCGCCTGCCGCATCCCGCGGCGGCGGGCGTCGTCCGTAGACTCGCCGGTGATGAGCGCAGCGGAACTGGACCGGGCGGTGGCCCTGCTGGTCCGACAGGTCGGGCACTGGCAGCAGCCGCGCTGGTCGGCGCCGGCCGGGGGTGGCAACGTGTCCCGGGCCGACCTGGTGCACAAGCTGGTCCAGGAACTCGCCAACCTGGCCGCCGACGCCGCCGGTGAGCCGCGCCGCGAGGTGCCCCGGCTGCCCAGCGACCTGGCCCTGCCCGACCAGCTCCGGGTGGTCGCCGCCGACCTGGCCCTGGCCGCCCCACCGGCCCCGGTCCTGGCCGTCGCCGTCGACGCGATAACCCGCACCCGCACCACCCTCTAACCCACCCCGCCCTGCCCCGGCGATCTTGCAGTTGTTGCCCCGGCGAATCGGGTACAACGGGCGGACAGCGGGCCGGAAGTGCAAGATCGCGGGCGAGGTGCCGCACGTTTCGTGATCTGTCGGATGCCTACGAGGTTGATGGCGGAATGGGTCGAGCTGACGATGCGGCCCCGAGCGCGGCGACCGACACGCTGCACCTGACCCGTTTGCGCCATCAAGTTCGTAGGCGCCGGGAAAGTCGGTGCGAGTTGGGCTGGTGTGAGAGTCGGTGATCAGGGCTTCAGCCAGCGGCGCACCCCGGGTCGGCGGGCCCGGTCGAGTGCGCGCCGCACCGCCGGCAGGTCGTGCCCGGCGGCCTCGGCCTGCCGCGCGTGCAGCAGGCCGTAGGTGAACGTGTTCTCACCCTCGGCGTACGCCCGCAGCGCGTGCCGGCGCAGCGCCTCCCGGGTCACCACCGAGTCCTGGTGCGTCCCGAGCAGGTTCTGGAGCGCCTTGAGCCGCTTCACCAGGCGGGCGGCCGGCTTGCCGGCGTCGGGCACCCGGACCTCCACCGCGTACCGGGCCGCCTTGTACTTCTTGCGCGCCTCGTGCAGGGCGGTGTCCCCGGCCGGTCCGCGGTCGGCCAACGCCCGGTCCAGCCGGTCGTCGGCGTGGCGCACCGCCCGGCGTACCCGGCGGTCCACCCAGCGGCGGTTCACCTCGGCGGTCGGGCCGTCGAGCAGCCGGTCCAGGCGGGACAGCAGGTCGGGATAACGGTCCGCGTCCAGCGCGGCGCGCAGGCCGGTGGTCGACCCGGCCAGGTCGGCGGCGAACCGCTCCCCGATCCGTGCGGCGACCGGGCCGAGCACCAGCTCGTCGGGCAACTCGTGCACCGCCGCGGCGAGTCGGGCGGTCAGCACCTGGACGTCGCGGACCGCACCCAGGTCGCCGCCGAGCTGCCGCAGTTCGCCCCGGACCGCCTCGCTCTCCCGCCGGTCCCACAGGCCGCGGAACGTGCGCAGCGTGGCCCGCAGCCGGCGGATCGCGACGCGCATGTCGTGCACCGCGTCCGCGTCCCCCTGGTACGCCGCCGCGTGGTTGCCGACGATCGCGTCCCGCTGCTTCCGGGCGTACCTCACGACTGGCTCGGCCGGGCCGGTGGGCGGCCGGTCGTCGAACCGGGCGAGCCGCCCGGCGACCGCGCGGTGGGACTTGCTGACCGGCACCTCCCGGGCGCCGGCCTCGGCCAGCCGGGCGGAAACCGCGTCGAGCAGCTCCTCGTCGCCGTCGACCAGCTCGACCTCGATCTCGTACCAGGTCCGGGCGGTGCCGTCGACCAGGTCCGCGGACCGGACGTCGTCCTCGGCCACCTCGGCCAGCACGCGACCGTCGGCGTCCAGCAGCCGTCGCTCCCGGCGGTGGTTGACGATCCGGGCCGCCGGGGCGACCGGCCGACCCCGGGACGCGCCCCGGATCGACGCGACCAGCTCGGCCGGTGGGCCGGCGTCGGCCGGCCCGGCCGGGAACTGGTGCTCGACCCGGGCTCCACCGACCGCGCCCACCTTGAGGTGCCAGCCCGCGTCGTGCCCGCCGGTACGCCGCCGCAGCGCGTGGGCGCTCCGCAGCAGTCGCAGGTCGTCGGTGTCCCAGTAGACGGCGTCCAGCTCCGAGGCGGTGGCGTCGGACATCGTCACGACGCCACCGCACCCGGTCAGGTCGGGCAGCCGGAAACCCTCGTCGCCGGAGAATTTGCGCTCGCGTTCCACGACGGTCGCCATGCGGGTTCCGGTACCCGGCACGTGCCGTAGTGAATCGAGTTCAGCTCAGTCGTTCGAGCACCATGGCCATGCCCTGGCCGCCGCCGACGCACATGGTCTCCAGGCCGATGGTCTTGTCGTGCCACTCCAGCGCGTTGAGCAGGGTGCCGGTGATCCGGGCGCCCGTCATGCCGAACGGGTGACCGACCGCGATCGCGCCGCCGGCCACGTTCAGCTTCTCCTCCGGAATGCCGAGCTGCCGGTACGACGGGATCACCTGGGCGGCGAACGCCTCGTTGATTTCCACCAGGTCGACGTCGTCGATGGTCATGCCGGCCCGCTTCAGCGCCTGCTTCGACGCCTCGACCGGGCCGAGGCCCATGATCTCCGGGGAGAGCGCGGTGACGCCGGTGGAGACGATCCGGGCCAGCGGGGTGAGCCCCAGCTCGGCCGCCCGCTCGGCGCTCATGATCACTACGGCGGCGGCGCCGTCGTTCAGCGGGCAGCAGTTGCCGGCGGTGATCCGGCCGTCCGGGCGGAACACCGGCTTGAGGCCGGCCACGCCCTCCAGGGTCACCCCGGGGCGCGGGCCGTCGTCGGCGCCGACCACGGTGCCGTCCGGCGTGGTGACCGGCGTGATCTCGCGGGCCCAGAAGCCGTCCGCGATCGCCTTCTCGGCCAGGTTCTGGCTGCGGACGCCGAACGCGTCCATGTCCGCGCGGGACACGTCGTACACCTGGGCCAGGTTCTCCGCGGTCTGCCCCATGGCGAGGTAGATGTCCGGCAGCCGGCCGGCCTCCCGCGGATCGGTCCACACCTCGGCGCCGGCCTGCGTGCGGGCCTGCGAGCGCTCGCGTGCCTCGGCGAAGCGCGGGTTCTCCCAACCGCCGCCGACCAGCGCCTGCGCCTCCGACGGCAGCGTGTCCGAGTTGCCCCGGGCGTACCGGGAGACCATCTCCACACCGGCGGAGACGAACACGTCGCCCTCACCGGCCCGGATCGCGTGCATCGCCATCCGGGTGGTCTGGAGCGAGGAGGCGCAGTAGCGGGTCAGCGTGGCGCCGGGCAGCCCGTCCAGGCCCAGCAGCGTGGCGACCACCCGGGCCATGTTGAAGCCCTGCTCACCGCCGGGCAGACCGCACCCGAGGTAGAGGTCGTCGATGGTGGTGGGATCGAGCGCCGGCACCTTGTCGAGGGCGGCCTGGACGATGGTGGCGGCGAGATCGTCCGGGCGGACCTCGCGCAGGGAACCCTTGAACGCGCGGCCGATGGGGGACCGGGCGGTGGCGACGATGACGGCGTCGCGGGGCGACTCAATCGGCATGAACCAACGTTAACCCGCGGGTAACTTGCGGTGGAAGCCGCGCCCCGGGCGGGAAATGTCACCCCGCCGGCGGCCGGCGGTGGTGCCGGAACGCGACCGCGGCGGCGGCCTCGACGGCCGGGAGCAGTGCGTGCGCCCAGACCCGGTAGCCGTCCGCGGAGGGGTGGAAGCCATCGTGGCAGAGCGTGCCGGCGTCGGCCCGGAACACCGGGCCGGTCTCGGTGCCCAGGTCGACGACGGTGCCGCCGGCGTCCAGCACGGCCGCCGTCTGGGCCCGCGCCATCCGCCGCCCGGACCAGCCGAGCACCTGACGCAGCGGAGCGGCGACGGCGCGTACCGCGCCGAGGTCGGGGCAGGTGCCGACGACGACCTCGATGTGGGCCTCGCGCAGCCGGCGGACCGCCGAGCCGAGGTAGGCCGCCGCGTCGGCCGGACGGCCCATGGCGGTGGCGTCGTTCGCCCCGATCAGCACCACCGCCACGTCGGGCCGCTCGCCGAGCAGCGCGCGGGCCACCTGCGTGGCCAGGTCGGTGGCGCGGGACCCGGAGACACCGACGCTGGACAGGTGCACCCGCCGGCCGGTCGGCCCCTCGGCGAGCAGGTGGGCGAGCTGGCCGCCGATGGTCTCCTCGAACCGGTCGACGCCCACCCCGATCGCCGACGAGTCGCCGAGCAGCACCAGCCGCAGCGGCGGCGCGTCGGCCCGGCCGACCGTGGCGCGCAGCACCAGACCCAGCTCGGGCTGGGCGTACTCCCGGCTGCGGGCGGCGATGGCCTGGCCGGCGAGGACCGCCGCGCCACCCACCGTGCCGGCCAGCAGCGACAGCGCCGCGGCCCGGCCCCACCGGGCCGCCGTCCCGTTCCGTCCGCTCATGCCGGCACCCTGCTTCGCTCGCTCATGCCATTCCCTCCAGCGTGGCCGAGTCGGTGGCGGTGCCGCTGGGCGGCATCGCGCCGACGCCGAAGAAAGCTCGCCGGCGGAGCTGCGCCCACCGCCCGCCCGGCCCGCGGTCGCGGCCCCGGAGCTGGGCGCCGCTGACCTCCGTGCCGGCGTGCCGGGCCGCCTCGTGGGCCGCCTCCGGAAGCGACCGTACGCCTTCCAGCCCGGTGCGCGAAGGACGGCGTTCCGGCACCGCGCCCAACGCGGAGAGCACGGTGGGCAGCAGCGCCGCCGCGGCCATCGCGTACCCCTCCGCGGAGGGGTGGAACCGGTCCCAGGCGAACATCCGACCGGGCTCGGCGGCGAACCGCGGCCCCAGCAGGTCACCGAGGGAGACCGTCCGGCCGCCCGCCTCCACCACGGCCACCGTCTGGGCGGCCGCGAGCTGGCGGCTCCAGCGTCGGGCCAGCCAACGCAGCGGCGGCTGGATCGGCCGGATCGTGCCCAGGTCGGGGCAGGTGCCGACGACCACCTCGCAACCGGCGGCGCGCAGCGTGCGGACCGCGTCGACCAGGTAGCGCACGGCCAACACCGGCGGGGTGCGGTTGGTGACGTCGTTGCCGCCGACCAGCACCACGGCCACGTCCGGTGCGACCTCCAGGGCGGACTCGACCTGCGGCTTCAGCCCGGCCGACAGCGCGCCCACCACGGCGAACCGGTGCAGCCGGACCGGGCGGTGCAGCCGGCGGGACAGCCCGGTGGCCAGCAGCGAGCCGGGCGTCTCCCGGCGCCGGTGCACGCCGTAGCCGGCCGCGGAGGAGTCGCCCAGGATGACCATGGTGATCGGCTGGCCGGGGAACCGCGCGCCGTAGACGCCGTCGCAGCGTGGTGGCGGCGCCTCGGCCATCGGGATGGTGCGGCGGGCCTGCCGGGCCTGGCCGAGCAGCACTCCACCGGTGGCAGCCGTGGCCGCCACCGTGGCGCCCGTGCCGATCGCCGCGAGGCGGGCGATCTGCCGGGCGCGTCGCCAGCGGGCCGGCGCGACGGAACCGACGTCCCCCATGAACCGACAGTATCGCGCCGGTACGACGACCGCTGTCCTTGATCGGGCGGCTGGGAGCCGGCCGTTCTGGGTACCGGTGGGGGTGGGCTTGCCCCGGGGCCGCACCCTGGTCGGGCGAAGAGAGGCGGAATCATGGGGAAGACGTTGAAGCGCAGCGCCGCGTTCGCCGCGTTGGCCCGGGCGTTGGCGGCCGGGGCGCGGGGCGGGCCGTCGCTGGGTGCCCGGCTGGCGGCGCTGCCGCGCATGATCCGGGCCACCGGGCGGGGGGAGTACGACGGCGGGCTGCGCCTGGCGTTGATGGCCGGCGCGGCGGCGTACGTCGTCTCCCCGATCGACCTGCTGCCGGAGATCCCGCTGGCGATCTTCGGGCTGGCCGACGACGCCGTCATGGTCACCTGGCTGGCCGGCAGCGTGCTCGCCGAGACCGAACGGTTCCTGGAGTGGGAGGCACGCCGCAGCTCCGTCATCCCGGGGCAGGTGGCCCCCTGACGGCACGTACGCTGGGCGGCGAACCGGCTGACCGGCCGCCCTCCGACGGCGGCGCTACGAAGGGCACAACGAGGTGCGGTACTACGACAACGTCGTCGAGCTGATCGGCAACACCCCGCTGGTTCGCCTGCGCAACGTCACCGAGGGCATCCAGGCGACCGTGCTGGCGAAGGTGGAATACGTCAACCCGGGCGGTTCGGTCAAGGACCGGATCGCGCTGCGCATGGTGGAGGACGCCGAGAAGGCGGGCATCCTCGGGCCGGGCGGCACGATCGTGGAGCCGACCAGCGGCAACACCGGCGTCGGGCTGGCCCTGGTGGCCCAGCTCCGGGGCTACCGCTGCGTGTTCGTCTGCCCGGACAAGGTCAGCCAGGACAAGCAGGACGTGCTGCGGGCGTACGGCGCCGAGGTGGTGGTCTGCCCGACCGCCGTCGCGCCGGAGGACCCGCGCTCCTACTACAACGTCTCCGACCGGCTGGCCCGGGAGATCCCCGGCGCGTGGAAGCCCAACCAGTACAGCAACCCGGCCAACCCGCGCTCGCACTACGAGACGACCGGCCCGGAGCTGTGGCGGCAGACCGACGGGAAGATCACCCACTTCGTCGCCGGCGTCGGCACCGGCGGCACCATCTCCGGCATCGGTCGCTATCTCAAGGAGGCGTCCGAGGGCCGGGTGAAGGTGATCGGCGCGGACCCGGAGGGCTCGGTCTACTCCGGCGGCACCGGCCGGCCCTACCTGGTCGAGGGCGTCGGCGAGGACTTCTGGCCGGAGACGTACGACCGGTCCGTCGCCGACGAGATCGTCGAGGTGTCCGACAAGCAGTCCTTCGAGATGACCCGCCGGCTGGCCCGTGAGGAGGGGCTGCTGGTCGGCGGCTCCTGCGGCATGGCGGTGGTGGGCGCGCTGGAGGTGGCCCGCAAGGCCGGCCCGGACGACGTGGTGGTGGTGCTGCTGCCGGACGGTGGCCGGGGCTACCTCTCGAAGATCTTCAACGACCGCTGGATGGCCCGGTACGGCTTCCTGGACGACGCCGGCGCCGAGCCGACCGTGGCCGACGCGCTCGGCGGCAAGCCGGGTGGCCTGCCCGAGCTGGTGCACGTGCACCCGACCGAGACGGTCCGTGACGCCATCGACTACATGCGCGAGTACGGCGTCTCCCAGCTTCCGGTGCTCAAGGCGGAGCCGCCGGTGGTGACCGGCGAGGTGGCCGGCTCGATCGCCGAGCGGGACCTGCTCGACGCGCTCTTCACCGGCCAGGCCCACCTGCACGACACGATCGAGCGGCACATGGGCGAGCCGCTGCCGATGATCGGCGGCGGGCAGCCGGTCAGCGAGGCGGTGACGCTGCTGGAGAAGGCCGACGCGGCGCTCGTGCTGGTCGACGGCAAGCCCAAGGGTGTGCTGACCCGGCAGGACCTGCTGGCCCACCTCGGCGCGCGCTGAGCGGGGTGCGGGGCCCCGGCGACGGGGCCCCTCACACCTCCCGCGCGTAGCGGAGCCGGGCGACCGACCGGGGGCCGATCCGGTCGGTGCTCCGGGTGCCGGTGGCGTGCCAGCCGCCGCGCTCGTAGAAGCGGCGCGCGGACGCGTTGTCGGCCAGCACCCACAACGCCGCCCGGGTCCACCCACGGGCGCGCGCCGCGTCCAGCGCGTCCAGCATCAGCGCCCGGCCGGTGCCCCGGCCCCGCTCGTCCGGGTCGAGATGCAGGGCGTGGAGCAGCCCGGTCGCCGGGTCACCCTCGTCGTCCGGCCCGAGATAGCTGAAGCCCACCAGCCGTCCGTCCCGCTCGGCCACGGTCATCCGGTGGTCCGTTCCCTCCCAGGTCAACCGTTCCACCCAGTAGCGGCCCATCGCCTCGGGGGTGGGATCCGTCAGCGCCTCGGGGGGCAGGAACGACGAGTACGCCGCCACCCGGGAGCGCTGGTGCAGGGCGCCGACCGCCAGCAGGTCGGTCTCGGTCGCGGGGCGTAGGGAGACGGTCACCCGGGCGACGGTACCCGCCGGGGCGGCACCGGCACCGTCTGGAGGTCCTCGGCGATCACCAGGTCGCCGGCGAAGTGCTCGCGGGCCTCGTCGTGGAAGCGGCGCGGGTCGGCGTACCGCTGGGAGAAGTGGGTGAGCACGAGCGTGCGTACCCCCGACTCGGTGGCCACCCGCGCGGCCTGGCCGGCGGTGAGGTGGCCGACCTCGGCGGCGAGCGCGGCCTCCGACGCCAGGAACGTCGACTCGATGACCAGCAGGTCGGCGTGCTCGGCCAGCGCGTACACGCCGTCGCAGAGCCCGGTGTCCATCACGAACGCGAACCGCTGCCCCGGTCGGGTGACGCTCACCTCGTCGGAGGTGACGCGGCGTCCGTCGACGTCCAGGTGGCCCTCGCGGAGCAGTCTGCCCACCGCCGGACCGACGATGCCGTACGCGGACAGCCGCTCCGGCAGCATCCGGCAGCCGTCCGGCTCGACGAGCCGGTAGCCGTACGTCTCGACGGGGTGGCGCAGCCGGCGGGCCTCCAGCGTGCCGACGCCCAGCGTGATCCGTTGCCCGTCGGCGTCGATCGGCTCGACGGCCAGCTCGGCGGTCTCGTGGAAGCTGGACGCGTGCCGCAGCCGGGCGAAGTAGTCGGCGCCGCCGGCCGGGAAGTGCACGGCCACCGGGTGCGGCACGCGGTCCAGCGAGAGGCGCTGGATCATGCCGGGTAGCCCGAGGCAGTGGTCGCCGTGGAAGTGGGTGACGCAGATCCGGGTCAGGTCGGTGGCGGTCACGCCGGTGTGCAGCATCTGGCGTTGGCTGCCCTCGCCCGGGTCGAAGAGGATCACCTCGTCGTCCCAGCGCAGCAGGTAACCGTTGTGGTTGCGGGCCCGGGTGGGGGCCTGACTGGCCGTGCCGAGCACCACCAGCTCACGCATCGACACCGCATCCTCCGGCTGACATGGAACGACCCCCGGGGCTTCCGCGCTCGCGCGCGGGCCGGCTGGACTGGGCCGGCACCCCGGGGGTCGGGTGGCTGTCGTGGTTTCGCCGCACCGCTGCCACACGGTCTCGACGATCGTGCTGTCCGCCTCGCGGCGGACGATGTTTCACTGTCGAGGACAGCGGCTAGCGGACAGCCACCTCACGAGTCCGATTGCTATACAAGTCTGGACCACCTCCTTTCCCGTGTACCGCCACGCTATCCACTTCCCGGCGGCATCGGCAACGAATTTCGATCACAGACGTTCACTCCACGCCGATCGGGCCCTCGCGCGGGCCGTCCTCGTGCGCCGGCTGCACCGCCAGCGACGGGAAGTCGGCCAGGTCGCCCTCCGGCTCGGCGTCCCACTCCGGGAAGACCAGCGGGCTCTGGAGGTAGAGGCAGAGCAGTTGGGTGAGGTGGTGGAGGCCGTCGAGGTGGGTCCGCTCGTGGCCGTGGGTGGCGTCCACGCCGAAGCCGAGCAGCGCCACCCGGGCGTGCGCACCGGCCTCGACCGCGGACGCCGCGTCCGAGCGGTAGTAGTCGAAGACGTCGCGGACCAGGTCGACGCCGTGCTCCTTGGCGATGGCGGCCAGGTTGCGGGTCAGGTGGTAGTCGAACGGCCCGACCCCGTCGCCCATGGCCAGCGTGGCGGCGGTCTCCCGGGACTGCTGGCCGGGTGCGACCACCGCCGCGTCCACCGAGACGATCTCCGCCACGTCCGGGTCGAGCCCGTGGCTGGCGCCGTGGCCGATCTCCTCGGTGACGGTGACCAGCAGGTGCGCGGTGACCGCCGGTGTCACCTCGGCGTCGACCATCGCCTTGAACGCGGTCAGCACCGCGGCCACCCCGGCCTTGTCGTCCAGGTGCCGGGACTTGACGTACCCGGTCGGGGTGATGGTCGGGTTGGGCAGCAGCGCGACGAAGTCCCCGGCGTCGATGCCGAGCGCCCGCAGGTCGGCCTCGTCGTGCACCGGCTCGTCGACCCGGACCTCGACCAGTTCCCAGCCGACGCCCTGGAGGTCGACCGCCTCGTTGTAGCGGTGCCCGCTCGCCTTCAGCGGCAGCACCTGGCCGGTGACCACCCGGTCCAGGTCGTCGGTGAAGATCCGCACGTGGGCGCCCTCGGCGAAGCGGGCGCTGTGCGTGCCGATCGGGTTGATCTCCAGCCGCCCGTTCTCCTTGAGCCGCTTCACCATGCCGCCGATGGTGTCGGTGTGCACCACGACGGCCCGGTCCGCGCCGGTCGGCCGGGGCCCGGGCAGGCAGGCGCTCAGCGCCCCGCGCCGGGTCAGCGTGGAGCTGATCCCGAGCGCGGAGAGCCGTTCGCCCACGTACTGCTGGATGTGGTCGGTGCGCCCGGACGGGCTGGGGATCTCCAGCAGTTCCACCAGCACCTGGCGCAGGTATTCGAGGTCGAGCTTGAGCGGTTGGGGTTTGCGTGCGGTCATGCCCCTGAGCCTGCCGCACCGGCCGGCGACCAGAGTCGCTGCGGTGCCCGCGTGCCCGGGAAGAGGAGGTCGACGAAGCGTTCGGCGGTCGGCTGCGGCTCGTGGTTGGCCAGCCCCGGCCGTTCGTTGGCCTCGATGAACACGTGCTCCGGGGCGTCCGGCGCGGGCACCAGCAGGTCCAGCCCGGTGACCGGGATGTCCAGCGCCCGGCTGGCCGTCACGCACGCCTCGGCGATCACCGGGTGCAGCTCGGCGGTCACGTCGTGGATGGTGCCGCCGGTGTGCAGGTTGGCCGTCCGGCGGACCGCCAGCACCTGACCCTCCGGCAGCACGTCGTGCATCTGGTAGCCGGCCTCGGCCACCACCTCGCGGGTCATGTCGTCGATCGGGATCCGGGACTCGCCACCGGTGGCGGCGGCCCGGCGGCGGCTCTGCCGCCCGATCAGCTCGGTGACGTCGTGCACGCCGTCGCCGGTGATCTGCGCCGGCCGGCGGACCGCGGCGGCCACCACCTCGTGGTCGATCACCACCACCCGCAGGTCCTCGCCCGCGCGCAGCTCCTCGATCAGCACGTCCGGGCAGAACCGCCGGGCCAGCTCGACGGCCGCGGTCAGCGCCTCCGGCGTCCGGACGCCGACGGTGATCCCGTTGCCCTGCTCGCCGCGTGCCGGCTTGACCACCACCGGGCCGACGTCGGCCAGGAACGCCAGGTCGTCGGGCTCCCCGGTGGCGGTGCGCCCACGCGGCACGGACAGGCCCGCCTCGGTGAGGATGCGCCGGGTCACCCGCTTGTCGTCGCAGCGGCTCATCGCCACCGCCGAGGTCAGCTCCGACAGCGACTCGCGGGTGTGGATGGTCCGGCCGCCGCTGGTCAGCTTCAACTCACCCCAGTGCGGGTCGGTCACCTCCACCCGGATGCCGCGCCGCATCGCCTCGTCCGCGACGATCTTCGCGTACGGGTTCAGCTCGTCGTAACCCGCGGGCATGGCCGGCAGGAACAGCCGCTCGTTGATCGGGTTCTTCCGCTTCACGCAGAGCGTGCCGGTGCGGTGGAAGCCGAGCCGCTCGTAGAGCCGGATCGCGCCCGAGTTCTCCGCCAGCACGGACAGGTCCACGTACGCCCGGCCGCGCGCGTCGAGCTGGTCGGCGAGCGCGGTCAGCAGCGCCTGGCCGGTGCCGGGCGGCGCGGTGTTGAAGTCCACCGTCAGGCACCAGAGGCTGGCGCCCTGCTCCGGGTCGGCGAAGACCGCGACATGGTCCACGCCGGTGATGGTGCCGACCACCTCGCCGGCCGCGTCCTCGGCGACCAGGTGCAGGAACCGGTCGGTGGCGGCGTTGTCCACCAGCACCTCGACCGGGGCGGTGACCATGCCGTTGCGGGCGTAGATCCGGTTCACCGCGTCCGCGTCGTCGGCGTCGCGCAGCGGCCGGACGGTCAACCCGGGGATGTCCTCGCCCTCGGTGGCGGCCGGCCGGTGCTCGCCCAGCGGCAGCCGGTAGGTCAGCGACGGGTCGATGAACAGCTCGTCCGGCAGCCGGGAGACCAGCACGTGCGGGTCACGCAGGTAGATGCAGATGTCCCGGGCGCCGTTGGCCTCGGAGCGCAGCACGTCGGCGACGTGCACCTGGTCGGTGAAGGTCTGGCCGAAGACCAGCCGGCCCCAGCCGCAGTCCAGCACCACGCCGGAGGCGTCGGTGGCCACGGCGGTGGACGGCAGCGCCGGCTCCGGCGTACCGGGGGCGACCGGGTCACCGCCCGGGCCGGTGCGTTCGCGACGCCGGCCCAGCACCCGTTCCCGGTCGGTGCGAGCCGTGCCGGTGGCGAGGGTGTCGGTCACGGTCAGTCGATTCCGTGGCTCTGGAGCCACATTTCCAGAAGTCCCAGTTGCCACAGCTTGTTTCCGTTCAACGGGGTCAGTTCGGCGTTCGGGTCGACGAGCAGCGCGTCGACGTAGTCGGCGCGGAACAGGTCACGGCGGCGCGCCTCGGGGGCGCTGAGCGCGTCGCGTACCCGGTCGAGGAGCTTGCCCTCCAGATGGGTGAGGCCCGGGACCGGGAAGTAGCCCTTCGGCCGGTCGATGACCTCGTGCGGCAGCACCCGGCGGCCGATCTCCTTGAGCACGCCCTTGCCGCCCTGGGCCAGCTTCAGCTCCGGCGGGCAGCTCGCGGCCAGCTCGACGAACTCGTGGTCGAGGAACGGCACCCGGGCCTCCAGCCCGTGCGCCATGGTCATGTTGTCGACCCGCTTCACCGGGTCGTCGGTCAGCATGACCTGCGTGTCGATCCGCAGGCCGGCGTCGACCGCGGTCTGCGCGCCCGGCCGGCCCAGGTGCGCGGCGACGAACTCGCGCGCCGGGTCGCCGTCGGCCATCCAGTCGGGGTTGAGCACCCGGGCCAGTCCGGCCGCGTCGCGGTCGAAGAACGCCTTCGCGTACGTGTCGAGCGCCGCCTCGCGGTCCACCCCGGCCAGCGGCGGGTACCAGTGGTAGCCGCCCAGGATCTCGTCCGCGCCCTGGCCCGACTGGACCACCTTCACGTGCCGCGCGACCTCCTGGCTGAGCAGCCAGAACGCCACGCAGTCGTGGCTGACCATGGGCTCGCTCATGGCCGCCACGGCGGCCTCCAGCGGCGGCAGCAGGTCGCCGGTGGGGACCCGGATCTGGTGGTGGTCGGTGCCGAACGTCTTCGCCACCAGGTCGGAGTAGACGAACTCGTCGCCCTCCCGGCCGCCCACCGCGTCGAAGCCGATGGAGAACGTGGCCAGGCCGGAGCGGGCCTGCCCCTCGCCGGCCAGCAGCGCGACCACCAGGCTGGAGTCGAGGCCGCCGGAGAGCAGCACACCCACCGGCACGTCGGCCACCATCCGGCGGCGTACCGCGGTGGTGAGCGAGTCGAGCAGCGCGTCCTGCCAGTCCCGCTCGGACCAGCCGGCCCGCTCGGTAGCCCGGCCGAACGTCGGGTCCCAGTAGACCCGCTCGCGGGTGGTGCCGTCCGCCTCGTACACCCGGACGGTGGCCGGCGGCAGCTTGGTGACGCCGGCGAGAATGGTCCGCGGCGGCGGCACGATGCTGTGGAAACTGAGGTAGTGGGCGAGCGCCACCCGGTCGATGGTGGTGTCGACGCCGCCACCGGCCAGCAGCGCCGGCAGGGTGGAGGCGAAGCGCACCACGCCAGGGCTCTCGGCCAGGTACAGCGGCTTGATGCCGAGCCGGTCCCGGGCCAGCACCAGGCGGCCGGTGTCCCGTTCGCTGATCGCCACCGCGAACATGCCGACCAGGTGGTCGACGAAGTCGAGCCCCCACTCGGCGTACGCCTTGACCACGACCTCGCTGTCCCCGGCGGAGAAGAAGCGGTGCCCCTTGGCCTGCAACTCGGCGCGCAGCTCGCGGTAGTTGTAGATGCAGCCGTTGAAGACCCCGGTGAGGCCCGCGGCGGCGTCCACGATGGGTTGGCCGCTGGCCGCGGACAAGTCGATGATCTTCAGGCGCCGGTGTCCCAGCGCGGTCGGGCCCTGCGACCAGATGCCGCTGTCGTCGGGCCCTCGGTCACTCATCGTGGCCGCCATCCGTTCCACGGCCGAGACGTCGGCCCGTGAACCGTCACGACGGAACTCTCCCGCAAGTCCGCACATACGAGCCAATGCTGCCAGAGCTTGTTGCAGTTCGCCTGTTGAGACGATGACGAACGTGTGACAGCTTGCTACGATGCGCCGTCACCGACGGTGGTTGCCTGTCATGGTTTCGGTTCCTGCCCGCGCGGGACGGATGCCGGAAATGCGCCGAGCCCACGGTGTGACGAACCCCGCAGGCCGGTTTCCATCTTGCCTGGCTTCCGGTGTCTTCGGTCGGGTCGGTGCTGCTGGTGGTAGTCCTCGGAGAAGGAGTGCCGATGCCGCCAGGCGGCAAATTCAGCCGAGAATCTGGCGACGCCAGTCGGCAAAGCGCTCCCGCATGGCCGCCAAGTCAGCGGATGGGAAGCCGTAGCGGTCGAATTGTTGGCCACGGCATCATCCGGGTGCAGAACCGGCCCGACCGCCAAGGTCACCGGCGGATGTGCGCGCCAATCCGCTGACATCTCGAGTTTGCCTGCAGGAACGAATCCCGAGAATGCCATGCGGTGAAGAGGTCGACGTCACCGCTCATCCGGTTGCCCATGCCATGAGCGCTGACCGCGTACCCGCCGGCCAGCGCGAAGCCGAAGCGACCCGCAGCCCCGAGGGCGATCTCGGTGATCCTCCGGTGGCGGGACAGCATCGGTCTCAGGCGGCCGAACGACGACTGTCGCGGAGGGCCGGGAACCGGCTTTCCCACGTTCGGCGGACAGAGAGAGGAAGCCACATGGTCGGCCAGAGGCGGACCAGCATTTCCTGATCCAGGTATGTTGCGAGGTCCTCTGCGCTCGTCGCCTCGTTGAGCACCGCGCGATAGAGGTCTCTGATCCGGCCCGGTTGCGCCAGGTCGTACCTGCTGTTTCCCGACCACTTCAAGTGCCTGGGCAGGCTGACGACCCCTTGGGTCGGTCCGCAGAGAGCCTCCAGGCGGTCGGGCACGATGACCGGCTTGGCGTACCCGCTGGGGCGGGCTTCGCTCTCGCCGTTCATCGTGCCCTCCTCGTCGTCGGATCCAGATTAGCGAGCGGGCCTAGCTCCCGGTGCGGGCCACGCCGACCGGGCAGCTCAGCCCGTTGGGCCCGTGGTTGCAGTAGCCGTTCGGGTTCTTCGTCGGCGCCAAATACTGCTGGTGGTAGTCCTCGGCGAAGAAGTAGTCGCCCAGCGGCGTGATCTCCGTGGTGATCTCACCCTTGCCGGCGCGCGCCACGATCGGCGCGAACGCGTCCCGCGACGCCGTGGCGGCGGCGAGCTGCTCGTCGGTGGTGGTGTAGATCGCGGAGCGGTACTGGGTGCCCACGTCGTTGCCCTGGCGCATGCCCTGGGTCGGGTCGTGGTTCTCCCAGAAGACCTTGAGCAGGTCCTCGTAGCTGATCGTCGACGGGTCGTAGACCACCTGGACCACCTCGGCGTGCCCGGTCATGCCCGAGCAGACCTCCTCGTACGTCGGGTTGGTGGTGTACCCGCCCGCGTAGCCGGCCGACGTGGTGAGCACGCCGGGCAGCGTCCAGAACAGGCGCTCGGCGCCCCAGAAGCAGCCCATGCCGAAGACGGCGACCTGCGCGCCCTCCGGGAACGGGCCCTTCAGCGAGGACGGCAGCACCTCGTGCCGGTCGGCGATCGGCATGGCGAGCGGGCGGCCCGGCAGGGCCTGGTCGGGAGTGATCATCTCGGCCTTCATGCGGCGGAGGAACACGGTGGGTCTCCTCTCGTGGCTTTCCCAGCGTGTAACAGCGCCGGTCCCCGGTTCCTTACCCGTTCGGGCGACCGTCAGGCGGGACGGCCGCGCCGGTAACGGCTCTTCGTGTAGTCGTTCACCCACTTCTGGCTGCTTCGCCACGTGCCGTCGTCCGCCTTGACGGCTCTCAGTCGACCTCTTATGGCGGCAACACGAAGGGCGTTCTCGGTCAGGTCGGCCGTGGCCAACGCGGGAAGCGGCAGCAACTTCACCGGACCGGCCACCGCGGGCATGACGAAGCGGTAGAGGTTCGCGGTGACGCTGCGGGCGATCAGCTCTCCCAACAGCCCGGGGTCGCCGACGTCGGCCCGGCGCATGGCGCGTAGATAGGCATCCCGGTCCCGCTTGTAGATGATGGCGGGCGGATAACCCAGTCTGCCGAGAAGGAGGCTCAGCACCAGGCGGCCTGTTCGGCCGTTTCCGTCGAGGAACGGATGAATGGCTTCAAAGTCGTTGTGAACCACCGCCAGCCGTTCGGCAAGGGGCGTATCCGTCTTCGCTCGCAGTTCCGCGACACGGTCGAGCCAACTCCGGATCCGCGCATCGACCTCCGGCCAGGACGGCGGCTTCATCCCGCCGGGGAAGCGTGCGATCTCGTGCCGTCGGAAGTTGCCGGGCCCTTCGAGGTCGGTGGCGTGCGGGTGCGGGTCCACCGTCCAGACCGGGGTCATCGCGACGTGGTGGATGTGCCGTACCTCCTGAAGTGAGAGCAGTGCTTCGGACTGCCACTCACCGGGCTCCAACGCTTGGCCGTAAACCCATCGGGCCGCGTCGGCGTAGCCCCGGACCTCCATGTAGTCCCGCAGCGGTTTGGCCCCGACGGCGCGACCCTCGTCGAGAAGCTTCTCGACCTCCTGGAGAACGAGGGTGTTCCCCTCGATGGCGGTGCTGTTGTGCGCCTCTTGGTGCCAGATCTCCGCCCAGATGTCTTCTGCCTCGGCGGGTGTCGGTAGCCCGCCCAGCCGGTCTCGCAGTTCGCGGACTGCCTCCTCCATGCGCTGGTACACGGCGGCGCGGGAAGGGCGCCCAGGGCCGGACATGACCTGCTCCAATTTTGTTCGTTTCGGGGAATCAAAACGTACCGAACAAATTTGTCGACTCCGGGGAGACTCGCCGAGCACCTGCTCCCCGGGCTGGCAGCCTCTCAGCCGCCCAGCGCAGCGGAGATCCGCCCGGCGAAGCCGGTCGCCTCGGCGTCGTCGGCGTAGCGGGTCCGGGGCCAGAAGAAGCCACGCAGCCCGTCGCCCCTGGTCCGGGGCACCACGTGGGTATGTAGGTGCGGGACGGACTGGGACACCTTGTTGTTCATCGCCACGAACGTCCCACCGGAGCCCAGACCGGTCTCCACCGCCGCCGCGATCCGCTGCACCAGCCGGAAGTAGCCGGGCAGCGCGTCGCCCGGCAGGTCGGTCAGCGCCACCAGGTGGGTGCGGGGCACCACCAGCACGTGTCCCTTGAACACCGGCCGGGTGTCGAGGAACGCCACCCCGTCCGGCTCGTCCGTCACCACGAAGCCCGGTACCTCACCGGCCACGATCCCGCAGAACACGCACCCAGCCATCCGCCCAGGCTAGGCCCACCCCACCGGTCCCGCCCGGCGTGCCCACCCCCGTCCCACGGTGTCGATCATGAAGTTGGCGGCGGCACTCCGGACCCCGACCACCGTCAACTTCATGGTCAACGCGGGTGGGTTGGTCAGGGCCGGTCCAGGTAGCTGTCCCAGTCGTCGTCGGGGATGCCGTTGGGGCCGGTCTCGCCGTTGGCAAGGCGCGTCCGGATGTCCGCCTCCCAGCGCAACGCCCACGTGCGCAGTTCGTCGACCTGGGGCTCCGTGAGGCCGTATGAACGGAAAGTTCGGATGTCCCGCTCAATCACGCCACCCAACCGATCGGCCAACTCATCCAGCGAGAAGCCCACGGTGTGGTGGGCGCCGAGGCGCTCCAGCTCGGACCACGCGAGTCGCCCGTTCGCGGCGCGGACATCTATGTAATCCCGGTGGGCGGCGCGGTCATGCAGCGCGCGGACCTTGAGCCCGACAGCGTCCTCGAAGGCCAGCACCGGGCCCAGAGCCATTCGGGCGGGTGGCGCGAGCGCCTCCTTGAGCAGGTCGACCTCGCATGACGACACATCGTCCGAGATCAGCAGGCGAGCCATCCGAGGTGTCGACTCGATGATCCGAGCGGAGAAGCCGGCTGCGACGTAAGCGGCGGCGAGGCGGTCCGTCACGGCAGGGAGCGGCATCGCGACGGCCGTGGCGAAGTCGATGTCCTGGGAGGGCCGGTTGACCAGGTCGTGGGCCCATATGGCGTAGCCCCCCGCGAGCATCAAACCCAGGTCGTCGCCAGCGGCAAAACCGATCTCCAGCAGACGACGGTGCAGCTCGTCCATTATTCGGCGGCGAGGGCGGGCAGTCGTCGCTCCCAGAGCCGCGTCACCCGGCGCGCGGTCAGCCGCCGGATGCGGGGCCAGTCCTGGCGGAGTAGCGCGGCGTTGACGTAGTTGACGATGTCGCCACGTTGGCCGCAGTCGAGCAGCAAGCAGTAGAAGGTCAGTCGTTCGTGCGCATCGCCGATGTCGTAATCGGTCGGACCCGACCAGGCCAGCCGCACGGGCAGGCTGACCCGACCCGATCGCGGACCGGCCAGCATCTCCATCGACGCGGGGATCCGATCGACGACGCCGTGCAGGCGCGAGGGCAGCGCTTCGGTCGAACTCACCGGCCCAGTATGGCCGACCGGGCGACGACCTCCCGGTTGTGACCCGCGCCGGGTTCCCGGCGGCCGAACGGAGCGGCGGACTAACGTCTCGGGCATGAGTCACGGCTTCGAGACGCTCGCCATCCACGCCGGCCAGGACCCGGAGGCCCGCACCGGCGCGGTGATCCCTCCGATCTACCAGACCAGCACGTACGCCCAGGACGCGGTCGGCGCGCCCCGTGAGGGCTACGAGTACAGCCGCTCCGGCAACCCCACCCGGGACGCGTTGCAGGAGTGCCTGGCCGCGCTGGAGGGCGGCCCGATCGGGCTCGCCTTCGCCAGCGGCCTGGCCGCCGAGGACACGCTGCTGCGGACCGTCTGCAAGCCGGGCGACCACGTGGTGATCCCGGACGACGCGTACGGCGGCACCTACCGGCTGTTCGCGAAGGTGGCCGAGCGCTGGGGCCTGGACTACACCCCGGCGAAGGTCTCCGACCCGGCCGCGGTCCGGGCCGCGATCCGGCCCGGCGTGACCCGGATCGTCTGGGTGGAGACGCCGACGAACCCGCTGCTCGGCATCGCCGACATCGCCGCCCTGGCCGCCGTGGCGCACGACGCCGACGCGTTGCTGGTGGTCGACAACACGTTCGCCTCGCCGTACCTGCAACAGCCGATCGCGTTCGGCGCGGACGTGGTGGTGCACTCCACCACGAAGTACGTCGGCGGGCACTCCGACGTGGTCGGCGGCGCGCTGGTCGCGGCGGACCGCGGGCTCGGCGAGGAGTTGCGCTACCACCAGAACGCGATGGGCGCGGTCAACGGCCCGTTCGACGCCTGGCTCACGCTGCGCGGCATCAAGACCCTCGGGGTACGGATGGACCGGCACTGCGACAACGCCGAGCGGATCGCCGCCTTCCTGGACGGCAACGCGAAGGTCGCCCAGGTGCTCTACCCGGGCCTGCCGTCGCACCCGGGTCACGAGGTGGCCGCCAAGCAGATGCGCCGGTTCGGTGGCATGATCTCGTTCCGCGCGGCGGGCGGTGAGGAGCACGCCGTGGAGATCTGCAACCGGGCCCGGCTGTTCGTGCTCGCCGAGTCGCTCGGCGGGGTGGAGTCCCTGATCGAGCACCCGGGCCGGATGACACACGCCAGCGCTGCCGGCTCGCCGCTTGAAGTTCCCGGCGATCTCGTGCGACTGTCTGTCGGCATCGAGACGGTCGACGACCTGCTCGCCGATCTGGAGCAGGCACTGGGCTGACCGCTGGACGGGAGGGTGGCAGTGCCGGACATCTTGCCGACGACCTGGGTCGGGGCGACCGCGAAGCAGATCGCCCGCGCGGTACGCCGCGGCGACGTCTCCGCCACCCAGGTGGTGGCCGACCACCTCGACCACGTGTCACGGGTCGACGCCGAGCTGGCCGCGTTCCGCACGGTCCGTGGCGGCGAGGCGATCACCGAGGCGGAGAAGGTCGACGAGCAGGAGGAACTGGCCGACCTGCCGCTGGCCGGGGTGCCGGTGGCGGTCAAGGAGAACACGCCGGTGGCCGGCCTGCCCACCTGGAACGGGTCGGCCGCGATGCGTACCCCGGTGGCGGAGGCCGACCACGAGGTGGTCCGGCGGCTGCGCGGCGCGGGCGCGGTGATCCTCGGGGTGACCCGGATGCCGGAACTCGGCCTCTGGGCCCTCACCGACGACGACACCGGCGTGACCCGCAACCCCTGGGACCGGACGCGTACCCCCGGCGGCTCCTCCGGCGGCGCCGCCGCCGCGGTGGCCGCCGGGTTGGTGCCGATGGCGCACGGCAACGACGGCCTCGGCTCGATCCGCATCCCGGCGGCCTGCTGCGGTCTGGTCGGGCTCAAGCCCGGCCGGGGCGTGGTGCCCTGCCAGCTCGGCGCGGACGACTGGTTCGGTCTCACCGAGCACGGCATGCTGACCGGGACGGTGGCGGACGCGGTGGTCGGCTTCTCGGTGCTGGCCGGCCGCCGGCCGGACAAGCTGGTCCCGCCGCCGCGGCTGCGGGTGGGCGTCTCGCTGCGCTCGCCGGTCCGGGGCGTCTCGCCGGACGCGCCGAACCGGGACGCGGTGGCCGCCGCCGGCCGGCTGCTGGCCGCCGCCGGGCACGACACCGTCCCGGCCGACCCGGTCTACCCGACCCGGCTGGGCCTCCAGGGCATCGCCACCTGGTTCGCGGCGGCCGCCGCCGACGTGCGGGCCGCCGGTGTGGCGCCACGCCAGCTCCAGCGGCGCAGCCGCCGGCACGTCGCGCTCGGCGAGTGGGCGCAGCGCCGGGGGTACGTCAGGGAGGCCGACCGGGCCGCCTGGCGCGAACGGTCGGTGCACTTCTTCGACGACCAGTCGGTCGACCTGCTGCTCACCCCCGCGCTGGCCGGGCCGCCGCCGGAGGCAGCCGGCTGGTCCGGCCGCTCCTGGCTGGCGAACATGTCGACGAACATCCGGTACGCCCCGTACGCCGCGCCGTGGAACATCGCCGGCCTGCCGTCGATCGTGGTGCCGGTCGGGCGTCGCCCGGACGGGCTGCCGGTCGGGGTGCAGTTCGTCGGCCCGCCCGGCTCCGAACTGCTGCTGCTCGGGGTGGCCGGCCAGTTCGAGATGCAGGCGCCGTGGCAGCGGCACGCCCCCGGCTATCCCCGCGTCGGAACGGGGTCACCGGCCGTCGCATGATCGTCTAACGTGTGCGCGTCCCTGTCGCGCGCACTCCTCCGGACGGTCCCGATGCACTGCCAGACCTGCGGGGACGCCACCTCGCCCGCCTTCGACGAGTGCCAGCGCTGCGGCACCCGCCACGGCCAGCCCCCGGTCCTGCCCGGCGTGCCCACGTACCCGGTCCGGGGCCTGGGGTCGGCCCTCTGTGTCGCGGTCGGCGCGACCGCCGCGCTGTTCACGCTCTCCGCGCTCTTCCCGCTGCTCGGCGTCCGCCTGGCCCGCTCGGCCGCCGAGCAGCTCGACCGGGACGTGCTGCTCGGCGCGGTGCTCGCCGAGGTCCTGCTCACCCTGCCGTTCATCCTGGCCGTGCTGGTGGCCGCCACGCTGGTGGTGATCTGGACGTGGCGGGTGCGCAAGAACCTGGACGCCTTCTCCGGCGCCGCGCCGACGCAGAGCCCCGCCTGGGCGATCGCCGGCTGGCTGGTGCCGTTCGCCAACTTCGTCGTGCCGGCCCGGGTGGTGGCCGAGGTGGCGCGGTTCAGCCTGTGGCGCCGCCGCACGCCGTGGCTGGTGCCGCTCTGGTGGGCGGCCTGGCTGGTCTTCTCCATCGGGGAGCGGGTGGTGGCGCAGCTGGAGGAGCAGCGGTACGAGCGGCTGACCGAGTGGCCGCGCAGCGAGGCCGAGTTCGCCACGTACGTCACGTTCTACCGGGAGTCGCTCGCGCCCCGCCTGCTGCCGGTGCTCGCCTGCCTGGTCGCCGCGATCTCTTTCGTCGTGCTGGTTCGCCGGGTCTCCGTCGCCCAGCAGGACCGGATCGCGCGGGCCCGACCGGCGTTCCCGGGCTGGCCCGGTCAACCCGGCTGGCCGGGACATTCCGGCTGGTCAGGGCAGTCCGGTCAGGCTGGCCGGCCCGGTTGGCCGGCGGCCGGGGCGGCCGGCCCCGCGCCTGTCGTGGGGCCCGCGCCCGGTGCGCCCGTGGCGACGTCGCCGCAGCTTCCGCCCGGTGCGGGTGGCACGATCGGGGCATGACGGAACTGGTCGGTCTCGCCGACGTACAGGCCGCGCGGGAGCTGCTCGCCGGCGTCACCCGGACCACCCCGCTGGAGCCGTTCCGGCCGCTCAGCGCCGCGTTCGGTGGGCCGGTCATGCTCAAGTGCGAGAACATGCAGCGCGCCGGGTCGTACAAGGTGCGCGGCGCGTACGTACGGATCTCCCGGCTCTCGGCGCAGGACCGGGCCCGGGGCGTGGTGGCGGCCAGCGCCGGCAACCACGCCCAGGGCGTGGCGCTCGCCGCCGGCCTGCTCGGCGCGGAGGCCACCGTCTTCATGCCGGTGAACGCGCCGCTGCCGAAGGTCTCCGCGACCAAGGGGTACGGCGCCCGCATCGAACTGGTCGGCACCACTGTCGACGAGGCGCTGGTCGCGGCGCAGACGTTCGCGGAGCGGACCGGCGCGGTGTTCATCCACCCGTTCGACCATCCGGACGTCATCGCCGGTCAGGGCACGGTGGCGTTGGAGATCCTCGAACAGTGCCCGGACGTGCGCACCATCGTGACCGGGGTGGGTGGCGGCGGCCTCGTCTCCGGGATCGCGGTGGTGGCCAAGGCGCTGCGCCCGGACATCCGGGTGATCGGGGTGCAGGCGGCGAGCGCCGCCGCCTTCCCGCCCTCGCTGCGGGCCGGCGAGCCGGTGCGGCTGCCCGCCTTCTCGACGATCGCCGACGGCATCGCCGTGGGGCGTCCCGGCGAACTGACGTTCACCCACGTCCAGCGGCTGGTCGACGACGTGGTCACGGTCTCCGAGGAGGACATCTCACGGGCGTTGCTGACGCTGATGGAGCGCGGCAAGCAGGTGGTGGAGCCGGCCGGCGCGGTCGGCGTGGCGGCGCTGCTGGCGGCCGTCGTGGAGGTGGAGTCGCCGGTGGTGGCGGTGCTCTCCGGCGGCAACATCGACCCGTTGCTGATGCTCCGGATGATCGAGCACGGGCTGGCGGCGACCGGGCGTTTCCTGCGCATCACGGTGCGCTGCACGGACCGGCCCGGGCAGCTCGCCTCGCTGCTGGGTGAGATCGCCGGGCACCGGGCGAACGTGGTGGACGTGGTGCACCAGCGGGCGAACCCGCACCTGCGGCTCGGGGAGGTGGAGGTGGCGCTCTCGGTGGAGACCCGCGGGGTGACGCACTCGGACAAGCTGATCAGCGCGTTGCGGGCCAGCGGCTACCAGGTGGATCTGGTCGGCGCCGTGTGAGATCGCGAACGCCCCGGCCGGATGATCCGGTCGGGGCGTTCGAGTGGAGTGGCTCGGGTCCGAGGAGCCTGTCAGCCTCGGTCGGGTCGGACCCGAGCCGGCCGGCGCGGGTCCGCCAGCGGGATCAGCCGGAGTACGGCTCGAAGGACACCACCGTCACCTTGATGTCGGCGCCGCTCGGCGCCGTGTAGGTGCAGGTCTGGCCGGCCTTGCCACCGAGGATCGCCTTGCCGAGCGCGGACTCGGGGCTGTAGACGGTCAGCTCGGTGGTGGAGGCGATCTCGCGGGAGCCGAGCAGGAAGGTCTCGGTGTCGTCGGCGTCGTCGTCGAAGTAGATCGTCACGACCATGCCGGGCGACACCGCGTCGGCATCCGGTGCCTCACCGACCTTGGCGGTGCGGAGCAGCTCCTTCAGGTAGAGGATGCGTCCCTCGGCCTTGCCCTGCTCCTCGCGGGCGGCGTGGTAGCCACCGTTCTCCCGCAGGTCGCCCTCCTCGCGCCGGGCGTTGATCTCGGCGGCGATGACCGGCCGGTTGGCGATCAGCTCGTCGAGCTCGCCCTGCAGGCGGTCGTACGCGTCCTGGGACAGCCAGGTGGCGGGCGCCTCGTTTCCGTTGGTGGACACAGGCGATCTCCTCGGTTGGTGCGGACTGGCTGACAGGTGAACTACCAAGCTACCAGTGCCGTGCCCGTCCGGGTGCGCTCGATCACCCGGGGTGCCGGCGGCGGGACCCACCCGGGTGCGAGGTCCGGCGGCTCGCCGGTGCTCCGGCTCAGGCCGGTCGGCAGCGCAACACCTCACCGATGAACGGCCGGGCGCTGGTCGGCACCTCCTGGCTGGCCCGGACGTGCCGCTGGCCGGGCCCGGCGGTCACGGTGGCCTCGACGTGGCCCACCTCGGCGCCGTCGTGCGAGCGGGCCCGCAGCAGGCAGGTGGCCGCGCCGCCCGGCGGCACGGTGACCCGGAAGTCGACCACCACCCGGGAGTCGGTGATCCCGGTGTAACTGATCATCTCGCCCCGGTACTCCGGGTCGCCGTACTGGGTGTAGAGCTTCGCGGCAGCCAACCCGAGCACGGCCAGCACGACCGCCACGGTCAGCGCGAGCAGAAGCGGCCGGCGGCGACCCGGCTCCCGGCGGCGGCCGTAGCGGCCGGGCGGGAAGACCGGCGTACCCGGTACGACTGTGGCGTGCGTCTCGCTCACCGGCGGGTATCTCCTGGCGTTGTTGTCGGCGGCATCGGCAAGAATGGCAGGGTCCATCTTCCCAGCCCGGCGCTGAGCCAAGGATGGCAGGTCGGCCCCGACCGGTCCGAGTGGTCCCGGCCACTCCGACGGGGTGCCGGCCGGCCAGCACGGGGGCTTTCGCGGGCGCGGGGGGAGATTCCGGCAGGTCAGCCGGTCGGCCCGGGTGGGTCGGCCGGTGGGCACAGACGAGGAGCGCCCAAGGTGGCAGAGCAGCTGCGTCTCATGGCGGTGCACGCCCATCCCGACGACGAGTCGAGCAAGGGCGCCGCCACCATGGCGAAATACGTCGCCGAGGGGGTGGAGGTGCTGGTCGTCACGTGCACCGGCGGCGAGCGGGGCAGCGTGCTGAACCCCAAGATGGACCGGCCGGACGTGTGGGCCAACATCGGCGACATCCGCCGGGCCGAGATGGACGCCGCCCGCGCCATCCTCGGCGTCGAGCAGGCATGGCTCGGCTTCGTCGACTCCGGGCTGCCCGAGGGCGACCCGTTGCCGCCGCTGCCGGAGGGATGCTTCGCCCTCCAGGAGGTGGAGGCCGCCGCCGCGCCACTGGTGCGGCTGATGCGGCAGTTCCGCCCGCACGTGGTCACCACGTACGACGAGGAGGGCGGCTACCCGCACCCGGACCACATCATGACCCACAAGGTCACCGTGGCCGCGTTCGAGGCGGCCGGCGACCCGGAGCGCCACCAGGAGCTGGGCGAGCCCTGGCAGCCGCTCAAGCTCTACTACGACGTGGGCTTCTCCCGCGCCAAGATCATGAGCCTGCACGAGGCGATGCTCGCCGCCGGCCGCGAGTCGCCGTACGGGGAGTGGATGAAGCGCTGGGAGGACCGCCCCGACAAGGGCGACCGGATCACCACCCGGGTCGACTGCGCCGCCTACTTCCCGGTCCGCGACGACGCGCTGCGCGCCCACGCCACCCAGATCGACCCGGACGGGTTCTGGTTCCAGGTGCCGATGGACCTCCAGCAGCGCGCCTGGCCCACGGAGGACTTCCAACTCGCCCGTTCGCTGGTGGACAGCCCGCTCCCCGAGTCGGACCTCTTCGCCGGCGTGCGCGAGACGTGCCGTGCCCACTGACGTCGGCGCGGGCTACCCTGGTCGTCAGCCGCACATCGGAGGAACACCATGCTGACCACCGCCCAGGTGCTCGCGGAGAACAACTTCGGTGACACCCGCACGGGTGGTCTGGCCGGTCCGATGGGCCTCTTCCTCATCGTCGCGCTGGCCACCGTCACCGTCCTGCTGATCCGCAACATGAACGCCCGGCTGCGCCGGCTGCCGGACCGCTTCCCGCACCAGGCCGAGCCGGGACGGGTCGACGCGGCGGTCGTCGATCCGACAGGGGGGACTGTCGAGCAGGATTCACCGACGAATACTCCCAACGGCTCCCAGCAGCACCGCAACAGCTGAACACCACGTGAATCACGCCCAAGTCGGTCGTCGACCCCTGTTGCGACCACCGGCTTTGGCTTAGCCTTCCGCCGGGGGGACCGTCAGGCCCCGGACCCTGCGCGGAAGGGGGGCGTCGATGTCGAGGACAGTCACGGGCCCCGACCGTGCCCCGATCCCGGGCCGTCCCGGGGCGGGGCCGTGACCTCCGAACCGGCCGACCGTCCCCCCGACCGGCTCGGCCTGCGCGGCACCCCGTTGAGCGTCGTGCTGCTGACCGCCGCGGTCGCGGTCACCGCGCTGCTGGCCGCGGTGCTCGGTCTCGCCGTACCGGCGCACCTGCCGGTCGATGACCCGCTGCCCGGGCCGGCGCGGTTCGGCCTCGCCGCGGTCACGTTCGCCGTCGCCCAGCTCGCCCGCCTGCGCTTCCGCACCGCGGCCGGCATGGTCAGCATCACCTGGGGCGAGGCCGCGCTCGTGGTCTGCCTCTGGCTGGTGCCCGCCGGCTGGCTCCCGGGCGCGGCGCTGCTCGGCGCCGGCGCCGCCTGGACCACCATGTCGCTCGTCGCCGACCGCCGCCCGGTGCTGGAACTGGTCCGCATCGCCGGCTCGCTCACCGCCGCCACGGCGCTGGCCGGGGCCGTCGCGAGCGCGCTCGGCCGGCCGCTGCTCGCCGCGCCGACCCCCGAGCTGGCCCTGGCGCTGGGCGCCGGCGCGGTCACCTACCTGCTCACCACCGCCTGGCTGGGCGCCGCCACGATCGCCCTGCGGCACGGCATCCCGATCGGGCCGCCGCTGCTGGCCGCGCTCCGCGGCAAGCTGCCCATGTTCGTCGGCAACGTCGCGGTCGGCCTGGTGGTGGTCGCGCTGCTCGAACTCGACGCGCGCTGGCTGCTGCTCCTGCCGCCCCCGCTGTGGCTGCTGCAACAGACCTACCGGCACCGGCTCCGGGCCGACCAGGAACGGCGGACCTGGCGGGCGTTCGCCGAGGCCACCGCCGCGCTCAACCAGCTCGACGAACGCGGCGTCGCGACCGCCGCGGTGACCGGCGCGCTCACCCTGTTCGGGGCCGAGCTGGTCGAGGTGGACGTGGCGCGCGGGGAGGGGCACTGGCGCCGCTACCGGGCCGACCTCGGCGGTCAGGTGCGGGACGTCGAGGTGGACCCGACCGCGGAAGCCGGCACCGGCGAGCACGAGCTGGTCCGGCGGCTCGCCGTCGGCACCGTCGAGGTGGGCCGGCTGCGGGTGCGCTTCGCCCGGTCCGCCCCGCCCAGCCCCGCCGAACGTGACGGGGTGGCCGCGTTCTCCGACGCCCTGGCCGCCGCGCTGCACGACGCCGCGACCCACCGCGAGCTGCGGCTGGTCACCGCCCGGTCGTCGTACGAGGCGGTGCACGACCAGCTCACCGGGCTGCTCAACCGGGCGGCGCTGCTGGCCCGGGGCGACCAGGCGCTGCGGCAGCGTCCGCACGACCACCCGGTGGCCCTGCTCCTGCTGGACGTGAACCAGTTCAAGGAGGTCAACGACACGCTGGGGCACGCCGCCGGCGACGAGCTGCTGCGGCTGACCGCCAACCGGCTGGCCGTGCTGACCCGGCCGGGCGACCTGCTCGGGCGGCTCGGCGGCGACGAGTTCGCGCTGCTGCTGACCTCGGTCCCGGTGATCGACGACCGGACGGCCCCGCTGACGTACGCGCTGCGTCAGGCCCGGGAGGTCGCCGAGCGGCTCGCCGCCCCGACCGAGGTGGCCGGCGTGCGGATGTCGGTCGAGGTGGCGGTCGGCGTGGTGGCGGCCGACGCGGGCGCCGCCGACCTGACCGAGCTGCTGCGGCGTGCCGACATCGCGATGTACCAGGCCAAGGAGGGCGGCGGCAGCGTCGCCGCGTACGACAGCTCGCGGGACGCGGCGAGCACCGACCACCTGGCGTTGCTCGCGGAGCTGCGCGAGGCGCTGGCCGCCGACGACCAGCTGGTGCTCGCGTTGCAGCCGGCGGTCGACCTGGCCACCGGCGCGCCGACCGGGGTGGAGGCGTTGATCCGGTGGCGGCATCCGCGCCGGGGCTGGCTGGGACCGTCCGACTTCATCCGGCCGGTGGAGAACAGCGAGCAGCTCGGCAGCTTCACCCGCTACGTGCTGGACAAGGCGCTGGCGGTGGCCGCCGGGTGGGCGCGTGAAGGGCTGGACGTCCCGATCTCGGTGAACCTGTCGGCGCGCAGCCTGCTCGACCCGAGGTTGCCCGCCGAGATCGAGGAGGCGCTGCGCCGGCACCAGGTTCCGCCGCGCCGGCTGGTCCTGGAGATCACCGAGACGGTGGTGATGAGCGAGCTGGAGGTCATCGACGAGGTGCTGGCCACGCTCCGGGCGATGGGCGTGCAGCTCGCCGTGGACGACTTCGGCACCGGCTTCTCGTCGTTGACGTTCCTGACCCGGATCGCGGTCGACGAGTTGAAGGTGGACCGCTCCTTCGTGATCCGGATGGCGGACTCGCCGGAGGCGGCGGCGATCGTGCGTACCACCGTCGGGCTCGCCCACGAGCTGGGCCTGCGGGTGGTGGCCGAGGGCGTGGAGACCGCCGAGCAGCGCACCGCGCTGGCGGAGCTGGGCTGCACCGCCGCCCAGGGCTACCACTTCTTCAAGCCGATGCCGGCGGACAAGATCGGCGCGGTGCTCGGCTCGCTGCGCGACACGGCCCGCGGCAACGTCTTCCCGCTGCGCGCCGACGGCGCCTCCTGACCCCACCCCCACCTGCCTCTGCCGCAGATTCACGGAAAGCGTGGCCATCCGGGCCCGGACAGCCACGCTTTCCGTGCAACAGGGGCCTCACTCAGGGGTCAGCCTCGGGGGAGGACGTCGTCGAGGACGGTGGGGAGACCGGACCAGTCGGCGGAGGCGATGGTGGCGTGCGCGCGGGCGAGCTGGGCGACCCGGGCCGCCGCCGCGTCGGCGTCACCGGCCCCGACGGCCGGCGGGACGTTCTGCGCGTCGGTCATCACCAGCAGGTAGTGGTTCGTGTCGTACCAGGCGGTGTCGATGCCGCCGGTGACGTACGCCGAGGCGTCGCCGTCGAAGACGACGAACCACTGGCGCAGGGCCGGGTCCGCGTAGCGGGCGCGGGGGTCGCCGGCCTGGGCGCGGTGCACGGCCGGGAACGCGCGGGCGGTGTCCAGTGTGCCGGCCGCCGCCAGGCCGGCCAGGTGGCGCGCGTACTCCACGTCGGTCCAGAGGGTGTCGGTCGGGTTGCCCTCCTCGACGGTGCCGGGGATCAGTTCCACGATCACCTTGCCGGCGAGCTGCCCCCGGGTGGGCCAGGCGTCGGCGCGGGCGGCGGCGTCCAGGCCGGGGTGGCCGCCGAGCAGGTCGGCGGGGCGGAACACCCGGTCGCCGAGGCGGGCGGCGAGCACCGCGTCGAGCTGGGCCGGCCCCTGCCCGGTACGGCTGCTGAAGCCGGTCTTGAGTTCCAGCTTGAGGATCACCGGGCCGGCGTCGGGGTGGGCGCCCAGCCAGAGCCGGATGTCGTCCAGGCAGTGCTCCAGGTTCTTGTTCCGGGTGCCGGTGTAGAGCTGGGCCGCGCTGGTGGCGGCCACGCAGTTGTTGTCGTTGCCGAGCGGGTTGCTGTGGCTGACCCGCCACTGCCGGGTGAGCACGTCCGGCCAGACGTCCAGTTCGATCAGCCCGGGTCGGGCGTCGAGCGCCTGGGCGAGGTAGGTGTAGGTGCCGCGCTCGTACGTGTTGTGGATGCCGACGGCGGTGGTGGCGGACCACCGGGTCTCCGGTGGCACCGCGGCGGACGCGGCGGCGGGGGTCAGCGCGGCGCCGGTGAGGGCGGCGAGGGCGAGCAGGGCGAGCAGGACGGGGGGTCTGCGCATGGACCGTCTCCTTCGGACGTGCCGGCGGTGGGCGACGCCGGACATGCGCCGATTCAAATAGACCAGGATGAATAAAGGAAGGACGTTTCGTGGCGGGCCGTCGGGCTGCCGACATCCCGCCGGTGCGGGGCAGCGCGGGACCGCTGGTCGGCCCTAGTCTGCTGGCACGGTGGACGCGACCGGCGTCCCCGCTGACCCGGCCGGCCACTCGCGGCGCGCGGGCACCGCGCGCTCGCTATGGTCGGATGGTGAATCGACTCGCCGAGGCCACCTCGCCCTATCTGCTCCAGCACGCCGACAACCCGGTCGACTGGTGGCCCTGGTGTGACGAGGCGTTCGCCGAGGCGAAGCGGCGTGACGTGCCGGTGCTCATCTCGGTCGGCTACGCCGCCTGCCACTGGTGCCACGTGATGGCCCACGAGTCGTTCGAGAACGAGGCCGTGGCCCGGCTCATGAACGACGACTTCGTCTGCGTCAAGGTCGACCGCGAGGAACGGCCCGACGTCGACGCCGTCTACATGACCGCCACCCAGGCGATGACCGGCCAGGGCGGCTGGCCGATGACGGTCTTCGCCACCCCGGACGGCACCCCGTTCTTCTGCGGCACCTACTTCCCCCGGGCCAACTTCCTCCGGCTGCTCGGCTCGGTCGCCGCCGCCTGGCGGGACCAGCGCGAGGAGGTGCTGCGGCAGGGGGCCGCCGTGGTCGAGGCGATCGGCGGCGCCCAGGCCGTCGGCGGCGTGACCGCCCCGCTCACCGCCGAGCTGCTCGACGGCGCCGCCGCCCAGCTCGCGAAGGAGTACGACGAGACGAACGGCGGCTTCGGCGGCGCCCCGAAGTTTCCGCCGCACATGAACCTGCTCTTCCTGCTCCGGCACCACCGGCGGACCGGGTCGGCGCGCAGCCTGGAGATCGTCCGGCACACCGCCGAGGCGATGGCCCGCGGTGGCCTGAACGACCAGCTCGCCGGCGGCTTCGCCCGCTACTCGGTGGACGGCCACTGGACCGTGCCGCACTTCGAGAAGATGCTCTACGACAACGCGCTGCTGCTGCGCGTCTACACCCAGCTCTGGCGGGTCACCGGCGACAGGCTGGCCCGCCGGGTGGCCCGCGACACCGCCCGGTTCCTCGCCGACGAGCTGCACCGGGCCGGCGAGGGCTTCGCCTCGGCGCTGGACGCGGACACCGAGGGCGTCGAGGGGCTCACCTACGTCTGGACGCCGGACCAGCTCGTCGAGGTGCTGGGCGAGGAGGACAGCCGGTTCGCCGCCGACCTGTTCACCGTCACCCCCGACGGCACCTTCGAGGAGGGCGCCAGCGTGCTGCGGCTGGCCCGGGACGTGGACGATGCCGATCCGGCCGTCCGGGCCCGCTGGCGGGACGTGGCGGGCCGACTGCTGCACGCCCGCGACACCCGCCCCCAACCGGCCCGCGACGACAAGGTGGTGGCCGCCTGGAACGGCTTGGCGATCACCGCCATCGCGGAGTTCCAGCAGGTCGCCGCGCTCTACGCGGCACCGGAGGACGAGGACGCGAACCTGCTGGAGGGTGTGGTTATCGTCGCCGACGGGGCGATGCGCGACGCCGCCGAGCACCTGGCCGCCGTGCACCTGGTGGACGGCCGGCTGCGCCGGGTGTCCCGGGACGGGGTGGTGGGCGCGCCGGCCGGGGTGCTGGAGGACTACGGCTGCGTCGCGGAGGCGTTCTGCGCGCTGCACCAGCTCACCGGCGAGGGGCGCTGGCTGGCGCTGGCCGGTGAGCTGCTCGACGTGGCGCTGGCCCGGTTCGCGGCGCCGGACGGCGGCTTCTACGACACCGCCGACGACGCCGAACGCCTGGTCACCCGGCCGGCCGACCCGACCGACAACGCGACCCCGTCCGGCCGGTCGGCGATCGTCGCGGCGCTTGTCGCGTACGCGGCGTTGACCGGGGAGACCCGCTACCGGGAGGCCGCCGAGGCGACCCTGTCGACCGTCGCGCCGATCGTGGACCGGCACGCCCGGTTCACCGGCTACGCCGCCACGGTGGGCGAGGCGCTGCTCTCCGGGCCGTACGAGATCGCGGTGGCGACCGACGATCCGACGGGTGACCCGCTGGTGGCCGCCGCGCACCGGCACGCCCCGCCCGGCGCGGTGGTGGTCGCCGGCGCCCCGGATCAGCCCGGCGTGCCGCTGCTGGCCGGCCGGCCCCTGCTCGACGGGCGGCCGACCGCGTACGTCTGCCGGGGGTTCGTCTGCCAGCGGCCGGTGACCTCGGTCGAGGAGCTGGTCGCCCAGCTCGGCTGAGTCCCCGGCGGCGGGCCGCCCTCACGGTCGGGCCCGGTGCCGGCCCGGTTAGGCTGGCGGCGCTATGGACTCCCGGACCGGACTCCCCGTCGTGGGCATGGTGGGTGGCGGCCAACTGGCCCGGATGACCCACCAGGCCGCCATCGCCCTCGGCCAGTCGCTGCGCGTGCTGGCACTCGCCCCGGACGACGGCGCGGCGCTCGTCGCCGCCGACGTCCAGTACGGCGACCACACCGACCTGACCGCGCTACGCACGTTCGCGAAGGGCTGCGACGTGGTCACGTTCGACCACGAGCACGTGCCGAACGATCACATCCGTGCGCTGGCCGCGGAGGGCGTCAAGCTGTTCCCGCCGGCCGAGGCGCTGGTGCACGCGCAGGACAAGCGGGTGATGCGGGAGCGGCTCGCCGAGCTGGGCGCGCCGAACCCGGCCTGGCGTCCGGTGGAGTCGCCGGCCGACCTGGTCGGGTTCGGCGAGCAGACCGGCTGGCCGGTGGTGCTCAAGGCCGCCCGGGGCGGCTACGACGGCCGGGGCGTCTGGCTGGTGGACGACGCCGACCAGGCCGCCGAGCTGGCCGCCACGCTGCTCGACGGCGGCACGCCGCTGCTGGTCGAGGAACGGGTGGCGCTGCGTCGGGAGCTGGCCGTGCAGGTCGCCCGGTCGCCGTTCGGACAGGTGGCCGCGTACCCGGTGGTGGAGACCGTGCAGCGCGACGGCATCTGCGTCGAGGTGCTGGCGCCCGCGCCCGACCTGCCGGAGGAACGGGCGGTGGCCGCGCAGCAGCTCGCCATCGACTTGGCCACCGCGCTCGGCGTGGTCGGGTTGCTCGCGGTGGAGCTGTTCGACACGCCCTCCGGGCTGGTGGTCAACGAGCTGGCCATGCGTCCGCACAACTCCGGCCACTGGACGATCGAGGGTGCGCGCACCTCCCAGTTCGAGCAGCACCTGCGCGCGGTGCTGGACTACCCGATGGGGGACACGTCGCTCGCCGCGCCGGTGGTGGTGATGGCGAACGTGCTCGGCGGGGAGCCGGGCGGGATCTCGATCGACGAGCGGCTGCACCACCTGTTCGCGGCCGAGCCGGGCGCCAAGGTCCACCTCTACGGCAAGCAGGTCCGACCGGGCCGCAAGATCGGGCACGTCACGGTGCTCGGCACGGACCTGGCCGACGTGCGGGCCCGGGCCGCCCGGGCGGCGCGGTGGCTTCAGGAGGGAACAGCATGAGTACGGTCGGGCTGATCATGGGCAGCGACTCGGACTGGCCGACCATGCGGGCCGCCGCCGAGGCGCTCGACGAGTTCGGCGTGCCGCACGAGGTCGGGGTGGTCTCCGCGCACCGCACCCCGCTCAAGATGATCGAGTACGGTCGGTCCGCCGCCGGGCGGGGCATCCGGGTGATCATCGCGGGTGCGGGTGGGGCCGCCCACCTGCCCGGCATGGTCGCCTCGGTCACCCCGCTGCCGGTGATCGGCGTGCCGGTGCCGCTGAAGTACCTGGACGGCATGGACTCACTGCTGTCCATCGTGCAGATGCCGGCCGGCGTGCCGGTCGCGACGGTGTCGATCGGCAACGCCCGCAACGCCGGGCTGCTCGCGGTCCGCATCCTGGGCGCCGCCGACCCGGCGTTGCGCGACCGGATGGCCGCCTACCAGGCGAGCCTGGAGGACCTGGTCGCCGAGAAGGAGGCGGCGCTCCGCGCCTCGCTGGCCTGACCGGCACCGATTTCACTCTCCGTGTTTTCGTGGCGGAATGACGGAGCGTGATCGGCCGTTGGGAGGCCGTTTGGTAGTCGCGGCGCCTTTGCTCTGCAGCCTTCCGCGCACCACCTGCTCTGAGATGCGCATTGGTACCGATGCGTATTACTGGGTCCGACAGTCGCGGTCGCGCTGGGTCACTGATGCGCCAGTGGCTGCAGAGCAAAGGGCGTGGGGGTGAGTCACTCCGGCAGCCGACCCGCTACCGAAGGTGACCGGTAGTCGGGTTTGGAGGGTCGGTTCATCCGGCCGCCGGTGGGGTGGCTGCCCGAGCACGTGCCGCGCGGTGCGCTCACCGCATGCCGCGCAGCGCCGTCTGTAGACGCTCCTGGGCGCGGCGGCGGCGCTCGTTGCTGGCCCCGAGCACCAGCAGCACGATGCCGACCGGGATCAGCACCAGCCACGGGCCGAGACTGAACAGCGCGTGCACCGCGGCGACGGCGGTCACCGTCGCGCCCACGATCACCGGCGCCTGCTGCCGGCTCATCGAGCCGAAGATCAGCACCGCCACGGCCCCGAGCAGCAGCAATACCTGGCGCAGCATGCTGGAGTCGGTGGCCACCACGATCGCCAGCGTGGGCAGGAACGCGGTCACCAGCGCCGGCCCGTACGCCACCCAGCTCGACATGTCCGGCCGGTGCCGCAGTTGCAGCACGCCGACCAGCAGGGCCAACGCGGCGAACGGCAGAGTGTACGCCTCCGGAAGCGCCACGTCGGCCACCCACATCAGGATCCACCAGGCGGTGATCTCGCAGGCCACCACCGCCCAGAACAGCAGGTTCCGCTCGAACGGGCGACGCCCCGGCCGGCTGGCCGCCACCCCGAGCACCGCACCCCAGGCGGCCAGCAACGCGGCGATGTGCCGGGGCGAGTCGAACGCCAGGGCCAGCGCGATGAGCGCCGCAGCGTACCCGCTCCACTCGACGGTGGCCGCCTCCCGGTACGCCTCGGGCCGGCGCAGCCGGGGCAGCGTGGCGGCGAACACCTGCAACGCCGCACCCACCGCCAGCACGCCGAACGCCGACCACACCGCGGCGAGCCCGGCCACCAACCCCAGCGTGAGCACGAAGAGCTGCGCCATCAGCGAGGCGAACAGCCAGCCGAGGATGCGGGCCCGTTGGGTGGTGCCGAAGAACGCGGCGACCGCGCCCACCCCGACCGCGCTCCCCAACGTGATCAGGGTGAGGTCGCGGGTGGCGAGCGCGCCGGCCAGCCCGGCGCCACCGGCGGCCAGCCCGATGACGAAGACCAGCACCCGGGCGACCCGGATCGAGCGACCCGGCTCGGCCAACGCCGGCGGCGGGGTCAGCGCCAACCCCAGCACCGAGATGGTGAACACCACCAGCCCCGCCTCCGCGGTCACCGGCCACCCCTGGCCGAGCGCCACCGGCGCGATCAGCAGCGTGAGGGCCGCCCCGGGCAGGATCACCGGCACCGCCCGGGAGCGGCGACCGCCGCTGAACCCGGTCGCGGCCAGCGCCGCGGTCGCGGTGAGCAGCAGCGCGGTGAGCACGTGGGTCGGGTCCACCGCGTCCGGCGGCGGGGTGAGCAGCTCCGGGGGCGGCCCCTGCCACACCCGGCCCAGCACCACGAACGTCGAGAACAGCGCCACCACCAGCGTGGGCGCCAGCGTGACGAGCGCCAGCGCGGTGGGCAGCGCCGCCGCGGCCAACGCGCCGGCCGCCGGGCTGACCCGCCACCGAAGCTCGGTGGGGCGGTCCGGGTCCCGGCGCAGCGCCCCGTTCAGCAGCACCGACCACCGGCGTACCGGTCGGGCCGAGCCGACCGGCGGGACGGTGGCCGCCCGGATCAGCTCGGCGAGCACACCGAGCAGCGCGGCGGCGGCGGCGAACACCCCGGCGGGCAGATGGACGACGAGGGCGGTGGCCGCCGTGACGGTGCCCGCACCGACCACTGCCACGCTGGCGTATGGCAGGTACTGCGGCACCTGCCGGCGGACCGCCGCGACCACCGCCAGGCCGAGGCTGGCCGCGGCCAGGGCGGCGGTGAGCACCACCTGCGCGGGACGGCCGAACTCGACCGACAGCGCGGCCACCGCGCCGGGCAGGGCGAGCAGGGCCGACCCGGCCGCCGCGCCGCCCACCTGGACCAGGTGCGGCGGCATGCCCTCGGTGCGGACGTCCTCCACCAGCGCCGGCGCGAACGACCGGGCCAGGGCCGCCACCGTCACCCCGATCAACGCGATGCTGCTCAACGCCAACGCGGTGGTCCAGGGCCGGACCAGCCCGGCGCCGGTGGCGTGCAACGCCACCACACCGGCCACGGTGGCCCGGGACAGCGCGGCCCTCGGGTCCGTCGAGGCCACCGCCGCCATCCCGAAGACCGCGGCCACCATGGTGCCGACCAGCACCGGTGACCACCAGGGCAGGTCGAACGCGGCCGGCGCGCCCACGGTGGCGAGCACCGCGCACACGCCCGACACGTCGTACTTCCAGGGCGGCGGCAGCAGGACGGCGGCGGTCGCCGCCAGCAACGCCAGCGCGACCGGCGCCTGCCAGGTCGTCCCGCCGGTCGGCGCGGCCGGCCAGCCGCTCAGGTCACCGGCCCAGATCGGGCCGGGGGTGGCCAGCACGCCGACGCCGCCGCGCAGCGCGCTCCAGGCGGCGACGAGACCGATCAGGGTGCCGCCGGCGGCGATGCCGAGGATCGGGCCGCGCCGCCACTCCTCCGGCAGCGCCCGGGCCGCGACGGCCACCACCAGCACCAGCGCGGCGGCCACCATGAGCTGGCCGCCCGGCGCGAGCACCGCGGCGATCCGCACCAGCGTGGCGACAAGCGCCACCGTGGTGGCGGCGAGCGCCAGGTCGGAGCCGTCGAGCGACATGTCGGCGCGGCGTCGGGCGTCGATCCGGGGCGCCGCCGCCAGCAGCGCGGCGGCGATCAGCAGCAGCCCGCCCACCCAGGCGTCCGCCGAGGTGGCGCCGGGCGCGAAGAGCCCGGCGGCGGCGACGGCCACCGCGCCGAGCACGGTGCCGAGCGCGTGCGGCATGCTCAGCTGCCGCTGCGCCACCTGGACCAGGGCGGCGTAGGCGAGCGTCACGCAGACGGCGAGGAAGCTCGCCGCGAGGATCGGCACGGTGATCTCGCGCAGGTTGGCCGGGGTGGGCGCCGGCGGGGTCGGCACGGTGGCGGCGACGAACGCGGCCACCGCGCCGGGCAGGGCGAACGCCGCGCCGCCGGCCGCCCAGGCGCAGACCGGGTCCGTCGCGGCGGCGGCGATCCGGACCCGGGGCGCGAGCGAGACCAACGCCCCGGCCAGGAAGAGCAGGGTCAGCGCGGCGGCGGTGAGCGCGGGTCGGGCGAGCGTGGCGCCGGCGCCGGTCAGCCCCAGCCCGGCCGCGGTCACCGCGTGCGCCACCGCGGCCCGTTCCGTGCCGGCGGTGAGCCCGAGCACCCCGATGGCGACGGCGGTCACCAGCATCGGCCAGCAGGCCGCCGCCCAGCCCAGACCGAGCGAGGCCGGCACGGCGAGCGCGGTGAGCGCGGCACCGACCACCGCGAACTCGCGCCGGATCGTGGTGGGCAGCGCGACCACCGCGGCGACGGTGAGCAGCAGGGCGGCGGCGGCGAGCTGCCAGCCGGTCGGGCCGACCGCCCGGGCCAGCTCGGCGTGCCAGCCGCTCAGGTCGGCGGACCAGGCGGGCAGCGACGCCCGGACCGGGGCCAGCCCGGCGCGCAACGCGCCACCGGCGACCACCAGGCCGCTGACCGTCAACGCCGCCGCGGAGGCGAGCTGCGGGCCCCGGCGGGCCGTCTCCGGCATGGCCCGGACGGCGAGGCCGGTGAGCGCGATGACCGCGGCGATCAGCAGCAGGGACCGGCCGGGCAGCGCCACCGAGGCGACCCGCCCGAGCGCGCCGATGACCGCGAGCGTGAGAATGCCGGCGCCCAGGTCGGGCAGTGGCGGCCGGCGCAGCGCCAACGTGCCGGCCAGCGCCGTCAGCGCGGCGAGCAGCAGCACCGCGCCCGCGCCGGCGGCGACCGGCACGGTGGCGGCGCGCAGCAGGGCGGTGACCGCGTACGCCAGGGCGAGCGCCACCGCCGCGCCGTGCAGCAGCCAGGTCAGCTCGCGCAACCACGGCACCGGCCGGGCCGGCGCGGCGGTGGCCGGACCGGCCGGCGGCTCGCCGCCGAGCACCTCGCCGGACTCCTCCGGCGCCGACTCGGGCCGGTCGTCGTCGGCGCGCTGCCGGGACGCGGCGGGTGCCGGCGGAGCGCTGCGGGGCAGGTCCGCCCGGACCGGCCGTTCGCGCACCACCGGGGAGCGGGCCAGCGCCAGGTCCAGCACGGCCACCAGGGTGAGCACCAGCGCCCAGCCGGTCGGGCCGGTCACCCGCTCGTACGCCAGCAGCGGCAGCACCGGCTGGGCGGCCAGCACGGTGGCGAAGCGGGGCGCGCGCAGCCCGGTGCCGTACGCGTACCCGACCGCGACCACGGTGGTGACCAGGAAGATCGCGCCGGCGAACGCGGCGCCCGAGGTGCCGCCGCCGATCCGGTCCACGGCCCAGACCGCGTACCCGGCCAACGGCACCAGCAGCATGCCGACCGCGGCGATCGTCTCGGCGGTCGAGGTGAGCCCGCGGCGGGCCAGCACCGGCGGGGCGAGCAGCATCAGCACGGTCGCGACCAGCAGCACGCCGAGCCGGGCGAGCGCGTCCATCGAGCTGGTGGCGACCGCCGCGAACACCACCGCCGCGACGCCGAGCAGCAGCGCGCCCAGCCCGAGCGGGATGTTCTGCACCTCGCGCGAGGACGCCTCCGGCGGGTGCTCCGGATCGTCCGCGTCGAGCCACTGCGGCCGGCCGCGGGGCGGCGACGGGGGAAGGTCGTCCGGTCCGGGCGGCGGGGTGCCCTGCCGGGGCACCCGGGGTGGCGCCCCGGTGGCGGCGGTGGGCGGCCGGCGCCCCGGCCGTCGCCGCAGCACCCGGCGGGGCCGGGTGGCCTGCTTGACCCGTTCCTCACCGGCGTGCGCCAGGATGTCCCGCTGGAAGAGCGCGGCCTGCATCTTGGCGGCGATCTGCCGTTGCTCACGGGCGATCTCGGCGTCCCGGGCCTTCATCTCGGCGATCGACCGTTCGATGTCGGCCAGGTGCCCGGCCCACTGGGGCTGCTCCGCGCCGCAGTGCGGACAGACGGCGGCGGGCTTGATCTCCCGCCCGCACGAGGCGCACCTGAAGCTCTCCACGACCGTCTCCCGTCCGCCTGTGCCCTCGCACTGTGGACCTCCCAGAGGCAGCATGCCTTGAGCGGGCCGGGATTTCGACAGTTGCCGGCGCGTTCCGGACAACAAAAAGGACCGGCCGGCCGGGGAGGCTGCTCCCCGGCCGGCCGGCCCGGCGTCGATCGGTCAGGGACGGCCCAGGCCGCGGTACTCCCAGCCGGCCTGCGTCCACAGTGTCGAATCGAGGCAGTTGCGCCCGTCGACGACCCGCCGGCCGTTGGCCAGCTCGCCCAGGGCCACCGGGTCGGCGTTGCGGAACTCGGCCCACTCGGTGAGCACGCAGACCAGGTCGGCGCCCTGGACGGCGTCGTTCATGGTCTCCTCGTAGGCCAGGCCGGGCACCGCGCGGCGCGCGTTCTCGATCCCCTGCGGGTCGAAGACGTGCACGTCGGCGCCGGCCTTGCCGAGCAGCGCGGCCACCGCGAGGGCGGGGGCGTCGCGTACGTCGTCGGTGTTGGGCTTGAAGGTCGCGCCGAGCACCGCGATCCGGGTGCCGGAGAGGTCCGGGCCGGCCGGGCCGGAGCGGCGGTTGAGCAACTCGGCGGCGAGCTGCACCACCCGGGTACGCCGACGCAGGTTGATCAGGTCGACCTCGTGCAGGAAGCGGAGCGCCTCGCCGGCGCCGAGCTCCTGGGCGCGGGCCTGGAAGGCACGGATGTCCTTGGGCAGGCACGCGCCGCCGAAGCCGAGCCCGGCCTGGAGGAAGCGGTTGCCGATCCGGGGGTCGTACCCGATGGAGCGGGCGAGCTGGGTGACGTCGCCGCCGGCGGCCTCGCAGACCTCGGCCATCGCGTTGATGAAGGAGATCTTGGTGGCCAGGAACGCGTTGGCGGCGACCTTGACCAGCTCGGCGGTGGCGAAGTCGGTGACCACCAGCGGGACCTCGCGGTCCTCGGTGGCGGCCAGGTCGAAGACGCCCTTGTGGGCGGCGAAGAGCATGCCGTTGGCCCACTCGCTCTTGACGCCGACCACGATCCGGTTGGGGCGCAGCACGTCGTCGACGGCGAAGCCCTCCTGGAGGAACTCCGGGCTCCACGCCACCTCGACGCCCAGGTCGGCCGGCGTGTGCTTGCCGACGAGCTGCTCCACCCACTCGGCGGTGCCCACCGGCACGGTGGACTTGCCGACGATCAGCGCCTTGCGGGTCAGGTGCTGGGCCAGGCTGGTCACCGACGCCTCGACGTACGACAGGTCGGCGCCCATGCCGTCGGCGCGCTGCGGGGTGCCGACGCAGATGAAGTGCACGTCGCCGAAGTCGGCGGTCTCGGAGATGTCGGTGCTGAACCGCAGTCGGCCGGCGGCCAGGTTGCGCCGGAGCAGCTCGTCGAGGCCGGGCTCGTGGATCGGCACCTCACCGGCGTTCAGCTTGGCGATCTTGTCGGCGTCGACGTCGAAGCCGAGCACCTCGTAGCCCAGCTCGGCGTAGCAGATGGCGTACGTCGCACCGAGGTAACCGGTGCCGAGGAAGGTCACCCGGGGCCGGGCCGCGCCGGAGGGCGGGGTCACCGCGGCGATGGCGGGCATCGGCTGGGAGTTCGGGTACGGGATCGTCACGCCTGTCTTCTCCGCTCGCACTGGCGGCGCATCCTCGCGTCGCATTCTGCAGGGGCGCCTAGGCCGGGCACCGAGGGAAACTGATTCTGGTGTGAGGGTAGTGGGTCGGGTTGCCGCCGCCCGGGCGCGAGCCTACCCGCCGGTAAGGTCCGGTCGAGGCCCGGTGGCTATTCTTCAGTCTGCGGCAGTCGGCGGCCCCCGGGCGGCCCGGACTGCGCATGATAGCGGTGAAAGGGGAGGGCCGACATGGCCGCAGAGCAGTCGTTCGACGTCTACCGGTTGCCGGAGGAGCACGAGGCGATCCGGGAGGCGGTCCGTGAGGTCTGTGCGGCCAAGGTGGCGCCGCACGCCGCTGAGGCGGACGAGACAGGTGAGTTCCCGAAGGCGTCCTACGACGCGCTGCGGGCGGCCGACTTCCACGCCCCGCACGTCCCGGTGGAATACGGCGGCGCCGGCGCGGACGCGCTGGCCACGGCCATCGTGATCGAGGAGGTGGCGCGGGCGTGCGCCTCGTCCTCGCTGATCCCGGCCGTCAACAAGCTGGGCACCATGCCGCTGCTGTTGGCCGGCTCCGAGGAGCTGAAGCGCCGGTACCTGACGCCGGTGGCCTCGGGTGACGCGATGTTCTCCTACTGCCTCTCCGAGCCGGAGGCGGGCAGTGACGCGGCGTCGATGACCACGCGGGCGGTGCGTGACGGTGACCACTGGGTGCTCAACGGCGTGAAGCGGTGGATCACCAACGCGGGCGTCTCCGAGTACTACACCGTCTTCGCGGTGACCGACGCCACGGCCCGGTCGCGGGGCATCTCGGCGTTCGTGGTGGAGAAGTCCGACCCGGGGGTGAGCTTCGGCGCCCCGGAGAAGAAGCTCGGCATCAAGGGCTCGCCGACCCGCGAGGTCTACTTCGACAACGTCCGGATCCCGGCCGACCGGATGATCGGCGCCGAGGGCACCGGCTTCGCCACCGCGATGAAGACGCTGGACCACACCCGGGTCACCATCGCCGCCCAGGCGATCGGCATCGCCCAGGGCGCGCTGGACTACGCCAAGGGCTACATCCAGGAGCGCAAGCAGTTCGGCAAGGCGATCGCCGAGTTCCAGGGCATCCAGTTCATGCTCGCCGACATGGGCATGAAGCTGGAGGCGGCCCGGCAGCTCACGTACGCCGCCGCCGGCAAGTCCGAGCGGGGCGACGCGGACCTGACCTACTTCGGCGCGGCCGCCAAGTGCTTCGCCTCGGACGCCGCCATGGAGATCACCACCGACGCGGTCCAGTTGCTCGGCGGCTACGGCTACACCCGCGACTACCCGCTCGAGCGGATGATGCGCGACGCCAAGATCACCCAGATCTACGAGGGCACCAACCAGGTGCAGCGCATCGTCATGGCCCGCCAGCTCCTCAAGGACTGACCGGCGGGGCCGGGCGGGGCCGTCGGCGTCGCCCGGCCCGGCCCGTGCCGATCGGCCCGGCCCGCCGGCCGGACCAGCCGTCGACCACGTCGTCGAGCTGGTCGACGAGCAGCCGTCCGTACCCGGTCAGCCCGTCGGCGGTCCGGAGCAGGTCGGCCACCTCCCGGCAGGCTCCCCGGAGCCGGGCGAACTCGGCGTGCGCCAGGTGGCGGCCGGTGGTCGTACCGAAGCGCCGTTCCCGACGCCAGAACTCGCCGACCGCCACGTGGGCGTAGAGGCCCTGCACGAGCGCCGGCAGCGGACGGGCGCCGGCCCGCCACGGCACCGGGTGACGGGCCGGCTCCGCCGCCTCGACGAGCGGGAAGAGGTGGTCCAGGGCGGCCAGCTTGTTGTGCGCCAGCTCGTGCACGAGGGCCGCGGCGGTGGGGCCGGCCGCCCCGGGGCCGTCGGACAGGGCGACGCACCCCACCGCGGCGGGGAACGTGCCGCTGATCAGCGGGGCGGTCAGCTCGTCGGGTGTCCCCCCGCTGGTCACCGCCGCCCACGGCCGGCCGGCCGCGTCCCGGGCCAGCGGCATCACCATGGAGATCGCCTCGGTCAGCTCGGTGGCGGCCCGGCGGTGCCGGGTGGCCAGCAGCCGCCAGCCCGGGGACAGCCGGGCCGCCCAGCGGGCGGCCCGGACCGCGTCGACAGGTGCGACGGCGGCCGGGCAGGCCAGCGACCGGAGATCGTCCAGGTGCAGCCGGGGGCCGTGCCCGTCGGCCCGTAGCCGGGGCACCGGGTGCCAGGCCGGCGTCGGGCCGCCGCCCGCCGCCCCGGTCGTCCGGGGGCACAGCCCCGGGCCGGTCACCGGCACGCCGTCGAGCGTCAGCGTGCGGCGCGCCCCGTCCACGGTCAGCTCCGCCAGACCGGCCCCGCCGCCGGGGCCGCGGTGGACCCGGCCCAGGCCGGGCAGCGCCACCGTCACCGCGCCGGAGGAGCTTGTCGGGAAGCTGACACGGGCCCGCCCGCCGGCCCGCATCGCCGCCGCGGCCACCACCGCGCCCAGGGTCGCCGGGTCGTTGGCGGACCCCCGGTCGCCGTGCCCCAGGGCCCGCAGCGTGCCCGCCGCCCAGACGCTCACGGTGGGGTAGCCGAGCACCACGCGGGTGGGCCCGGGAGCCGACCGCCGCAGCTCGCCGAGGAGCTGCCAGGCGTCGTTGACCAGCGGCGCGTGCGGGTGTCCGAGGTCCGTGGCGAGCACCACGGCCGAGCGCAGCACGAGCAGATTCCGACTCACCGGCACCGCGAGCAACCGCCGGACCACCTCCCGGCCGCCACCGCCCCGGGCGAGCGCCCGGAACGTGCCGACGGGCATCTCGTACCGGCCCGTCGGCACCCGCGGCCTCCCCAGACCAGTCGGCGGCCCACCGCGACGACGGTGGACATCGATGAAGGCTACGATATGTTACTGCCGGAACGCTGGCTGTGCCGTGCGGAGTGGTGGTGTCGATGGATCGAAGGTTGGGCCGGAGATGTCGGAACGGGTGAGCGGTGGCGACCGGCCACTGATATCCCAACTGCTCGATGTGGCGGAACTCGACCCGGCCGACCTCGACGCCATCCCGCGCCGGCAGTTGCACCGGTCCCTGCGGCGGCTGATCGACGAGAGCGGCGACCCGACCGCCGAGTTCCTCTGGTTCGGCAACCAGGCCGACAATCCGGGCGCGCGGCGGTGGTGGACGACGTCCGACACCGGGTCCGACGGGGGGACGGCATGACGATCGACGGGTTTCCGGACGCCCCGGCGCGCGGCACGTCCGCGTCCCGGCCCGAGCCGGGGGCGACCGAGACCAGGGTGACCGCCTTCGTCGCCGCGGAGAGCCTGACCGGGCGCACCAACGTGACAAGCAACGTGGCCTGGCTGCTGGCGCGCGCCGGCCGCCGGGTGCTCGTGGTGGACGCCGGCCGGGGGGCGGTCCGGGTGCACGAGCACCTCAGCCCCTTCTACAGCGGGGAGTCGCCCCTCACCGACCACCTGCCGCGCGGGCTGACCGACCTGATGTTCGCGCTGCCCGGGTTCACCACCGGGCAGCCCACCCTGCGGCGCTACGCCGCCCCCGCCGGTCACCTCGACGTGGTGTGGGTGCCCGAGTCGGCGACCTGGCCGCCGGTGACCGAGATCGGCGGTGGGCTGGGCGGCACGATCCGCAGTGAACTGCGCCGGCAGTTGCGGTTCATCGAGTACGACGACGTCCTGCTCGACCCCGCCGACTTCTCCGAGACGGTCGCCCAGTGGCTGGCCGTCCTCTGCGACGCGCTCGTCGTCTGCTTCCCCTACCGGGCGCCCCGGCTCGCCGACGCCGCCGCCGTGGCCCGCCAGGTGCACCGCGGCGCTCCCGCCGGAATCCGGATCATCGCCGCCACCACGCAGTCGGCCCCCGCCGACGCGGTGGCCGCCCGCCGGCACGCCGACGAGGTGGCGTCGAGCTTCCGCGGCGCCCTGGACGAGCCGGCGGTGGGCGTCGACTTCTGGCAGGTCGCCCTCCCCGGCGGCCCGGAGGGCCAGCCGCTCGCCCCGCTGCTGGAGGAGTCCCCGCACCGCGCGTCGGTGCTGGCGGCGTACGGCCAGTTGCTGAGCCTGCTGACGCAGGGTGAGCTGGACCGGGCCGAGCCGGAGGCGGAGCCGGTCCGGGCGCGCTACCGGTTCGGGCTCAGCCGGCCGCTCGCCGAGAACGGCGGCGAGCTGTTCGTGGCCACCCCGGAACGACAGCGGCCGTGGGCCGACTGGCTGAGCGCCGAGCTGACCGAACTCGACATCCGGGTCCGGCCCTGGCGCCCACGCGGTCCGGCCCCCGACGGGCCGGCCACCGTGCTGGCGGTCGCCCCGGACCCCACCGCGCACCGGGCGGGCGGGCCCGGCGTCGAGGACGACGACGAGGCGTGGCTCGACGCGCTGACCGGGGAGGTGGCGGCGCGGCCCGGCACGGAGCTGCTGGTGCTGCGTACCGTCCCGGCCGGTCCACCCCCGGCCGGTCGACCGGTGGACCTCTTCGACTGCGACGAGCCGGAGGCACGCCGACGCCTGCGCGCCGCGCTGGGCCTGGCCGCGCTCAAGCCCTCGCCGCTGGACCGGCCCTGGCGGGTGGGCTTCCCGGGCCGGGACGACCAGTCCCGCAAGACGTTCGGCCTGCCCGACCGGCCGCGGCTGTTCGTCGGCCGGGACCGGGAGCTGAGCGAGCTGCGCGACGCGCTGCTGGCGAACCCGGGCGGCCAACCGGTGTGGGTACGCGGCCCGCTGGCCGCCGGCAAGAGCACGCTGGCCCGCGAGTACGTGGCCCGGTTCCACCGCGACTACCGCCTGGTCGTCTGGATCCCGGCGGGCAGCCGGCACGCGGTGCGTACCGCGCTCGCGGCGCTCGCCGACGCGCTCGGGGTCGAGCCGAGCGGCAACGCCGTCCACGAGATGCTTGCCGAGCTGCGCAAGCGCGGCGACCAGTGGCTGCTGGTCTACGACGGGGTCGGTGACCCGGCGGACCTGGTCGGGCTGCTGCCCTCCGGCCGCGGGCACGTCGTGGTCACCGGCGGCACCGGGGACCAGCCGGTCTACGGCCCCTCGGTGGCCGTCGACGGGCTGCGCCGCGACGACGCGACCGGGCTGCTCATCCGGCAGGTGCCCGGGTTGTCCGCCGCCCCGGCCGCCGCGGTCGTCGACGCGGTGGGCACGTTCCCGCTGGACCTGCGGCTGGCGTCGGGGCTGCTGGGCCAGGCCGGCATCCTGCTCGACAAGCGGGAGGCGGTCACCGGGTCGCGTGGCCCGGACGCGGCGGTGCCGGCCTTCCTGGAGGCGATCCGGCCCACCGGCGACGGGGCGTCCCCCACCCGGCGGATCGTCCGGGTGGCGTTGCGGCTGATGGACGAGGAGTTCAGCGGCCGGGTCGCGGTGATGCTGACGGAGATGTACGCCTTCGCCGCGCCGATCGGCATGTCGCTCGCGCTGGTCCAGTCCCGGCGGATGCGCGGGCAGGTCGCCGCCGACCTGACCGACGAGGACGCGGCCCTGCTGCGCGCCGACGGGTGGGAGATGGACCGGGCGCTGGCGCTGGGGATGCGGTTCCGGCTGTTCGACGTCGCCTGGGGCCGCGACGGGACGGTCCGGATGCACCCCGCCGTGCAGGCCACCGTGCTGGCCGACATGACCGCCGGGAAGCACGCCGCGCGCCGCAGGCGGTTCCTGCTCGCCCTGGCCGGGGCGGCGCCCCGGACCATCGCGGCGGCCTCCGCGCTGCGGCACGAGCTGCACCAGCACCTGCTCAGCTCCGGCGCACTGGACGCGGACGGCCCGGACGACGTCCGCCGGCTGGTGGTCGAGCAGCTCGAACACCTCATCGCCCGGGGCGAGGACGAGGCCGCCGAGGCGCACCGGCTCTGGCGGCCGGTGCTGGACCGCTGGCTGGCCGCGTACGGCTGGCAGGACCGGATCACGCTGCGGTTGGCGACCCGCCTCGCCGACGTCACCCGGTCCCTGGGCCACAGCGACGAGTCGTTGACGCTGAGCCGGCAGGTGCTGCGGGAGAGCACGGTCCTGCTCGGTCACGACCATCCGCGGGTCCTCGTCACCCGCCGGGGTCTCGCCGGTGACCTGCGCGGGCTCGGCCGGTTCCGGCCGGCGCTCATCGAGGACCAGGCCACCTGGCGGGGCTTCCGGGACCAGTTCGGCAACTCCCACCCGGAGACGCTGGTCGCGGCGCACAACCTGGCCCAGTCGTACTACCTGGCCGGGCGCACCGACGAGGCGGTCCGGGTGGCCCGGGAGACGCTGGCCCGCCGCCGACGGCTCTTCGCCGACGACCATCCCGACACCCTGGAGCTCGCCAGCGACCTCGGTCGCTACCTGGGTGACCTGGGCGACCTCGCCAGCGCGCGGAAGCTGCTCCAGGAGGCGTACCAGGAGCGGTTGCCGGCCGGCCGCAACGGCGAGGAGGACACGCTGCTGCTGCGGATCATCCGCCACCTGGCGGTCATCGCCCGCCGGCAGGAGGAGCTCACCCGGGCCAAGGAACTGAACAGCCGCGCCTACCTGGCGTTGCGACGGCTGCTCAGCGAGGACAATCCGCGTACCCAGTCCTGCCGGCTCAGTCTCGCCGTCGACTACCACCTCGGCGGGGAGAGCGAACACGCGGTGCGGCTGGCGGACGAGAGCCTGGCCGGCTACCGGCGCGACCTCCCGCCCGAGCATCCGTTCACCCAGGTCTGCCTGAGCCTGCGCGGGGTGCTGCTGCGCGGCGTCGGCGACCTCGAAGAGGCGGTGTCCGCCGGGCGTCAGGCCGCCACCGGACTGGCGGCCACCCTCGGCGAGTCGCACCCGTGGACGCTCGGCGGTCAGGTCAACCTGGCCGGCAGCCTGGCGGCGGCGCAGCGGACCACCGAGGCGGAGCGGTTGCTGCGCGGTGTCCTCGACGAGGGCCGCCACTTCCTCGGGCTCCAACATCCGTACCTGCGCGCCACCCGGCGGCTCCTGGCCGCGTTGGTGACCGACGGCGAGATCAGCGGTGGCATCCCGTACGGCCCCGCGAAGCTCGACTTCGTCGACATGGAGGTCCCGGCGACATGAGCGCCCCCATCCCCGCCGACGAGGCCGCCGGGCCGTCCGGCGTCGACGGACGGATCGACGTGATGCTCGCCGACCACGTCCGGGAGCGGCCGGCCATGGTGGACGCGTGCGAGCGGCTGATGCGGAGCCTGCCCGGGATGCTCCACCTCGCCCGGTACCGCACCGGGGTCTGCGACTTCGCCCTGGACGCCCCGGCGCCGGTGGCCGGCGCCCACGAGCTGGACGCCGACGAGCGGCAGCTCGTCGACCGGGACGTGGTGCACGCGATGACCACCCTGGGCGGGGTGTTGCGCCCGGCGCGCAGCGGCGACCTGATCCGGGTGGTGCTGCACACCGCGCGGGGCGCGCTCTTCGCCCTGCAACTGAGCCGGGAACAGCACCTCGTCGGTGTGGTCCGGGTGGAGGATCCGGCGGACGAGCCGCCGCCCCGACAGCCGACGATCCGGGCCGCCGACATCGGCCTGTCCCGGCTGGCCAACGCGGAGCACACGGCCGTCGGCGAGCAGCCCACCAACTACGGCGGCTGGCTCACCCCGGTCAGCACCGCGTCGGGACCGCCCGGCCCGTCCGGTTCGCCCGCCGTCGAGGCCCGGCCCCGGACCTGGGTACGCGACGAGTCGTACGCCGGGTTGGCGGCCCGCTGCGCCGGGCAGGTTCACGCCGAGGGCCTGCACTACGTGGCGGTGTGCCGACCGGGCCGGCTGGAGGCCACCGCGGACGTGCTCGACGACCCGCGGCTGGGCGACTTCTTCGCGGACGCGTCCCCGGCCCGGCGGCGGGCCTTCTACGGCCACCTCGCCCAGCGGGTGGACGAGCTGCTGCGCGCCGTGGTGCGGTCCGCGCACCCGGCGATCGGCTCCCGGGTGCGCCGGCTGGTGCTCGACGTCGAGCAGGGCGCGTTCTACTGCTATCCGGTGGGGCTGGACCGCTACCTGCTCGCCGTCACGCTCGACCAGGACCGGGTGGCGGAGGGGGACGAGAAGGCGGCGGTGTTCGGCGCCGAGCTGGCCGGGTGAGCGCGCCGCCGGGCGGGGCGGGGCCGGCTCCCGCCGACCGCCGGGCCCGGGTGGTCGAGGCGGTGCTGCCGTCGCTGCGCCGCACCGCGCTGTTCGTGCTGGTCGCCACCGCCGGTTGGGCGTTGGCGGCCGGGCGGGGCTGGACCGACGTCCACCGGTCAGCCGGTTACCTGACGGTGGCCACCGCGCTGCTGGCGGTCGGCCTGTTCGCCAGCACCCACGGCATCGACCTCGCGGCGGCCCGGCGGAACCTGCGGCTGGTGCTGCTGGCGGTCACCGTCGGCGTGCTGGTCAAGGCGGCGCTGATCTCGGCGGTGATGTACCTCGCGTTCGGTCGGCCGGCGTTCCTGGTCCTCGGGGTGGCGGTCGCCCAGATCGACCCGTTGTCGTTCGCGGCGACCCGGCTGCGCTCCCGGATGTCCGGGCAGGCGCAGTCGATCCTGTCCGCGTGGGCGTCGTTCGACGACCCGGTCACCGTGCTGCTGACCGTGTACGCCGCCGCCTGGGTGGTCCCCGCGCTGCCCGGCGATCCGGCCGGCCCGACGACGGCGGAGCTGGGTGGGTTCACGCTCTCCCTGGTGCGGAACGCGCTGCTCGCCGCCGTGGCCGCGGTGGCCTGGTGGGGTACGCGGGCCCTGCACCGGCGGGCGGTCACCCGCGCCCGGTGGGTCGGCCGGGCGGTGACCGTCGGTCAGCTCGTGGTCCTGCTCGGGCTCGCGACGCTGGCGGTCACCCAGTTCCTGCTGCTCGGGCTCGCCGTGGCCGGGCTGTTCTACCGCCCGCCGATCGGGCCGGCGCTCGACCTGCTGACCCGCTGGGCGTTCCTGGCCGCCACGTTCGCGCTCGGGCTGGTGCTGGTCGGTGGCGTGGACCCGGTACCGGGCGTGGTGCTGGGGCTGGCCGCCGTGGCGGCGCACGTGGTGGTGGCGTCCGTGATCGGTGCCCGGCTCCCCGCCGCCGACCGCCTCGACGTGCTGCTCGGCCAGCAGAACGGCATCACCGCCGTCATCCTGGCGCTGGTGCTGGAACGGCAGTTCGTCGGCACGGTCGCCGTGGTGGCGCCGGCGATCCTCGTCGTCAACCTGGTGCACGCGTTGACGAACGGCCTGCGTGAGGCGTCCGGCCGGGGTGGTCCGGGGACGGCCCCGGCCGGGCCGGCGCCGGCGGTCAGGCCGCGTCGTCGGTCAGGGCGGTCACCAGCTCCCGACGCACCCGCGCACTGAAGTCGGTCAGCACGTCGCTCGCCGTCTCCGACCGGCGGACGTCGTCGTCCACGAGGTCCCGCGCGCCGCGGAGCTGCCGCACGGGCAGGTATTCGTGCACGGCGTCGAAGATCTGGCACATCTCGTTCAGCCGGTCCCACTGGAAGGGGGCGGGACCGCCGGGGCGCTGGCGGGCCGCACGGTACCACTCCGCCACGGCCAGCCCGAACGCCTCGACGAGCGCGTTCAGCAGCGTGGCGACGCCGACCGCCGACTGGACCTCCGGGGTCCGGACCCGGGCCCGGACCGCCTGCCGCGCGCCCCGGCCGCCCTCGTCCTCGACGAACGCCCGCCGGAACAGCACGCCGACCGGCGTCCGCAGGTCCACCACGGCGAAGGCGCGGTCGAACAGCTCGGTCACCGACGTCGGCAGGTCGGCGAGGTCGTCGCCGTTTCGGCGGTCGCCGGGCGGGACCGGCCAGCGTTGCAGCTCGCGCAGCTCCCGGCGGATGGCCGCCAGGTGCTCGTCGTTCTGGGCCCGCAGGTCGCTGAGCGAACCGTTGAGCAGGCCGAGCAGGTGCTGGGTGGCCGACTGGCGGCGATCCAGCCGGGCCATGTGCGGCGCCAACGGCACCAGCGCCCCGTCGGCCGGGTAACGCTCCTCGATCCGCCCGGTCATCGACGTCACCTCGGCGGCGAGCTGGTCGGCGAACGACCGGGGGCGGTAGAGCAGCGGCTCCCGGCCGACGGCCTCGCGGATCCGGGGGAGGAAGCGCTCGGGCACCGGCTCCAGCACGACGAGCAGCAGTTCGCAGTCGCGGTACGCGTGGCTGATCCGGGCCCGGGTCTCCACCCGGGCGGCGTCGCTCTCCTCCAGCAGCGGACCGGAGACCAGGATGCCGCAGCCGGCGTCGTCGCGACCGGCCGGGATCCAGTAGTCGATGCGGCTGTCCGGGTCGTCGATGGGGAAGAAGTCCGGCCGGGAGTTCTCGTGCCCGGTGCTCACCAGCACCCGCCGGATCTCGGCCAGGATGTTCTGCGCGCCGACGCCCCCGTACAGTTCGCGGGCGGCCTCCCGGACCATGCCGGCGGTGACCTGGCCGCCCTGGTCGCGGGCCCGGCGCCAGAGCCGGTGACAGAGCGAGATGATGCCCCGGGGGACGCCGTTGGCCAGCTCGACGAGCTGCCCGACGGTCGCCTCGCTGAACGGCTCCAGCCGGCCCCGCTGCCGCCGCAGCACGTAGTCGAGCACGTCGGCCGGGCTGAGCGGGGTCATCGTGATCTGCTCGCCGCTGCGGTCCCGCACGTCGCGGCGCAGCGTGCTGAGCAGGTCGGGCAGCCCGGCGAGCAGGAGGAACGTGTTGGAGGCGGCGAAGACCCGCAGCATCTCCTTGAACGCGTCGAGGGCTTCGTCCTCCCGCCGGCCGGCGGCGGTGAGCAGCTGGTCCAACTCGTCGATGACCAGGACGAACGGGTTCGGGCCGTAGCCGATCAGCAGCGCGAAGACGCCCATCGCCTGGAGCGCGGTGGCCTCGCTGCCGGTGAGCGTGCCGGTGATCCCCCGCTCGCGGAGCACGTCGGCCGGCGGCCGACCGGCGATCCACTCCCAGACCGGGTCCTCGAACCCGCCGCGCAGCAGCAGCGTCAGCGCGCGGGCGAACTCGGCGTTCTCGGTGACCTTCCGCAGCCGGTCGCGCAACTGCCCGAGCAGTTGGCTCTCCATCATGTTGAACGTGTCCACCACGGCGACCGGGTCCAGGGTGCCGGCGAGCAGTTGCTCGGCCAGGGGTTCGGTGACCCGGGACCGGCGCAGCTCGACGGCGAGGATGTCGGCGTACAGGCCGCGGACGCGCCGGTGCACCACCTCCCGGCGGTCGGCGAGCTTGTCGGCGAAGGTCCGGTACAGCGAGACGAACGTGTCCGGCGGGGCGGTCAGGTAGATCGACTGGAGGTCGCCGTCGAGGCGCTCGGTGGCGTGTCGGACCAGGTAGGACGCCAGGTGGGTCTTGCCGGTGCCGTAGTCGCCCACCACGGCGACCACCCGACCGGCCGGCGTCTGCGGAGCGTCGTGCAGCGCGTCGAGGTAGCCGTTCATCGCGTCGGTGGCCCGGCGGACCGCCGCGGTGGGAATGGTGTAGACGGTCGACCCGGTGTCGGCGACCTGCGCCACGGCGCTCGACGGATAGGGGTTCGCCTCGCCGATCGGGGCCGGGTCGTACGCGTCCATCAAGGCTGCTCCCTGAGGCGGCGGGCTTCTCTCATGAAGTGTCGGGCCAGATCCTGCCAGGTCACCTGGTTGGGTCGCTCATCTTGCACACGTAGTGTCTCGTAAACGCCGAAGAGTAACCATTGCATCTCGCGGATCGTTGCCAATCTGCCGTCGTCTATGTACTCCTCCAGTGCGGTATCCGCCAGCGGAGGCAGCAGCCCGGGTGTCAGCCGGCCGAGCCGGTCGGCGGCGAAACGGGCCGCGTGCCGGTGGTCGAAGCCGTCGACCTCCAGGTGGACGGTGTTGCGACCCAGCACGTCCCGGTCCCGGCGGTCCAGCGCGCTGGTGGTCTCGGCGAAGAAGACCATCCGCCGGGGCGCCCGCGCGGCGTAGTAGTGCAGCTCCTCGATCAGCTCCACCGGCGGCAGCAGCACGATCAGCGCCTGGTCGGTGTCCAGGCAGCCGGGCAGGTTGCGGTACGCGTCGTCGGGCCGGTCGCGCATCTCGTACGCCAGGTTGTGGCGCAGCAGTTGCAGCTCGTTCAGCTTGTCGAGCAGCGCCCGGCAGGTGTGCTCCCGCCGGGTGGGGATCGGGTCGTTCTCGTGGGCCTCCTGGCGCAGGTTGACCACCTCCGCCCGCAGCCCGTCCCGGCCGAGCCGATCGCGCAGCCAGTGCGCGCAGCGGTTGACCAGCGCGGTCTTCCCGCACCCCCGCTCGCCCCGGACCAGCACCAGCCGCCCCTCGTGGTGCAGGTGGGCGACGTCGGCGAACCGGCCCTGACACTGCTCGAAGGACGCCTCGGTGTTGTCCACCGGGACGTAGTAGTTGACGTGTTCGGCGTACCAGAGCGGGTTGAGCGGGTCGGTGCTGCCCAACCTGGGCACCGCGAACGGGTTCGGCGGATGACCCGGCGCCGGCGGCGGCGCGTCGGGCGGCTGGGGGTTCACCGTACGGCCGCCGGGGTGCGGCCCGGGACCAGCCCGGGATTCTCCACCGCCTGGGCCACCTGCTCCACCTGCGCCTCCAGCCGGCTCAGTTCCGTGCGTTGCCCGCGCACCCAGTCGGCGCGCCGGGGATCGTCCGCCGCGCCGCCGCGCGGCACGTCGTGCAGCGGGCCCGCGGACGAGTCGAGCGTGTCACCCAGCCGGCGGGCCAGCCGCCAACGCGGATGCGCGCCGGTCACCGTGTGCAGTCGGCTGGCCAGCTCCCGGCGCCGGGCCCGGAGATCGTCCACCCCCGGGAACGGGCCCGGGGTGACCCGTTCCACGTGCGACAGCAGGGACTCGACGGCCAGCGCGTACTCCCGGGTCGCCGCGCGCAGCGCGTCCGCCTCCGTCCGCCGGGTGCCGGCGGTGGCCGACCGGCGGCTGAACCAGCCGGCCAGCGTGGCGCTGGCGGCGGCCAGCAGGATCGACGGGAGGAGGGTGGCCCAGGGCGACGGCGGCGGCGTGCCGGCGCCGGCCCGGTCCAACCGGGCGGCGGCCGTCAGCGCCCGGCAGGTGCGGTCGAAGTCGGCCCGCCGGTCGGCCTGCCACTGCTCCGGGCTGCCCTGGCGGCCGGACCAGCTCAGTTGCCCCGCGGCCGGGCCGGGGGTGGCGAGGCCGAGCGCGCGGGCGGCGTCCACCAGGCCCGGACGGTGGGCCGCCGACAGGCACCAGACCCGGGTGGCGTCGTCGACCGGGGGATCACCCCGGGTGGCCAGGCGGACGCCGGTGACCAGGAGCGCCGACGCCAGGACGACGGTGGCCACGCCGACGGCCCGTCGCGTCCTGACGGAAGGCATCGGCATAACGGCTGACTGTAGTGACAGTCACTCGTGCGTGGGTACCGCGGTCGGGGTCCGAGATCCGACTCGGCCGATGCGTCGGCGGCCCCGGAGGGGGTGGGCCGACCGGGGACCGGCGGCCCACCCCGGGGTGGTCAGCGGAGGTCGTCGGGGCTGTCCGGGCGGGTGCCGGCGCGCGGTGGCGCCGACCAGGGTGACTCGCCGCCGGTGCGGCGGGGCAGAGGTTCGGTGGGGGATTCGGGATAGGCCAGCGTGAGCGGGGCGGTGTCCGGGTCCTTCGCCGGGCCCGGCGCGGACCAGCCGGTGAGCGCGGGCTCGGGCTCGGCCGGAGTGCCGGCCGGGGTCAGCTCCGCCCCGGCTCCCTCCGGCGCGGGCCGGCGACGCCAGCGTCCACCGCTGAACACGGCCATCAGCAGTAGCAGGCCGATGAGGAACAGCGTGCCGTTGTCCAGCGGCTGGCGCAGCGGCAGCGGGTCGCCGAGCAGCTTCAGGTCGCCGGGGATCCGGTCCCGCACGGTGAAGGGCGCGACGAACAGCCCCACGTACGGGGCCGCGAGCAGCAGCCCCGCCACCAGCGGGCCGAGCGGCGAGAAACGCAGCGTGCCGAGCAGGCCGAGCAGGATGCCGGCGACGCCCAGGTAGACGGCCGGTTCGATCAGGTTGGGGGTGCTGTACGTACCGATCTCCACCCAGCGGTTGACGGTCCGCCCAGATCCGTCCTGACCGAGGGTGACGAGCACCCAGGTGACGGGTGCCACCACCAACCCGGCGAGGAAGCTCCAGAGATGTCGCATCCGCGCACCGTACCGTTTCCGGCATGACAGATCATCCCGCGGTCCCGTCGGGTAAGCCGACCTCGTACTCCCGCGTCACGCTGAGTCGCATCATGACCGCCGTCGATGTCAATCTGTACGGGACCGTGCACGGTGGGGTACTGATGAAGTTCGTCGACGACGTGGCCGGCGCGGCGGCGGCCCGGCACAGCGGCGGCACCGCGGTCACCGCCTCCATCGACGAGATCGTCTTCTCCGAGCCGGTCCGGGTGGGTGACCTCGTGCACGCCCACGCCCAGGTCAACTGGACCGGCAGCACCTCGATGGAGGTGGGGGTGCGGGTGGTCGCCGAACGCTGGGACTCGGCCGAGGACGAGCCGGTCCGGGTCGCCACCGCGTACCTGGTCTTCGTGGGTGTGGACGTCGGCGGCGCGCCCCGCCCGGTCCGCCCGGTGCTGCCCGAGACGCCCGACGACGAGCGCCGCTTCCGGGAGGCGGAGATCCGGCGCGCCCACCGGCTGGCCCGTCGGCGCGCCATCCAACTCCACCGCGAGGTGAAAGGAGGGGCCCCCGCCTAACGCCTCCGGTAGAGGAAACGCCCCCGCTTGCCGCGCGATCCACATGGGGTGGGGGTGCGGGGTGTGGGGTGGGCACGCCCCGTGGGCGGCACCGGGTGCGGAGAATGGCGGTACGAGGTAGGGCAAGATGGCGCCACGGCCCATGCACAGTGTCGTGCCGGGCCCCAGGGGAGGGTGGAACGTGTCTGACGTGCTGTGGACGCCCCCGGCCGACGTGCGCGAGCGGTCCCGGATCGGTGACTACCTGCGCTGGCTGGCCGAGCACCGCGGGCTGGAGTTCGCCGACTACGACGCGCTGTGGCAGTGGTCGGTGACCGATCTGACCGGGTTCTGGTCCTCGATCTGGGACTACTTCGGCGTGCTTGCACACACGCCCCCGACCGCAACACTGGCCGGGAGGTCCATGCCCGGCGCCCGCTGGTTCCCCGGCGCGACGCTCAACTACGCGGAGAACGTGCTGCGCATGCCGGGGCTCGGCGACGACGACCCGGCGGTCATCGCGCACGGACAGACCCGCGCCCCGGAGACGCTCACCGCGGCGCAGCTCCGCGAGCGGGTCCGCCGGGTGGCCGCCGGCCTGCGCCGGCTCGGCGTCGGCCCCGGCGACCGGGTGGCCGCGTACGCGCCGAACATCCCGGAGACGTACGTCCTGCTGCTCGCCACCGCCAGCCTGGGCGCGATCTTCTCCTCCTGCGCGCCGGAGTTCGGCACCCGCAGCGTCACCGACCGCTGGCAGCAGATCGAGCCCACGGTGCTGGTCGCGGTGGACGGCTACCGGTACGGCGACAAGCCGATCGACAGGCGCGCCGAGGTGGCCGCGATCCGGGCCGCGTTGCCGTCGTTGCGGCACACCGTCGCCGTCGGGTACCTCGATCCGGCCGGCCCGGCCCCGGACGGCGCGATGACCTGGGCGGAGCTGGCGGCGGAGACCGACGAGCCGCTGGCCTTCGCCCCGGTCGCCTTCGACCACCCGCTGTACGTGCTGTACTCCTCCGGCACCACCGGCCTGCCGAAGCCGATCGTGCACGGCCACGGCGGCATCCTGCTGGAACACCTGAAGATGCTGGCGCTGCACCACGACCTGGGCCCGTCCGACCGGTTCTTCTGGTTCACCACCACCGGCTGGATGATGTGGAACTTCCTGGTCTCCGGGCCGGCGGTGGGCGCGGCGATCGTGTTGTTCGACGGCAATCCGGGCCATCCGGACCTGGGCGCGCTGTGGCGGCTGGCGGCGGAGACCGGCACCACCTACTTCGGCACCTCGGCCCCGTTCCTGCTGGCCTCCCGCAAGGCCGGGCTGGTGCCGCAGGAGATCGCCGACCTGTCCGCGCTGCGCGGCCTCGGCTCGACCGGCGCGCCGCTGCCCGCCGAGGGCTTCACCTGGGTGTACGAGAACGTCAGCGACCACCTCCAGCTCCAGTCGCTCTCCGGCGGCACGGACGTCTGCACCGGGTTCGTCGGCGGCGTGCCGCTGCTGCCGGTGCACGCCGGTGAGATCGCCTGCCGGGCGCTCGGCGCGAAGGTGGAGGCCCGGTCCGCCGACGGGTCGGCGGTGGTCGGCCAGCTCGGCGAGCTGGTGATCACCGAGCCGATGCCGAGCATGCCGGTCGGGTTCTGGAACGACCCGGACGGCGCCCGCTACCGCGAGGCGTACTTCGAGGTCTATCCGGGGGTGTGGCGGCACGGCGACTGGATCACGGTGAACGAACGCGGCGGCTGCGTCATCACCGGCCGCTCGGACGCCACGCTGAACCGGGGCGGCGTGCGCCTCGGCACGGCCGAGTTCTACTCCGTGGTGGAGGGGCTCGACGAGGTGGTCGACTCGGTGGTGGTGCACCTGGAGGACGACGAGGGCGGCGCCGGGGAGCTGCTGCTGTTCGTGGTGCTCGCCGACGGCCTGGAGCTGGACGACGACATGCGGAGGAAGATCTGCCGCGAGCTGCGGACCGCCCTGTCGCCCCGGCACGTGCCGGACGAGATCCACCAGGTCCGCGCGGTCCCGCGCACGCTGAGCGCGAAGAAGCTGGAGGTCCCGGTCAAGAAGATCCTCACCGGCACCCCGGTCGACGCGGCGGCGGCCAAGGGCGCCCTGGCCAACCCCGAGTCCCTGACGGCCTTCGCCGCCCTGGCCCAACAGCGCGCCTCCTGACCCCACCCCGCCCCCACCCCACCTCGTCGATCTTGCACTTGTTGCCCTGGCAAAAAGGGGTGAATGCCTCAACCCAGGGGCGGCAACTGCAAGATCGACGAGGTGGGGTGGGGTCAGGGGAGGGTGTGGGTGGTTCGTTCCGTCTCGGCGCGGGCGGGCAGGTGGGTCGGGGTGGGGTGGGCGCAGGCGACCACCGTGGCGCCTGCCGTCAGCGGGGCCAGCAGCCAGTCGACCGGGTCGGGATGCCGGGTCACGTCGACCAGCAGGCGGTCGCCGGGGGCGAGGCCCAGCTCCGTGGCGCGGGCCTCCGCGCGGGCCAGCAGCGCCGCGTCCCCCGCGCCACCCGAGGGGTACGCGGTGAAGTGGTCGCCGTGCCCGCGTACCGCCGACACGAAGTCGGTGCAGCCGGCCGGCACCTGCCGCATCGGCAGCGCGAACGGGTCCAGCGCCAGCGCGTAACGCTCGCCGGCCGGCCAGCGGGCCGCCTCGTCGACCCGGTCGACGGCGGTGAACAGCACCTCCACCGGACCCGGCGCGTCGACCACGGTCAACGCCGCCGACCAGCAGCCGAGCAGCACCGCGGCGGTCTGCCAGTGCGGCGGCAGCAACACGCCGGCCATCTCGTCCGGTGCGGTGCCGACCTCGTCCACGAGCAGGTTGGCGGTCTTGGCCACCCAGTTCGCCAGCGTCGCGCCGGACAGCTCGGTGCGTTCGCCGGTGGCGTCGTCGTACCAGGTCAGCAGCGGTCGGGTGGGGTCGGACGCGGTCGCGTCGGCGAAGACGCGGGCAATGTTGTCGGCCATCGGAGCGAACGATACGCGCCCGAACCGCGTACTCGATGACGACGACAAGTCGGCGTACCGTCGGGTCGCAGTCAGCGTCGGACGGCCCGCGCGGCGTAGGCTTGCCGACAGTGTTCTTCCCCACAACCGTGCCACCTGAGGAGTCGCCCCGTGACCGCCGGTCGCCCGCCCCGCGTTCTCATCGACGCCACGAGTGTCCCCGCCGATCGCGGCGGCGTCGGTCGATACGTCGACGGCCTGCTCGGCGCGCTCGGCCGGGTCTGCGGCGACGGCGTCGACCTGGCGGTGGTGAGTCTCCGCACCGACCTGGAGCGCTACACCCGGATGCTGCCCGGGGCCGAGATCGTCCCGGCGCCGGCGGCGGTGGCGCACCGGCCCGCGCGGCTCGCCTGGGAGCAGACCGGCCTGCCGCTGCTGGCCCAGCAGGTCGGCGCGGAGGTGCTGCACTCGCCGTTCTACACCTGTCCGCTTCGGGCCGGGTGTCCGGTGACGGTCACCGTGCACGACGCGACGTTCTTCACCGAGCCGGAGCACTACGACAAGTCGCGCCGGACGTTCTTCCGCAGCGCGATCAAGACCTCGCTGCGTCGCGCCGCCCGGGTGATCGTGCCGAGCAAGGCCACCCGGGACGAGTTGATCCGGCTGCTGGACGCCGACCCGACCCGGATCGACGTCGCCTACCACGGTGTCGACCAGGCCGCCTTCCACGCGCCGGGCGACGAGGAGAAGGCCCGGGTCCGGGCCCGGTTGGGTCTCGGTGACAACAGCTACATCGCGTTCCTCGGCGCCAAGGAGCCGCGCAAGAACGTGCCCAACCTGATCCGCGGTTGGGCCCGGGCGGTGGCCGACCGGCCGAACCCGCCGGTGCTGGTGGTGGCCGGCGGCCAGGGGCACGACGACGACATCGACCGCGCGGTCGCCGAGGTCCCGTCGCACCTACGGCTGCTGCGCCCCGGCTACCTGCGCTACGCCGACCTGCCGGGCTTCCTCGGCGGCGCCCTGGTGGCCGCCTACCCGTCCTACGGCGAGGGCTTCGGGCTGCCGATCCTGGAGGCGATGGCGTGCGCCGCGCCGGTGCTCACCACGCCGCGGCTCTCCCTGCCCGAGGTGGGCGGCGACGCGGTGGCGTACACCAGCGAGGACCCGGATCAGATCGCCGCCGACCTGGGTGCCCTGCTGGACGACGAGCAGCGGCGGCTGTCGCTGGCCAAGGCCGGCTTCGACCGGGCCAAGGAGTTCACCTGGGAGTCCAGCGCCGAGGTGCACATCGCCGCCTGGCGGCGGGCCCGCGCCTGACCGGCGGGCGGCGCGCCGCCTCGTCCGCCGTGGCGGCTCGCCCGCTTCGGGCATGATGTGCTGATGTTCTACGCCGTCATCCCGGCGGGCGGCAGCGGCACAAGGTTGTGGCCGCTGTCCCGCGCCGGCCATCCCAAGTTCCTCCACCCGCTGACCGGCACCTCCGCCTCGCTGTTGCAGGCCACGGTGGGCCGGTTGGGGCCGCTGACCACACCGGAACGCACACTGGTGGTCACCGGGGCCGCGCACGCCGCGGCGGTGGCCCGGCAACTGGCTGGCCTGCCGGAGGAGAACATCCTGGTCGAGCCGTCGCCACGGGACTCCTGCGCGGCCATCGCGCTGGCCGCCGCGGTGATCGCCGGCCGCGCCCCGGACGCGGTGATGGGCGCGTTCGCCGCCGACCACCTGATCGCCGACCCGGCCGGCTGGGCCGAGGTGGTGCGGCAGGCGATCCACGGGGCCGAGCAGGGGTTGCTGATGACGGTGGGCATCACCCCGACCCGCCCGGAGACCGGCTACGGCTACCTGGAGACCGGTGACCCGGTCGGCGCCGGGCCGCTGCGCCCGGTGCACGAGTTCAAGGAGAAGCCCGCGGCCGAGGTGGCCGAGGGGTACCTCCGTTCCGGCCGGCACCTCTGGAACGCCGGCATGTTCGTCTGGCGGGTGGACGTCTTCCTGGCCGAGCTGGCCCGCCAGCAGCCGGCGCTGCACGCCGGGATCACCGCGATCGCGGCGGCCTGGGGCAACCCCGAGCAGGACGACGTGCTCGGCACGGTCTGGCCGACGCTTCCGAAGATCTCGGTCGACTACGCGGTGATGGAGGGCGCGGCGACCGCCGGCCGGGTGGCGACCGTGCCCGGCGACTTCGGCTGGAACGACGTCGGTGACTTCCACACGCTCAGCGAGGTGTTGCCGACCGACGCCGCCGGCAACGTGGTGCTCGGCGGGGACGCGAAGCCGGGCGTGCTGCTGCACGACACCACCGGCACCGTGGTGGTGCCGCACTCCGGCCGTCTGGTCGCCACCGTCGGCGTGCGTGACCTGATCGTGGTGGACACCCCGGACGCGCTGCTGGTCTGCCCCCGGGACCGGGCACAGGACGTGAAGAAGATCGTCGACCAGCTCAAGGAGCGCGGCGAGGAGGGCCTGGTCTGAGCCGCCGCGCCGCCGGCCCGTCCCGTCACCCGGTGGCGCGACGGGCCAGCGCCGCGAGCGCCGGCGCCACCAGTTGGGCGGTCCCGCCGGCCAGCGGTTCCGGCAGCCGGTCCGGTGGGAACCAGCCCAGCGCCTCGGACTCGTCGCTGACCCGTTCGACCGCGCCGGCCGGGGCGAACACGGCGTACCGGACGTCGTAGTGCAGGGAGCCGCCCTGGCAGGCGACCGGGTGGACGTCCACGTCGATCGGTTCCGGGTCCAGGGTCAGGCCGGTGATCCCGGACTCCTCGGTCGCCTCGCGCAGCGCCGCCGCCGCCAGCGTCCGGTCGCCGGGCTCGCAGTGCCCGCCGAGCTGCACCCACTTGCGGAACCTGCCGTGCAGGCAGAGCAGCACCCGGGCGCCGGTCGGGTCGAGGACCAACGCGCTGGCGGTGACGTGCCCGGGTCGGTGCGCGCGGCTCATCGCCACCGGCCCGGCGGCCAGCAGCGCCAGCGTCCGGTCCCGGTTGGCGGCGGCGGCCGGGCTGGTCGCCGTCCATCGGCTCAGCGTCGTCGTGGCGTCGGCGTGCAGGTCGGCGTACGCGGTGTGATCGGTGTCGGGCACCCGGACACTGTACGAGCGCGGCCTCCGTACCCTGACCCGGTGACCCTTCGACTCGTCGAGTTCCTGGTGGCCGGCAACGAGGCAAGCGACCTGCTGCCGGTCCGTTCGCCGACGCTGCTGCGGGCGTACGGCGCGCGGCGCGGCTTCTGGACCGTGCTGGACGAGGGGCCGGTCGAGCAGTGCCTGGCGCTGCTGCTGGAACGCGACGACGGTGAGTGGGTGGCGCACCACGTGCCCGCCGACGCGGGCCCGGAGAACGGCCGCACCGAGGACGGCGAGGCGCTCGCCCACCACGACGGCTGGGTGTACGTCTTCGGCTCGCACTTCGGGTCCAAGGCCGGGCCGTTGCGGCCCCGGCGCGCGTTCGTGGCCCGGTTCCGGGAGGACGACGCGGTGTCCGGGCCGCTCGCCGTGCACGTGGTACGCAACCGGTTCCGGCTGCACCGGGCGATCAACGACGCGCTCGTCGCCGCGCCGCTGGCCACGCTGCCGCCGGGCGAGCGGGTCCGGCAGCGGTTCGTGACGGAGACCGTGGCGCGGGGCACCGCCCGGGCCAAGGGCTGGGTGAGTCGGCTGGCCGAGGACGACCTGCCGCTGAACGTGGAGGCGGCGGCGTTCACGCCGGCCGGGACGGCGCTGCTCGGGCTGCGTTTCCCGGTGACCGCCGCCGGTGAGCCGATCTACGTGGAGCTGGCCGGGGTGGCGGGGATGTTCGACCGGACCGCGCCGAGCTGGCCCCGGGCGCTCGGGGCGTACGCGCTGACCGGGGTGACGCCGGCCGGCGCGCTGGCCGGCTTCCGCGCGATCACGCCGACAGACGACGGCGGCTACGCGGCGGTGATCGGGTCGATCGACGCGCTGGGCAAGGGTTCGGTGCTGCTCGACGACCACCCGCACGGCGGGAGGGTGACGTCCCGCCACGTGCGGTTCCGCCACTGTGCCGCGGACGACGCCCGGGTGGGCGCGGAGCTGGTGGCGGAGCTGGCCCCGTTCCATCACGTGGAAGGGCTGGCGGAAGAGGCGGGACGCTGCTATTACGTGACCGACGAGGACCACCGGGTGGCGCTCTGGATCGGATGAGCGAGGGCCGGACGGCACCCCTGCGGAACGAATCCGCAGACCCTCGTGGTGCCGTCCGGCCACGCCCGTCAGCCGGCGCCCGGGTCGACACTGCGCCCCGGCGTCGGCGGGCAAGGAAGAGTCTGCCGAACCGGCCGCCCTACCGTCGAGGTTTTTCACGTCACGCTTAAAGATGGAGATTACTGCCGGCGGGTAAAGTGCCAGGGGTGGCGGGCACCTCCGCCGTCCACCCGGGAGCGCTCTCCATGCTGAAGATTATTTTCTCGAGTGAGGACATTCTGCGGACCCGGGTCGCCCCGGCCGCGGACCCGCTCTGGGAACTGGTCCTCAGCCTGCACCTGCTTCAGGGGCGCGGCCGTGACCCCATGATGACCACCTGGCGGCGCGCCGTCGCGCAGGGGCTGCGGGCCGACAACAGCGCCGAGCGCTACCGGTTGCTCCTCGCGCTCAATCCACCGCGCGGCTACTTTCCCGACTTCCTCACGCCGTCCGCCAGCAAGGACGGCATCGAAGCGGGGTTGGAGGCGGTCCGCGGCACCCCGCGCGGCATGCTGCGCCGTGACCTGACCATGCTGGCCCCGGAGACCCCGCTGCCGCCCTCGGCGACCACGCTCGCCCGGGGCGAACCCGAGGTGTTGCAGAACCTCACCGACGCCATGGCGCGCTACCAGTCCCTGGCCGTCACGCCCTACTGGGCCCGGGTCCAGGCCGCCGTCGAGGCGGACCGGGCCCGCCGTGCCCGAGCCATGCTCGACGGTGGCGCCGAGGGGTTGCTCGCCAGCCTGCGACCCGCCATGCGGTGGGGCGGCGGGGTGCTCGAGGTGCTCGACTACCCGGACAGCCGGGAGCTGCACCTGGACGGCCGGGGGCTGCTGCTCGTCCCGTCCTTCTTTTGTTCCCGCACTCCGGTGGCGCTTGTCGATCCGACGTTGCCCCCGGTGCTGGTCTACCCGGTCGACCGGCTCGGCGGCCTCACGCCCGGCCTCGGCGCCGGGCAGAGCGAGGCGCTCGCCGCGCTGCTCGGCCGCACCCGCGCGGCGGTGCTCCAGGTCGCCGACGAGGGCTGCACCACCGGCGAGATGGCCCGGCGGCTGCGTATCTCCGCCGCCGCGGCCAGTCAGCACACCACCGTGCTGCGCAACGCCGGGCTGCTGGTCAGCCACCGGGACCGCAACACCGTGCTGCACACGCTGACCCCGCTGGGTCGCGCCGTCCTCGACGCCTGACCGCGCCGTCCTCGACGCCTGACCGCGCCGGGGCGGTCAGAGTGCCAGCGTGGCGCTGGCGGTGCTGCCCGCCGGCGGTGGCAGCAGCACCGACCCGATGCCCTCGGCGGCCAGCGCGGTGCGTAGGCGTTGCAGGTCCGCGCCGAACCGGACCAGGTCCGGCCGGTCGACAGGCGTCGGCGCCGCGCCGAGCAGTAGACCGGTGGCGGTGGCCGGCCAGTCGGGCACCGTGGCGGCGAACCCGGCGCGTACCTCGTCGTCGGTGACGTGGGTGAACACGGTGCCCGGGGCGACCACGTCGGCGACCGCGGCGATCGCCCGGTCCACCGCGGCCGGGTCGGGGGGCGTCGGGCCGGTCCCGTCGGGGAGCGTGGCCGCCGCCCGGAGGCCGGCGGCGTGCGCCTCGGCGGTGCCCAGCGAGAAGAGGTCCAGCGAGGCGTCCCGCACCAGCGCGCGGGCGCCCTCGTCGTCGTCCCGGGTCGTGCCGAGGTAACCGCGGACCACGGCGACGGGCACCTGGTCGCACTTGCCCTTGATCAGCTCACCGGCGGCGGCCAGTTCGTCGACCACCGCCATCTGGGTGAGCTGGAGTTCGTTGCCGTACGGGTCGACCTCGCCCCGGTGGTCGCGGATCGCCGGGATGCCGGCCACGCCGAGCGCCACGTCGGTCAGGCCGTTGCGCCACGGGCGGCCCATGGTGTCGCTGACGATGACCGCGACGTCCAGACCGTGCCGCTCGCGCAGCGCGGCCCGCAACGCCCGGGCGGACGCGTCCGGGTCGACCGGCAGCAGCACCAGGCGGGTCTTGTCCACGTTGGACGCGTCGATGCCGGCGGAGGCCATCACGAAGCCGTGGTGGGTCTGCACGATCCGGGTAGCGCCCCGGGTGGCGACCACCCGGGCGGTCTCGGCGGCCAGCACCCGGTCCCGCGCGGCGAGGCGCTCCGGACCGTCGGCGGGCACGTCGACCAGCCGGCCCTCCGCCTTCGACACGATCTTGCTGGTGACCACCAGCACGTCGCCGTCGCGCAGCCAGGGTGCCGCGCCGGCGATCAGCGCCGCCAGGTCGTCGCCCTCGGTCACGTGGCCGATGCCCGGCACCGGCAGGATCTCCAGCCTCACATCAACTCCATCGCGGCGCGCACCATCGCGGCGGTCGCCGCCTCGTCGGTCATCCGCAGCGGCGCGGCGCGGACGGTCACGCCCGGCACCACGGCGTCCTCGTCCTCCGGGGCGACCAGCCAGCCGTCGAGCAGCCCGCCGCCGGACCGGCTGCCGTAGAGGGCGCCCACCCCGGCCGCGCTGCACTCCACGCCGAGCACGGCCAGGCAGCGGTCGGCCATGCCGCGTACCGGCGCGCCGCCGATGATCGGCGACACCCCGATCACCGGGGCCGGACCACCGACCACCGCGTCGCGCAGACCGGGCACGGCCAGCACCGGGGCGACGCTGACCACCGGATTGCTCGGCGCGATCAGCACCACGTCCGCGGCGGCGATCGCCTCGACCACACCGGGTGCGGGCTTCGCCGCCTCCGCGCCGACGAAGACGAACTGCTCGGTCGGCACCTCGGCCCGGTACCGCACCCACCACTCCTGGAAGTGGACCGCCCGTCGCCCCTGCTCGTCGGCGACAGTGCCGGCGCTGTTCGCGACTGCGGGGCTCGCAAGCTCACTCCTCCCGCTCACGATCGCGTGCGTCTCCAGCCGCTCGTCGGTGGCCGGCAGCAGGCGTACGCCGGGCTGCCAGCGGGTGGCCAGCGCCTCGGTGACCTGGGACAGCGGGTAACCGGCGTTGAGCATGGAGGTGCGCACCAGGTGGGTGGCGAGGTCCTTGTCGCCGAGGCCGAACCAGCTCGGCTCCGCCCCGTACGCGGCCAGCTCGGTCTTCACCGTCCAGGTCTCACCGACCCGCCCCCAGCCACGCTCCGGATCGGCGCCGCCGCCCAGCGTGTAGAGCACGCTGTCCAGGTCGGGGCAGACCTTCAGCCCGTGCAGCAGCAGGTCGTCGCCGACGTTTACCACGGCGGTCACGTCGGCGCCGGTCTCCCGGGCGTACGCCCGGACGCCGAGCAGGAACCGGGCGCCCCCGATGCCGCCGGTCAGTACCACGATGCGCATGACGTCCATCCTTCCGCACGTGCCGCCGTGGATCGCCCGGTGGCCGGAGAGACTAGGCTCACGTCGCCAACTGTCCGCTTTCGTCCCCTGGGGGAGTCCGTGACCAGCCCCACCGAGCCCGCGTCCGGTGACGCCGCGCAGGCCAGCCAACTGACCAAGCCGCTGCGCGAACTGGCCGCGCTCGTTCTGCTCGGCGCGAACGCCGTATTGCTCTTCGTCGGCCTGCTGCGCCTGCTGGTGCCGGTCGACGACTACAGCACGTTCGGCGGTCGGGCCGGCAGCACCTACTTCACCTTCGTCGGGCTGGAGTCGACGGTCCTGCCGCTGCTGGCCGTGCTGCTCGCCACGCACATCCGTCCGGTGCTGCCGAAGGCGAAACTGATCACCCAGGTGGCGTTGATCGAGTTCGCCGTCTCCGCCGTCTTCGGTGCGCTGACGTTCCTGATCTGGCTGGTGAACCGGCTCGCCGACGGCGAGGTGCTTGACGCGTTCCTCGGGCTGCTCACCCGGGTGGCCTGGCTGGCCGTCTTCGCGATCGCCGGGTTCGTGGTGTTCAAGATCTGGCGCACGCTCTACTACGTGCCGAAGCCCAAGCCGCAGCCCGGCGTCTACGGTCAGGCCCAGCCGGGCTGGCCGCAGCAGCCCGGCCAGCCCGGCGGCTACCCCGCCCAGGGCGGCTACCCGCCGGCCGGGGTGCCGCCGCAGCCGGGCCAGGCCCCGGCGGGCTACCCGTCGGCGGGCGCGCCCCCGCAGCCCGGTTGGCCGCAGGCCGGTCCGTACGGCCAGCCGCAGTCGGCGCCGCCGTTCAACACCGCCCCGCCGCACGCCCCGCAGTCGGCCCCGCCGTTCGCCGGCCAGCAGTTCGGTGGGCCCCAGGCCGGCCCGCAGGCGGGGGGTCCGCAGTTCGGCGCCCCGCAGGCCGGCGCCCCGCAGTTCGGCGCCCCGCCGGCCGGTTCGGCGCCGTCGGCGCCGCCGTTCGGTCAGCCGCCGTCGGCCGACCCGACCCAGGCGATCCCGCGCCAGAGCGCCGAGCCGGGCCAGCCGGCGTCCCCGGCCGACGACGAGCGCACCCAGCGCTTCGACCGCGAGGACCCGAACCAGCCCCGGTGAGTCCCGGCGGCGGGCGGTGGATCCCATCGCCCGCCGCCGCGCCGCCGGAGGTGTCAGGAGGGGACCCTTCTCTACCCGAGGCGTTAAAAGGGGGCCCCGCCTTGCGTCGTCGGCAGCGCATAGGCTGGGCGGATGGTTGAGCGCAGCGAGTTCGTACCGACCGAGGCGAGCGTCCGGCGGGCGCTGGGCCGCGCCGCCACCGGTCGGGCGTTGGACGCGGACGAGGCGGCGGCCCTGCTCACCGCACGCGGCGCGGCGCTCGACGAGCTGTTCCGCATCGCCGGGGAGATCCGCGACGCCGGGCTGCGTGAGGCCGGCCGGCCGGGCGTGGTCACGTACTCCAAGAAGGTCTTCATCCCGCTGACCCGGCTCTGCCGGGACCGCTGCCACTACTGCACGTTCGCCACCGTGCCGCACCGGCTGCCCGCCGCCTACCTGGAGCGCGACGAGGTCCTCGCCATCGCCCGGGAGGGCGCGGCGCAGGGCTGCAAAGAGGCGCTGTTCACGCTCGGCGACCGGCCGGAGGAGCGCTGGCCGGCGGCCCGCGAGTGGCTGGACGAGCGGGGCTACGACTCCACGCTCGACTACCTGCGCGCCTGCGCGGTGGCGGTGCTGGAGGAGACCGGCCTGCTGCCGCACCTGAACCCGGGCGTGCTGTCCTGGTCGGAGTTGCAGCGGCTCAAGCCGGTCGCACCGAGCATGGGCATGATGCTGGAGACCACCGCGACCCGGCTCTGGTCGGAGCCGGGCGGCCCGCACTTCGGCTCGCCGGACAAGGAACCCGCGGTGCGGCTGCGGGTGCTCGACGACGCCGGTCGGGTCGGCGTGCCGTTCACCACCGGCATCCTGATCGGCATCGGCGAGCACCGGGCCGAGCGGGTCGACGCGTTGTTCGCGATCCGTCGCGCGATGCGGGAGTACGGCCACCTCCAGGAGGTGATCGTGCAGAACTTCCGCGCCAAGCCGGACACCGCGATGCGCGGCATGCCGGACGCGGAGCTGCACGACCTGGCCGCGACCGTGGCGGTGGCCCGGGTGCTGCTCGGCCCGAAGGCGCGCATCCAGGCCCCGCCGAACCTGATCGCCGGCGAGTACGACCTGCTGCTGCGCGCCGGCATCGACGACTGGGGCGGCGTCTCCCCGGTGACGCCGGACCACGTCAACCCGGAGCGGCCCTGGCCGCAGCTCGACGAGCTGGCCGCGCGGACCGCGGCCGCCGGGTTCACGCTGCGCGAGCGGTTGACCGTCTACCCGGAGTACGTGCGGGCCGGCGGGCCGTGGCTGGACCCGCGCCTGCTGCCGCACGTCACCGCGCTCGCCGAGCCGGCGACCGGGCTGGCGGTCGAGGCGGCCCGCCCGGTGGGGCGGCCCTGGCAGGAACCGGAGGAGGTCTTCGGCGGCCGGACCGACCTGCACGTCACCATCGACGTGACCGGGCGGACGGAGGACCGGCGCGGCGACTTCGACAGCGTCTACGGCGACTGGTCCGAGGTGGCGAACAAGGTCACCCGCCCGGTGCCCGGGACCGGCGGCGGGGACGCCGACCTGCGCGCCGGCCTGCGGCTGGCGGCGGACGACCCGGCCGCGCTGCTGACGCCGGCGCACGAGGCACAGGCGCTGGCGTTGTTCGGCGCGGACGGCCCGGCGCTGGACGAGTTGTGCCGGACCGCCGACGACGTGCGCCGGGACGCGGTCGGCGACGACGTGACCTACGTGGTCAACCGGAACATCAACTTCACGAACGTCTGCTACGTGGGCTGCCGGTTCTGTGCGTTCGCGCAGCGGGAGAGCGACGCCGACGCGTTCCGGCTCTCCCTGAAACAGGTCGCCGACCGGGCCGAGGAGGCGTGGACGGCCGGTGCCACCGAGGTCTGCCTCCAGGGTGGCATCGACCCGAAGATGCCGGTCACCGGCTACGCCGACATCGTCCGCGCGATCAAGGCGCGGGTGCCCGGGATGCACGTGCACGCGTTCTCCCCGATGGAGATCGTCACCGCCGCCGCGAAGGCCGGCGTGCCGGTGCGGGAGTGGCTGGGCATGCTGCGCGAGGCCGGGCTGGACACCATCCCGGGCACCGCCGCGGAGATCCTCGACGACGACGTGCGCTGGGTGCTCACCAAGGGCAAACTGCCGGCCGCCGCCTGGGTCGAGGTGGTCAGCACGGCCCACGAGCTGGGCATCCGGTCCAGCTCCACGATGATGTACGGGCACGTCGACCACCCCGGCCAGTGGCTGGCCCACCTGCGGGTGCTGGCCGGCGTGCAGGACCGTACCGGCGGGTTCACCGAGTTCGTGGCGCTGCCCTTCGTGCACACCAACGCGCCGATCTACCTGGCCGGCATCGCCCGGCCGGGGCCGACCTGGCGGGAGAACCGGGTGGTGCACGCGATGGCCCGGCTGCTGCTGCACGGCCGGATCGACAACATCCAGTGCTCCTGGGTGAAGCTCGGCGACGCCGGCACGGTGGAGATGCTGCGCGGCGGCTGCAACGACCTCGGCGGCACGCTGATGGAGGAGACCATCTCCCGGATGGCCGGCTCGGGCAACGGTTCGGCCCGTACCGAGGAGCAGTTGCGGTCGATCGCCACGGCGGCCGGCCGGCCGTTCCGCAAGCGGACGACCGCGTACGGTAACGCCCGCGCCTGACGTCGAACCTTTCGCCGCGCCGCGCCGTACCTGTGGGTGCCGGCGGCGGTTGCGGCGAGGACCGCCGCCGGTGACCCCCAGCCCGGGGATCCGGCGGCGTCCGGGTGCCCGGTCCCCGCGGCGCTGCGGCGCCGGTTGCGGAAAGGTTGCCGATGAGCACTGACGAGACCACCGACGCGCCGAAGCGGCGGCCCTGGCCGCGGCTGACCCGCCGGCAGACGCTGACCGCCGCCGCGAGCGCCACGCTGGGCGCGGCGGCGCTCACCGTGCCGGGCCTGTCCGCCGCGCAGAACGCCCCCACCGCGGGCCGGCGCGACGAGCCGATCGTGGTCCACCTGCGCGACGCCGCCACCGGCACGATGGACGTCTTCGTCGGCACGACCCGGGTCCAGGTGCGCGACCGTGGGCTGGCCGACCGTCTGGTGCGCGCCGCCCGCCGCTGACCCCGCTCCTCCCGGCGCGGGCTCCCGGCGCCGGTCCGACAGACGTTTCCCCGACGAAGGTGTGGTCCGCCATGTCCTCTCACCGCGAGGCCCCGGAGATCGCCAAGGATCCGGTCGCCGACAGTTCCGACCTGTACGCGTTCGTCAGCCCGACCCGGCCGGACACGGTCACGTTGATCGCCAACTACGTGCCGGTGCAGCTTCCCTCCGGCGGCCCCAACTTCTTCGAGTTCGGTGACGACGTCCGGTACGAGATCCACGTCGACAACGACGGCGACGGTTACCCGGACGTCACCTATCGTTTCGAATTCACCACCGAGATCACGAATCAGAACAGTTTTCTCTACAACACCGGGCCGATCGAGTCGCTTGACAGCAAGAACTGGAACCGGCGGCAGTTCTACAGGCTGACCCGGATCGCGGACGGCCGGGAGCACGTGCTGGCGAACAAGCTGCCCTGCCCGCCGTGCAACGTCGGCCCGCTGTCCACGCCGAACTACCAGAACCTGGTGAAGCAGGCGACGTTCAAGTTGTCCACCGGCGAGAAGGTGTTCGCCGGCCAGCGCGCCGACGGGTTCTTCGTCGACCTGGGCGCGGTGTTCGACCTGGGTACGCTGCGACCGTTCCAGCAGCTCCACGTGGCCGGCAAGAAGCTGTTCAAGACCGAGGGCGAGCCGGTCAACGCGTTGGACCGGCTGAACGTGCACAGCATCGCGGTCCAGGTGCCGTTGGGCAAGGTGCGCCGGAAGGCCGCCCGGTACGGCTACGCCGACCGCGCGTCGACGATCGGCGTCTGGACCACCGCGTCCCGGCAGCAGGTGCGGGTGCTCGGCGACCGGGTGTCCGCGGACACCGCCACCGGCCCCTTCGTCCAGGTGTCCCGGCTCGGCAACCCGTTGTTCAACGAGGTGATCGTGCCGATGTCGAAGAAGGACCTGTGGAACACGCTGCCGCCGTCGGAGGACAAGCGGTTCGCCGGGTTCGTCGAGCGCCCCGAGCTGGCCGCGCTGCTGCCGGTGCTCTATCCGGGTGTCTTTCCCAACCTGGACGCGTTGAACAAGGCGAAGAAGCCGCGCGCCGACCTGGTGGCGCTGCTGCTCACCGGCGTACCGGCCGGGCTGGTCGACGGCTTCGCGAACACCACCGGCGACACCCAGGCCGACATGCTGCGGCTGAACACGGCGATCCGGCCCAGCGCCCGGCCGGACCGTTTCGGGGTGCTCGGCGGCGACCTGGCGGGCTTCCCCAACGGCCGCCGGGTCACCGACGACGTGGTGACCATCGCGCTGCGCGCGATCGCCGGGTTGACCGTCCCGCTGGTCGACCGGACGTTCAAGCCGGACGCCGCGGCGGCAGCCGTCACGCCGGGTCTGGACGCGACGGACGTGACCGCGCCGTTCCTCGGTGACTTCCCGTTCCTCGGCACCCCGTACGACGGGTTCGGCAACCCGCCGGCGAAGCGGTCCTGAGGGGAGGGGGCGGCATGCACCGGCACCACGACCTCGGCCCGTCGTACCGCGGGACCGTGCTGCTCGACCTCGGCGGCGACACCGGCGCACTGATCATCCACACCGGCCGGGACCTGCACGGACGGGAGATCGAGATCAGCCGCGCGGACCGGGACGGCCCGCGTACCCACTCGGCGGTACGGGAGCGGCACGTCCTGGACGGGGTGTTCCACAGTGCCGTCTACCCGGACCTGGAGGCGGGCGTTTATACCGTCTGGTGGGACGATGACACATCGGCCGGCGCGATCTCCGTCACCGGCGGGGCGATCACCGAATTCGTCTGGCCGACCAGTTCACCACCGCGAACCGACTGACCGAACGCTCAGTGACCCACGCGCCCCGTCCACATGTTGGACGGGGCGCGGTCGGCGTTGGCGGGCTGGACGGGCGGTACCGCGCCGAGCGCGTTAACCTTTGCCCCACCATTAGTGATCTTGGGCGGCGGCCGACGGGGGCGTCCGGCCGGCCCGCCGGTGTTGCGCCACGGCAGAAAACTTGGGGCAACTCGCCGGGGAGGGCGTTACTCGCCCGGGGTCTGAATCGATAGGGCAGGTTGCGAGGCTACGGACGGCCGCAGCGGTCGCGCCGGACGTGTCGGGAGGGCGACTCCATTATCAAGTTTGGCTTGACGGCGCACGCATTACACGCGTGTAATTTGAATGGGGTTGTTCGCGCGGAACGCACTAATTGGGTCCGTACGGACAAGCACGCCTTTCGCGTGGGGGGTTGCAGCGGCGAATGACGCCGGTGCGCGACAAGGAGGCAATCGATGGACGGCCAGCTCGAGGTGGCCGACCTGCTCGGGAACGCGCCGGAGTGGCAGGAGCGGGCGCTCTGCTCGCAGACCGACCCGGAGGCGTTCTTTCCCGAGAAGGGCGGCTCGACCCGCGAGGCGAAGCGCATCTGCTCGCGGTGTGAAGTCAAGACGGAATGTCTGGAGTACGCGCTCGGCCACGACGAGCGGTTCGGGATCTGGGGCGGGCTCTCCGAACGGGAGCGGCGCAAGCTCAAGCGGCGGGTGGCCGCCTGACCCGACATGGACCGGGCGGTGGGGGCCGCCCGGGTCCGTGGGGTGCGCGGGGTGCGACGGGGCCGGCGATCAGGCCAGCTCGTCGGGGTCGACCCCGAGCAGGTTCGCCACCTGCTCGATGATCACGTCGTGCACGAGATCCGCGAGGTCCTCCCGGTCCATCGCGCGGAACTCCAACGGTCGCCGGTAGAGCACGATGCGCGGCGGCACCTCCTGCCGGCCGGGGCGACCCGGCAGCAGTCGGGCGAGCGGCACCTCGCCGTCCTCCAGCACGTCCGAGTCGTAGACGTTCAGATCCGGTGGGACGTCCTCGACGGCGAACTCCACCCCGGCCAGCTCCTTGGCGAACCGGCGTTCGAGCGTCTCCACGGTGTCGAGCACCAGGTCGTCGAAGACCTCGGCCTTGGTCCGGGCCAGCGGCACGGTGGCCGGCACCAGCCGCCCGCGCAGCCCGCGACCGTGCCGGTCGCGGTGGGTGCGCCGGCCCGAGCCGGGGCGGCTGTTCTGCGGGCTCGTCATGACGCACAGGGTAGCCCGGTGACCCGGCCGTCCCGCCGTCGCGCGGCGCGCCCGGCGCGCCGGTGCGCCGATCGGACGAATTGTGATCACCGTGACGGGCGTGTCGTAACGCGAAGCGGTGCGCCGGACCCGGTAATGGGGATACCCTGCCGCACGTGAGGTCACCACGGCGCTGCTCCCGTAACGGCTGCCCCCGGCAAGCGGTCGCCACATTGACCTATGTCTACAACGAGTCGACAGCGGTGGTGGGCCCGCTCGCGGCGTTCGCCGAACCGCACACGTACGACCTGTGTGAGCAGCACGCCCGCAGCCTGACCGCCCCGCGCGGCTGGGACGTGGTACGGCACGAGGGCGAGTTCGAGCCGCCGCCGCCCACCACCGACGACCTGGTCGCGCTGGCCGAGGCGGTCCGCGAGGCCGCCCGCCCGGCGCCGCCGCGTCCCCCCGAGGACCCCCACCCCAAGCCGAACTCCCAGCCTCCGCACCAGCAGGGCCGTCGCGGCCACCTCCGGGTGATCCCGCCCAACCACTGACCGTCGGGTCAGTGGCCCAGAAAACGGTTGAAGAGGGTGGCGCGGCGGGCCGGGCGATGGGTGCGGTTCTCGGTGGCGTCGGCCGACGACATGATCTTCAAGCCGGCGTTCATGGCCAGCCACCGCAGCGGCTCCGGCTCCCAGCGCGGCGAGCGGTGCCCGACCCAGGGCAACGCGGTCAGGTCGCTCGCCTCGCCCCGGATCAGGTCGGCAAGCGTACGGCCGGCCAGGTTGCTGGTGCCCACCCCGTCGCCGACGTACCCGCCGGCCCAGGCCAGCCCGGTGCGGCGGTCCAGCCCCACCGAGGCGGCCCAGTCCCGGGCCACACCGAGCGGGCCGCCCCAGGCGTGCGTCACCGGCACGTCCGGCCCGAGCGCGGGAAACAGCTCGCCGAGCGTGCGGCGCAACGCCGCGAACACCCGGGGCTCCCGGTCGAAGCCGGGGCGCACCCGGGAGCCGTAGTGGTAGGGGGCGCCCCGCCCGCCGAACGCCAGCCGACCGTCGGCGGTGCGCTGGCCGTACACGATGAGATGCCGGTGGTCGGCGAACGTCTCCCGGTCGGCCAGGCCGATCCGGGCCCAGGTCTCCGCCGGCAGCGGCGCGGTGGCCACCATCAGTGAGTACACCGGCGCGACCGCCCGCCGGTGCCCGGGCAGCCCCGGCGTGAAGCCCTCGGTGGCGCGGACCACCACCGGCGCCCGGACCACGCCCGCCGGGGTCACCGCCGCGCCGGGCCGCAGCGCGGTGACCGGGGTGCGTTCGAAGACGCGTACGCCCCGGCGCTCCACCGCCCGGGCCAGGCCCCGGACCAGCTTCGCCGGCTGCACGGTGGCGCAGTGCGGCGTGTACGTGCCGCCGCGTACCCCGTCGGCGGCGCAGCGGGCGGTGGCCTCGGCGGCGTCGAGCAGCACCAGGTCGTCGTCGGTGAGCCCGTGCGCGTGGGCCTGGGCGACCTCGGCGCGGGCCCGGTCGAGCTGCGCCCCGGTGCGGGCCAGTACCACGGTGCCGCCGGGCCGCCAGTCGCAGTCGATGCCCTCGGCGGCGGCCACCCGACCCACCTCGTGGACGGTGTCGTGCATGGCCCGCTGCATGGCCAGCGCCCGGTCCGGCCCGTGGCGTCGGGCCAGCGCCGGCAGCGAGGTGGGGAACAGCGCCGAGCACCAGCCGCCGTTACGGCCGGACGCGCCGTACCCGGCGATCTCCCGCTCCAGCACGACGACCCGCAGCGTCGGATCGGCCCGCGCCAGGTAGTACGCCGTCCACAGCCCGGTGTACCCGGCGCCCACGATCGCCACGTCGGCGTCCGTGTCGCCGGGCAGGCCGGGCCGTGGGGTCAGCGGCTCGTCCAGGTCGGACAGCCAGTGGGACAACTCCTGGTAGCGCACCGTCTACAGCCGGGACCACGCCTCGGTCAACACCGTGCGCAGGATCTGCTCGATCTCGTCGAACTGCTGTTGCTCGGCGATCAGCGGCGGGGCTAGCTGCACCACCGGGTCGCCCCGGTCGTCGGCCCGGCAGTAGAGCCCGGCCTGGAAGAGTGCGGTGGAGAGGAAGCCGCGCAGCAGCCGCTCGGACTCCGCCTCGTCGAACGTCTCCCGGGTCGTCTTGTCCTTGACCAGCTCGATGCCGTAGAAGTAGCCGTCGCCCCGGACGTCGCCGACGATCGGCAGGTCGGTCAGCTTCTCCAGGGTGGCCCGGAACGCGTCCTCGTTGGCCCGGACGTGCCCGACCAGGTCCTCCCGGGCGAACACCTCCAGGTTGGCCAGCGCCACCGCGCAGGAGACCGGGTGCCCGCCGAATGTCACGCCGTGGGCGAACATGCCGGTCTCGGTGAGGAACGGCTCCATCAGCCGGTCGCTGGCGATCATCGCGCCGAGCGGCGCGTAGCCGGAGGTGATGCCCTTGGCGGTGGTGATGATGTCCGGCTGGTAGCCGTACCGGGTGGCGCCGAAGTACTCGCCGAGCCGGCCCCAGGAGCAGATCACCTCGTCGCTGACCAGCAGCACGTCGTACGCGTCGCAGATCTCCCGCACCCGGGCGAAGTAGCCGGGCGGCGGCGGGAAGCAGCCGCCGGAGTTCTGCACCGGCTCCAGGAAGACCGCGGCGACCGTGTCCGGCCCCTCCCGTTCGATCGCCCGGCCGATCTCGTCGGCGGCCCACCGGCCGAACGCCTCGGCGTCGTCGCCGTGCTCCGGAGCGCGGTAGAAGTTGGTGTTCGGCACCTTGATCCCGCCGGGCACCAGCGGCTCGAAGTCGCTCTTGATGCCGGGCAGCCCGGTGATCGACAGTGCGCCCATCGAGGTGCCGTGGTAGGCGATGTAGCGGCTGACCACCTTGTGCTTGTTGGGCTGGCCGGTGCGCTTGAAGTAGGCGCGGGCCAGCTTCCAGGCCGCCTCGACGGCCTCGGAGCCGCCGGTGGTGAAGAAGATCCGGTTCAGGTCGCCGGGGGTCAGCGCGGCGATCTTCTCGGCCAACTCCACGGCGGTCGGGTGGGCGTACGACCAGAGCGGGAAGTAGGCCAGCTCGCCGGCCTGCTTGGCGGCGGCCTCGGCCAGCTCGGTCCGGCCGTGGCCGGCGTTGACGACGAAGAGCCCGGCGAGCCCGTCGAGGTAGCGGCGGCCCTGCGCGTCCCAGACGTACGCGCCCTCGCCCCGCACGATGGTCGGAACCTCGCCGGCGGAGTAGCTGGCCATCCGGGTGAAGTGCATCCAGAGGTGGTCGGTGGCGTTGGCCATGTCAGCCCCATCGGGTCTCGGGCCGGTCAGGGGTGACACCGGCCGCTCTGTCCACGGTTATCCCACAGTCGATACGGCCAAGGCAAGTGTTATCGGTGGCGCAGGAGGGTAGGCGCGACGAATTCGGCGCGCTGTGGGCTTCCACACAACGGAAACCGCACCCTCGTGATTCGTCGTCCCGGCGAACCCGGCGCGTCCGGGCGGCGAGTGCGCTCACCGGCTACCAACTTGAGCGCGTGGACGGTTCACCGTCGTGAGCCGTCCACGCCATCAAGTTCGTAGGGCCCGGCAGCCCCACCCCGCGCGGAGCGCCGCCCGTCCGGTCTCGGACAGCGGTCGAGGACGTTCGGGACGTCCGCCAACACGTCCCACCGCAACACGCCGGTGGACCGCAGACGTGCACACGCAGCGTGGCTATCGTGCGGCGCAGCGCATCGAGCGACGCGACGGTGAGCGGGGTGTCCCGCCGCCGGCCGTCGAGTGACGAGGGCGGAGGGGTCCGTTGGCGAACGAGGTGCTGCGGTTGGCGATGGCGGAGCGGGGCGAGACGGCCGAGTCGCTTGCCGCGAAGGTCCAGGTCGATCCGAAGACGGCGGCACGCTGGCTGACGGCCGACCGCATCCCGCATCCGCACAGCCGGGTCGCGGTCGCCGAGGTGCTGGGCCGCGAGGTCGCCGAGCTGTGGCCGGAGCCGTTCCGCCGCCGCGACCTGCCGTGGTTCCGCCCGTGGGCCGACCTGGAGCAGGACGCCACCTCGTTGCGATCGTATGAGCCGCTGCTCGTGCCGGGCCTGCTCCAGACCGAGGGGTACGCCCGCGCGGTGCTGGGCACCGGCGCGTTGCTGCCGCCCGCCGAGGTGGACGAGATCGTGGCGAGCCGGATCGCGCGTCAGCGCGTCCTCGACCGGGGCGACCCGCCGCAACTCGTCGTGGTGATCGACGAGGTGGTGCTGCGCCGGCCGGTCGGCGACGGGTCGGTGATGGCCGGGCAACTCCGGCATCTCGCGGCGGTCGCCGAGTGGGAGCACGTCCAGGTCCGGGTGATTCCGGCCGACAACCCGTGGCACACCGGGCTGGCCGGCCCGTTCGTGCTGGGCCGGCTGCCCGACGGGACGGAATTGGCGTATCTCGACAATCAGCTTCGCGGTCAGGTCGTGACCGATCCGGTCGACGTGGCTAGCCTGGGTCGGAGGTGGGAGAGCGTGACCGGCGAGGCGCTGCCCCGGCGGCGCTCGATGGAGCTGATCAGGGGAGTGGCGGAGACATGGACATGACCGGCGCCCGCTGGCGCACCGCGACCCGCAGCAGCAACAACGGCGGAAATTGTGTCGAGGTGGCCGACAACCTGCCCGGTCGGGTGCTGGTGCGCGACAGCAAGGACCGCGCCGGCGGCACGCTCAGCTTCACGCCGACCGCCTGGCGGGCCTTCGTCGGCCAGGCTCAGGCCGTGCCCCAGGTGTAGGTCTGCTTGCGCAGCTTGAGATAGACGAACGCCTCGGTCGACAGCACCCCGGGCACGCCGCGCAGCTTCTGGAGGATCTCCAGCAGGTGCGCGTCGTTGCGGCACACCACCTCGGCCAGCAGGTCGAACGAGCCGGCGGTGATCACCACGTAGTCGACCTCCTCGAACTCGGCGAGCCGGTCGGCCACCGGCTCCAGGTCGCCGTCGGTGCGCAGCCCGATCATGGCCTGCCGGGGGAAGCCGAGTTGGAGCGGATCGGTCACCGCAACGATCTGCATGACGCCGGCGTCGAGCAGGCGCTGCACGCGCTGGCGTACCGCCGCCTCGGAGAGGCCGACCGCCTTGCCGATGCTCGCGTACGGGCGGCGGCCGTCCTCCTGGAGCTGCTCGATGATCTGCTTGGCCACGTCGTCCAACAGAGCGTGATTGGAGCCCTCACGCACGGTGACGCGGCGGGTGCCGTTGCCGTTCTCCAGTTGCCGGTTGGCCATCGCCGCTCCCCATGTCCGATTCGCTGTGCAGAAGCGTAGTGCCCCGGCGCAGTCTGGCGTAATTCGTGGTCCTTAGCTATTCCCACAACGGAATCCCTTGTGAGAGAGGGTTCCTCATGTCAGGATCAGGCCTCCATCGCCACTGACCTCCCGCCGGCGAGCCACCCCCGTCCCGCCGCCGACGATGCCCCCAAGGAGTCGTCACATGCGTAGTCCCCTCCGGACGCTCACCCGGCGTGGTCTGCTCACCGGAACGCTCGGCTCGGCCGCGCTGCTCGCCACCGCGGGCACGCTTGCCGGCTGCGGCACGAAGGGCGCCCAGCAGACCGAGGCCGGCTGTAAGAGCGACGACGTGTCCGCCACCGAGAAGAAGCTGGCGTTCTCGAACTGGCCGCAGTACATGGACACCGACGAGAAGGACGAGTCGAAGCGCCCCACGCTCGACGCGTTCATCGCCAGCACCGGCGTCCAGGTGACCTACACCGAGGACGTCAACGACAACAACGAGTTCTTCGGCAAGGTGCAGAACCAGCTCGCCGGCTGTCAGAGCACCGGCCGGGACATCATGGTGCTCACCGACTGGATGGCCGCCCGGATGATCCGGCTCGGCTGGGTCCAGAAGCTGGACAAGGCGAAGATCGGAAATGTCGAGGCGAACCTGCTGCCGTCGCTGCGTGGCCGGTCCTTCGACAAGGACACCCAGCTCGCGATCCCATGGCAGTCCGGCCTCGCCGGTCTGGCCTACAACGCCAAGGTGGCCAAGGAGATCCGCACCGTCGACGAGCTGCTCACCCGCCCCGACCTCAAGGGCAAGGTGACCGCGCTGTCGGAGATGCGCGACACCATGGGCCTGCTGCTCCAGTCGAACGGCCACGACCCGGCCAACTTCACCCCGGCCCAGTTCGACGACGCGCTGAACAAGCTCAAGAAGGCCGTGGACAGCAAGCAGATCCGGCGCTTCACCGGCAACGACTACGCGCCCGACCTGGCCAAGGGTGACATCGCCGCGTGCATCGGCTGGTCCGGCGACGTGATCCAGCTCGGCTTCGAGGACTCCAAGATCAAGTTCGTGGTGCCGGAGTCCGGCGTGATGCTCTGGTCGGACAACATGCTGGTGCCGAACAAGGCCACCCACAAGGCCAACGCCGAGGCGCTGATGAACTACTACTACGACCCGGCGGTGGCGGCGAAGCTGGCCGCGTACGTCAACTACATCTGTCCGGTGCAGGGCGCGCAGGCCGAGATGGAGAAGATCGACCCGGACCTGGCGGGAAACCCGCTGATCTTCCCGGACGACGCGATGCTGGCGAAGTCGAAGGTCTTCATGGCCCTCGACGAGCAACGCGAGAAGGAGTACGAGACCAAGTTCCAGCAGGTCATCGGGGCGTGAGGCAGATGGCGCAGGAAACACCGGCCGGCGATCTGCGACTGGCCGACCTGACCAAGCGGTTCGGCGTCTTCACCGCCGTGGACGACCTCAGCCTCACCGTTCCGCAGGGCTCGTTCTTCGCCCTGCTCGGCGCGTCCGGCTGCGGCAAGACCACCACACTGCGGATGATCGCCGGGCTGGAGACACCGACCGGCGGGCAGGTGCTGCTCGGCGACCGGGACATCACCGGGCTGCGGCCGTACAAGCGGCCGGTCAACACCGTGTTCCAGAGCTACGCGCTCTTTCCGCACCTCGACATCCACGAGAACGTGGCGTTCGGGCTGCGCCGCCGGGGTATCCGCAAGGTGGGCGACCAGGTCGAGCGGATGCTCGCGTTGGTGCAGCTCCAGGGGTACGGCCGACGCCGGCCGGCCCAGCTCTCCGGCGGCCAGCAGCAGCGCGTCGCGCTGGCCCGGGCGCTCATCAACCACCCGCAGGTGCTGCTGCTCGACGAGCCGCTCGGCGCGCTCGACCTGAAACTGCGCCGGCAGATGCAGCTTGAGCTGAAGCGCATCCAGACCGAGGTCGGCATCACGTTCGTGCACGTCACCCACGACCAGGAGGAGGCCATGACGATGGCCGACACGGTCGCGGTGATGAACGCCGGCCGGATCGAGCAGCTCGGCGCGCCGGCTGACATCTACGAGTACCCGGCCACCGCGTTCGTGGCGAACTTCCTCGGCCAGTCCAACCTGCTCGCCGGTGAGGCCGGCGGCCACGCCGGGGACGACGTGCTGGTCACCGCGCACGGCGCGCGCTTCTCGGTGCCCGCCGGCCGGGCCCGGCTCGTCGACGGGCCGGCCTTCCTCGGCGTACGCCCGGAAAAGCTGCACCTGGTCGACGGCCCCGACGAGGTGCCCGCCGGCCACCAGCACGTCGGCGGCGTGGTCACCGACGCCTCCTACGTCGGGGTGAGCACCCAGTACCTGGTGCGCACCGCGTGGGGCAGCGAGCTGTCCGTGTTCGCGGCGAACAGCGGGCTGGGCGGTCGGCTCGCCACCGGCACGCCGGTGACCGCGCACTGGGACCCCCGGCACGCGTTCCTGCTGCCCCGGGCCGGCGGGGCGGACGACCAGACCACGCCGCTGCTCGACGAGCCGCCGGTCGGGGCGTTGCCGTGACCGCGCTGGCCCACGTCCCCACCTCCGCCGGGTCACCCGCGCCCCCGCCGGCGCGGCGCGGGCGGAACCGGCTGCTGCCGTACCTGCTGTTGCTGCCCGGCGCGGCCTGGCTGCTGGTCTTCTTCGCGCTGCCGCTGCTGCAACTCGCCGCCGCCAGCCTCTACGACCCGGCCGGCTCGCTCTCCACCGGGTACGCGATGACCTGGGCGGTCGGCAACTACCCGGACGCGTTGCAGGCGTACTGGCCGCAGTTCCTGCGGTCCTTCCTGTACTCGGCGATCGCGCTGGTGCTGGCGCTGCTGATGGGCTACCCGCTGGCGTACGCGATCGCGCAGAAGGCCGGCCGCTGGAAGAACCTGCTGCTGGTGGCCGTGGTCGCGCCGATGTTCACCAGCTTCCTGGTGCGCACGCTGGCCTGGAAGACCATCCTGTCGGACAACGGCGCGGTGGTCGGACTGCTGCGCGACGTGCACCTGCTCGGGCCGGACGGCCGGCTGCTGGCCACCCCGATCGCGGTGGTGCTCGGCCTGACGTACAACTTCCTGCCGTTCCTGGTGCTGCCGCTGTACGCGAGCCTGGAGCGGCTCGATCCCCGGCTGCTGGAGGCGGCGAGCGACCTGTACGCGAGCCCGCTGCGCGCGTTCGCCCGGGTCACGTTGCCGCTGTCGATGCCCGGCCTGATCGCCGGCACGCTGCTGTTCTTCATCCCGGCCACCGGCGACTACATCAACGCGGAGCTGCTCGGCACGCCGAACGAGTACATGATCGGCAACGTCATCGACTCGGCGTTCCTGGTCCGGCTCGACTATCCGCAGGGCGCGGCGCTGTCGTTCCTGCTGATGGCCGCGATCCTGGTGATCGTCTTCGCCTACCTGCGCCGGGCCGGCACGGAGGAGGTGCTGTGAACGCGCGACGCTGGCTCGCCGACCGGTGGGTGATGGGCGTGGCCCTGCTCGTGCTCGGCTACCTCACGCTGCCGATCCTGGTGGTCGCCGGGCTCTCCTTCAACCGCCCGTCCAGCCGGGTCTCCTACGACTTCAACGAGTTCACGCTGGACAACTGGGCCCGCCCCTGCGCCACCGCCGACATGTGCGACGCGGTGGTGCGCAGCATGGAGATCGGTCTGATCGCCACCGTGGTCTCCACCGTGCTCGGCACGCTGATGGCGTTCGCGCTGGTCCGGCACGGCTTCCGCGGCCGGTCCGGGATCAACGGCCTGATCTTCCTGCCGATGGCCACCCCGGAGCTGGTGATGGGCACCTCGTTGCTCGCGCTCTTCGTCGCCGCCGGCGTGCCGCAGGGCTTCTGGACCATCGTCATCGCGCACGTGATGTTCTGCGTGTCGTTCGTGGTGGTCACCGTGAAGGCCCGGCTCGCCGGCATGGACCGGCGGCTGGAGGAGGCCGCCATGGACCTGTACGCCAGCGAGTGGCAGACGTTCCGCCGGATCACGCTGCCGCTGGTGCTGCCCGGCATCGTCGCCGCCGCGCTGCTGGCGTTCTCACTCAGCTTCGACGACTTCATCATCACCAACTTCAACGCCGGCACCACCGTCACGTTCCCGATGTACGTCTGGGGCGCCGCCCAGCGGGGCATCCCGCCGCAGGTCAACGTCATCGGCACGGCCATGTTCGGAATAGCGTTGCTGCTGGTCGGGGCCAGCTCGCTGCGCGGCCGGCGGGCCCGCAAGGCGGCGCTCGCGGTGATCGCCACCCCGGCGGGCAGGCCATGACGCTCCCGCATACCGGCCGGGCGCTGGCCGACGCCGCGCCCGTGCCGTACTGGCTGGACCGCCCGACACGCCCCGACCCGCTGCCGCCGCTCACCGGCCCGGCGACCGCCGACCTGCTGGTGATCGGCGGCGGATACGCCGGGCTGTGGACCGCGCTGCTGGCCAAGGAGGCCGACCCGGACCGCGACGTGCTGCTGGTCGACGCCGGCACCTGTGGCTGGGCGGCGTCCGGGCGCAACGGCGGGTTCTGCGCCGCGTCGCTCACGCACGGGCTGGCCAACGGCGTCGAGCGGTTCCCCGACGAGATCGGCGAGCTGGAACGGCTCGGCCGGGAGAACCTGGACGCGATCGGCGCGACGATCGACAGGCACGGCATCGACTGCGACTTCGAACGCACCGGCGAACTGGCGGTGGCCGTCGCGCCGTACCAGCTCGACGGGCTCGCCGCCGACGCCGAGCTGGGCCGCCGGCACGGCCGCGACGTGCGGCTGCTCGACCGCGACGAGGTACGCGCCGAGGTGGCCTCGCCGACGTACCTCGGAGGGCTCTGGGACACCGACGGGACGGCGCTGCTCGACCCGGCGAAGCTCGCCTGGGGGCTGCGCCGGGCCGCGCTCGACCTCGGCGTCCGGATCCACGAGCACACCCGGGTCACCGGGCTGACCGCCGACGGCCCGGCGCTGCGCGCCACCACGGCCGGCGGCGCGGACGCCGCGCCCGGCGCGGTACGCGCGGCCCGGGTGGCGCTGGCCACCAACGCGTTCCCGCCGCTGCTGCGCCGACTGCGCGCCTGGACCGTGCCGGTCTACGACTACGCGCTGATGACCGAGCCGCTGACCGCCGCCCAGCGGGACGCGGTCGGCTGGCGCAACCGGCAGGGGCTGGCGGACACCGGCAACCAGTTCCACTACTACCGGCTCACCGCCGACAACCGGATCCTGTTCGGCGGCTACGACGCCGTCTACCACTACGGCAACCGGGTGGCCCCCGCGCTGGAACAACGCGAGGCCACGTTCCACACGCTGGCCGCGCACTTCCTCACCACGTTCCCGCAACTGGACGGGCTGCGGTTCAGCCACCGTTGGGGCGGCGTCATCGACACCTGCACCCGGTTCTGCGCGTTCTTCGGCACCGCCCACCAGGGGCGACTGGCGTACGCGGCCGGGTACACCGGGCTCGGCGTCGGCGCGACCCGGTTCGGCGCGCGGGTCACGCTCGACCTGCTCGCCGGCGCGGACACCCCGCTCACCCGACTCGACCTGGTCCGCCGCAAGCCGCTGCCGTTCCCGCCGGAGCCGATCCGGGCCGCCGGCATCAACCTCACCCGATGGTCGCTCGCCCGCGCCGACGCGCGGGACGGGCGGCGCAACCTCTGGCTCCGTACTCTCGACCGCTTTGGACTGGGGTTCGACTCCTGATGCGTATCCTGCTCGTCGGCGCCGGTGGCGTCGGCTCCGCCGCCGTATCCATCGCCGCCCGCCGTTCCTTCTTCGAGACCATGGTGGTCGCCGACCACGACCCGGCGCGCGCCGCCCGGGCGGTCGCCGGACACGGCGACCGGTTCGTGGCCGCCACCGTCGACGCCTCGGACGCCGACGCGGTCGCCGCGCTCTGCCGGGAACACCGGATCACCCACGTGTTCAACGCGGTCGACCCGCGCTTCGTCCTGCCGATCTTCGACGGGGCGTTCGCGGCCGGCGCCGACTACCTCGACATGGCCATGTCGCTGTCCCGGCCGCACCCCGACCGCCCCTACGCGGAGACCGGCGTCAAGCTCGGCGACGAGCAGTTCGCCGCCGCCGACCGCTGGGCCGCCGCCGGCCGGCTGGCGCTCTGCGGCATCGGCGTCGAGCCGGGCCTGTCCGACGTGTTCGCCCGCTACGCCGCCGACGAGCTGTTCACCGAGATCGACGAGATCGGGGTACGCGACGGCGCGAACCTCACCGTCGCCGGCTACGACTTCGCGCCGTCGTTCTCCATCTGGACCACCATCGAGGAGTGCCTCAACCCGCCGGTGGTCTGGGAGGCCGACCGCGGCTGGTTCACCACCGAGCCGTTCAGTGAGCCGGAGGTCTTCGACTTCCCGGCCGGCATCGGCCCGGTCGAGTGCGTCAACGTGGAGCACGAGGAGGTGCTGCTCATCCCGCGCTGGGTGAAGGCGAGGCGGGTCACCTTCAAGTACGGCCTCGGCGCGGAGTTCATCGAGGTGCTGCGCACGCTGCACAAGCTCGGCCTGGACTCGACCGCCCCGGTGCGGGTGCGTGGCGTCGACGTGGCGCCGCGCGACGTGGTGGCCGCCGCGCTGCCCGACCCGGCCACGCTCGGCGATCGGATGAGCGGCAAGACCTGCGCCGGCACGTACGTCACCGGCACCGGGCCGGACGGCCGGCCCCGCCGGGTCTACCTCTACCACGTGGTCGACAACGAGTGGTCGATGACCGAGTACGGGCACCAGGCGGTGGTCTGGCAGACCGCGGTCAACCCGGTCGTCGCGCTGGAGCTGCTGGCCACCGGCGCCTGGTCCGGCACGGGTGTGCTCGGCCCCGAGGCGCTGCCGCCGACGCCCTTCCTCGACCTGCTCACCGACTACGGTTCCCCCTGGGGGATGGAGGAACGATGACCCGCTACGGCCCGATGTACGGCCCCGACGTCACGTTCCTCGGCGTGCCGCCGTGCACGGTCGAGGAACCGGTCACCTACGCCGACGCCGACGTGGTGGTCATCGGCGCGCCGTTCGACGGCGGCACCTCGCACCGGCCGGGCACCCGGTTCGGGCCGTCCGCCATCCGGCAGGCCTGCTACCTGCCGCACGACGGCTCCCGCCCGTCGCTGGCGCTGCGCGTGGACGCGCTCAAGGACCTGTGCGTCTACGACGCCGGGGACGTGGAGATGTTCGGCGGCGACATCGAACGCTCGCTGGCCGCGCTGGAGACCGCCGTGCACGCGGTCGCCGCCGCCGGGGCGATCCCGGTGGTGCTCGGCGGCGACCACTCCATCGCGCTGCCGGACGCCACCGGCGTGGCCCGGCACCACGGGCTCGGCCGTGTCTCGCTCGTGCACTTCGACGCGCACGCCGACACCGGCGACGTCGAGTTCGGCTCGCTGCACGGGCACGGCCAGCCGATGCGCCGGCTCATCGAGTCCGGCGCGGTACGCGGCGACCGGTTCCTCCAGATCGGCCTGCGCGGCTACTGGCCCGGCCCGGACACGTTGGCCTGGATGGCGGAGCAGCGGATGCGCTCGTACGAGATGACCGAGATCGTGGCGCGCGGCCTGGACACCTGTCTCACCGAGGCGTTCGGCATCGCCACCGACGAGTGCGAGGGCGTGTTCCTCTCCGTCGACGTGGACGTGGTCGACCCCGGCATGGCCCCCGGCACCGGCACCCCCGAGCCCGGCGGGTTCACCTCCCGCGAGCTGCTCGACGCAGTCCGCCGGGTCTGCTACGAGCTGCCCGTGGTCGGCCTGGACGTGGTCGAGGTCGCCCCGCCGTACGACCACGCAGACATCACCGCCTACCTCGGCAACCGCGTCGTCCTTGAGGCCCTGTCCGCGATTGCCCGCCGCCGCCGCGACGCCGAGACGGGCACGACCTGGAACCCCACCCAACCCCTCCTCGACGCCCGCTGAACGTGGCCCATCCGGTTTAGCCCGAGCTATAGTTGTGCCATGGGCGCTGACAGGAAGCGGTGGTCGGTCCGGGTCACCGGTGAGGTCCGGCACTGGCTGCGCGACCTGCGGCACGACGACCCGGCGTCCTACGAGAGCGTGCGCGTGGCGGTGGACAAGCTGGCCGAGGTCGGGCCAGGGTTGGGGCGTCCTCTCGTGGACACGTTGCGCGGCAGCAGCCTGCGCAACCTCAAGGAGTTGCGGCCCCAGCTCCGGTCGCGACGTGGCGATCCGGGTGCTGTTCGTCCTCGACCCGTGGTCCCAGGCCGTACTCCTGGTCGCCGGCAACAAGGCGGGCGACTGGAGCCGCTGGTACCAACGGCACATCCCGGCGGCCGAGATCGCCTACAAGGCCTGGCTCGACAACGAACGTGAGCGAAGGGGGGAGTCGTGACGGAGTTCCACGACTGGGACGAGGTCCGCGCCGAACTCGGCGGCGACGACGAGGCGTACGCGCAGGAGCGCGCCCGGACCGAGGCCTGGGTGAGCGCCTTCCACCTGTCCGAGGAGCGCAAGCGGTTGGGGCTCACCCAGCGGCAGGTCGCCGAGATCATGGGGGTCACGCCGGGCCGGGTGAGTCAGATCGAGAACGGTGACCTCGACGTCAACGAGGTGGCCACGTTGAGCCGGTACGCCAACGCCCTCGGTGCCCGACTGCGGATCATCTTCGACTACGGCGACGACCTTCGGCAGATCGCCTGATGAGGGCCACCGGGGGTCAGTGACGCGGGCAGTGGGGGAGCAGGCGTAGGCGCTCGGTGGTCTCGGTGAGCGAGTTGGGCTCGACGACCAGGCGGGCGGTGGCGGTGGCGGGGCCGGGGCGGAAGGTGCCCGCGTCGGCGGGGACGGTCGCCGTCCAGGTGCCGGCCGTACGCTCGTCGGTGCACGCGCCGATCACGCCGAACCCGAAGCCGGTGACGTCGGTGCCCCGCACCCGCTGAGCCAGGTGCACCTCGATGTACGCCAGGCCGCGTTCGTCGCCGCAGTCGAACCGGCCCCGCACCGTGCCGGTGTGCGCGTGGACGTCGGCGGCGCCGAACCAGTTGACGGAGATCGCCGGGGCCGAGGCGGCCGGGCTCGGGGCGGCGAGCGCGGCGCCCGGTGCGAGTCCGAGGGCGGCGGCGGTGGCCAGCGTGGTGAGGCCGGCGGCGAGCAGGGATGGTCGGACCTGGTGCATGCGCGGCTCCTGGGACGAGGATCCGAAGTGGACGGCACCAGCATCCCACCCCCGCGAAGCCCACAAGCTGCAAGATCTTGGACAGGAAGGACGGCCCCCTGTTGACGCCTCCGGCACAGCAGGGCGCCCCGCTAACCGGCGGTCCGGCTGAACGGTCCGGGGCTGGCATCCGTATCAGGCGTCGAGGACACCGACGACGGGAGACAACGTGAGGGTGCAGCGCAAGCACGTGCTGGCGGCGACCGTGGCGGTGGTCGCCTCGGTGGGCCTCTCGGTCGGCACCGGAATGGGATTCGCGGAGACCACGCCGGCCGGGCGGTCCGCCTGCGTCGGGTCGGTGACGTTCTCGGCGGAAGGCGGGGCACCGGCCGCCACCAGCGACCGGTTCCCGGCGGGCACCCGGCTGCGGGTGACGAACCTGGACAACAACAAGAGCGCCACCGTGACCGTGGTCGGGCCGTCGGGCAGTTGCGTGCTGCTCAACGCCGCGGCCATGGACCTGGTCCGCGAGCCGGGCAAGAACGTCATCCGCCGCAACGTGGTGGAACGCCTCGACGGTGCCGCTCCCGCCCCCGGCGGCGGGCAGCCGGTCGAGACGCGGCCCGGCAACGCGCAGCCGATCGGCGGCAGCGTCTGCGCCGGAGCGATCACGTTCTCCGCCGAGGTCGGCGCGCCGGCCGCCACCAGCGGACAGTTCCCGGTCGGCACCCGGCTGCGGGTGACGAACCTGGACAACAACAAGAGCGCCACCGTGACCGTGGTCGGGCCGTCGGGCAGTTGCGTGCTGCTCAACGCCGCGGCCATGGACCTGGTCCGCGAGCCGGGCAAGAACGTCATCCGCCGCAACACGGTGCAGTTGCTGCGCTGACCACGAGGGGAGTGGAACACCACGGGCGGGACCTGGGGGGATCAGGCCCGTGGTGCTCCACGATCAGGGGGCGGCCGGGTCAGCCGAACGCGGCATCGAGAATGTCGAGGCCCCGGCCCAACTCGCCGTCGGCGATCACCAGCGGGGGCAGGAAACGCAGCACGTTGCCGTAGGTCCCGCAGGTCAGGGTGAGCAGCCCGGCCGCGTGGCAGGCCGCCGACAGCGCCGCCGTGGCGACCGGATCGGGGGTGGTCCCGCCCGGCTGCACGATCTCCACGGCGAGCATCGCGCCCCGGCCGCGTACCTCGGCGACCCGCGGGTCGCGGGCGGCGATCGCGTGCAGCCGCTCGCCCATCACCGCGCCGATCCGGCGCGCGGCGGCGGGCAGATCCAGCTCCCGCATCGTCTCCATCGCCGCGAGCGCGGCGGCGCAGGCGACCGGGTTGCCGCCGTACGTGCCGCCGAGACCACCGACGTGCACCGCGTCCATCAGCTCCGCCCGCCCGGTCACCGCCGCCAGCGGCAGCCCGCCGGCCATGCCCTTGGCGAGCGTGACCAGGTCCGGCTCGACGCCCTCGTGCTGGCAGGCGAACCAGTCGCCGGTGCGGCAGAAACCGGTCTGGATCTCGTCGGCGACGAAGACCGCCCCGGCCGCCGTCGCCCACTCGCGCAACGCCGGCAGGAACCCCTCGGCGGGTACGACGAAGCCGCCCTCGCCCTGGATCGGCTCGATCAGCAGCGCGGCCACGTTCTCCGCGCCCACCTGCTTCTCGATCATCTCGATCGACCGGGCCGCCGCGGTCGCCCCGTCGAGCCCGCCGTCGCGCAGCGGATACGACATCGGCACCCGGTAGACCTCCCCGGCGAACGGCCCGAACCGGTGCTTGTACGGCATGTTCTTCGCGGTCAACGCCATGGTCAGGTTGGTCCGACCGTGGTAAGCGTGGTCGAACACCACCACCGCCGGCCGCCCGGTCGCGTGCCGGGCGATCTTCACCGCGTTCTCCACCGCCTCGGCGCCGGAGTTGAACAGCGCCGACCGCTTCTCGAAGCCGCCCGGCGTCACTGCGTTGAGCTGCTCGCACACCGCCACGTACGACTCGTACGGCGCGACCATGAAACAGGTGTGGGTGAACCGCTCGACCTGGGCGCGGACCGCCTCGACCACCTTCGGGGCGGAGTTGCCCACGTTGGTGACCGCGATGCCGGCCGCGAAGTCGATCCACTCCCGCCCGTCCACGTCGGTGAGCGTGCCGCCGCCCGCCCGGTCGACGTACGCGTCGACGACGCTGCCCACGCCCCGGGCCACCGCCGACGCCCGGCGCTTGCGCAGCTCCTCGCTGGATGCCATGAATCAGCCCTCGATGTGGTGCATGACGTGCTTGATCCGGGTGTAGTCCTCCAGGCTGTAGACCGACAGGTCCTTGCCGTGGCCGGAGTGCTTGAAGCCGCCGTGCGGCATCTCCGACACGAACGGGATGTGCGTGTTCACCCAGACGCAGCCGAAGTCCAGCCGGCGGGTCATCCGCATGGCCCGGCCGTGGTCGCGGGTCCAGACCGAGGCGGACAGGCCGTACTCGACGCCGTTGGCCCAGCGCACCGCCTCGTCCTCGTCGGAGAACCGCTGCACGGTGATCACCGGCCCGAACACCTCGTCCTGGATGATCTCGTCGGCCTGCCGGACGCCGGAGACCACGGTCGGGGCGTAGAAGAAGCCCCGCTCGCCGACCCGGCTGCCGCCGGTGGTGACGTCCGCGTGATCCGGCAGGCGGTCCACGAAGCCGCTGACCCGGGCGAGCTGGTTGGCGTTGTTCAGCGGGCCGTAGAGCACGTCCGCGTCGTCCGGCCCGCCGGTGCGGGTGTTGCGGGCCTGCTCGGTGAGCGCGGCCACGAAGTCGTCGTGGATGCCCGGGCCGGTCAGCACCCGGGTCGCGGCCGTGCAGTCCTGGCCCGCGTTGAAGTAGCCGCCCACCGCGATCGCCTCGGCCGCCGCCGCCACGTCCGCGTCGTCGAAGATCACCACCGGGGCCTTGCCGCCCAGCTCCAGGTGGGTCCGCTTCAGGTCCGGCGCCGCCGCGGCGGCGACCTCCATGCCCGCCCGGGTCGAGCCGGTGATCGACACGAGCTGCGGGGTCGGGTGGGAGACCAGCGTACGACCGGTGTCCCGGTCGCCGCAGACCACGTTGAACACACCCGGCGGCAGGTGCTCGGCGGCGATCTCGGCCAGCAGCAGCGTCGACACCGGCGTGGTGTCCGACGGCTTCAGCACCACCGCGTTGCCCGCGGCGAGGGCCGGGGCGATCTTCCAGACCGCCATCATCAGCGGGTAGTTCCAGGGCGTCACCTGCGCGCAGACGCCGATCGGCTCGCGCCGCACGTACGACGTGTGGCCGGCCAGGTACTCACCCGCCGAACGCCCCTCCAGCAGGCGCGCCGCGCCGGCGAAGAACCGCAGCTCGTCCACGGCCGGGGGCAGCTCCTCGTCGGTGGTGAGCTGCCGGGGCTTGCCGGTGTTGCGCACCTCCGCGTCGACCAGGTCGGCGGCCCGGGCCTCCACCGCGTCGGCGAACTTCAGCATCGCCCGCTGCCGCTCCGCCGGGGTGGCGTCCCGCCAGCCCTCGAACGCGGTGGAGGCGGCCCGCATCGCCGCGTCCACGTCCGCCGGCCCGGACACCGGGGCGCGGGCGAACACCTCGCCGGTGCACGGGTCGACCAGATCGGCGTAGCCGCCGTCCACCGGGTCGACGTACTCGCCGTTGACGAAGTTGCGCAGCTGCTGCTGGTCGCTCATCTCAAGTCTCCGAGAGGGTGGCCGGAAGGAAGGTCAGCGGAGGTTCTCGCAATCTGACTGCCATCTTGGCTACTGAATTCGAGGCAGACAAGGGTTTGGGCAACTGTTTCCGCGCGAGCGTTCCTGGTCTACGCTGCCGGACGTGGAGCCGAGAGCCTTCTACGTCGCCGGCCGCCCCGCCCACGGCGAGGCAGAGCTGACCGTCACCCACCCGTACGACGGGCGGGCGGTGGGGCGTACCACGCTCGCCACTGCCGACCAGGTCGAAGCCGCCGTCGCGGGCGCCGCCCGGGTGGCCGCGGAGGCCGCGGCCCTGCCCGCGCACGTCCGCGCCGCCGCCCTGGACCATGTGTCCCGGCGGCTCGCCGAACGGGCCGACGAGGTCGCGGCGCTGATCACCGCCGAGAACGGCAAGCCGGTCAAGTGGGCGAAGGCCGAGGTCGGGCGCGCGATCTCGACCTTCCGCTGGGCCGCCGAGGAGGCCCGCCGCTTCTCCGGCGAGCTGCAACGTCTCGACACCGACCCGGCCGCCACCGGCCGGATCGCGCTGGTCCGGCGCGTGCCGCGCGGGCCGGTGCTCGGCATCACCCCATTCAACTTCCCGCTCAACCTGGTCGCCCACAAGGTCGCTCCGGCGCTCGCCGTCGGCGCCCCGATCGTGGTCAAACCGGCTCCGGCCACCCCGCTCACCGCGCTGCTGCTCGGCGAACTCCTCGCCGAGACCGACCTGCCCGACGGCATCTTCTCGGTGCTGCCGCTGCCCAACGAACGCGCCGCCGAACTGGTCGCCGACCCGCGCCTGCCGGTGGTCTCGTTCACCGGCTCCGGCCCGGTCGGCGCGGCCATCCGCCGCGCCGCCCCGGACAAGCACGTCACGCTGGAGCTGGGCGGCAACGCGGCGGCGGTGATCTGCGCCGACTGGTCGGCCGACGAGGACCTGACATTCGCCGCGCACCGCATCGCCACGTTCTCGAACTATCAGGCCGGGCAGTCGTGCATCGCGGTGCAGCGGGTCTACGTGCACGAACGGCTCCACGACGGCTTCCTGCCCCGGCTCGTCACCGCCGTCGAGGAACTGCGCACCGGCGACCCCCGCTCCGAGCTGACCGACGTCGGGCCGCTGGTGTCCGTCGAGGCGGCGCAGCGGGTGGAGGCGTGGGTGGACGAGGCGGTCGCCGCCGGGGCCACCATCGAGGTGGGCGGCCGGCGCGACGGCGCGACCTACCCGCCGACCGTGCTCAGCGGGGTGCCGGCCGACGCGAAGGTCTGCGCCGAGGAGGTGTTCGGGCCGGTGCTCGTGGTCGCCCCGGTCCCGGACGACCAGGCCGCGTTCGCCGCGGTCAACGACTCCGCGTACGGGTTGCAGGCCGGCGTCTTCACCCACCGGCTGGACGTGGCGTTCGCCGCCGCCCGGACACTGGAGGTCGGCGGCGTGATCGTCGGCGACGTGCCGTCGTACCGGGCCGACCAGATGCCGTACGGCGGGGTGAAGGGCTCGGGCGTCGGGCGGGAGGGGCTGCGCAGCGCGATGGACGACTACACCGAGCCGCGCGTCCTGGTGCTCACCGGGGTGGCGTTGTAGGCGGTCACCAGGTGCCGTCATCGCGGACCCGGGGGGCGGCACGGCCGAGCAGCAGCGTGGTGAGAGCGGCATCGACGTCCGCGCCGAGGAACCACTCGCCGGCCTGATCGAGCGCGAAGACCCGGCCGTGCTCGTCGACCGCGACGATGCTCTCCTGACGTTCGCTGCCCAACGGGAAGAGGCGGACACCCAGGACCGCGCCGAAGTCCGCGAGGGTGTCGGCGGTGTGCGCGACCTTGCGCGGACGCACGTCGAAGCGGGAGATCCACACCGCTTCGCCAGGGCCTTGCCGTGCGCTCACCAGCCCTGGAAAGGCGGTGAGCGTCGCCAGGGCGACGGGGAAGGAAGCATGGCTGTGCTGGGCCCCACGGACCCCGGTGACCTTGCGGACCGAGGCGGCGGCCGACACCTCGTCCCCGAAGTGCGGCCGCCAGCCGGCGACCACAAGCGCGTCCGCCACTTCGGACGGGAACCGTTCAGAATCGGGAGGAGTCTGCGGATCTGGGCGCCACTCCTCGGCGTACGCCAGCTCCGGCCAGGGCAGCACGTCGAAATGCACCAGGAACCGGATGCACGACTCGCATCGCAGGTCTGCCTGACCGCCCGCCGGATCACCGGACTCGCGGATGCGGAAGAACTCGATGCGGCTCACCCTCAACCACTGCCGGGCCTCGTCGAGCGTCAGCGGCGGTAGCCCTTCGGCGGCGCGACGGTGGTCGTGCTCGTGCAACGCGTCGGAGACGACGATCATCTCCGCGTGCCGATCGCCGCCCCGCACCAGGTGACCGGCGGGCAGTTCGTCGAGATAGGACCGGACGAGTGGATGGTGGTGCAGCTCGACGTCGCCCTTCGCGCCCTGCGCGACGTGCAGCCGGCCGTCCAGGGTGAGGTGCGCCGCCGCGCCGGGCGTAGGCAGCCGGGTCAGCTCGCGGAGCAACTGCCCGGCCGGGTCGACCGTACGGGGGGCGCGCGGCGCGGCCGGCCGGCGTTGCCGGTACATCTGCTCGACCGCCGACGCCGGCACCCGGGGCCAGGTGGAGACCTCGCCGGTCTCCTTGTCGATGACCGTGGTCGGCAGGTCGCCGGGCAGGGCCCGAGCCTCGTTGGACACAGTGGACAACACCATGTAACCCAGGTCGAACTCCTCGACCACCGGCGTGCAGGGAAAGCCGAGGCGGTCGGAGTCGCGCCGGGCCCAGACGGAGGCGATCTGCTCGGCCTGCTGTCGCTCGATCACCACCTGAAATTACCGGACCCCACGGATTCCGTGGCACCCGGTATGGTCGGCCCTACCCACGGTGACGGAAGGGGGGCGGTGGTGGCCGAGAGTGCCGATCGGGATGCGAACCGTGCGTTGCGAGCGAGGTTCGACGAGGTGTACGGCCAGTACCAACGACTGCGGTCCGGCCTGGACGAACTCCAGACCAGGCTGGCCGAGTTGCGGGTGACCGAACGCTCCGACGACGACCAGGTCACCGTCGTGGTCGGGGCGCGCGGCGAGCTGATCACCGTCGAGGTGAGTCCCGCCGTGTTCCACGACCGGGATGCCCGGGCGCTGAGCCGGAAGATCACCGAGACCGTGCTGCGTGCCTCCGCCGCCGCGTCCGCCGCCACCCGCGATCTGGTCTCCGGCTATCTGCCGCCCGGCTCGTCCTCGGTCGAGTTCCTGCGTACCCATGACTTCGGCGCGCTGCTCGGCCGGGCCGACGCCATGGCGTCACGCGGCGAGTGACCATGGCCGGGGAAGGGATCTGGCTGGACGCTGGCCGTGCCCGGCGCGGGGGCGGCGACCTGGCCGCGACCGGCAAGGCCGTCACGGCGGCCCGGCGCGAGACCGGCGATCCGATCGCCGCGGCGAGTGGCCGACGACCGTGGGGGCGCGACGACATCGGCGCCGCGTTCGACAAGCACTACCAGGGCTACGCCGAGACGCTGCTGCGGGCGTGGGAACTGCTCGGACGCTCGCTCGAAGGGCTCGGGTCGGACGTGGTCCGCTCGGTCACCGCGACCGTGGAGACCGATCTGAGCAACGCCCGTGACCTCGGGAAGATCCCGCACCAACGGCACAACCCGCATCGGCCCTGGCGCTGACCACCGGAGGATCCGCGCGTGAGCATGCTGCCCAGCCCGATCCCGCACCCGCTCGACTACTGCCCCTGGGACGTGCCCGGCTGGATCTACGAGGCGCTCGACTGGGTGGTCGGCGTGGAATGGCCGGAGGGCAACGAGCGCGCCGTCTGGGACCTGGCCGACCAGTGGTACTCCGTCGCCGGCGTCCTGGCCGGCCCGCGCGACGAGGCGACCACCGCCGCCGGTGAGGTGAAGAGCGGATACGGCGGCGTCGGTCTGGTGGCGCACGCGTTCGACACGGCCTGGGACAAGGTGGCGGGAGGCGAGGACGCGCCGCTGCACGCCCTCGTGGCGGCCACCGACGAGCTGGGGCGGCTCGTCGACTCCTGCGGCTGCGACATCGAGGGCGCGAAGCTGGAAGCCTGGATCGAGCTGGGCATCCTGGTCGTCGAACTGCTGTCCCTCGCGGTGGTCACCGTGCTCACGCTCGGCGCGGCGTCACCGGCGGCCGGCGCCGCGATCACCGCCACCCGGATCGCCGTGCAACAGATCTTCAAGCGGCTGGTGGCCCAGTTGGCCCGCAAGGCGGTCAAGGAAGGCCTGAAGGAGGCCGGCGAACGGGCCGCGAAGGAGGCCGTCAAGAGCGGCGCCCGGGGCCTCGCCCGCAAGGCCGTGCTCGCCGGCCTGGCGGAGGCCGGGCAGGAGGCGGGCACCAACCTGGCCACCCAGGCGTACCAGAACTCCACCGGCCGCCGGAACGGCCTCGACCTGACCGACGTGGGCGCGTCGGGGCTCGGTGGCTTCGCCGGCGGCGCGGTCGCGCCGCTCGCCGGTCTGGGCCGGCATGCGAGCGGACGGTTCGCGCAGGTCGGGGAACGCTTCGGGCGCGAGATGGCCGGCGAGAGCCTCGCCGAGACCGCAGCCGGGCTGGCCACCGGTCAGGGCCCGTCACTGGAAGACCTGGCTCGCGCCGCGGCGTCCGGCGTCAGCGGTTCCGTCACCGGGCAGACCGAGACGGCGCTGCATCACCGACTCGACGGGAAGCTGGGCGGCCTCACGGCCCCGCCGGTCGGCCTGGACCTGCCGCCGGTCGGCCCGGAGGTGTCATCCGGGCCGGGTCCGACCGGTTTCGTTCCGGACCATCGGTCCGCCGGGCCGCCGTCCGCGCAGAGTGATGAGCCGGTCGTGCACTCCCGGCCGGTTGCCGGCCCGCCTTCTTCGACCCCGCTGGCCGATGCCGTGACGGCGGCTCCGCACCTCGACCCGGTGGGCGTGGCACACCCGACGCCGGAACTGTCCACCCCGACGCTGCCCGCCCTGGGAAACGTCGATTCCGCCGTCGTGACAACCACCTCGACCACCACTCCGATGCTGTCCTCGGTGGCCGTCGACACGCCGAACCCCGGCTCCGCTCTTCCGGGGGCCGCCGACGCTTGGCGCGGCGCGGGCCCGACGCCGGCGATGACCGACACCCATGCTCCGGCTCCCACCACACCCGTGCAGGCGGCGGCCCCGACGACACTTTCGCCCCCGCCCGTCGACCATCCGTACCCGGCGATGCCGCCGTCACCGGATCGGATCACCGCCGGCGGGTTTGACGGGCATCTCGCCGCGCCGCCAGCTCCGCCGCCCCATCCCCAGGTCGCGCCGAACCCGGGAGCACCCGGCGTCGGCCCCGATCCCCGGCCGGTGCCGAACCCCCGCTTCCCGCTGCTGGAGACGGTGGGGCCGACGAGTCCGCCGCCGAGCGTCCTCAATCCGTACGACCCTCCGTCTTCCCACCGCGAAACTCCGCAGGAGCGGGCCACGCGTCTGATGTCGGAGCGGGAGGCCCTCGATCGACGCCGCTACCAGAGTTACCTGCGATCCCAGCGCAACTGGTTCGAGGACCGCCGACGTCAGACCCGGGCGGACTGGCTCAATGAACGCGCCGATTACCACGAGGAACGGGCGAGTGACTGGGCGGCGCAAGCCCTGGAGCTGCGCCGGTCGGGGCGGACGCTCGCCGCCGAGCGTTGGCACCGGGAAGCGCATGAGGCCGACCTGGAGGCGTCGGAGTTGCGCGCGGAGGCGCAGCACGTACTCAAAGGGAAGTTGGTTCCGGAACGGGTGATGGTCGAGGACGACCTCGACTTCTACCGGATCAACGACGACGTGGCGGACCTGGCCCTCGGCGCGGTGGAGACGGCCGACCACTCCGCGCTCACCGGCCACGGTCACCCGCCGCCGGTCGACCGGTCCCGCCCCTACGGCCGGCGCGGAGGACTCCGGCCTCCGCTCGCGCTGCACCAGACCGACCTCGAACGGCAGATGCCCCGCAACCCGGACGGCGGCGTCATCCGGACCGCCGATCCCCGGCGCGGCGACTGGTTCCGGCTGGCCAACGACGGTGGCCCGGCCGCCGACGCCACCCGCGGCATCAACTGCCTCGACTGCACGCTGTCCCTCTTCGAGACCTGGGTGCACGGTCGGCCACGGGTCGCCGCGCCGCGTACCTTCGACGGTTATCTCGCGGGCGACGTGCAGCGACCGGTCGGCGGCGAGATCGACGGCCCGCTGCGGGTCGAGGAGACGACCGGCGGCCGGTTCCAGAACCTGTGCCGGCCCGACCGCGCCGGGGTGACCGGCGCGGCCCGGCGGAGGTTGGTCGAGCGCGGCTACCGCGACCTGCACGCGCAACTGGCGTCGGGCGGTCACGGCAGCTACGCCTTCCTCATCACCAGTTTCGAGGGCGGCGGCTCGCACGCCTGGGTGGCGCTCAACCAGAACGGCACGGTGCTCTACCTCGACCCGCAGAGCGGGATGGTGGCGGGGCAGCCGCTCTACCGACACAGCGGCGTCCCGTTCGAGGGGAACGTGGTGGGGGTGGACGCCCTGGTCCTCGGCCCGGACGGCCGGCCGATGCCGCTTACCGGCCGGCCGCCCGGCGACTTCAACGTGCTGCCCGAGCCACGGCACCGTCCGGTGCAGCCACGACCGCCCGACCCGCTGCCGCGCGACCACGGGGGTACGCCCGACTTCAACCGCGTCCACCTGCTCGGCGAGTCCACCACCTTGCACCGCCCGCCCGGCAACGCGCCGCATGCCGAGCCGACGCCTGACCGGATACGCGACACGCACCGTGCGGCTCACGCGGACCGTATCGCCGCCGGGCTCTACGTGCGCGACGCGCTGGTGGCCAGCGCCAGCCTGGCTGACGCCTTCGCCGCCGGGGTGACCCCGGTCGAGTTGGCGCAGCACGCCGACGGGTCGACGTTGCGACGGCTCGTGCCAGGGCTGGACGAGGCCGCGGCCGGTGACCTGAAACGGCTGTTCAACGACGCCCGCGCGCAGCGGATGCTGGACCAGAGCTGGGAGGCCCCGCCGCGGCGGGAGGAACTGCTCGCCGAGGCGTTGGTGCGACAGCTCGCGGAGCGTCCCGACCTGGTGCGGATGATCCTGGCGACGCCGGAACTCGCCAACTCGCTGACCGCCAGGCCGGTGACCCTGCACCATCTCGCCAGCCACCAACAGGCCATCGACGTCCTGCAGGACGTGCTGAACGAGATAGCCGAGCAGGGAGCCGACGCACTTGTGGCGGTTCCGACGCGGCACCTTGAACCGACACCGTTGACCGATGCTCAGATGGAGATCAGCAAGTCCTTCGCCGTCAATGGTCCGGAAGCCGTGCAGCCGGGCTTCGATCGCGATCGCCTCAGTGACACTCGTTACCGGAAGCGGTATCTCGACGAGTTGTTCGAGATGGCGGTTGTTGCGCAGTCCGACGTCGATGCCTTGGGACTCCGGCTCGCCGCGGCCTCCGGCGGTGCCGCCGAATATCATCCACGCAGCAAGCCCAAGAATCGTGGGAGGGCTGAGGACAAGATCGAGGGCTACGGCGGCGATGCGTCACAGCTGACTGACCTGGCAGGCGGCTATGTCTCCTATCGTAAGTTGGACGACCTCTACGACGCACTGGCAGCCCTCAAGAACGATGCGCAACTCGATCTCGTGGAGTTCGATGACCGCTTCAGATCACCGCAGAGCGGTGGATATCGGGACGTGCAGATGTTCGTGCGAGCGTCAAACGGTCATATCGCCGAGCTCCGACTGCAGTTGGCCGCGTTGGACGAGGTGGCGACCTGGGAACATTCCCTCTTCGAGGTGCGGCGCGACCTCAATGCCGTTGCCAAGGAGGAAGGACGTAGCGTGACCGCGATGGAGTCGGCCATCCGCAGGGGCATCATCGACCGTCAGCGTGCATTCTTCTGGGCCGCTCTGCAGACGGCGTTGCACGGAGGGCGTGAATGACAGACGGATCCGAGGGTGTAGAACTCCCCGCCTACTACGACCATTACAAGACGCCGGTGAAGCTGGTCTCTACGCCTGATGGAGGGATCACCGCATGGCGGCTGGACAGAGCGACAGGCGGCTGGCGATCGGCCAATGACGTGATCGACGACGTCCTCTCGGCCATCGGCGGCGAGATTTCTGCTCGGACGCCCGCCGAGTTCGTCCAGCGCACCGAGGCCGCACGCGGTCGCTACCTCAAGGGCGACGGGCCCGTCTTCGCGCTCTACGAGACGGTGCGGGCGATCGACGAGCAGGCCACCGCCGAGAGGCGCGCGTACACACCGGAGGAAGCGGCACTTGTCGCGGGCATCCGGCGGCGGACCTTCGTGATGTTCGAGGAGCAGCTCCAACGGGCCGGGGACCCCGGTGCCGACCCCACCATCGCGGCCTCCTGATGGTCCCGTGCCGGCCATGAGCACCGATGCCGGGGCCGGTCCACGCCGGTTCGGCTGGGAGGACATGTTCGTCGCGCCGGACGAGGATCCCCGCGTCGACGGTCCGGGTGCGGACGAGCGGAGCGTCCTGGCCGGCGAGTTGAGGTACCACCGTCGCAGGCTGGAGTTGACGTGCGCCGGGCTCGACGCGGAGCAACTCGCCCGGCGGTCGGTGCCACCGTCGACGCTGTCGTTGCTCGGGCTGCTCCGTCATGCCGCCGAGCGTGAGCGGCACTGGTTCCGCCGCGTCATGGCCGGGAAGGACGTGTCGCGGATCTGGCCGACCGGTGACGTGGACGAGCCCTTCACCGGCGCCGTCGCCGATCGGGCGCTGGTCGCGCAGGCGTGGACGGCGTGGCGCCGTGAGGTGACGTTCGCCGAGCGGTTCGTGGCGGAGGCGCCGAACCTGGAGATCAGGGGGCATCGGGGTGACCGGATGGTCTCGCTGCGGGAGCTGCTGGTGCACGCGATCGGGGAGTACGCCCGGCACAACGGGCACGCCGACCTGCTGCGCGAGCGGATCGACGGTCGGGTGGGCCGGTGACGCGCGCCGACCCTGAGCGCCCCGGGAACCAGGCCGGGCCGCCGACGGCGGGGATTCCGTACCGGCCGCCGGCCGACGTGGCGGAGGCGCTGCGCGTACAGGAGGAGTTGCGGTCGCGGGTCGACCTGGTCGGGCCCGGTCCGAGCGCGCCCGCGACGGTGGCCGGGCTGGACGTCGCGTACGCGGAGAGCGGTGACCGGCTCGCGGCGGCCGTCACGGTGCTGGACGCGGCCACCCTGGCCGTGGTGGACGAGGCGGTGTGCGTGGGGCGGCCGGCGTTCCCGTACGTGCCGGGGTTGTTCGCCTTCCGGGAGATGCCGGCGCTGCTCACCGCGTTGGAGCGGCTGACCGTCCGCCCGGAGCTGCTGGTGTGCGACGGGCACGGGGTGGCGCACCCGCGCCGGTTCGGGCTGGCCTGCCACCTGGGGCTGGTGACCGGGCTGCCGGCGGTCGGGGTGGGCAAGACGCCGCTCGTCGGTTCGTGGACCGGGCCGGGCCCACGGCGCGGCGACCGGGCCGACCTGTGGGACGGCGGGGAGGTGGTCGGGCGGGTGCTGCGGACCCGGGACGGGGTCCGGCCGGTCTTCGTCAGCGTCGGGCACCGGATCGGGTTGGACGGGGCGGTGGAGCGGGTACTGGCTCTGACGCCCCGGTACCGGCTGCCGGAGACCACCCGGACGGCCGACCGGCTCTGCCGTCGGGCCCTCGCGGCGGGTGGCGACCGGAGCTGACCGGGACGCGTAACGCTGCACACATGTGGGGCGCTCGATGAGCGGGTGCCCGGGTGGCCCGGTAGTAACCTGACCGGCGGATCTCGTCCGGGACGGAAACGGTGAGGTGGGGATGTCGGTGAGGCGGCACGCGGCGCGTTGGGCCACGGCCGGTGCGATGCTGGGTGGCCTGGTGGTCGCCGTGGCGTCCCCGGCGCTGGCCGACGGCGACCGGGTCGGGCTGCGCTCGGCGGGCAGCTTCACGGCCGGCGGCTCGGCGGGCGCGGTGACGGTCGAGGTGCGCAAGCGCACCGAGGGGTGTGTGTCGTTGCGTACCACGCTCGGGTTGCGGCTGGACGGTCTGCGGGCCGATCAGGTCCGGGTGCAGGTGGCGTCCGGTGGCCGCTGGGTGGGGGTGCCGGTCGGCGGTGGTGGTGGCGTGGTGACCACCTCCCAGGTGGCGTCGGTCGAGCGGCCGCTGTGCAAGGGCAAGGGCGCGGCGGTGCGCTACCGGGTGTCCTTCCTGTCCGGCGCCGTGGGCGGGCGGCTGGAGATCGCCGGCGAGGCGAGTGCCGCGAACGGCCAGGTGCTCGGCCGGGCCGGCCGGTCGGCCCGGCTGGTGGGCGCGGAGCCGACGCCGAGCCCGAGCCCGACGCCCTCCCGCAAGCCGTCGCCGACCCCCACGCCCAGCACGGTCGCCGTCACGCCGCCGGAGACGGCGGGCACGTCGGCGGTGGTCGCCGCCGTCGAGCCGGCCGCCGGTGCCGCGGCCGACGATTCGTCCTTCGGAGGTTCCATGATCATGTGGTTCGGCATCGGGCTGGTCCTGGTCGGCGTCGCGCTGATCGTCCTGCTGGTGCGCCGCAGCCGCGCGGACCGGACGGACGACGGCCCGGTGGTCGAGCATCCCCCGGTCCCGCTGCCCCGCAGCAGCACCACCTACCGTTCCGGGGCGCCCGGGCCGGCCCCGACGGTGTATGGCGGCGGCGCCACGCCACCGCGCCCGACCGGCAACGTGTACGGGACGCCGCCCGCCGGGTCCCCGCCAGCGGCCCCTACGGACGGGGACGCCACCAGCCTGTTGCCCCGCATGCCGGACTGAGCCGGCCCCGACGGCTCCCGGGTTTACCGTGACCATGGGTGGACCCGGCCGGCCGGGTGTCGAACGGGGCCGGGTGCCGGGGCCGGTTCGCCGTTAAGATCGCGTGCGCCGGACGGCACCGCCGACCGGTGAGACCACATACGTGGAAGGAGCCGCGCCGTGGCCCTGGACCCGCAGTTGCTCGAGATTCTCGCCTGCCCGGACACACACCACGCCCCGCTCGACTACGACCCGCAGGCGCAGACGTTGACCTGCACCGAGTGCGGTCGCGTCTTCGAGGTCCGGGACGACGTCCCGGTGCTGCTCCTGGACGAGGCGCGGGGCGGTCCGGCGGCTGACGACGCGCGGGGCGGGTCGTCGCGGTGATGGACGGTACGGCCGGGGTGAGCGGGCACCGGCACGCGGACGAGGCACTGCTGGACGATCCGGCGCAGCTCGGCGAGCGGGATCCGGGTGGGATGCTGCGGTTCACCGCCTCCGCCGGCGCCCAGGTACGCGAGTCGGCGGCGTTGGCCGCCGAGGCGAACCTGTCCGTGCTGGCCGACGACGGGCGACCCCGGGCGGTGGTCATCGCCGGCATCGGCACCGCCGGGCGTACCGGGGACGTGCTGGCCACGGTCGCCGGGCCGCGCTGCCCGGTGCCGGTGATCCCGCACCGCAGCGCCGGCGTGCCCGGCTGGGTGGGCGCGGCGGACGTGGTCATCGCGGTGAGCGCCTCCGGCCGTAGCCCGGAGGCGTTGGGCGCGGCCGAGGCGGCGCACCGGCGCGGCGCCCGGCTGGTCGCGGTCGGCGCTCCGGATTCGCAACTCCAGTCGGTGGCGGAGCGGGCCCGTGCGCCGTTCATCCCGGTGCCGCGGCGGGCCCCGGCCCGGGCCAGCCTGTGGGCGCTCACCGTGCCGGTCCTGCTCGCCGCCCGTACGCTCGGCCTCGTGAAGGTCAACGAGGCGGATCTGGCCGAGACCGCGGCCCGGCTGGACGCCGACGCCGACCGGTGCCGGCCGACCGCCGAGTCGTTCGTCAATCCGGCGAAGTCCCTCGCGTTGGGGCTGGCCGGGTCGATCCCGATCGTGTGGGGTTCGTCCCCGCTGGCCACCGTGGCCGCCCGCCGGTTCGGTGACACGCTGTCCGCGAACTCCCGCTACCCGGTGGTGAGCGGTGCGCTGGGCGAGGCCGGCCGGGGCCGGGTGGGGCTGCTCGACGGCGTCTTCGGCGGGCTGGCCGAGGGCGAGCGGGACATCTTCGCCGACCCCGACGACTCCGACCCGGACGGCATCCGGCTGCGGCTGGTGCTGCTGCGCGACGGCGGCCTCAACGCCGACGACGACACCGACGAGCCGCTGGCGGTGGAGGAGCGCCGCGCGGACGCGGTGCAGACGCTCGCCGAGCGGCGCGGGGTGCGCTGCGACGTGGTGACCGCCGAGGGTGGTTCCGCGCTGGAGCGGCTCGCGTCGCTGGTGGCGGTGCCGGACTTCGCCTCGATCTACCTCGCCCTGGCACACGGGCTGGACCCGATGGCGGTTCCGGCCATCACGGAAATGAAGGAGCTGGCAAACCAGTGAGCATGTGCGGCATCGAGCGAGGCGGGGCATGAGCGCAAACGGGGGCACCAAGGCGATCGTCGCCGCCCTGGCGGCGAACCTCGGCATCGCCGTCACCAAGTTCATCGCGTTCCTGCTGACCGGCTCGTCGTCGATGCTGGCGGAGTCGATCCACTCGGTGGCCGACTCCGGCAACCAGGGCCTGCTGCTGATCGGCGGCCGGCGGGCCAAGCGGGAGGCCACGCCGCAGCATCCGTTCGGCTACGGCCGGGAGCGCTACATCTACGCGTTCATCGTGGCGATCGTGCTGTTCAGCCTCGGTGGCCTGTTCGCGCTCTACGAGGCGTACCACAAGGCGGCCGACCCGCACCCGATCACGGAGTGGCAGTGGGTGCCGGTGGTGGTGCTGCTCGCGGCGATCGTGATGGAGGGCTTCTCGTTCCGCACCGCGATCAAGGAGTCGAACCTGATCCGGGGCAAGCAGACCTGGGTCCGGTTCATCCGCCGGGCCAAGGCCCCGGAGCTGCCGGTGGTGCTGCTGGAGGACTTCGGCGCCCTGGTGGGTCTGGTCTTCGCGCTGTTCGGGGTCGGCATGACGCTGGCCACCGGCAACGGCATGTGGGACGCGGCCGGCACCGCGATGATCGGCGTGCTGCTGGTGATCATCGCGATCACGCTGGCGATCGAGACCAAGAGCCTGCTGCTCGGTGAGGGTGCCGAGCGCAGCGAGCTGGCCAAGATCGAGCAAGCCGTCACCGGCGGTCCGGAGGTCGAGCGGATCATCCACATGAAGACGCTCTACCTCGGCCCGGAGGAGCTGCTGGTGGCCGCGAAGATCGCGGTGCCGGCCTGCGAGAGCGCGGAGGAGTTGGCCCGGGGCATCAACGCGGTCGAGGCGCGGATCCGCCGCGAGGTGCCGATCGCCCGGGTGATCTACCTGGAGCCGGACATCTGGAGCGCGGCGGCGCAGCGGGCGGGCACCGGCCAGGCCGCCGACACCGCCGTGCCGGAGGCGGAGACGGAGACGGACGACGTGACCGCGCCGGAGGCGGCAAAGGCCGACGAGGTGGCCGGGCGGCCCGGGAGCTGACCGATGGAGTTGATGCAGGGCCGGATCCGGGACTACGCCTGGGGCTCGCGCACCGCGATCGCGCAGTTGCAGGGCCGGGCGGTGCCGAGCGACGGGCCGGAGGCCGAGCTGTGGCTGGGCGCCCACCCGGGAGCCCCGGCCACCGTCGACCGGGACGGCGGCCCGGTGAGTCTCACCGAGCTGTTGCTGGCCGAGCCGGGGCACTGGCTGGGTGAGCGCCTGGTCGGCCGGTTCGGCACCCGGCTGCCGTTCCTGCTGAAGGTGCTGGCCGCCGACGCGCCGCTGAGCCTCCAGGCGCATCCGGATGCCGAGCAGGCCCGCACCGGGCACGCGGCGGACACCGGGCGGGTCAACTACGTCGACCCGTACCACAAGCCGGAGCTGTTGGTGGCGCTCTCCGAGTTCGACGCGCTCTGCGGCTTCCGGGACCCGGCCGAGTCGGCGGCGGTGCTCGCCGGGTTCGGCGTACCCGCGTTGGCACCGGTGGTGGCCGCGTTGCGTGGCGGTCCGGCGGGGCTGCGGGAGGCCGTACGCGCGCTGTTGAGCTGGCCGGAGTCGGAGCGCGCCGGGCTGGTGGCGGCCGTGCTGGTGGCGGCGACCGCCGGGCCGGCGTCCCCGGACGCGGCGCTGGTCCGCACGCTCGCGGCCGGTTATCCGACCGACCCGGGTGTGGTGGTGGCGCTGCTGCTGAACCGGGTGCGGCTGGCGCCGGGCGAGGGCATCTGGATGCCGGCCGGCAACCTGCACGCCTACCTGCGCGGCACCGGCGTGGAGATCATGGCGGCGAGCGACAACGTGCTGCGCGGCGGGTTGACCTCGAAACGGATCGACGTGGACGAGTTGCTGCGGGTGCTCCGGTTCGAGGTGCTGGCCGATCCGGTGCTGCGGCCGGAGCCGGTGGCGCCCGGCGTGTCGACCTGGCCGGTGCCGGTGGAGGATTTCGCGTTGCACCGGGTGGTGGTGGGCGCCGCTTCGCCCGAGGTGCGGTTCACGTTGCCCGGCCCGCGGGTGGTGCTCTGCGGGGCCGGCAAGCTGACCGTGGACGACGGGGTGGGTGTGGTGACGTTGGCGGCGGGCCGGTCCGCGGTCGGCACCGCCGCCGGTGGCCCGCTGGTGCTCACCGGGGACGGCGAGGCGTTCGTGGCCACCTGCGGCCTGTCCTGAGCCCCGCGGCGCCGATTTCCCGGAACCGCTTGACGGGCCGGTCGCTCAGTGTGAGTCTTTGTGTACGCAGCGTTGTCGCGACGAACGTCCGGGAACGCGCGGGGATCCAAACCGGGGGGATGCACGGGGGTGGCCGGGCCGTGGGCGGAAAAGTCGTCCACGACCGTCCGCCCCCGTGCGCTGTTCGTCGCTCCTGCGCCAACCGGAGCCGGGTGAGCGGGCCCACGCGCGTAAGGTGGAAGGCTGCGCAGCCCTTCGTTCGACAGGAGCTTCCATGACCAGCACGCTTCCGGCGGCCCCCAGCGGCGCGCCGTCCGGCGCCCGGCCGAGCACCCTCGCCGAGGGCGACTACAAGGTGGCGGATCTGTCGCTCGCCGAGTTCGGGCGCAAGGAGATCCGGCTCGCCGAGCACGAGATGCCCGGCCTGATGGCGATCCGGCGCGAGTTCGCCGACGCCCAGCCGCTCGCCGGCGCCCGGATCACCGGGTCGCTGCACATGACCGTGCAGACCGCCGTCCTGATCGAGACCCTGGTCGCGCTCGGCGCGCAGGTCCGCTGGGCGTCCTGCAACATCTTCTCCACCCAGGACCACGCCGCCGCGGCCATCGTGGTCGGCGCCGAGGGCACCCCGGAGGCCCCGGCCGGCGTCCCCGTCTACGCCTGGAAGGGCGAGACGCTGGAGGAGTACTGGTGGTGCACCGAGCAGGTGCTCGCCTGGCCCGACGGGCAGGGCCCGAACATGATCCTCGACGACGGCGGCGACGCCACGCTGCTCGTGCACAAGGGCGCCGAGTTCGAGAAGGCCGGCGTCGTGCCGCCGGTCGAGTCCGCCGACTCCGAGGAGTACGCGGTCATCCTCCAGGTGCTGCACCGCTCGCTCGGCGAGGACAACCAGCGCTGGACCCGGATCGCCGCCGGCATCAAGGGCGTCACCGAGGAGACCACCACCGGCGTGCACCGGCTCTACGAGATGCACCGTGCCGGCACGCTGCTCTTCCCGGCCATCAACGTCAACGACTCGGTGACCAAGAGCAAGTTCGACAACAAGTACGGCTGCCGCCACTCGCTCATCGACGGCATCAACCGGGCCACCGACGTGCTGATCGGCGGCAAGATGGCCGTCGTGATGGGCTACGGCGACGTGGGCAAGGGCTGCGCCGAGTCGCTGCGTGGCCAGGGCGCCCGGGTCGTGGTGACCGAGGTCGACCCGATCTGCGCGCTCCAGGCCGCGATGGACGGTTACCAGGTCGCCACGCTTGACGACGTGGTCGAGCAGGCCGACATCTTCATCACCGCGACCGGCTGCTTCGACGTGATCACCAACGAGCACATGGCCCGGATGAAGCACCAGGCCATCGTGGGCAACATCGGCCACTTCGACAACGAGATCGACATGGCCGGCCTGGCCAAGCGCGGCGACGTGACCCGGGAGAACATCAAGCCGCAGGTCGACGTGTGGCGGTTCGACGACGGCCACGCCATCATCGTGCTCTCCGAGGGCCGCCTGCTGAACCTGGGCAACGCCACCGGGCACCCGAGCTTCGTGATGTCGAACTCGTTCGCCAACCAGACCATCGCCCAGATCGAGCTGTTCACCAAGACCGACGAGTACCCGATCGGCGTCTACGTGCTGCCCAAGCACCTGGACGAGAAGGTCGCCCGGCTGCACCTGGACGCGCTCGGCGCCAAGCTGACCACGCTGACCAAGGAGCAGGCCTCCTACCTGGGCGTCTCCCAGGAGGGTCCGTTCAAGTCGGAGCACTACCGCTACTGATCCCGCACCCGGGAGGGACCGGGGTCGGCCGCCGCGCGGCCGTCCCGGTCCCTTTTCGCGTCCGCGGGGACGAACGGGTCCTCCGGCCCTGTGCGATCCGGCCGGCCCGGGACGAGGCTGGGACGACGGTCGCGGCCGGCGGGGTGACGTTGCCGTGAACAACTTGACGCCGTGCCGGAACAGGAGCAAGGTATGGCTGCCCTAAGTTAACTGAGGCATGCCTGACCGACTACGGAGTTACGGATGTTCGCCACGTACCTGATCGGCCTGCGGGAGGGCCTGGAAGCGACCCTGGTGGTCAGCATCCTGGTCGCCTTCCTGGTGAAGTCGCAGCGGCGTGACCGGCTGCCCCAGGTCTGGGCCGGCGTCGGCCTGGCCGTGGTGCTCTCCGTCGTCTTCGGCTCGCTGATCCAGTACACCTCGACCTCGCTGCTGCGGACCTCCGAGTCGCGCGAGCTCTTCGAGGCGGTGACCTCGGTCGCCGCCGTCGTGTTCGTGACCTGGATGATCTTCTGGATGCGCCGGGCCGCCCGGTCCATCGCGGGCGAGCTGCGCGGCAAGCTCACCGAGGCGCTCGCCGTCGGGTCGCTGGCGGTCGCCGGCATGGCCTTCCTCGCGGTGGTCCGGGAGGGCCTGGAGACCGCGCTGATCTTCTACGCCGCGGCCGAGAGCGTGGCCGGCGGCACCGGCGCGGGCTCGCTGCTCGCCCTGGTCGGCGGCATCGCCACCGCCGTGGTGATCGGCTTCCTGCTCTACCGCAGCGCCCTGAAGATCAACCTGAGCCGCTTCTTCACCTGGACCGGCGCGCTGCTGATCCTGGTCGCCGCCGGCATCCTCAAGTACGGCGTGCACGACTTCCAGGAGGCCGGCGTGCTGCCCGGCCTGAACAACCAGGCCTTCGACATCTCCGCCACGCTCGACCCGAACGCCTGGTACGGCGCGCTGCTCGCCGGCATGTTCAACATCACCGCCGCGCCGACCGTGCTGGAACTGATCGCCTGGGTCGCGTACGCGGTGCCGGTGCTGGTGCTCTTCCTGCGCAAGCCGGCCGCGTCGGCCAAGCCTCCCGCCGCGCCGGCCGCCGACGCGCCGACCGCGGCCCCCGCCGCCGACGCGCCGACCGTGGCCTCGGCCGGGAACGCGCCGGCCGAGTCCACCGCGACCACCCCCGAGCCCGCGCCGGCCGCTGTCGACGCCGCCGCCGTCCCGTCCCCGCGCGCCTGACCGCCCGTTTCCGAGGAGATCCCGCACCGATGCGTACCACTCGATTCGTCGCGCCCGCCGCCGCCGGGTTGCTCGCCGTCGCCGGACTGGCCGGTTGCGGCGGTGCTGACGACGCCGGCGCGACCGCCGGCGGGCCGATCGCCGTCAAGGCGACGGACAGCGCCTGCGAGGTCGACAGCACCGAGATCGACGCCGGCCAGGTGACGTTCAAGGTGACCAACAACGGCTCCAAGGTCAACGAGTTCTACGTGTACGCCGCCGGTGACCGGGTGATGGGCGAGGTGGAGAACATCGCCCCCGGGCTGAGCCGGGAGCTGCGCGTCGAGCTGCCCGCCGGGACGTACGAGACCGCCTGCAAGCCGGGGATGAGCGGCCGGGGCATCCGGGGCGCGCTGAAGGTCAGCGGCACCGCCGCGAGCGTCGCGCCGGACGCCGCGCTCACCGAGGCCACCGCCAGCTACCAGCGCTACGTGCGCAGCCAGACCGCCGCGCTGCTGACCAGGACCGAGGAGTTCGTGGCCGCGGTCAAGGGCAACGACGTGGCCAAGGCCAAGGCGCTCTACCCGGTGGCCCGCACCTACTGGGAGCGGATCGAGCCGGTCGCGGAGAGCTTCGGCGACCTCGACCCGAAGATCGACGGTCGCGAGGAGGTGGTCGAGGAGGGCATGGAGTTCACCGGCTTCCACCGGATCGAGAAGGACCTCTGGACCACCGGCGACATCAGCAAGGACGGCCCGATCGCCGACCAGCTCCTGGTCGACGTCAAGGCGATCGTGGCCAAGGCCGACGCCGAGAAGCTCACCCCGCTCCAGCTCGCCAACGGTGCCAAGGCGCTGCTCGACGAGGTCGCCAGCGGCAAGATCACCGGCGAGGAGGAGCGGTACTCGCACACCGACCTCTGGGACTTCAACGCCAACCTGGAGGGCTCGAAGGCCGCCGTCGGCGCGCTGCGCCCGGCCCTGGAACAGCGCGCGCCCGACCTGGTCAAGCAGCTCGACGCCGAGTTCGCCAACGTGGAGGCCGCGCTCGGCAAGCACCGCGCCGGGGACGGCTGGAAGCTGCACACCCAGCTCAGCAAGACCGAGCTGAAGGAGCTGTCGGACAGCATCAACGCGCTGGCCGAGCCGGTCAGCAAGATCGCGGCGGCCGTCGCGCGATGAGCACCCCGGCCGGCGGTGACGCGACGAGCGAGCCGAACAGCAAGCAGCCCGGTCGCGGGATCTCCCGCCGGCGGGCGATGACGCTGGCCGGTGTCGGTGCGGCCGGCGTCGGCGCGGTGGCGGCCGGCGCGGGCGCGTTGATCGCCGGTGGCGGCCAGGCGTCGGCCACCGAGACGGCCGCCGGGGCGGTGCCGTTCCTCGGCGAGCACCAGGCGGGCATCACCACCGCGGCCCAGGACCGGCTGCACTTCGTCGCGTTCGACGTGGTCACCAAGGACCGGGACCGGCTGGTCGCGATGCTCCAGGAGTGGACCGCCGCCGCGGCCCGGATGACCGCCGGCAAGGACGCCGGGCTGATCGGTGCGGTCGGTGGCGTGCCGGAAGCCCCGCCGGACGACACCGGCGAGGCGCTCGGGCTGCCCCCGTCGCAGCTCACCGTCACGGTCGGGTTCGGCCCGTCGCTGTTCCGCGACGCCCAGGGCCGGGACCGGTTCGGCATCGCCGACCGCCGCCCCGCCGCGTTGGCCGACCTCCCGCACTTCGCCGGCGACGCGCTCAAGCCGGAGCTGTCCGGCGGCGACATCTGCGTCCAGGCCTGCGCCAACGATCCGCAGGTGGCGGTGCACGCCATCCGTAACCTGGCCCGGATCGGCATGGGCGTGGTCAGCGTCCGCTGGTCGCAGCTCGGGTTCGGGCGTACCTCGTCGACGTCGCGGGACCAGGCCACGCCACGCAACCTGTTCGGCTTCAAGGACGGCACCGCCAACCTCAAGGCCGAGGACGCAGACCTGCTCCGCGAGCAGCTCTGGGTGCAGCCCGGCGACGGCCCGGACTGGATGGCCGGCGGCTCCTACCTGGTCACCCGCAAGATCCGGATGCTGATCGAGACCTGGGACCGCAGCCCGCTGGCCGAGCAGGAGATGATCACCGGCCGGACCAAGGGCAGCGGTGCCCCGCTCGGCCGGCGCGACGAGTTCGACGAGCCGGACTTCGCCGCCAAGGGCGACGACGGCGAGCCGGTCATCGCGCCGACCGCGCACGTGCGGCTCGCCCACCCGGACCAGAACGGCGGCGCCCGCCTGCTGCGTCGCGGCTACAACTTCGTGGACGGCTCGGACGGGCTGGGCCGGCTCGACGCCGGGCTGTTCTTCATCGCCTACCAGCGGGACCCACGAAAGCAGTTCGTGCCGATCCAGACGCGGCTGGCCCGCAACGACGCGATGAACGAGTACCTCCGCCACGTCTCCAGCGGCCTGTTCGCCTGCCCGCCGGGCGTCCGCGACGCCGCCGACTGGTGGGGCCGGGCACTGTTCTCCTGAGCCGGCCCGGTCTCCTGAGCCGGCCCGCCGCGCTCAACGGCGTACCGGATCGGGCCCGGCGGGTTCCGGCGCGGCCCGCCGCAGCGGAACGCCGGGCGACGCGGCCGGGGTCGGGGCCAGCTCCGGCCAGAGCGCGCCGCTGACCGTGCGGGCCCGGCCCAGCCGGTACCCGGCCCGTCGCCTGCGCTCGGCCAGCACGGCGGCCAGGTACGCCCACTCCGGCGCGGTCCACGGCGGCGGCGGTGACGTCACCGCGGCCACCTCCGCCCACAGCTCCCGGCCCAGCCGCACCCGGTCCGCGGCGGCGAGCTGGGGAAGCCGGTCCACGTACTGCCGGACGGCCAGGGCCAGCCCGTCGTCCACCCGGGTCAGGTCCAGCGTGCCCGCCCAGGCGAGCAACGGCGGCACGGCCGGCGGCAACGGCCGCCACACCGACGCGCCCCGGGTGTGCACCACGAGCGTGCCGGCCACCAGGTCGCCCAACCGTCGGCCGCGCGGGTCGGTGAGCATCACCGTAACGGTCGCCGCCCAGCTCAGCAGCGGCAGCACCAGGCCGGGCCACTCCACCGCGACGCCCACCAGCGCCCGGGCCAGCGACTGCCCGACCCCGACCGGCCCGCCGTCGGCCCGTACCACCCGCAGTCCCACCGCCAGCTTGCCCACCGTCCGGCCGCCGGCGAACCGCTCCATCACCACCGGGTAGCCGACCAGCACCAGCACCAGCAGCACGACCTGGAGACCGCCGGCCAGCGCGGCGTCCATCAGGTCCGGCGGCATCGCGAGCACCAGCATGGACAGCGCCGCACCGAGCACCAGCGCCAGGCCGAGCTGGACGATCAGGTCGATCAGCAGCGCGAGCACGCGGGAACCCAGCCGGGCGGCCCGGACGTCCAGCTCCACCGCCTCGCCGCTGACCAGACCGGCGTCGGCCCACCGGGAGGGCGGGGGAGGTTGCGCGCGCACCCCGACAGTGAACACCATGAACGAGTGGATCTCGACGCGTACGTGGCGGAGCACGGTGTGCAGTGGCGGCGGCTGGAGCAGTTGACCGGCCGGCGTCGGCTGGACGCGGCCGAGGTCGACGAGCTGGTCTCGCTCTACCAGCGCACCGCCACCCACCTGTCCGTGCTGCGCAGCCGCGCCCCCGAGCCGGCGCTCCTCGGTCACCTGTCCCACCTGGTCCTGGCCGCCCGCGCCCGGATCATCGGCCGGCCCCGGCCGTCCTGGGCGGCGGTACGCCGGTTCCTGCTGGCCGACCTGCCGGCCGCCCTCTACCGGGCCTGGCCCTGGTGGTGCGGCGTCGCCACCGGCTTCAGCGCGTTGAGCGTCTTCCTCATCTGGTTCGTCGCCGGCCATCCGGACACCGCCGCCGCGTTCATCGGCGCCGAGTCGGCCCGGCAGCTCGTCGACTCCGGCTTCGCCGGCTACTACACCGAGTTCGCCGCGCCGACGTTCGCGTTCCACCTGTGGACGCACAACGCCTGGTTGGCGGCCCAGTGCCTGGCCGCCGGCGTGCTGGTGGTGCCGGTGTTCTGGCTGCTGTGGCAGAACGCGCTGAACATCGGCGTGGTGGGCGGCGTGATGGTCTCCTACGACCGGGCGGACGTCTTCTTCGGCCTGATCACGCCGCACGGCCTGCTGGAGCTGACCGGCATCTACGTCGCCGCCGGGGTCGGGCTGCGCACCGCCTGGGCGTGGATCGCCCCGCCCGCGCACCTCGGGCGCGGCCGGGCGGTCGCCGAGGCGGGGCGGTCGGCCATGGTGGTCGCGGTCGGCCTGGTCGGGCTGTTCGCCGTCTCCGCGCTGCTGGAGGCGTTCGTCACCCCGGCGCCGGTGCCGACAGCCGTGCGGGTCGCGGCCGGCGCCACCGTCTGGGCGGCCTTCCTGGCGTACGCGCTCATCCTGGGCCGCCGCGCCGCCGCGTCCGCCCCGCGCCCCCTCCGCCCCTGACCGCGGATTCACGGAAACAGTGGCTGTGGAGCCCCCGAGAGCCACTGTTTCCGTGAATCAGGGCGGAGGAGCCCGGGGGTGGGGGTCAGAGCTGGCCGAGGGACTTCAGGTGTAGGTAGGTGTCGGCCACGGTGGAGGCCAGTCGGTCGGCGGGGACGTCCACCACTGTCACGCCGTGGCGGGACAGCGCGGCCCGCACCCGGTCCCGCTCGGCCAGCGCCCGCCACGCCGACGCGGCCGCGTACGGGTCGTCCGGGCCGACCGGGGTGGCGGTGGCGAGCCCGGCCAGCACCGGATCGTGGGTGGCCGCCAGCACCACCCGGTGCCGGGCGGCCAGCCGCGGCAGCACCGGCAGCAGCCCCTCCCCGAGCGCGCCCGCGTCCAGCGCGGTGAAGAGCACCAGCAGGCTGCGCTGCCGCTCCCGGCGCAGCAGCTCACCGGCGACCAGCTCGAAGTCCGTCTCGACAAGCGCCGGCTGGAGCGGCGCCATCGCCTCGACCAACCGGGTGAGCAGCGCCGGCCGGTTGCCGCCGGTCACCCGGGCCCGGACGGCGGTGTCCACGGCGAGCAGGTCCACCCGGTCACCGGCGCGGGCGGCCAGCGCGGTGAGCAGCAGCGCCGCGTCGATCGCGGTGTCCAGCCGGGGTTCGTCGCCGAGCCGGACCGCCGAGGTGCGGCCGGTGTCCAGCACGCAGACGAGCCGCCGGTCCCGCTCCGGTCGCCAGGTGCGCACCAGCACGTCGGCGCGGCGCGCGCTGGCCCGCCAGTCGATCGACCGGACGTCGTCGCCGACGGCGTACTCGCGCAGGGTGTCGAACTCGGTGCCGTGGCCGCGTCCCCGGGTCACCTGGACGCCGTCGATGACCCGCAGCCGGGCCAGCTTCTCCGGCAGGTGCCGGCGCGAGTCGAAGCGGGGCAGCACGCGCAGCGTCCACGGTGGCGTGCCGGGCCGTTCGGCGCGCTGCCGGAAGCCCAGACGCATCGGCCCCAGCGAGCGGACGGTCAACGCCACCGCCGGCCGGTCGCCGCGCCGGGTCGGGGTGAGGCGGACCGGCAGCGTGGCCGTGCCGCCGGGCGGGACCGTGAGCGTCTCCCGCGGCGACCGCCCGGGACGCGCCCCGGCGGACGGCACCCACGCGTCGCGGACCTGGGCGTGCAGCGTCCGGTCGGTGGGGTTGGCCAGGTGCAGGGTGACCGTGGCGGTGCCGCCGAGCCGGACGGTCCGGTCGCCGGCGCGGGTGGCGGTGAGGGCGTGCGGCGGGGCGGCGAGCGCCCGGTCCAGGGCGACCAGCAGCAGCACCGTCGCGGTCAGCACGGCGACGCCGAGGAACGGCGCCGGCCAGGCCGGCAGCGTTCCGGCGCCGGCCGCGAGCAGCAGGCCCGCCCGCCAGGTCATCGCGGCGTCGGCACGGTGGCCAGCACCGAGTCGAGCACGGCGTCGGCGGTCACGCCCTCCAGCTCCACCTCGGGTCGCGGCCGGAGCCGGTGCCGCAGCGTCGGTCGGGCCACCGCCTTCACGTCGTCCGGCGTGACGTGGTCGCGGCCGGCCAGCCAGGCCCACGCCTTGGCGGTGGCGAGCAGCGCGGTCGCGCCCCGGGGCGAGGCGCCCAGCTCCAGCGCGGGCGCGGCCCGGGTGGCGCGGCAGAGGTCCACGACGTAGCCGAGCACCGGCTCGGCCACGTGCACGGCGTGCGCCTGCGCGCGGGCGGCGGCCAGGTCGGCCGCGCCGGCCACCGGGCGTACGCCGGCGGCGCGCAGGTCGCGTGGGTCGAACCCGGCGTGGTGCGCGCGGAGCACACCCAGTTCCTCGTCCCGCCCCGGCAGCGGCACGGTCAGCTTGAGCAGGAAGCGGTCGAGCTGCGCCTCGGGCAGCGGGTAGGTGCCCTCGTACTCGACCGGGTTCTGGGTGGCCGCGACGATGAACGGCTCGGGCAGCGGGCGGCGCTCGCCCTCGACGGTGACCTGCCGTTCCTCCATCACCTCCAGCAGCGCGGACTGCGTCTTCGGCGGGGTGCGGTTGATCTCGTCGGCGAGGAGCAGGTTGGTGAAGACCGGCCCCTCGCGGAACGTGAACGCGGCGGTGTGCGGGTCGAAGATCAGCGAACCGGTGACGTCGCCGGGCATCAGGTCGGGGGTGAACTGCACCCGTTTGGCGTCCAGGTCGAGCGCGGCGGCGAGCGTGCGCACCAGCAGCGTCTTGGCCACCCCCGGGACGCCCTCCAGCAGCACGTGCCCCCGGCAGAGCAGCGCGATGACCAGTCCGGTGACCACCGCGTCCTGGCCGACCACGGCCTTGGCCACCTCGGCGCGCAGCCGGTGCAGGGCGGCGCGGGCGTCGGACGGGGCGGTGGGCGACGCGGCGGCGATGACGGGTCCGGTCACCGGGGTTCTCCTTCGCTCGGGGGCGGGGCCAGGGTACGGGTCAGCGTGTCCAGCGCCCGGGCCAGCTCCAGCAGCTCCCGGTCGTCGTCCGGGGCGGGGCCGTGCAGCAGCCCGGCCACCCGCTCCGGGTCGTCGCCGGTCGCCGCCGCGACCCGGGCCGCCACCTCGTCGTCCGGGGTGTCGGGCGGCAGGTTGAGCCGGGGCAGGACGCGGTCCCGGGCGGCGGCGCGCAGCGTCGCGGCGACGGTGTCCCGGGCACCGGCCCGCCGGTAGAGGCGGGCCCGGCCGCGGACGGTCTCGGCGGCGCGGACGGTCACCGGCAGCGGCTCCGTCACCGGTGGCCCGAGCCGGCGGGCCCGCCAGAGCACCACCAGCAGCCCGGCCAGCGCGAGCTGCGCCAGGATCGCCCAGAACCAGGCCGGGAACGCGGACCACAGCGGGTTGTCGGCGCGCCGCGGTGGGTCCGCCCGGTCGGGGCGCTCGGCGGTGCGGCGGGGCGTCGGCGGAGCCTCGGTCTCGGTGGTCCGCGACGCGCCGGTCCCGGTCGGGGCCGGAGCCGGGGCGGGCAGGTCCAGCCAGACCAGCGGACGACCGGTGGCGCCGAGCAGGCCGGTGGCGAGGTCCCGGTTGCCCCACTCGTCGATCCGGTCGTTGCGGAACGGGTCGCTGGCGCCCACCAGCACCACCTCGGTGCCGGCCGGGATCCGGAGCAGCGCGCCGCCGTAGCAGCGGTCGGCGCGCTCCGGCCCGGCGTACCGCTGGTGGTCGACCGCGGCGGTGCCGGCGCGGACCGCCTCGGGCAGCCGGCACTCCACGCCCCCGGCGTCCGGCGGCAGCGCCCGGGTGGCCCACCGGCGACCGGCCGGCTCGACCGACGTGCCCAGCTCGGCCAGCACCCGGCGGGACGGCTCGACAAGCACCAGCCGGCTGCCGGGCGGCAGCGCGGTCAGCCCGGTGAGCGTGTCCGGGTGCACCAGGTCGGGTGCGGGCACGAAGAGCGTGCTCGGCGCCGCACGGGCGGCCCGCAGCGCCCCGGCGGTGTCGGTCTCCCGGCGCAGCGGCACGCCCTGCGCGCGTAGCTCCTCGGCGAGCCGGCTGCCGCCGTCGTCGTCGCCGGCGACGGGGGAGAGGAAGCCGCGCTCGTCCGGGTCGGGCTGGTCCACCGCGTGCAGCACCACGGTGGCCCCGATCAGCAGCGCGGCCAGCCCGAGCGGGACGACGGTGCGGTGCCACCGGCGGCGGGACGCCGGCGGGGCCGCGGGCCGGGCCGGGGCGGGGGCGACGGTCACCACGCGTCCTCCTCGCCGGTCAGTTCGCGGCGCAGTTCGGCGGCGAGCGCGCGCATCCGTTGGTCGTGGCCGGCGGTGGCGGGACGCTGGGCGTACCAGAGGTCCGAGAAGATCATGCCGGCGGCGTGCAGGGTGGGCCGTACCGCCGGGCGGGTCCGGGCCGCCGCCTCGGTCAGCTCGGTGACGGTGAGCCCGGCCCGTGGCTCCACCACCTGCCGGGTGACCAGGAGCCGGACCATGTCCCGGAGCCGTTCCCGCACCGCCTCGGCGTAGCGGCCCTCGGCGGCCAGCCGGTCGGCCGTCGCCGGGCCGCCGACGGGTGCCGGCGGCGCGGCCCGGGGCGCGGGGACGCGCACCGGCGGGTCGGGCCGCCGCCGGCGGGCGGGACGGCGCAGGCGCATCCGCGGTCGTCGGAGCCGGGGCAGTCGGAGCCGGGGCAGTCGCAGCCGGGGCAGTCGCAGCCGGGGCAGTCGCAGCCGGGGCAGCCTGATCCGGGGCAGCCGGCGGGGCACCCAGGCCGGGAAGGAGTGCCAGGCCAGCGCCGTCAGCAGCGCGGCGGCCAGCAGGAGCAGCGCGACCAGCGGCAGCGGCACCACGTCGCCCAGCGCGGCGACCGTCTCGGTCCACCAGCGGCTCACCGCTCGACCGCCAGCAGCACCGGCTCCGGGACGCCGGCCGGCGCCCGGGAGAGTCGGATGTCCAGCCCTTCGGTGCGCATCCTGGTCTCCAGGTGCAGCACCGCGTCCAGGCAGGCCAGCGCCGGGTACGCGAGCGCGTTCACCGCCGCCTGCGCGACGACGGCGACCGGCAGCGCCCAGGCCGACACGTCGAACAGGTCGAGCAGCCCGAGACCATAGGGGACGCCCAGCCCGATGCCGACCCGGACCAGCCACCAGCCCAGGTAGCCGAGCAGCCGGACGGCGGCGGCCCGCCCGCCCACCCGGCCGGCCAGCCGGATCGCCCGTCCCGGTGCCCGGTGCGTCGGCACCCCGTCCAGCACGAGCACCGGCACCACGAGGCCGAGCAGCCCGTACGCGACGAACCAGGCGGGCCCGGCCAGCCCGGCGACGCCGACGGCGAGCCCGACCGCGCCCGCGGCCAGCAGGGTCGCGCCCGGACGGGCCTCGTGGAGCAGCTCCGACGGTGCGCGGCGGCGGCCGAGCAGCGCCGCCGCGCCGCCCCGCGCGGCCGGGTTGCCCAGCAGCGCGATGATCGCCGCCTCGGTGCCGGCGCCGGCCGCGAGCAGCAGCCAGTACCAGCCGAACGACTCACCGCCGGTGGGCCACCAGCCGGGCGGGTGCGCGCCGGCCAGCAGCCGTACCGGGTACAGCACGGCCTGCTCGGCGAGGGCCAGCGCGACGGCGAGCGGCAGCAGCACCCGGGCCTGGTCGCGCAGCAGCAGCACGGCGGCGTCGAGCAGCTCACCGACGGTCAGCGGACGGCGCGGGAGCACCGCGGTCGGGCCGACGTCGGACACGCGTACTCCTGGGCGGGCAGGGCAGCAGAGGTGGCGGGCGGCGGGGCACCCGGGGGATCATGGTTGCACGGCGGGTCCGCATCCGGTGGACCCGTCCGTCGCGGCGCGCCACGCTGGTGACCACGCCGTCAGCTGTGGTGCGGGGGCGCGCTCGGCGCTACCGTGCCGGGAAAGACTCCGACCCTCCAGATGAACGGGGATGGAACGATAAACCCCATGAGAGCCCGCGTACTCGTGGTCGACGACGACCCCGCCCTTGCCGAGATGCTCGGCATCGTGTTGCGCAGCGAGGGCTTCGTGCCGTCCTTCGTCGCCGACGGAGAACGGGCATTGGCCGCGTTCCGCGACAGCCGGCCCGACATCGTCCTGCTCGACCTGATGTTGCCGGGGATGAGCGGCATCGACGTGGCCCGGGCGATCCGCGCCGAGTCCGGGGTGCCGATCGTGATGCTGACCGCCAAGAGCGACACGGTCGACGTGGTGCTGGGGCTGGAGTCCGGCGCCGACGACTACGTGGTCAAGCCGTTCAAGCCCAAGGAGCTGGTGGCCCGGATGCGGGCCCGGCTGCGTCGCGGCGAGGACGTCGCGCCGGAGCTGCTCACCATCGGCCCGCCCGGCAACCAGATCACCATCGACGTGCCGGCGCACACGGTCAGCCGGGACGCCGAGGAGGTCAAGCTGACGCCGCTGGAGTTCGACCTGCTGGTCGCGCTCGCCCGCAAGCCCCGCCAGGTGTTCACCCGGGAGGTGCTGCTGGAGCAGGTGTGGGGCTACCGGCACGCCGCCGACACCCGGCTGGTCAACGTGCACGTGCAGCGGCTGCGGGCCAAGATCGAGCCGGATCCGGAGCGACCCGAAATCATCCTCACCGTCCGGGGCGTGGGCTACAAGGCGGGCACCGGATAACCTGGTCAGCACTGTGCTGACCGCCCCGCTGCCCGACCCGCCGACCGCCTCGCCCCGCCGGCTCCGTGCCGCGCGGGCGCTCTGGCGCGCGTTGGCCGGCCGGTCGACGCGGTTCGCCGCCGGCGTGCGCCAGGCCTGGCGGCGGTCGCTCCAGGTCCGCGTGGTCACCATCACACTTGTGGCGTCGAGTCTGCTGGTGGGCGGTTTCGCCTACCTGATCGCCGACAAGATCACCAACATCCTGCTGGAGAACGCCGAGACCGACGTACGGATGCGGCTGAGCAACGGCAGCGAGTACGCGGCGAAGCAGTTCAACCTCTACAGCCAGCCGCAGGAGGCCCAACTCCAGGACACCATCGACGGCACGGTCAACTACCTGGCCGGCGGGGACCCGGCGCAGACCAGCGGCGTGGTGGTGGCGATCACCGCCGACAACTTCGCCGAGTTCATCGAGCCCCGCGTCTCCCCGGACGTGCCGGTGCGCACGGTGATCGGCGACGAGCTGCGGGCCACCGTGGCGTCCGGCAAGGTGGCCCATCAGATCCGCACCGGCACGCTCGGCGGCGACCGCACGAAGTACCTGGTCTACGGCTCCCCGGTGCGCACCCGGTTCGGGCAGGTCGAGCTCTACTACCTCGTGCCCCTGGCCCGGCAGGACGCCACCGCGGCCGACGCCCGGGCCACCGTGGTCGCCACCGGCGTCGCGCTGGTGCTCCTGCTCGGCCTGCTGGCCGCGCTGGTGACCCGGCTGGTGGTGACGCCGGTCCGGGTGGCCGCGCGCACCGCCCAGCGGCTCTCCGCCGGCCTGCTCGACCAGCGCATGGTGGTCTCCGGTGAGGACGACCTGGCCCTGCTCGCCGCCTCGTTCAACCAGATGGCGACCAACCTGCAACGGCAGATCCTCCGGCTGGAGGAGATGTCCCGGCTGCAACGCCGGTTCACCTCGGACGTCTCGCACGAGCTGCGGACGCCGCTGACCACGGTCCGGATGGCGGCCGACCTGATCTTCGCGGAGCGGGACGAGTTCGATCCGGCGGTGGCGCGCAGCGCCGAGCTGCTCCAGGCCGAGCTGGACCGGTTCGAGGAGCTGCTCACCGACCTGTTGGAGATCAGCCGGTTCGACGCCGGTTTCGCCGTGCTGGACAGCGAGCCGACCGATCTGGTGCCGGTGGTGCACCGGGTGGTCGAGCGCCTGGCCGGGCTGGCCGAGCGGGTCGGGGTGACCATCGACCTGGATCTGCCGGACGCTCCGGTGATCGCCGAGGTGGACCCGCGCCGGGTCGAGCGGGTGCTGCGCAACCTGGTCGGCAACGCGGTCGAGCACGGCGAGGCCAAGCCGGTGCGGGTCACGCTGGGCGTCGACCAGAGCGCGGTGGCGATCACCGTGCGGGACCACGGCGTCGGGCTCAAGCCGGGGGAGGAGAAGTTGGTCTTCAACCGGTTCTGGCGGGCCGACCCGTCCCGGGCCCGGCAGACCGGCGGCACCGGCCTGGGCCTGTCGATCAGCGTGGAGGACGCCCGGTTGCACGGCGGCTGGCTGGAGGCGTGGGGAGCACCGGGGCAGGGCGCGCAGTTCCGGCTCACGCTGCCGGCGCGGGCCGGCGACCGACTGACCACCTCGCCGTTGCGGCTGGTGCCGGCCGACGCGGCCCTGCCGTTCGGCGGTCCCCGCGACGGTGGCCTGCTCGCCATCGGTCCGGGCAGCGGCGCCGGTGCGCTGGCCGTCGGCCCCGCCGACGACTCCGCGCGGATGGAGGTGGGGCCGTGAACGTGCCGCGGCGGCTGCTGGCCGTGCTGCTGGCCGGCGTCCTGCTGCCGGCCGGGTGCGGCATTCCGGCCCAGACGGACGTCCAGGTCGACGGTTCGGTGCCGGCCGGCGAGGCCGGCTCGCTCAACGGCCCGCCGGCCTCGCCGCCCGCGCCGACCGACAGCGACGAGCCGGTGCCGTTCATCGAGAACTACCTGAGCGCGGCCGCTGCCGGGGAGCGCGACCAGGCGTACACCCGGGCCCAGAAGTTCCTCGCCCCGGAGGCCCGGGAACTGCTGCCCGGCAAGCCGCAGACCAGCGAGGTCGAACTCACCGTGGTCCGGCTGCGGGCGAAGGAGAGCACCCCGCCGAACAACCAGGGCACCAGCCGGGTCACGATCAAGGTGCAGCAGGTCGGAGTGCTGCGGGCCGACGGCACCCTCGGCCCGCCGGGGGCCACCGAGACCGAGTACGTCTTCCAGTTGCGGCGGGCCGAGCCGGCCGGGACCGGGCTGCTGATCACCAGCCTGCCGAACGTGCTGCTGACCAGCGACACGGCGCTGCGCCAGTACTACCGCTCGCGCACCGTCTACTTCTGGAACTCCGACCTGACCCGGCTGGTGCCCGACCTGCGCTACCTGCCGTCGTCGGTGTCGGCGGAGCGGCGCGTCACCGAGGTGGTGAAGTGGCTGGCCGGTGGCCCGTCCGACTGGCTGGCGCCGGGTGTCACCGGGCTCCCGGACGGCACCCGCCCGATCAACAACGCCACCGGCGCGGACTCCCAGTGGGAGGTCAACCTGACCATGCCGGGCGCCAACGAGGGGCGGTTGGCCCGGCTCGGCACCCAGCTCGCCTGGTCGTTGCCGGAGTTGACCGGGCAGCTCGAGCTGAAGATCCAGAACCAGAAGCGGTTCAGCGTCGACCTGGAGCGGGAGCGCGACACCCATCTCGCGTACCCGAGGGGCGCGAATCCCACCCGGTTCAGCGTCTACGACGGGGTCCTCCATCCGCTCGCCATCGGCACCGAGCAGCGGGCCGTCGTCCCGTTGCCGGCCGCGGAGAACCGGAACGTGGTCTCGGCGACCCTCGCCCGCGCCGAGGACCAGGTGCTGGCCGCGCTGGTGGTGACCGGGGCGGACCGGCGGCTCCGGCTCAAGGTGGGCACCGGGCCGGAACCGGTGGCGGTGTTCAACACCAGCGACCCGAAGGCCGGGTTCCAGACGATGAGCCGGCCCACCTGGCTGCGCTCGCTGGCCACCGACCATCCGGCGGGTCTGGTGGCGGCCGACGGCAAGCTCTACCGGTTCGACGGGACGGCCACGCTGAGCCCCGTCCCGCTGAACGTCTCCGGAAGCGTCGTGGCGGTCGCCGCTTCCCTCGACGGCCACCGGATCGCGCTGGTCAGCGGCGGCGCGGTCTACGTGGCGCCGGTGAGCGTGGAGGGCGGCGTGGTCACCCTGGGCCAGCCCCGCCGGCTGCCCACGCTGCTCACCGGCGTGACGGCGGTCGACTGGATCGCGGAGGACCAACTGGTGATCGCCGGCAACGACCCGGACCGACGTTCGGCCATCCACCAGCTCAGCATCGACGGCGGCCTGGGCTCCACACTGAAGTCCGGGATCGGCGCCGCGGTGACCCAGTTGGCGGGATACCCGGGCGGCGGGGGAGGCGGGTTGCCCGCGCTCTCGTTCATGTTCGAGACCGCCGGCAGCGCCTGGCGGAACAACCCGTTCGACCTCGTCACGCCGGAGCAGGTGCTAGACCTGCCGGCGGGCGGCAAGACGGCCAACCCGACCGCACCGTTCTTCTTCTACTGAGATGCCGGTGCCGGACCTGGGCGGCCTCTGGTCGGACCTGACCGATCTGGTGCTGCCGACCGGGTGCGCCGGGTGCGCGGTCCGCTCCCCGGCGCTGCGGCAGGGCTTCTGCCCGCGCTGCGTGGCCGAGCTTCAGGCGCTGCGGCCCGCGTCGACCCGGCCCGATCCGGCCCCACCCGGCCTGCCGCCCTGCGTGGCCCTCGGCCCGTACGGCGGGGCGTTGCGTGAGGGGCTGCTGGCGTACAAGGAACGGGGCCGACACGGGTTGGCCCGGCCGTTGGGCGCGTTGCTGGCCGAGGTGGTGGCCGTGGCGGTGGGCCGGCCCGGCCCGGTGACGCTGGTGGCGGTGCCGGACACCACCCGCGCGGCCCGGGCCCGGTACGGCGACCACCTGGAGCGGCTGGCCCGGCCCGCCGCGGCCCGGCTGCGCGCGGCCGGCTGGCCGGTTCGCGTGCTGCGACCGCTGCGGGCGCTGCCCCGGCCGGACTCGGTGGTGCTGGACAGCGCCGGCCGGGCCGCGGCGGCGGAGGCGGCGTTCCGGTTGCGCCGGCCGGGGACGGCGGCGCCGGCCGGGACCGTGGTGCTGCTCGACGACATCGTCACCACCGGTGCCACGCTGGCGGCGGTGAGCCGGAAATTGCACCGCGCGGGAATGACGCCAAAGGTCGCGGCGGTGCTCGCCGCAACGCAAAAGCGGCGGCCTCGGTGACGCTTCGTGGTTCCGTTTCACCCCATGGTGTATGAGGTGTTAATTTTCGCGACCGCTCTCGACAACCGGGGGTGACTGGTGACCGAACAGGAGTTAGCGTTTCCGTGTCGGGGGTAGTGAGGATGCCAATCTTCCCCGGCACTGGAAGGAGGCGTAGCCGTACATCACCGGTCGACGCCGAGCGGGGCCGTCCCAGGCGCGTCGACCGGAAGATCCGGACCGAACGACCGTCCGAACAAGGGAGGTCACGTGGACATCGTGGTCAAGGGCCGTAACGTCGAAGTGCCGGACCATTACCGGGTGCACGTAGCCGAAAAACTCGCGAAGATCGAACGCTACGACCACAAACTCATTCGCGTGGATGTCGAGTTGTTCCACGAGCGCAATCCGCGCCAGGCCGACCACTGCCAGCGGGTGGAGATCACCTGCGTGTCGCGGGGCCCGGTGATCCGGGCCGAGGCCTGCACGAACGACTTCTACAGCGCGCTCGACGCCGCCATCGCCAAGCTGGACACCCGGTTCCGCCGCGCGGCCGACCGCCGCCGGGTGCACCGCGGGCGGCACGCGCCGCTCTCGGTGGCCGCCGCGACCGCCGGGCTGCCGGTGGCCGACCTCGACGGGCCCGGGTTGGCGTCGCTGAACGGGCACGCCACGGCCACCGCCGTGGCGGAACGCCCCGACACCGACGGCTACGCCGAACCCGACGACCAGCCGTGGCACATCGCCCGGGAGAAGGTCCACCCCGCCGAACCGATGACCGTCGACGACGCGCTGTTCCAGATGGAGCTGGTCGGCCACGACTTCTACCTGTTCCTGGACAAGGAGTCCGGCCGTCCGAGCGTGGTCTACCGTCGACGCGCGTACGACTACGGGATCATCTCGCTCGACACCTGACCCTCGGCCACGACCCGGAGCCCCCGCCCGCCGCGGGGGCTCCGCTCATTCCCCGTCCGACGCCAGCCGACCGAAGATCACCGTGTCGGTGCGGGTGCCGACCAGGCCGGGCAGCCGCCCCCGCAGCAGGCCCTCCCGCCGGAAGCCGGCCCGCTCCAGCACCCGCTGGGAGGCGACGTTCTCCGGTCGGGTGCCGGCCCAGAGGCGGGCCACCCCGACGCCGAAGGCCCAGCCGGCGACGAGCCGGACCGTCCCGCTGGCCAGGCCCCGGCCGCGGGCCTCGGGCAGCAGGCTGTAGCCCAGCATCGCCTGACCGGTGGCCGGCTCGTCGTACGCCAGCAGGCAACCGCCCACGGGCGTGCCGGTGGCCGCGTCGACGACGGCCAGGTCGGCGGCGTCGCCGGCCAGCCAGTGACTCGCCGCGAGCCGGCACCGGCGGGCGATCGACGCCCGCTCCGGCGGCATCGGCGGCACCCGGCTCGCCACCACCTCCGGCAGCGTGTGCAGCCGGTACATCATGTCCTCGTCCGCCGGTTCGACGCGGCGCAGCGTCACCACGCCGTCGGTGAGCCGGCCGCCGGGCAGGTCCGGCAGCAGCCGGGCGGTCGGCCCGGGCGGGTCGTCGGCCAGCCGCGCCCAGACGACCAGGTCGGGGCGGACGCCGTCGCGTGGCGTGCCGGCGCCCCGCCGCACGCCCTCACGCCGGTAGCCGCAGGTCAGCGCCGTTCGCTGACACGGCACGTTCTCCTGGTGGGTGAGCAGTTCCAGCCGGGCCGCGCCGGCGGCGAAGGCCCGCTCGGTCAGCAGCCGGGTGGCGGCGGTCGCCACGCCCCGGCCGCGCGCCGACGGCCCCACCCAGTAGCCGATCTCGTAGGTCGCCCGCTCGGCGCTGAGCCGGGTCAGGCCGATGCTGCCGAGCAGCCGGTCGGTGGCCGGGTCGGCGATCGTGTACGCGGCCCCGCCCGCCGCCCGGGCGGCCGGCGCCCCTTCGGTGATCCACCAGCGCGCGCTGTCCGCGTCGTACGGGTCGGGCAGCAGCGGGATGAACCGCCGGGTCTCCGGGTCGGCGCAGCCGGCCACCGTCCCGGGCACGTCCGCCGGGTCGCAGGGGCGCAGCCGGACCCCGTACCCCTCGATCGTCTCCGGGGTCACACCAGGTCCTGGGGCAGCAGGCCGCCGATCCACACGTCCTGCCGCTCGCCGCGGTGCTGGACCCCGCCGCGCAGCGTGCCCTCGACGGTGAATCCGGCCTTCTCGGCCGCCCGCCGGGACGCGGTGTTGCCCACGTTGGCCCGCCACTCGACCCGGGCCAGGCCGAGCGTGGTGAACCCCCAGGCGCAGAGCGCGGTGAGCGCGGCCGGCAGGTAGCCCCGCCCCCGGGCTTCCGGGGCGGTCATGAAGCCGACGTCGGCGACCAGCGGGTCGGTGGGCAGGATGCGCAGGTCGATCGAGGCGACGTAGTGGTCGTCCGGGTCGGCCACCGCGAACATCGCGGCGGTGCCCCGGGCCCAGGCCGGTCGCACCAGGTCCCGCAGGTAGCCCTCGGCGTCCTCCGGCCGGTAGGGGTGCGGCACCGTGGTCCAGCGCACCGTCTGCTCGTCCTGACAGGTGCGGGTGATGTCGGGGAGGTCGCGTTCCTCGAGCGGGCGCAGCCGCAGTTCGGTGCCGCCGGCGGTGGCGAACAGGACGGGCTGCGGCCGGCCGAAGACGGCCGCCCGGCGGGCCTGGAGCGTGGTCGGACCGTACGGGACCGGGTCGCCCGGCGCGGCCAGCCCGGCCGGGAGCAGCGAGCCGATCCACCCCTCCGGCCGGCCCCCGTCGGCCGGGTGGGCCAGCCGCAGCTCCCCCTCGACCCGGAATCCGGCCCGCAGCGCGACCAGCCGGGACGCGTGGTTGCCGATCTCGGCCTGCCAGGTCAGCCGGCGCAGGCCGAGCGCGTCGAACGCCCAGCGGGCGACCGCGCGGACGGCGCGGACCGCGACGCCCCGGCCCCGCGCCCAGGGCGCGGTCCAGTAGCCGATCTCGGCCGAGTCGAGCGCGCGGTCGACGGAGACCAGGCCGCACGAGGCGAGCAGCTCGCCGCTGTCGGCGTCGCAGACCGCGAACAGCGCGCCGGCACCCGTCGACCAGGCCGTCGCGGCGACCGTGGTCACGAACGCGAGGGCGTGTTCGGGCCGGTACGGGCGAGGTACGGTGGTCCAGCGCTGGATGTCCGGGTCCTGGCAGGCGCGGTGCACCGCTTCGGCGTCCGCCGCCCGCCAGGGGCGCAGCAACAGCCCGTCCTCGACGATCTCCACAGGCTCCATCCGAGCCATGGTGCCGGATCGTTCGCGGACGGCGTAACCCGATTAGCGGTTGCTGCCCGCGTGCCCGCGGCGTTATGTCGGGTTCCCGGGTTCGGACCGCCGCCACCAGTGACCATCGCCGCGTCGGAGCGCCTACGATGGTTCGAGACCGTCTAGGGGAGCGTTGATCCGTGTCGATTCTGGAAAAGGTCCTTCGCGCCGGCGAGGGCCGCATGGTGCGTCGGCTGAAGGCCATCGCGGCCGCCGTCAACTCGATCGAGGACGACTACGTCAACCTCGACGACGACGAGCTGCGCGGCATGACCGACCAGTTCAAGGAGCGGCTCGCCGACGGCGAGACCCTCGACGACCTGTTGCCCGAGGCGTTCGCGGTGTGCCGTGAGGCCGCCTCGCGGGTGCTCGGTCAGCGCCCCTACGACGTCCAGGTGATGGGCGGCGCGGCGCTGCACTTCGGCAACATCGCCGAGATGAAGACCGGTGAGGGCAAGACGCTGACCTCGGTCATGCCGGTCTACCTGAACGCGCTCGCCGGCAAGGGCGTGCACGTGATCACCGTGAACGACTACCTGGCCGAGCGCGACGCCGCGTGGATGGGCCGGGTGCACGAGTTCCTCGGGCTCACCGTCGGGGTGGTGCTGCCGAACCGGCCCTCCACCGAGCACCGCGCGGCCTACGAGTGCGACATCACCTACGGCACCAACAACGAGTTCGGCTTCGACTACCTGCGCGACAACATGGCCTGGTCGAAGGAGGAGCTGGTCCAGCGCGGCCACTTCTTCGCGGTGGTCGACGAGGTCGACTCGATCCTCATCGACGAGGCGCGCACCCCGCTGATCATCTCCGGGCCGGCCGAGCACTCCGCCCGGTGGTACCAGGAGTTCGCCGGGGTGGTGGCCCGGCTCCAGCCCGGCACCGACGGCGAGGGCGACTACGAGGTCGACCACGCCAAGCGCACCATCGCGGTCAGCGAGCGCGGGGTGGCCCGGGTGGAGGACCGGCTCGGCATCGACAACCTCTACGAGTCGGTCAACACGCCCCTGGTCGGCTACCTGAACAACGCCATCAAGGCCAAGGAGCTCTACAAGCGCGACAAGGACTACATCGTCAGCGACGGCGAGGTCCTGATCGTCGACGAGTTCACCGGCCGCATCCTGCACGGCCGCCGCTACAACGAGGGCATGCACCAGGCGATCGAGGCCAAGGAGGGGGTGGAGATCAAGCAGGAGAACCAGACCCTGGCCACCATCACCCTCCAGAACTACTTCCGCCTCTACGAGAAGCTGTCCGGCATGACCGGCACCGCGCAGACCGAGGCGGGCGAGTTCAACAAGGTCTACAAGGTCGGCGTCGTGACCATCCCGACGCACCGGCCGATGGTCCGGATGGACAAGCCCGACGTCATCTACAAGACCGAGAAGGCCAAGTTCAACGCCGTGGTGGAGGACATCGCCGAGCGGCACGAGCAGGGCCAGCCGGTGCTGGTCGGCACCGTCTCGGTGGAGAACTCCGAGATCCTGTCGCACATGCTGCGCCGCCGCGGCATCCCGCACTCGGTGTTGAACGCGAAGTTCCACGCCAAGGAGGCGGAGATCGTCGCCCAGGCCGGGCGCAAGGGCGCGGTGACGGTCGCCACCAACATGGCCGGTCGCGGCACCGACATCCTGCTCGGCGGCAACCCCGAGTTCCTCGCCGCCAACGACCTCCGCCAGCGCGGCCTCGACCCGGTCGAGCAGCCGGAGGAGTACGCCAAGGCGATGGAGGAGAGCCTCCCGACCTGGAAGCAGGCCTGCGACGCCGAGGCGGAGGAGGTCGCCGCCGCCGGTGGGCTCTACGTGCTGGGCACCGAGCGGCACGAGTCCCGCCGGATCGACAACCAGCTCCGGGGCCGGGCCGGCCGGCAGGGCGACCCGGGCGAGTCCCGGTTCTACCTGTCGCTCCAGGACGAGCTGATGAAGCGGTTCCGCGCGGGCGCGGTCGAGGCGGTGATGGACCGCTTCAACATCCCGGAGGACGTGCCCATCGAGTCGAAGATGGTCACCCGCCAGATCAAGAGCGCCCAGGCCCAGATCGAGGGCCAGAACGCCGAGATCCGCAAGAACGTCCTGAAGTACGACGAGGTGCTCAACAAGCAGCGCCAGGTGGTCTACGCCGAGCGCCTCCGGGTGCTCAACGGCGAGGACCTCTCCGACCAGGTCCGCAACATGATCGACGACACGGTCGGCGCGTACGTGGTGGGCGCCACCAGCGACGGCTACGCGGAGGACTGGGATCTCGACCAGCTCTGGTCCAGCCTGAAGCAGCTCTACCCGGTCGGCGTCACGGTCGACGAGCTGGAGGAGGAGGTGGGCTCCCGGGCCGGCCTCGACCAGGACTTCCTGCTCGCCCGCCTCAAGGAGGACGCGCACGCCGCGTACGACCGGCGCGAGGAGACCCTCGGCGAGGAGGCGGTCCGCCAGTTGGAGCGGATGGTCCTGCTCCAGGTGATCGACCGCAAGTGGCGCGAGCACCTCTACGAGATGGACTACCTCCAGGAGGGCATCAGCCTGCGGGCGTACGCCCAGCGTGACCCGGTCATCGAGTACCAGCGCGAGGGCTTCGACATGTTCGCCACCATGATGGACGGCATCAAGGAGGAGACGGTCGGCTTCCTCTACAACCTCGACGTTCAGGTCGAGGAGGCCGCGCCGGAGGCCGAGGAGGTGGAGCTGCTGGAGAAGCCGGTGGAGATCCGGGCCAAGGGTCTCAACCGCACGCCGCAGCAGCAGGGTCTGCAATACTCCGCGCCCGCCGTCGACGGCGAGGCCGGTCGCGGCGCCCCGGTGATCGAGCGGGTCGAGCAGCAGGCGCCGGCGCTGGGCATCGGCCAGCCCGCGCCGGAACGCCCGGCCGCCTCGACGCCGCGTCGGACCCCGGCCGGGGCGAGCGGTCAGGCGGCTGCCGCGAGCAGTGCCGCCCGGCGCTCCGCGTCCGCCCAGGTCGACGGCGGTGAGGGCCCGTCCCGGAACGCGCCCTGCCCGTGCGGCTCCGGCCGCAAGTACAAGCGCTGCCACGGCTCGCCCAACGGCGGCAACTGACCCCAGCACCAGCCCGACGGGCCCCGGCCATCGGCCGGGGCCCGTCGGCGTCCGGTGGGCCTGTCGGGGCTCCTGTGCGCGCTGGAGTGTGCGTGCGTCGACCTGCGAGCGGGGTCGTCAAGGCGTCCGCGATCTCGAGGCCCGGGCGTATCTCAGCGCGGTCAACTTGATGATCAACCGGCCGGGTGGAACCGGCCGGTTGATCAAGGAGTTCGCGTCGTCGCGGAGATCGACTCCGACACAAACTCCTTGATCAACCCCGAGGAAGGCGGGAGGGGGTGCCGGCCGCCCTTACCGCCGATCGACGAGGAGGGCGGGTCAGAGCACGTCCAGGACGAGGCAGAGCCAGTTGCCGCGGCGGTGTTCCAGGCGCACGGCGATGGCCCAACCGGTGCCGCCCATGCCGGCGAACACGGCAGTGGCCTCCACCGCGCCGGCCCGGGGTTCACAGACGCGCAGCCGGCGCAGGAGCAGGGCCGGCCGGGCGCTGCGGCGGCGGACCGGGGTGACCCGGCGGGCCGCCCGGGTCAGCTCGGCCGACACCTGGGCGGCGGCCTCGGGCAGGCAGAGCGGCCGGAGCTGCCCGGGCGGCCGGAAGCCGTTGACGATCTCCAGGAACATGCGGACGAACCGGTGCGCCGCCCGGGTCGCCTCGGGCGTGGCGGCGGCGATCCCGGAGGACGGCGGTTCGCCGGTGGGCCGCCCGGCGGCGATCCCGGCGGTGGACCAGCGCGGCCAGCCGGGAGCGCGGTCCGGGGCCCGGTTGGCAGGCCGGTCGGATTCCCGGCGACGCCTGTCGACCAGGTCGAGCGCGAGCTGGCCGACGTGGCTCCAGACGGCGTCCTCGTCGGTGCAGGGCGGGTCGAGCGGCGGGGCGGGGCGGAGACGGACCGGTGGACGCGGTGCCCGGGGACGGCGGGTGTCAACCATGTCAGCCCTCGAATCCTGCGTTTGCCTGCGTTTGCCTTCGATGACCCTCATCTTCAAGCATGAGAAGCGTACGCGTCAATGGCTCACGGTTCTCGGAAGGTCACTCCACGTCGCGCTCGCCCAGCGGGTTGCCACGTACCCACTCGGCGGTCTCGGCGTACTTGCGCTCGATGTACTCCTCCAGGCGCGCCCGTTCGACCCGCCACTGGCCCCGGCCGCCGATCTTGATCGCGGGCAGCTCGCCGCTCCGGACCATGTGGTAGACCTGCGAGTCCGAGACGTTCAGCTCGGCGGCGACGTCGGAGAGCAGCAGGAACCTCGACTCCACGATGACTCCCGGGGTTGGCTTCGTTTGCCTCAGTTTGCCACCAGCGAGCGACACCGTTCACGCCCGCTTCGGCGGACACACCGGTGGGACGCTTCTCCCCGGCGGGTGCCGGGTGTATGACGGTGTCGGCGTACGGCATGATCGGCGCCCGGAGCCGGCGTCCGCCGGCGAGCGGCGGAGAGTGCGGGGAGAGTGCGGTGACCGACGAGCTTGTCCGGGTGTACCTGCCGGCGACCGTCCCGATGCTGGCCCGGCTGCGGGACGAGGGCCTGGCCGCCGAGGTGGCACACGCGGTCACCCCGGAGCTGCGCGAGTGGTACGCCGAGGGCGACGAGGAGGAGCTGGAGTACGTCGCCTTCACCCGGGCCGCCCAGGACGCGTTGCTCCTGCTGCGGGCCGATCCCGGCGCTCCGCGGCGGCGGGTGGTGGTCTCGGCCGACCTGCCGGCCCGCGCGGTCGACCGGGTCGCCGGCGAGCTGGGCTCCAGCGTGGTCCGGCCGGCCGGACCGGTGCCGGTGAAGTCCGTCGCCGCGATCCACGTGGACGGCGCGGACGCGGCCGGGGACGTGGCCGCCGCCGCCGACGTGGCGGCGCAGGCGCAGGCCGGTGACCCCGACGCCCAGTTCACCGTCGACGGCGTCGAGGACCACGAGCTGGAGTGGTACGACGTCACGGAGCTGGACCTGCTGCTGCGCGACGCCGGCTGAGGGCCGCCGGACGGCTCAGGCCGCCGGCTCGTCCTCCTCGTCGTCGACGGCGCGCGGCCCGAGCGTGCGCCCGAAGACGATGAGCGTGGTGAGCGCGCCCACGAAGAGCACCCAGATCGCGTTGTCCACCCGGGAGGTGCCGAGCGCGGTCTGCGCCACCTGGTCGGCCTCGCTGAGCGCGGCGGCCAGGTCGAGCAGCCCGCGCCCGCCGATCCGGATGATCACCTCGGTGAGCAGCAGGAGCAGCCCGGCGCCGGCGCCGGCCACCAGGTACGCCGGCCAGCGCAGCGACGACGCCCCGCCGTCCCGGCCTTCCGCGCGCCGGCGCGACCAGGCGAGGTAGAGGTACGCCACCAGGCCGGCGATCAGCCCGGCGAGCAGCGACTCCGTCCGGGACACCCACTTGGCGGCGTCCAGCACCGACTGCTGCGTCTCCCCGGCGCCGTACAGGTCGGAGAGCGGGTCCCGGGCGCGGCTGAACAGCACCACGAAGATCTGCGCGGCGAGCGTGGCCGCGGCGAGACCGGCCACCACCCGCGCCTGGCGCGCGCCGGCCAGCGCCCCGCCGATGATCGCGGCGGCGGCCGTGGTGCCGGCGATGGTGTTGGTGGTGGCGTTGTCGGCGTACGTGAGGTTGATGCCCACCGCGGTGGCGAGCCCGACCAGCAGGCCGGCGCCGACGGTGGCCAGGAAGCGCAGCGAGGCGCGGTCCAGCCGGTTCGTGGCGGCCAGCGCGACGGTGGCGCCGGTGACCAGCGCCGCGGTGATCACGCCGGGGAGCGCGTACGCGGAGAGGCTGATCGCGGTGACCCCGGCCGCGGTCGAGGTGATCGCCTCCCGGGTGGACCAGAGCATGGCCACCAGCCAGGCGAGCGACAGCACGGCCAGCGGCAGCGCGCCCGGCGCGTACCCCGGCCGGCCGGCGGCGGTGCCGACCTGGCCGGCGACGGGCGGCGCGTCGGCCTCGGGCCGGTCCGGTTCCGCGGCCGTGGAGCTGCCGGGCTGGTTGCTCATCGTCTCCCTTTCGACGGCTGCCGGATCGCCCCGCGCGGGCCGGGCAGGTCACCGGCCATCCAGCGTACGCGTCCCGCGACGCCGCTCCGGCGGGCCCGCCGCGGTGGCCGACCGCCGGCGGTGACGGCCGGGCCGCCCCCGTTCGGCCCGACGTGGGCTCTGACGAATCTTCGACCAGAAGCTCTCTATTCTGACGTTTCGTCGGGTGGGAGCCACTCCTGCCGATGGTCCGGAGAGGGCGGGTGCGTCCGATCTCCCGGCCCGCACCCGGGGAGCCCGGGCCGACGGGAACGTCGCGTGAAAGAATCGGCGCAGGTCCCGCCGCCGCGACCGGTCCGCCGCGTGGTGTCCGGCACCCGGCCGCCCGGCCGGTGCCCGCGGGTCCGGTTTCGCCATCGCCGTCGAGATCGCACAGGAGCCTGTGATGGACGCCGTGTTCTCCGTCCCCGAGCCGCGCAACGAGCCGGTCCACACCTACGAGCCCGGCAGCGCCGACCGGGAGCGGCTCCAGCGGCGGCTGGCCGAGCTGGCCGCCGAGCGGATCGAGCTGCCGATGACCATCGCCGGCGAGCAGCGGATGGCCGGCGGCGAGTCGATCGACGTGGTCCAGCCGCACAAGCACGCGCACGTGCTGGGCGTCACCGGGCACGCCACCCACGACGACGCCCGCGCTGCCGTCAAGGCGGCCAAGGACGCCGCCCCGATGTGGCGGGCACTGCCGTTCGAGGAGCGGGCCGCGATCTTCCTGCGCGCCGCCGACCTGCTGGCCGGCCCCTGGCGGGACACGCTCAACGCGGCCACCATGCTGGGCCAGTCCAAGACCGCCGTCCAGGCCGAGATCGACGCCGCCTGCGAGCTGATCGACTTCCTCCGGTTCAACGTCCACTTCGCCCGCCGGCTCCTGGCCGAGCAGCCGATGTCCTCGCCGGGCGTGTGGAACCGCTTCGACCACCGGCCGCTGGAGGGCTTCGTCTACGCGGTCACGCCGTTCAACTTCACCGCCATCGCCGGCAACCTGCCGTCCGCGCCGGCCATGCTCGGCAACACCGTGGTCTGGAAGCCGGGCCCGACCCAGCAGTTCGCCGCGCACTTCACCATGCGGCTGTTCGAGGCGGCCGGCCTGCCGCCCGGTGTGATCAACATGGTCACCGGGCGCGGCGAGGAGGTCTCCGACGTGGTGCTCGCCGACCCCGACCTGGCCGGCATCCACTTCACCGGCTCCACCAAGGTCTTCCAGCAGCTCTGGCGCACGGTCGGCGAGAACATCGCCCGCTACCGGGGTTACCCGCGACTGGTCGGCGAGACCGGCGGCAAGGACTTCGTGGTGGCGCACACCAGCGCCGACGTGGACGCGCTGCACACCGCGCTGCTTCGGGGCGCCTACGAGTACCAGGGCCAGAAGTGCTCGGCCGCCTCGCGGGCGTACGTGCCGCGCTCGCTCTGGGAGGGCGGGCTGCGGGACCGGCTCGCCGCCTCCGCGGACGCGCTGACGTACGGCGACGTGACCGACTTCAGCAACTTCGGCGGCGCGGTCATCGACGACCGGGCGTTCGGCCGGCACACCGCCGCGCTGGAGCTGATCAAGGGCGACGACAGCTGCCGCGTGCTGGCCGGCGGCACCGCCGACGACTCGGTCGGATACTTCGTCCGGCCCACGCTCTTCGAGTGCTCGGACGCCGCGCACGAGACGTTCACCACCGAGTACTTCGGGCCGATCCTGGGCGTGCACGTCTTCGACGACGCCCGGTTCGACGACGTGGTCGCCCAGGCCGAGTCGATCGCGCCGTACGCGCTGACCGGGTCGATCTTCGCGACCGACCGCCGGGTGGTCGACCAGGTGGCGGAGAAGATGCGGTACGCGGCCGGCAACTTCTACATCAACGACAAGCCGACCGGCGCGGTGGTCGGGCAGCAGCCGTTCGGCGGCGCGCGGGCCAGCGGCACCAACGACAAGGCGGGCTCCTGGCACAACCTGGTCCGCTGGACGTCACCCCGGACGATCAAGGAGACGTTCGTCCCGCCGACCGACCACACCTACCCGCACATGGGCTGAGGTGTAAGGAGGGGCCCCTTCCTAACAGACGTCTGTTAGGAAGGGGCCCCTCCTTACTGTCGTCGGTCGACGGTGCACTCTGGACCGCCTACGAGTGGCGAAAACGGCAAATCCTGGACGCCAGAGCCGACAAAGTGGCAGCTTAGAGGGCATGGCGGAATCCGGAGTCAACCCGACGGCGGCGGCCCTGCTCGGCCTGCTGCACGACGGCCCGATGACTGGCGGCCAGTTGATGGCCGCCGCCGAGCGCCGGCTGGCGCCGTACTGGTCGATGACCCGTAGCCAGGTCTACCGGGAGCTGCCGGTGCTGGCCGAGAAGGGTCTGGTGCGGCTCGGCAAGCCCGGGCCGCGGATGAGCCAGCCGTACGCGCTCACGGCGGCCGGGAAACGGACATTCTCCCGCTGGCTCGCGGAGAATCCCGGCAAGGACACCATCCGCAACCCGGTGGCGCTGCGGATCGCGTTCGGCAACCTGCACTCGGCGAGCCAGCTCAAGAACCTGTACGCCTCGGCCAACGAGTACCACACCGAGGCGCTGGCGGCGGTGCGCGAGCAGGTCAAGAACGCGAAGAAGGAGGGCGACGGCTACGATGCCAGCGCGCTGGAGTTCGCGGTCGCCTACCATCGGGCGGCGCTGTCCTGGCTGAAGACCGCGCCGGCCGGCTGACCACCTGCGGCGAACGCGCTGGACTAGGCAGTACTGTTGTCTGTCGTGACCGCTGCCGATTATGCCGAACAGCTCAAGGAACTCGACGCCACGCTGCGCAACATCGAGGCCGTGCTCGACCTCGACAAGCTGCGCGAGCAGAAGGCCCGCCTGGAGCAGGAGGCCTCCGCGCCCGACCTGTGGGACGACCAGGCCAAGGCGCAGGCGGTGACGTCGCAGCTGTCGTACGTCAACGGCGAGATCACCAAGCTGGGGGACCTGCGCTCCCGGCTCGACGACGCCGGCGTGCTGCTGGAGTTGGCCCAGGCGGAGTCCGACCCGGCCGCGCTGACCGAGGTCGAGTCGGAGATCACCGGGCTGACCAAGGCCATCCAGGAGATGGAGGTCCGCACGCTGCTCTCCGGCGAGTACGACTCCCGGGAGGCGCTGGTCGCCATCCGGGCCGGGGCCGGTGGCGTGGACGCCGCGGACTTCGCCGAGATGCTGCTGCGGATGTACCTGCGCTGGGCGGAGCGCCACGGCTACCCGACCGAGGTCTACGAGACGTCCTACGCCGAGGAGGCGGGCCTGAAGTCGGCCACCTTCACGGTGAAGGTGCCCTACGCCTTCGGCACGCTCAGCGTGGAGTCCGGCACCCACCGGCTGGTGCGGATCAGCCCGTTCGACAACCAGGGCCGCCGGCAGACCAGCTTCGCCGGCGTCGAGGTGCTGCCCGTGGTGGAGCAGACCGACCACATCGACATCCCCGAGAACGAGATGCGGATCGACGTCTACCGGTCCTCCGGGCCGGGCGGGCAGAGCGTCAACACCACCGACTCGGCGGTCCGGATCACCCACATCCCGACCGGAATCGTGGTCACCTGCCAGAACGAGAAGTCCCAGCTCCAGAACAAGGCGTCCGCGCTGCGGGTGCTCCAGGCCCGGCTGCTGGAGCGCAAGCGGCAGGAGGAGCAGGCCAAGATGGCCGGTCTGAAGACCGACGCCGCAGGCTCCTGGGGCGACCAGATGCGGTCGTACGTCCTGCACCCGTATCAGATGGTGAAGGATCTGCGTACCGAGCAGGAGACGGGCAATCCGTCCGCGGTCTTCGACGGCGAACTGGACAGCTTCATCGAAGCGGGTATCCGCTGGCGGAAGCAGCAGCAGCTCACTGCTGACAGTGCGTGATCACACTCGGACGCAGCGCGTCATCGATCTCGGTCTGACCCGGTAAATCGATGACGCGCGCCGCATCTGAGGGGCGTGGGGCTTGGCTCTGCGGTTACACCGCGTAGACTACCGACCCGTGATTCAGCTTGAGCAAGTGACGAAGACGTACCCGAAGGCGTCCCGGCCTTCGCTCGACAACGTGTCCGTCTCGATCGAGAAGGGCGAGTTCGTCTTCTTCATCGGTCCATCCGGCTCCGGCAAGTCCACCATCATCAAGTTGCTGCTGCACGAGGTCACGCCCAACAAGGGTCGCGTCGTCGTCAACGGCAAGGACGTCACGTCGATGCGTTCCTGGAAGCGACCCCACTTCCGGCGTTCCATCGGCTGCGTCTTCCAGGACTTCCGGCTGCTGCCGAACCGCACCGCGTACGAGAACGTGGCGTTCGCGCTGGAGGTGATCGGCAAGACGAAGGCGGTCGCCCGTCGGGTCGTACCGGAGGTGCTGGAGCTGGTGGGTCTCGGTGGAAAGGAGCACCGCTACCCGCACGAGCTCTCCGGTGGTGAGCAGCAGCGTGTGGCGGTGGCCCGGGCGTTCGTGAACCGGCCGCTGATCCTGCTGGCGGACGAGCCGACCGGAAACCTGGACCCGGACACCTCGATCGAGATCATGCGCCTGCTGGACCGGATCAACCGCACCGGCACGACCGTCGTGATGGTCACGCACGACTCCAACATCGTGAACCAGATGCGGCGCCGGGTGATCGAGATCGAGAGCGGCCGCATCGTGCGCGACCAGGCCCGCGGCGTCTACGGCTGAGCCGACAAGGCAGCCCGAAGACCCCGACGACGAACACCTCACGCCGGAGAGCCGGAGGAATATCCCGATGCGGATGAAGTACGTCCTGTCCGAGGTACTGGTCGGACTGTGGCGCAACGTCACCATGACGGTCGCCATGATCATCACCATGGCGGTGTCGCTGTTCATGCTGGGCGGCAGCGGCCTTCTGTACCAGAAGGTCGGCGACATGAAGGATCTCTACTACGAGAACGTCCAGGTGTCGATCTTCCTGAAGACCGACGTCCAGGAGCAGCAGCGGACCGACCTGGAGACCAAGCTCAAGGCCGACCCGCTGGTCAAGGACGTCACGTACGTCAACAAGGACGAGGCGTACAAGCGCTTCCAGCAGATGTACGCGGACGCGCCGGACCTGGTGAACGCGGTCAAGGCGGACCAGCTGCCCGAGTCGTTCCGGATCACGCTGAACGACCCGCAGCAGTACAAGCAGATCTACGACCAGTACAAGGCCGCCGAGGGCATCGACACCATCGTCGACCAGTCCAAGCTGCTCGACAAGGTCTTCGGCGTGCTCACCGGCATCCAGAACGGCGCGTTGGCGCTGGCCATCGTGATGGCCGCCGCCGCCCTGCTGCTGGTCGCGAACACCATCCAGGTGGCCGCCTACAGCAAGCGCCGTGAGGTCGCGGTCATGAAGCTGGTCGGCGCCTCCAACTGGTTCATCCAGGCGCCGTTCGTGCTGGAGGCGGTGGTGGCCGGCCTGATCGGCTCCATCCTCGGTCTGCTCGCGCTGATCGGCGTGAAGACACTCGCGGCCGGCAGCTCGATGGCGGCGCTGGAGGGCCTGATCACTCCGATCTCCTGGTCCGAGATCTTCCTGACCTTCCCGCTGATGGCCGCCGTCGGTGGCCTGGTCAGCGCCATCACCGCCTGGGTCACGCTCCGCTTCTACCTGCGGGTCTAGTTACCCGTACGGCTCTGGCCAAGAGCCCTCCCGTGCCGGAATAAACGGCGCGGGAGGGCTCTTGTGGTTCCGGTAGCATGATCTTCGCTCGTCGGCCGCCGGCCGGGGAGCCGGCGGAAAGGGGGTGGCGCCGATGCCACGGGAAAAGGGTCGCAAGGTGGTCGCCTCCAACAAGAAGGCGCGGCACGACTACGCCATCCTCGACACGTACGAGGCGGGCATGGCGTTGACCGGCACCGAGGTGAAGTCGCTGCGGGCCGGTCGGGCGTCGCTGGTCGACGCGTTCGCCCAGGAGCGCGACGGCGAGCTGTACCTGCACGGCATGCACATCCCGGAGTACACGCAGGGCACCTGGACCAACCACGAGCCCCGGCGGACCCGCAAGCTGCTGCTCAACCGGTTGGAGATCGACCGGCTGATCGGCAAGACCCGTGAGGGCGGCCTCACCATGGTCCCGTTGCAGGTCTACTTCTCGGACGGCTGGGCCAAGGTCGAGATCGCCCTGGCCAAGGGCAAGAAGTCGTACGACAAGCGGCAGGATCTGGCCAAGCGGGACGCCGACCGGGAGATCCAGCGGGTGGCGGGCCGGCGCGGCAAGGGCATGGACGATTGATTTGTCACGTTCGTCCGGTTCGGCGCGTCCGACGCGGGGCTCGGGATGAAACCCGTTGCGGGAGGCGTTAGGCTTGTCAGTGCCACCACGTGGGTGGCCTGTCGAGGGGGTGACTGGTTTCGACTTCGTACGCAGCGACAGGGGAAGCGAGCCGAGGAAGCCGACGTCGTCTCGAGAATCGGTCGTCGGAAACCAATAAGCGCCAAGAACAATCGCGCTGACTTCGCTCTCGCCGCCTGAGGCGAGTAGCAAGTCTGTCGGCCTGGGAGCGCCTTCGACCCAGTTAGCCGGCATCAGCTAGAAGGCTGGCCAATCGGACCCGGTCGCGGGGTCCGTGCGGCGAGATTAATCAGCGACTGGGCCCGTCACACCAACTTGCTCGCGTGAGCGGTGGGGCCGAGTAGAGGCACAGCGAGCTGCGCTCGGAGAAGCCCTGACAAACCGGCGAAGGACCCGGGTTCGATTCCCGGCACCTCCACCACCTTGACCTGTGCGCCCCGGTCCACCGGACCGGGGCGCACAGTCGTCTGTGCCGCCCGCACGAGCGGTGTTAAGCGGGGGCCCCTGCTATGCGGAATGCGTTAAGCGGGGGCCCCTCCTTACTCCTGGGGAACCGGGCGGGGCGGATCGGCGTCTGATCCGTATGCGCCGATCGATCGCCCTGCTCGGGCTGCCGCTGCTGGTCCTCTCCGGATGCGCCGCGCCCGGCGTCGGGTCGGGCGCGCCGCCGCCCGCCGACCCGGACCAGCGCCCCGCGTTCACCAAACGGGCCGACGAGGTGGCCGCGCGGTGGCAGCCCGATCCGCGGTGGCGCGACGGATACGTCCCGCTCCAGGACGCCACCGTGCTCGCCGGCGATCCGGCCTTCACCGAGGAGACCAAGGTGGCGTTCGCCGCCGGCTGGTACCGGGACCAGATCGCGATGCCGACCCGCGTTCCGCCGCAGGGCTCGATCCGCTTCCCCGACGGTGTGCTGCGGGTGCCGCTGGTCAGCGCCGCGGACGCGTACGCCCAACTGGACCGGGGCGATCCGCCGTCCTGCGACGGTCGCCCCCGTGGACCGGAGCCGGCCGCCTCGACCGCCGCGCCGGGCCCGGACGACCCGGTGTCGACAAGCGCGCCCACCCCGTGCATCCCGCTCACCGTCACCTCGGTGCGGCTGGGCAGCGCGCCGGTGTGGACCAGCCGGGGCCGGGCCGACGTGCCGGCCTGGCTGTTCACCGTGGCGGAACTGGCCGCGCCGGTGGCCCGGCTGGCGGTCGCGCCGCGCGCGGTCGGCACGGTGCCCGGCGGCGCGGCGGACACCGGCCCGCTGCCGGCCGGCCTGGTCGCCGCGCAGGAACTGCGGACGGTGGCGGCCGACCGGCTCGACTACCTGGTCGGCGTCGGCGCCTGCGACGGCGCGCCGACCCCGCTGGTGCGGGAAGGACCGGACGTGGTGGTGGTCGGCGCCGCCGTGGTCACCGCCACCGGCCCCTGCACCATGCAACTCGCGATGAAGCCGGTCAGCGTCACGCTCGCCGCCCCGCTGGGCGACCGCACGGTCCTGGACGTCGGCAGCGGCGCGCCGCTGATCGTCCGCACCGGCGGGTGAGGGTCACAGGATCCGGGGTACCTCGGTGCTGATCGGCACCGGCAGCACCGTGGGCCGGTCCGCGTTCAGCGCCCGGGCCAGCGCCGGGCCGAGCGCGTCCGGCGACGTCACCACCTCGGCCGCGCAGCCGTAGCCGCGGGCCACCGCCGTGAGATCCAGTCCGGGCAGGTCCAGCGCCGGTACGCCCGGGGTGTGCTTCAGCTCGGCGAACGCCTTCAGGATCGCGTACTGCTGGTTCACCGGGACCACGATGGGCAGCGCCAGGCCCAGCCGCGCCGCGGTCCACAACGCCTGCACAGAGTAGTGGATTGAGCCGTCACCGATCACCGCGACCACCGGTCGGCCCCGCCCGGTGTCCCGCTCGGCCAGCGCCAGGCCCACCGCTGCCGGCAGCCCGAACCCCAGTCCGCCGCTGGCCATGGTGAAGTACGAGCGCGGCCGGTCGATCCGCAGCCGGCGGCGCAGTGCGGCCAGGTTGGACGGTGACTCCTGCACCAGCACCCCGTCCGCCGGCCAGGCGGCGGCCAGCGCCGCGAAGAGCGCGTCCGCGCTGGGCGGCTCGGCCGGCTCGGGCGGGGCGGGCGGATCCCGGGGCGGCGGCGCGGGCCGCTCGGTCGGCGGGAGCAGCTCCCGCAGCGCGGCCAGCACCAGCTTGGCGTCGCCGAGCAGGCTCTCCCCGACCGGGGCCCGGCCCGCCTCGTCCGGGTCGTCGGTGACGTGCAGCAGCCGGGCGTCGCCGGGCAGGTAGTCGCCCGGCACGTGCGGGTAGTAGCGGAACACCGGGGCGCCCACCACCAGCACCACGTCGTGGCCGCGCAGCGCCGCCGACAGCGGCCCGATCGCGTACGGCAGCACGCCCCGGAACTGCGGGTGATCCTCGGGGAAGACGGCCCGTTCCGGTGCCGGGGCGGCCCAGACCGGGGTGGCCAGCCGTTCGGCCAGCGCGACCGCCTCCGGCCAGCCGTCGGCCCGGTCCACGGCCGCGCCCAGCACCAGCACCGGGGCGCGGGCGGTGGCCAGCGTGGTGGCGAAGTCGCGCAGCCGATCCGGGTCCGGCCCGATCCGGGTGGCCACGGTACGCACCGGCGGTGGCGGGTCGGCGGGCCGGTCCCAGTCGTCCATCGGCAGGGACAGGAAGACCGGCCCGGTGGGCGGCTGCGCCGCCGTGGCGTACGCCCGCATGAACGCCGCCGGGACGTCCTGCGCGCGGGCCGGCTCGTGCGCCCACTTGACGTACGGCTGGGCCAGCTCGACCGCCCGGGGGCTGGCCAGGCGCGGCTCGATCAGCAGCATCTCGCGGGTCTGCTGGCCGGCGCTGACGATCAGCGGGGTCCGGTTGTGCCAGGCGGTGACCAGGTTGCCCATGCCGTTGCCGGTGCCCGGCGCGGTGTGCAGGTTGACGTGCGCGGGCCGCCCGGTGCCCTGCGCGTAGCCGTCGGCCATGGCCACCGCGGACGCCTCCTGGAGCGCGTGCACGTAGTGGAAGTCGGCCGGGAAGCCGGCGAGGAACGGCTCCTCGGTGGAGCCGGGGTTGCCGAAGACGGTGGTCAACCCGAGCGCGCGCAGCAGGTCGTGGGTCGCCTCGCGCACCGTCGCCATCGCCGGCTGCCTCCGTCCCTGGCCGAGAGCGTCGGAGACGGCCCGGTGCACAGCCCCGACCCACCGAATCTAGCGGGCCGGGCGCGGCTTTTCGGGCGCTTCGCCCCGGCTCAGGGCAGCGGGAACGGCAGCGTGATGTCGTCCAGCGTGCTCCCGCAGGGGCAGTCCCGCGTGGTGGGCAGCGCGGCGACCGCGTCCAGCAGCAGCTCGCGCAGCCGGTCGGTGTTCTCCGCGAAGACCCGGAACACCTCCTCCTGGGTGACCGACTCGCCCGCCTCGACGCCCGCGTCCAGGTCGGTGACAAGCGCGATGGACGTGTAGCAGAGCGCCAACTCGCGGGCCAGCACCGCCTCCGGGTGCCCGGTCATGTTGACCACCGCGCCGCCCATCGAGGTGAACCAGCGAGACTCCGCACGGGAGGAGAAACGCGGGCCCTCGACCACCACCACCGTCCCGCCGTCCACCGCCGGCACGTCCCGCCGGGCCGCCGCGTCCAGCAGCGTCCGTCGCCCGGCCGGGCAGTACGGATCGGCGAACGAGACGTGCACCGCCCCCTGGTCGTAGTAGGTCTGCGCCCGCCCGCTGGTGCGGTCGATGAGCTGGTCCGGCACCACGAACGTGCCCGGACCCAGCTCCGGCCGGAGCCCGCCGACCGCACAGGGCGCCAGCACCTGGCGTACGCCGAGGGAGCGCAACGCCCACAGGTTGGCCCGGTAGGGGATCAGGTGCGGGGGGTGCCGGTGGTCCCGACCGTGTCGCGGCAGGAACGCCACCCGCCGGCCGCCCACCTCGGCGACCGTGATCGGGTCCGACGGCGCCCCGTACGGGGTGTCCACCACGTGCTCCACGCCGTCGAGCAGGGCGTAGAGACCCGACCCGCCGATCACCGCCAGTTCCGCCTGCGCCGCCATCCGGTCCTCCCTCGATCCGTCGCGATCACCCGACGGTCAGACCTTAGCCAGCGGGCGGGACGCAAGCTATGGTGCGTGACATGGCGTTGACAGCGTGGACGGTCGACGACGGAGGGCCCGCGCGGGCGCACGGCTGACGGGTGTCGGACATGCAGGGTGAGGGGCAGGCGATCGGTGGCCGAGCCATGGAGTCGATGACCGGACGGCTGCTGGTCGCGACACCCGTGCTCAAGGACCCGAACTTCGACCGTACGGTCGTGCTGCTGGTCGCCCACGAGCCCGGCGGTGCGCTCGGCGTGGTGCTGAACCGGGCCACCGAGGTCCCGGTGGCCGATGTGCTCGGTGACTGGAGCGACCTGGCCCGCGAGCCGGCGGTGCTCTTCGAGGGCGGCCCGGTGCAGCCCGACTCGGCCATCTGCCTGGCCCGGATGCGCCACCCCGTCCAGCCGGTCAAGGGCTTCCATCGGGTCTCCGGCGCGGTCGGCACCATCGACCTCTCGGTCGACCCGGAGAAGCTGCGCGACGCGGTCGGCGGCATCCGGGTCTTCGCCGGCTACTCCGGCTGGGGCGCCGGTCAGTTGGAGCGGGAGATCGAGGAGGGGTCCTGGTTCGTGCTTGACGCGCTGCCCGGTGACGCCTTCGTCGACCGGCCGGACGATCTCTGGCCGATGGTGCTGCGCCGGCAGGGCGGCATGATGGCGGCGGTGGCCCACTTCCCGCCGGACGTGGCGCTCAACTGACCGCCCGGGGGGACCCCGCGAGATGACCATGGCGGGCGGCGTGTGTATAGTTCTTCCCGTGCCCGGGCGACCGGGGACGACCGCAAGGGGCCGTGGCGCAGCTGGTAGCGCACCACACTGGCAGTGTGGGGGTCAGGGGTTCGAGTCCCCTCGGCTCCACCCGAGCGAAAAACCCTGGTGAGGGATCGATCCCTCACCAGGGTTTTTGTCATGTCACTCCGGGCTGCGTCGCGGGGGCGAGCAGCGCCGGCGGTATGTCCTGTTGGTGACCGGTGTTCCGGTTCGCCGAGACTGGGCAACTGTCACGACGGCAGGCGGCGGGCCCGGCCGGTTGGTCGCCGGCCGGGCCCTCCGATCAGGACTGGAGTGTCCGGCGACGCCTGGCGAGGAAGAACATGATCCCGCCGGAGGCGATCAGGACAGTTCCCACCCCGGCCAGGGCCGGGACCGTGTCGCCACCGGTCACCGGCAGCATTCCGCCGTGCTTGCCGGGACCGCCCGGCCGGCCGGGAGAGCCGGGGCTGCCGGCTGGGCCCGAAGGTCCGGGTGGGCCCGAAGGGCCGGGTGCGCCGGGGCTGCCCGGAGCGCCGGGGCTACCGGGTGCGCCAGGGCTGCCGGGGGCACCAGGGCTGCCGGGTGCGCCGGGGCTGCCGGGTGCGCCGGGGCTGCCCGGTACGCCGGGTGCGCCGGGGCTGCCGGGCGGGCCCGAGGGGCCCGGAGGGCCGGACGGTCCGGGGGGGCCGGTCGGTCCGGGCGGACCGGTCGGTCCGGCGCACACCGGGGCGGTGATGACGTTGGTGTCGAGCGTGACGGCCGCGGTTCGGGCCAGCGCGCGGCCCTGAAGGTTCGCGCCCGTGGCCATCGTGATCGACGCTTGGGCCATGATGGTGCCCAGGAACGTGGTGCCCGTACCGAGCGTCGCCGAACTGCCGATCTTCCAGAACACGTTGCAGGCCGAAGCGCCGTTGATCAGGACGACGCTGCTGTTCGACGCCGTCGTCAGCGCGGAGTCGACCTGGAAGATGAACACCGCCTGGGGGTCGCCCTGCCCGTTGAGCGTCAGGGTCCCGGTCAACTGCGCCGCCCCGATCCGGTAGACGCCGGGGTTGAGGGTGTTGCCGCCGAGTTCGGCGGGCAGGATGGTGAACGGGGTCCGGCCGGCGGCGTCGTTGAAGGCCGTGGTCAGGTCGCTCTGGGCCTGAAGGGCGACCGCGTCGCCGAGGTGGACCTCACCGCCGATGGTCGCCGTCCCGAAGCCCGATGCGGTGTTCCCCGGAAATCTACCGAGGCTCTGCGCCAGGAAGCTCGGGCCGGTGTTGGTGGGCTCGGCGCCGGCCAGGACGGAGAAGTTGCCGGCCGTGCCGAGGTTGACCGGGGCATCCGCCGCGCTGGCCGCCGTCGAGTTGAAGATCAGCATGGCGACGGCCACGGCGGTACCCGCGGATGCGGCGAGTACTGACGGCCTTGCCCGCCTCAGACGATGAATGGTGGGAACTTTCACAGAACACCCTCCGTGGGTACTACTCGCAGGGGTGTCACGTGACCCACCCTGCTAACAGGTGACACAAGTAGCACAAAAGCGTGCAGTAGCTACCAAATCACCCAGCAGTGGTGTTCGTAGCGTAAAACGAATAAATTGGCTATAGTGAGCCGCGCTCGTGTGAGGGGGCGGAGTCGTCCGCTGCCCGCCGATCCGGCCGGGTTGCGGCCAGCGTCCACGGACGTACGTCGTCGTCACCCCGCACCAGCGTCGGCGCGGCGGCCCGTCAGGTCGGGTGTGGCGGCTCGTTCGCCCTGAGCGCCGCCTTCGAACGCCGGACGGCGTGAGCCCTCGCCAACGCACCCGTCGATAGGTGGACCCGTGGACCCGTACCCCGGGAATCGGCATGATATCCACGTCTGTCGAAGGAAGGGGCCGGGATGACGGAGAGCGGGCAGCGCGGATGCTGCGGGGTCGATCGGCGTACGGTGCTGCGTGTCGCCACGCTCGGTGCGGGCGCGCTGGCGGTGGGCGGGGTGATGCCGCCCGGTGCCGCGTCCGCCGCGCCGGTCATCTACAACCCGTTCAGCGCCTACCCGATCACCGACACTTGGGAGGGGCACCTCAGCCGGGGCTCACGCGGCGGCATCGACTTCGGGATGGGGGTGGGGACGCCGCTGCCTGCCTGCGGCGCCGGCACCGTCCAGAACATCCCCTACAACGGTGACGGCGGGCACACCGTCACGATCCACCACGGTGACGGCTACCGCAGCCAGTACCTGCACCTGTCGCAGTTCCTGCTCGCCGACGGCGCCGGCGTGGGCGCGGGCACCATCGTGGGCCGCTCCGGCGGCGCGCAGGGCGCGCCCGGGTCGGGCAGCTCGACCGGCCCGCACCTGCACTGGCACATGATCGACCCGGCGGGGACGTACATCAGTCCGCTCGAATACATCGCCCGGAATCCCGCCGCCCAGCCGCGTCAGGTGTTCGAGGCGGCCAGCAACGCCGGGTGGCGGGCGCTGCCGGTCTCCGGCAGCGGCGGCGCGGTGACGGGCTCCGCGGTGGCGTCGATCGGATCGGGCGGCACGAAGATCATTTACTCGCTGAACGGTGGACGGGTCTTCGAGGCGGCCAGCAACGCGGGGTGGCGGAACCTGTGGACCGGGATCTCCGGCGCGCAGGGCACCGCGTTGGCGGCGTTGAGCCTCGGTGGAGAGAAGCTGATCTACAGCGTGGTGGGCGGATACGTGCACGAGGCGAGCAGCTACAACGGCTGGCGCAACCTCAACAGCGGCATCGGCGGCGTCGCGTCCTCCTCGATCTCGGTGATCGCGCTGGCCGGCGTGAAGTACGTCTACAGCATCGTCGGCGGCTACGTGCACGAGGCGCACAGCGCCAACGGCTGGCGCAACCTCAACACGGGTATCGCGGCGTCGGCGGTGGCGGCGATCACGCTCGGCGACACGAAGATCATTTACTCGCTGAACGGCGGGCGGGTCTTCGAGGCGGCCAGCAACGCGGGGTGGCGGAACCTGTGGACCGGGATCTCCGGCGCGCAGGGCACCGCGTTGGCGGCGTTGAGCCTCGGCGGCGAGAAGCTGATCTACAGCGTCGTCGGTGGTTACGTGCACGAGGCGAGCAGCTACAACGGCTGGCGCAACCTGAACAGCGGCGTCCGTGGTGACACGGCGGCCGTGCTGGCGTTCGGCGGCGTCAAGCACATCTACGCCGCCTGACCCGCCGGGTGGACGGTCGGGCCGCCGGCAGGGGCGGCCCGACCGGTGGCGTCAGCGGGGACGCCGGGTCTTCGGCAGGTCGAACTGGTCCGCCCGGCGGCAGTCCTTCGGGCCGCCGACCGCGCCCGGGCCGACCCGGTCGAGGGCTTGGCGGGCCCGGTGCCGGCCCAGGTTCCAGGCGTACCAGGGGTCGGGCTGGTCGAGGTCGTCGGCGATCCAGCTCAGCGTGCAGCGGCGTACCGGGTCGGGGAGCCGGGTGAGGGCGGGCGTGGCGTCGGCGGACAGCGCGCGCAGGTACCAGGCGTCGATCTTGCCGGTCTGCTCGTACCGGAGGGTGTTGCGCCGGGCCGCGTAGTCCTCCGGGTTGAGCACCGCGAGGCCGAGCAGCATCGCCACCGCCAGCGCCACGGTGGTGCCGGGGATCCACCTGCCCTGCCACCGCACGCCGGCCGCCAGGATCATCAGGAAGACCGCGCCGAGCAGCAGCTCGAACGCCATCACGAAGATCCGCTCGCCGGTGAAGCTGTAGACCTTCTGGTAGGTCCACATCCGGGACAGCGCCGACACCACGATGACCACGCTCAGTGCGCTGAGCAGGCCGAGCAGGACGCGCAGCAGGTTGCGTTCGACCGGCCGCTCCCGGCCGGCCCAGCGGCTCACCCCGCCGAGCACCGCCACGGTCAGCAGCGTGACGAAGAGCAACTGCCAGAAGCCGCTGCGGGCGTACTCCGCGTAGCTGAGCCCGGCGACCTTCTGCACGTGCCGTTCGCCGCCGAAGAGCACGGTGAACTGCACCACCACGAAGCCGGCGAAGAGCAGCGTCAGCGCCGCGATGGCCGGCGCCCACTCCAGCAGGCCGAGCCGCCGCCCGCCCGACTGGTCCACGGTGGACAGGTCCGGCGGGGCGGCCAGCGTGTAGACGGCGGCGACCGCGATCAGCCCGCCCACCGCGGCCAGGAACAGCCCGCGGAACACCGTGCCGAGGTCGACCTCGGGCACGACCGTGGCGAGCGCCTCGGAGAACGCCGCGTCGGCCGAGGCGAGCAGGCTGCCGAAGACCACCAGCACCACCACGGTGGCGACCACCGAGACGGTGACCTTGCGGACCGTCGCCGCCCCGGGCGAGGCGGTGACGTGGCCGCGGACCCAGGGCAGCCCCCGGAACGCCGCGAACGGCGTGGCGACCAGACCGAACAGGATCGAGCGGACCAGCCGGCCGCCGACGATCGCCAACGTGGCGCAGCCCAGCGCGCCGAGCACGCAGAACGTCACCAGCCACCAGGCGTTGCGGAACGCCGGCACGGCGAGCAGGGCCAGGGCCGCCGCCGCCCAGCCGGCCCGGATCAGCCGGTCGGCGCGGGACAGTTCGGCGGTGCGGGTCCGGACCGCGAACAGCACCCCGAGCGTGAGCGTGAGCCAGCCGAGGAACCAGCCGATGCCGACCCGGCTCAGCGGTACGAATATCGCACTGCCGAGCGCGCCGGCGAGCACCGCGAACGGCGCCGCCCGACCGGTGGCCGGTTTCGGGCCGGGCCAGCGCGCACCCAGGAACGAGGTGCGGGGCGTCCGCGGCCGGGGCGCCCATCCCGGTGCCGGCGGGTAGCTGGTCCACGGTCGTGGGTCCTGGTGCCCCCGCCCGGGCACCAACGGTGCCGCTCCACCGTGGACCGGAGGAAAGACATGCCCTACGGTCGCCGTCGGGGCGCCATGAGGGCCGGCCGTACCGTCCGGGGCCGCCGGCAAGCCCGGAGCGGACGGCGTGGCGACCGGCGCGGCGGTGCCCACCGGGGCGGGCGCGCCGGCGACCGGAGCCGGGGCCGGCCCCGCGGTGGTCGACGTCGACGAGGTGACCGGGGCGGCATCCGGCGGCGCTGCGACCGGCTCGTCGCCGACCGGTCGGCCGACGGAGCCGGCCGCAGCCGCGCCGCTGTCGTCCCGGTGCGACCCGACCGGCGGCGCGGCGCCCGGTCGCGTCGGACCGTCCGTCGGCGGCATGGCGTCCGGGGGCCCGGCCGGGGCGGTGGTGGTCGGGGTCTCGACGGCCGGCGGCGCGGCCTGGGCGGGCACGCCGGTCGGCGTCGGCTGGCCGGCGGCCGGGACCAGCGGCACGAACAGCGCGTAGCCCTGGGTGCCGGGCGGCACGACGACCGGTATCGCCCACGCCGGTTGGCCCTCCCCGCCGGGCCACGGCACCGGGGGCGGCGCGCCCCCCGCCGTGGGCAGCACCAGCAGGTACGGCTGTGCGGTGGGCGGCAGGTCGCCCGTCGGAGAGCCGTCCGTGGGGGCGGGACGGGGCGGCTCGGAATGCTGTGCCGGCTCGGGCAAGACGCGCTCCTCGATCACAGGGTGTCGTCACTGTAGGGCCCGCCCCGACCGCTCCGCCGCCCCGGTTGTCCGTTCGGCCAGCCGAGCCTGACCGGTCGTGGCACCGGTGCGGATCGAACCTTTGCCGCTTCCGGCCCGTACCAGTGCGCGGGAGGTCGATCACATGGGCACACGTCGCGCGCTCGTCGCGTTCGCCGTCATCGGCACGACGCTGCTGCTCACCGCCGTGCCGGCGAGCGCCCACGGCGCGCCGACCAGCCCGCTGAGCCGCGCGGCGGCGTGCGGTCCGGAGGGTGGGCGGGCGGAGACACCGGCCTGCCGGGCCGCGATCGCGGCCGGCGCGGCGGTACGGGAGTGGGACAACATCCGGGTGGCCCGGATCGACGGGCGGGACCGGGAGCGCATTCCGGACGGCGAGCTGTGCAGCGGCGGGCTCTCCGCGTACCGCGGGCTGGACCTGCCCCGGACCGACTGGCCGGCCACCACGCTCACCGCCGGCGCCCGGCACACCTTCCGCTACCGCACCACGATCCCGCACCGGGGCACGTTCCGGTTCTACGTCACCACCGCCTCGTACGCCCCGGACGCGCGGCTGACCTGGGCCGACGTGGAGCGCAAGCCGTTCCTGTCGGTGACCGACCCGCCAATCCGCGACGGCGCGTACGAAATGCCGGGACGACTGCCGGCCGGGCGCACGGGCCGGCACCTCATCTACGTGATCTGGCAGAACTCGAACACCCAGGACACCTACTACTCCTGCTCCGACGTGATCTTCCGTGCGGCCTCGCGCGCCACCCGGCCGGCCGCACCGGCGGCGAGCGCGGCGGTGCCGCGTACCCGCTCGGAGTCGGCGACCGCGGACGCGCCGGGAGTGCCGGTCGCGGCGGTGACCGGGACCGGCCCGTTCTCCCGGCCGCTGGTCGTCGGGGCGGCGGCGGTGGCGGTCGCCGCGCTGCTCGCGGCCGTGCTCGGCCGGCGGATGCGGCGGGCCGGCGGCCCACCGCCCGGGCGCCCGTGCGGGGTCCGTAACCATCGCGCCGGGCGGCGCCGGATCTGGTGAGGCGACGGCCCCGGCGCGGCCCGGGTCGTCGCGCGCGCCGGTGACCGGCCGCGCAGTCACCCGACCGGTCGCTTCCGCGTTGCCCCGGTGTCGGACCCGCCAGGGCAACGCAGAGGAGTGTCGATGTTCCTACGTCTCGCAGTGGTACTCACGGTGCTGGCCGCCGCCGTTCCGGTCGGCCCGTCCGCGTCGGCGGCGCCACCCGTCGCCGCCGACGACTTCTCGCTGACCGTCGCGCCCGTCGCCGTCACGGCGGTGGCCGGACATCCGGCCCGGGCGACCGTCGACACGGCCACCACCAGCGGGGCGCCGCAGCCGGTGGCGCTGCGGGTGACGAACCTGCCCGCGGGCGTCTTCGCCGCCGTCACGCCGGCCACGGTGACGAGCGGGGCCTCGGCCACGGTGTCCGTCCAGACCTCCGTCTCCGCCCGCGCCGGCACCTTCACGCTCGTCGTCGAGGGCGTCGGCGCGACGCTGCGGCGCCAGGCGGCGCTGCGGCTGGTGGTGCGGACGCCGACCGCCGTCCGGGCCGCCTTCTACTACCCGTGGTTCCCGGAGGCGTGGCGTCAGGGCGGGCTGGACCCGTACACCAACTACCGGCCGAGCCGGGGAAGCTACACGGTGGACGCGACGGTGGTCCGGGAGCAGGTGGCGGACATGCGGTACGGCGGCATCACGGTCGGGCTGGCCTCCTGGTTCGGCCAGGGCACCACCACCGACCGGCACTGGCCGGCGCTCTTCCAGGGGGCCCGGGACACCGGGTTCGCCTGGGCGCCCTACTACGAGCCGGAGGGGAGGGGCCGGCCCACCCCCGACCAGATCGCCGCCGACCTGCACTACCTGCGCAGCACGTACGGCGGGGACCGCTCGGCGCTGGCCGTGCTGCCCGGTCGGGGCATGGTGGTCTTCGTCTACAACGCCCTCGACCTGACCATGGCCGAGGGTTGCGGGACCGTCGACCGCTGGGTCCGCGCCCGGTCGTTGCTCCAGCGGCTCTGGGGCGAGTCCATCTATCTCAACCTGAAGGTGTTCTCCGGCTACCGCCACTGCGCCAACAGCGTCACCGTGGACGGCTGGCACCAGTACGCCCCGGCCCACGCCGAGTCCGACTTCAGCGGGGTGCCGGGCGGCGCGTACTCCGTCTCGCCGGGTTTCTGGAAGGCCGGGCTGCCGTACGGGCGCTCGCCGTTCCTGGCCCGGAGCCTGGACCGGTGGCGGGCCGGGGTGGCCCGGATGACCGCCTCCGGGGCGTTCTGGCAGCTCGTCACCACCTACAACGAGTGGGGCGAGGGCACGGCGATCGAGAGTTCCGTGGGGTGCCGGGGCGTCGCGCCGGCGGGCGCGCTCTGCGACTGGAGCGGTGGTGGCCGGTCCGAGTTCGTCACCGTGCTGCACGACCACCCGCCGGTCGTGACGTCCGGCTGACGTCGGCGCGCGGCGTCGACCACGTGCCGCCGCCGCGCGACCGTCGCGTTCCGCTGTCCAAATAACGCATTGCCGCCCCGATCCGGGGCGTCTCCATTCACAACTGCGCCATTGTTGCGACGCGGCGCGTCGCGGCGGTGGCGCAGTTTTTTCGTGGTGCCCGACGCGCGTCGCGCGGCAACGTGAAAGCCCTACCTTTGCCGCCCCTGAGCTGGCAATGTGCCTCGTCTATCTATGAACCACTGCGGTCCGGTTCGTTTATTGCACGTGTCGTGGTGCTGACGTTTCAGGAACTGGAAGTCCTCTGTTAACCCTCCGTACTCTTTGCGTATCCGAGCCGCCACCCCGTGCTGCGGGTTCGTCCCTTACTGGGCTCCGGGAAATCGATTCATTTCTCCGGCGGACGGTTCTGCATCCAGTGCCCGTCATCAACGTGGCTCACGCCGCTCGTGCCGACCATGGGGGTTGACATGAACAGAGTCGGATCCGGAGTTCGCGACCGGCGAACCGAACCGGAGGCGCAGCTCCAGGCGCTGCACGAGGCGGACGAGGGCCGCCCGCCCCGACTGACCGTCATCGTGCCCACCCGGAACGAGGCGGAGAACGTCCCGATCCTGCTGGCGCGGCTCGGCCCGCTGCTGGCGCCGCTCGACGCCGAACTCCTCGTGGTCGACGACAGCGACGACGGCACGCCGGGGGTGCTCGCCCGGGTGGCCGCGGCGGCGTCGATCGACGTACGGCTGCTGCACCGGCCGCCGCACGCCCGCGCCGGCGGACTGGGCGGCGCGGTCCTGCTCGGCACCGCGCACGCCCGCGGCGAGTGGGTGCTGGTGATGGACGCCGACCTCCAGCACCCGCCGGCCGCGGCGGCGACGCTCGCGCGGATCGCCATGCGCCACGACGTCGACGTCGTCATCGGCACCCGGTACGCCGGCAACGGCTCCCCGGGCGGGCTCGACGGGGCCCTCCGGACGGCGACCTCGTCCTGGGCGACCCGACTGGTGAAGGGCATGTTCCCGCGTCGGCTGGCGACGGTGAGCGACCCGATGAGCGGGCTGTTCGCCTTCCGCCGGGCCGCGGTACGCCTGGACAGGATGAACCCGATCGGCTTCAAGGTGCTGCTGGAGTTGCTGGTGCGCCATCCCGGCGCCCGGGTCGCCGAGGTGGCGTACGACATGGCGCCTCGGCACGGCGGCCGGTCGAAGGCGTCCCTGCGGGAGGGCGTGACGTTCCTGCGACACCTGGCCCGGCTGCGGGGCCGCCGCCTCGTCGGGCAGATCCGGCGGAGCCCGCGTACCCACGTCGAGCGGCTGCGTGAACTGGGCCGGATGATCGCGTTCGGCATGGTCGGGCTCTCCGGCATGGTGGTGAACACCGCCGTGCTCTGGTTCTGCTACGAACCCGCCCGGATGCACCACCTGATCGGTGCGGCGCTGGCCACCCAGGTCTCCACCTCGTGGAACTTCCTGCTGATCGACAGCCTGATCTACCGGCGGAACCGGCACGGCTCGTTCGCCGCCCGGGCGGCCCGGTTCTTCCTGCTCAACAACGCGTTGCTGCTGTTGCGGCTGCCCGTGCTCCAGGCTCTGGTGTGGGCGGGGGTCGGCATCCTGGTGGCCAACGCGGTCACCCTGGTGGCGCTCTTCCTGGTCCGGTTCCTGGTCAACGACCGGGTCATCTACACCGCCGTCGACAAGGCCCGACGCGACCCGGTGCGGTTGCTCGTCGCCGGCGCCTCCGAGGCGCCCAGCACCCCGTCGCGCCGGCGCTACCAGTACCTCAAGTACCGCTACGACGTCGCCGGCGTGGTGACCATCGGCTCGCAGATCATGCTGCCGGAGCTGGAGTTCTTCCGGGCCCAGTGGGTGCCCGACTCCGAGGTGGACATCGCGGTGCGGGTCAGCGACATCGGCGGTCGTGGGCCGCAGCGCCGCGCGGCCATGACCCAGTACGCCGACCAGTCCGTGCTGCGCTACGAGGAGCAGCTCGGCCGGTGGGGCGCGAACTTCCGCATCCAGCTCGGACCGCCGATCGAGATCCAGGTCGGCCCGCTGCTGGCCCACTCGCCGCACGTGGTCTACACCAACATCATCGAGGCGCTGCTCCGGTTCGTCATGGTGGCCCGGGGCCACATGCTGCTGCACTCCGCGTGCGTCACGCTCGACGGGGTCGGGGTGATGCTCTCGGCGCTCACCGACACCGGCAAGACCGCCACCGTGCTGCGGCTGCTCCGCGACCACGGCGGTCTCTTCCTCTCCGACGACATGACGATCGTCCGGCCGGACGGGGTGGCGACCTGCTTCCCCAAGCCGCTCACCATCAGCGCGCACACGCTCCGTGCGGTGCAGGCGCAGGACCTGACGCCCGCCGAGTGGCGGCGGCTGCAACTCCAGAGCCGCCTGCACTCCAAGGGTGGCCGGTCCCTGGCGCTGACGCTCAGCCGCTTCAACCTGCCGATCATGGGGATCAACGCGGTCACCCAGCTGCTGATCCCGCCGCCGAAGTACAGCGTCGACCGGCTGGTGCCGTGCCGGATCGGCACCACCACCCGGGTGGAGGAGCTGTTCGTCATCGAGCGCGGCAAACCCGACATCACCGAGCTGGGCGCCGCCGACACGCTCGACCGCATGATCGACAACACCGACGACGCGTACGGGTTCCCGCCGTTCCGGTACCTCGCGCCGTCCATCACGATCGACGGCCAGGGGTACGTCCAGCTCCGGGCACGGGAGCGGGACATCCTCGCCGGTTTCCTGTCCCACGTCCGCAGCCGGGTCGTCGTCTCGGACACCTTCGGCTGGGCCGACGACATCCCCCGGCTGCTGCGGGAGGAACGCGCCGGCCGGGGCGCCCCGGTGGTGCCCGCCCAGCCGTGGCCGAGTTGGAGCGGTGACCTGACGGTGGCGGGAGGGCCGGCGTGAGCGTGAGCCATCCGGCCACCACCGACACGCTGCCCGAGCAGCGGCGGGGCGAGGCGCAGCGACCGGTGAGGTCCGCGCCGCCGTCCTGGCTGCCGGCGCTGCGGCGGCCACGGTGGAAGGTGGCCGGTGGACTGACCGGGGTCGCCGTGCTGGCGCTGTTCGTCCGGACGTGGCAGATCGACGCGTTCGGCTTCAACAGCGACGAGGCGGTGTACGCCGGGCAGGCCGCCTCGCTCGCCGGCAACCCCCGCTACACCGAGTACTTCCCCGTCTTCCGGGCCCACCCGATGCTCGTCCAGGCGCTTCTCTCGCCGTTCTTCCGGGCCGGCGAGGTGGACGTGGCCGGCCGGCTGGTCGTGGTGGCGCTCGGCGTGCTGACCGTGCTCGCGGTGTACCCGCTGGGCGCGCGGCTCTACACCCGGCGGGTCGGGCTCATCGCCGCGCTGTTGCTGGCCGTGATGCCGTACCACGTGGTGGTGACCCGGCAGGTGCTGCTGGACGGGCCGATGGTGCTGCTGGCCACGCTCACGCTGTACTGCATGGTCCGGTTCGTCCAACGGCAGGACGCGCTCTGGTACGTGGCCACCGCCGCCATGCTCGGCGTCACGATGCTGGCCAAGGAGACCAGCATCGTGCTGGCCGGCAGCGTCTACGCGTTCCTGGCGCTCACCCCGGGCGTACGCCGGCCGGTGCGGGCCACGCTGCTGGCGCTGCCGGTGCTGGCGCTGGTCTTCGCCACCCATCCGATCTCCCAGGCGTTGGCCGGCCGCACCGAGACCGGGCGCAACTACCTCGTCTGGCAGTTGTTCCGGCGCCCCAACCACCCGATGTCGTTCTACCTGGAGAACGTGCCCTCGTCGATCGGGCTGCTGGTGCTGCTCGCCGCGTTCGGGGGCCTGTGGTGGGCCCGCCGGCAGCGGAGCTGGCGGGAGACGCTGCTGCTGTCCTGGATCGCCGTGCCGGTGGTCTTCTTCCAGCTCTGGCCGGTCAAGGGTTTCCAGTACCTGCTGCCGGTCGTCGTGCCGGTGGCGGTGCTCGCCGCGCGGGCGTTGGTCGTCCTGCCGGTGCCGGCCCGGGTCGCCGCCGTCCCCCGGCGGGTGATGCCCCGGGCCCGCGTCCACCTGGTGGTCCGGCTGGTGGCCGTCGCCACGGTCGCGCTGAGCCTCCTCGGACCGTGTTGGCGGGCGGTGAGCCAGCAGGGTGGGGCGCACTTCCTGGCCGGCTCCGGCGGCGTGCCGGGCGGCCGGGAGGCCGGGAGGTGGTTGACCGACCACACGCCGGACGGGTCGGTGATCCTCACCCTCGGCCCGTCCATGTCGAACATCATCCGCTACTACGGCCAGCGGCAGAGCTACGGGCTGTCGGTCAGCCCGAACCCGTTGCACCGCAACCCGTCCTACGTGGCGCTCAACAACCCGGACGGGTGGCTGCGCAACAACAACCTGCACTACATCGTCTGGGACTCGTTCTCCGCGCGTCGCTCGACGTTCTTCGCCGACCGGCTGGCGACCCTCGTCCGGCGCTACCACGGCCGGATCGTGCACACCGAGTACGTCGGCGGCGCCGACGCCTCCGGCCGCGCCGTTCCCGTCCCCGTGATCATCATCTATGAGGTGCGTCCATGACCCGTCGGAACGATTCCGTGCTCCGGCGCCGCGCCGGGCGGCTGTCGGCCGTCGCCGTGCTGCTGGCCCTGGCCGTGGTGACGGCGACGCCGGCCGCCGCGTCGGGCGCCCCGGCGACGCCGACCTCACCGACCACGCCGATCGAGAACCTGGTCTTCCTGATGCAGGAGAACCACACGTTCGACAACTACTTCGGCACCCGGCCCGGGGTGGACGGCATCCCTAAGGGCGTCTGCATGCCGATGCGGGCGGACCTGCCGGAACCCTGCGTCAAGCCGTTCCACATCGGCAAGCTGGGCGCGATCGACCTCGACCACTCCGCCGACGCGTTCGCCCAGCAGTACAACGGCGGCCGGATGAACGGCTTCGTGGAGGGGGTGAGCAAGGCGGGCAAGGACGGCCGGATGGCGATGGCCTACTACGACGACCGCGACCTGCCGTACTACTGGAACCTGGCCGACGAGTACGTGCTCTTCGACCGCTTCTTCAGCTCGTCGCACTCCGGCAGCATCCGCAACCACATGTACCGGGTCACCGGTGGCCCGGGCGCGGCCGGCAAGGCGGAGACCATCCCGGCGACCGGCTGGGGGAACATCCCGACCATCTTCGACCGGCTGGAGGCGGCCGGGATCAGTTGGAAGTTCTACGTGCAGAACTACGACCCGACCATCACCTTCCGGTCCCGGGTCGAGGAGGAGGACATCGACCGGGGCGCGCAGGTCATCTGGGTGCCGCTGCTGGGGTACGCCCGCTACGTCGACGACCCACGCCTGTTCTCCAAGATCGTGGATCTCGACGAGTACTACGCGGACGCGGCCAGGGGCGACCTGCCGGCGGTCTCCTTCATCGCGCCGGCCGGCAACAGCGAGCACCCGCCGGGCAACATCGGCGCCGGCCAGAACCTGGTCCGGGCGCTGCTGACGCAGCTCATGCGGTCCCCCGAGTGGTCCTCCTCGGCCTTCATCTGGTCGTACGACGACTGGGGCGGCTGGTACGACCACGTCAAACCGCCGAGGGTCGACCAGTACGGCTACGGGTTCCGGGTGCCGGCGCTGCTGGTCAGCCCGTACGCCCGGCGCGGACGGGTCGACTCCACCACGCTCGACTTCACCTCGGTGCTCAAGTTCATCGAGATCAACTGGCGGCTGAGACCGCTCGCCAGCCGGGACGCCAAGGCGAACACGTTCCTCGACGCGTTCGACTTCGACGCGCCGCCCCGTCCCGGCGTCCTGCTCAGCGCCGAACGCACCAGTGTCGCGTTGAAGCGGCCCGACCCCCGGCCGGTCTACGGCTCGTACGCCACCGCGCTGCTGCTGGTCGGCGCGTTGGTCGGCGCCGCGGCCGTCCGGGGTCGGCGGCGGTCGCGGTGAGCGCCGCCCGCCGGCTGCTGCCGCCGCTGCTCCTGGTGCTCCTGGTCGTCCTGCTCACCCCGGTCGCCGCCACCGCGGCACCCCGCTCCGCGCTGCCCGGCACGCTGCACCTGCAGATGGTGCCGCCGATCCGGGGCGTGCCGGTCGCGGTGGACGGCAACACCGGCCGCTCGGACGCCAAGGGCCGGGTGAACATCCGGGTGAAGAACTTCCTCGGGCTCGACAACCGGCTCACGGTCGGGTCGGCGACGGTCGGCGCCGACCGGAAGGCGGTGCTCGACCGCATCCGGGGCAGCGTGGACCACGGCGTCCGGGACCGGATCGTCGAGGTGGGCCTGCGCACGATCCGGCGGGTGAGCTGGCGCTACACCGACCGGTTCGGGTCACCGGTGCCGGCCCGGCGGGCGACCGCGATGCGGCTGCGCAGCAACACCGGCGAGATCATCGAGCTGACCGGCGACCAGTTGACGAGGCCGCTCTGGGTCGCCGAGAGCCGCACCCAGCAGGGGCCCCGGGGGCTCGTCTCGAAACGTCTCTACTACGTGGTGGACGCCGTGGTGGTGGACGGCACCTCGGTGGTCAACCGGGCCGGCCAGAAGTTCGTGCCCTGGGACCGGCAGGCCTGGGTGGTGCAGCTGCTCTTCTTCAAGGTGTCGTTCACCGCCTCGGACATGCTCTTCCCCCGGCGGGCCGGCAGCGGGATCCAGCTCACCCGGGCCGACGGGCGGGTGCAGCGGCTGGGGTTCGGCCCGGACGGCACCGTGCTGGTCCCCGACCTGCCCCGGGGCACCTACACCCTGACCGTCCGCGGCGGCGGCCTCTCCTTCGGCCGACCGGTGACCATCAGCCGGGACCAGGAGGTGACGCTCACCGTGATCAGCATCGTCGACCTGACCCTGGTGGCGGTGGGCGTGCTCGGGGTGGCCGTCGGGTTGGTCCTGCTGGGCCGCCCGCACCTGCGCCGCCCGTTCCGGGCGCTCCGCCGCGCCGCGCGACGGTCCGGCCGGCGTCGCTGGCGGCCACGCGCCGCCGCCGGCCTGGTGCTGGTGCTGGTGGCGGTCGCCGCGGCGAGCCTGCCGGCGGGCCGGGCCCAGGCCGCGTGCGCCCGATCCGGGCCCGCGGCGACCCCGACCTCGTCGCCGGTTCCGGTGCTGGCCTACTACTACATCTGGTTCAACCCCAGCTCGTGGAACCGGGCGAAGACCGACTATCCGGTGCTCGGCCGCTACTCCAGCGACGACCAGGAGATCATGCGGCGGCACGTCCGGATGGCCAAGGCCGCCGGGGTCACCGGCTTCCTGGTCTCCTGGAAACACACCGAGCAGCTCGACGAACGACTCGCCGCGCTGGTCGAGGTCGCCCACGCGGAGAGCTTCCGGCTCGGCATCGTCTACCAGGGCATCGACTTCAGTCGTAAGCCGTTGCCGCTGGCCACGGTCCGGACCGACCTGGCCCTCTTCGCCGAACGCTACGCCGCCGACCCGGTCTTCGGGATCTTCGACCAGCCGGTGGTGATCTGGAACGGCAGCGACAGGTACTCCGCCACCGAGGTCGCGGACACCGTCCGCCAGGCCCAGGAGAAGCTCCAGGTTCTCGGCACCGCCAAGAGCGTCTCGGTGGTGAACAGCCAGTCGACCCTGGACGGGCAGGCGTACTACTGGTCGTCCGCCGACCCGCTCGTCGACAAGAGCCGGGACAAGCTCACCGCGATGTCCCGGGCCGTCCATCTCCGGGGCGGGCTGTGGATCGCCCCGGTCTCGCCCGGCTTCGACGCTCGCCAGATCGGCGGGAGAAGGGAGGTGCCCCGCCGGGACGGCGAGACCCTGCGCGCGTCCTTCGCCGCCGCCCGGCTCTCCCAGCCCGACGCCCTCGGCGTCATCAGCTGGAACGAGTTCACCGAGAACACCTACGTGGAACCGAGCGAACAGTGGGGCAGCAGGTACCTGGAGGTCCTGGCCGACCTGCTCGGCGTCGCCCCGCACCCGGACGCGCAACTGGACAGCAGCGCCGAGGGCGACAACTGGGGCCTGCCCGCCTGGGCCGCGCTGATCCTGGCGGTCGGCGCGGTGGTCCTGGTGCCGCTCTGGCTGTACCGCCGTCGACGGCGTGCGCGAGCCGCCGCCACACCGTCGACCCCATCCGGCGCCACGCGGTCCGAGGAGGCGCCGCTCCACCACTGACCGGGCGACCCGATGTCGCGGCCGGCCCGGACCACCCTCCACACCGTTCTGGAGGAGCAATGACAACTCAATCCCGATCCCCGCTCCGTCTCCTGGCGCCGGCCCTGGTCCTGGTCCTGGTCCTGGTCGGCCTTGCTCCGCCCGCCACCGCGGCACCCGCCGGCACCCCGGCGAAGCCGCACGCCACCACCGCGGCCCAGGTGGCCCGGGCCGCCGCGGCCGTGACGCTCAACCCGGTCGCCGACGCCTGGGTGGACGCCGCCCACCCGACGGTCAACGCGGGGCGGACCGCCTCGCTCCGCGTCGACGCCGTGCCCCGGCAGGTCGCCTACCTGCGCTTCGAGGTCACCGACGTGGCCACGGACCCGACCGCGGTGCTGCGTCTCTACGTGGAGACCGCCAGCAGCACCGGGGTGGACGTCCACCCCGTCGCCGACGACACCTGGGACGAGAACACCATCACCTACGACAGCGCCCCACCGATCGGCGCGACGGTCGTCCGCAGCGGACCGGTGGGCGCGGACACCTGGGTGTCGGTGAACGTCTCGTCGCTGGTCACCGGCAACGGGCCGGTGACCGTGGCGCTCACCACCACCAACGACACCGGCCTGCGGGTGACCAGCCGGGAGGGCGTCAACAAGCCGCAACTGTTGAGCCCGGCACCGCCCAACCCGTCGCCGTACGTGGTGACCCGGACCGGGGCGACGACCTACCGGGCGGCCTCCGACGTCACCGGTGAGACCTACACCGGCAGTCTCAAGACCGTGCTGGAGAGCGCCGTGGTCGAGCTGAACCGGCTGGGCGGCGGCACGGTCCGGTTCGAGGCCGGCACGTTCGACTTCGGCGCGGAGTACATGAAACTGGAGGGCATCCGCAAGGTGACCTTCGTCGGCGCCGGCATGTACGACACGCTGATCCGCAACGACAACTCGTCGGCAGGGGACACCGAGCCGTTCAACACCAAGGGCTGGGACGGGGTGATCGTCCGGGACCTCGCGGTCTCGGCCGGCGGGGCGTTCCGGAGCACAAGCGACGCGCTCGACTTCGACGACGGCAACAACATGGTCGTGGAGCGGGTGCGGGTGACCGCGTCCCGGGGGCGGGGCATCGTGTTCGACGGCAAGAACCAGACCTGGACGTCGATGGGCAACACGGTCCGGGACTGCGTCATCAGCGGCGCCCAGAGCGACGGCGTCGAACTGCTGGCGACCAGCGGTGACACGGTCACCGGTTGCACCATCACCAACGTGGGCGGGCACGGCATCCAGGTCAACCGCGCCTCGTCCACGGCCGACCAGCCGAACAAGACGGCCGACCACAACCTGATCAGCGACAACGTCGTCGACCAGGCCGGGCAGGACGGCATCAACATCAACAGCGGCACCGGCAACCAGATCATCGACAACCACGTCACCGACAGCGCCGACGACACGCCCAACCGGGACGGCATCCGGGTCACCACCGCGACCGGGATCACCTGCGTCGACACCGTGGTCAGCGGGGACGTGGCCGTCGACGACCAGACCGTCAAGACGCAGCGTTACGGGCTCTACGTCACCGAGGGCTGCAACGCGACTGTGGTCGGGCCCGGCAACACGTTCACCCCGAACCGGGTGAGCGCGGTCCGGGACGCCGGCAACGGCACCATCTTCCAGTAGCGTCGCGCGTCCTCAGGCACCGGCGAGGATCTGGTCGATCTCGGCCAGGTCCTCGCCCGCGAGGTCCAGGTCGTCCAGCGCGGCGACGTTGCCGGCCAACTGCTCGACACTGCTCGCGCCGATGATCAGGCTGGTCATCCGCGGATCACGCAACGCCCAGACCAGGGCGAGCTGGGCCAGGCTCTGCCCCCGCCGCCGGGCCACCTCGGCGAGCGCGCGGACAGTGGCCATCCGCGACTCGTCCAGGTCGCTCTCGTTGAGGAAGACGCTGGTCCGCACGCGCGAGTCGGCCGGGATGCCGCCCAGGTAACGGTCGGTGAGCAGGCCCTGGGCCAGCGGGCTGAACGCGATGCACCCGGCGCCGACCTGGTCCAGCGTGTCCAGCAGGCCGTCGGACTCGGTCCAGCGGTTGAGCATCGAGTACGACGGCTGGTTGATCAGCAGCGGGGTGCCCAGGTCCCGGAGGATCTCGGCGGCCCGGGCGGTCTGCTCCGAGTCGTAGTTGGAGATGCCCACGTAGAGCGCCTTGCCCGAGCGGACGATCGCGTCCAACGCGCCCATCGTCTCCTCGAGCGGGGTGTCCGGGTCGAACCGGTGCGAGTAGAAGATGTCCACGTGATCCAGGCCCAACCGGCGCAGCGACTGGTCCAGCGACGAGATCAGGTACTTCCGGGAGCCCCACTCGCCGTACGGGCCGGGCCACATCAGGTAGCCGGCCTTGCTCGACACCACCAGCTCGTCCCGGTACGGCTTCAGGTCGGTGGCGAGCAGCCGGCCGAACACCTCCTCCGCCGCGCCCGGCGGCGGGCCGTAGTTGTTGGCCAGGTCGAAGTGGGTGATGCCGAGGTCGAAGGCGCGGCGGACGATGTCGCGCTGCCGTTCGAAGGGTCGGTCCGGCCCGAAGTTGTGCCACAGGCCGAGGGAGATGACGGGCAGCTTCAGCCCGCTGCGGCCGCTGCGCCGGTAGAGCATCGAGTCGTAACGGTCGTCGCTGGCGAGGTAGGTCACCCGATCATTCTGCGCCCACCGGCGAACCGGTGTGCGGCCACCGGGGCGCGGGTAGCGTCGGAGCCATGCGTTTCGTGCGGCTCGACACTCCCAAGCCCATTTCCAAGATCGGCCTCGGCACGTGGCAGTTCGGCTCCCGCGAGTGGGGCTACGGCGCCGACTACGAGCGGCGGGCGGCCGAGATCGTGCGGCGGGCGCTCGACCTCGGGGTCACCCTCTTCGACACCGCCGAGCTGTACGGCTTCGGCCGCAGCGAACGCATCCTCGGCGCCGCGCTCGGTGCCGACCGGGCGAAGGTGGTGGTGGCCAGCAAGATCTTCCCGCTGTTGCCGGTCGCCCCGGTGGTGCAGCAGCGGGCGGTGGCCTCCGCCGCCCGGCTCGGCGTCGACCACGTCGACCTCTACCAGGTGCACCAGGCCAACCCGGTGGTCGCCGACACCACCACCATGCGCGGCATGCGCTCGTTGCAGGACGTCGGGCTGGTCGGCGAGGTCGGGGTCAGCAACTACGACCTGCGCCGGTGGCGGTTCGCCGAGGCCGCGCTGGGCCGCCGGGTGCTGAGCAACCAGGTCCGCTACAGCATGATCGACCGCGGCCCGGAGGAGGACCTGATCCCGTACGCGGAGCAGGCCGGCCGGATCGTCATCGCGTACAGCCCGCTGGCGCAGGGGTTCCTCTCCGGCCGCTACGACGCCACCAACCCGCCGTCCGGGGCGGTGCGCCGGGCCAACCCGTACTTCCTGCCGGAGAACCTGGCCCGCGGCACCGAACTGATCGCCACGCTGCGCGAGGTGGCCGACGCACACGACGCCACGCCGAGTCAGATCGCGCTCGCGTACGTGCTGCGGCACCCGAACGTGGTGGCCATCCCCGGCGCGTCCGGGGTGGAGCAGATGGAACGCAACGCGGCCGCCGCCGACATCGACCTGGCCGACGACGAGTACGCCGCGCTGGTCGCCGCCGCGCACGCGTTCCGGCCGGTCACCGGCCTGGCCGCGATGCCCCGGCTGATCCGCGCCCGACTGGGGAAGTGACCGCATGGACGACGTCACCGCACTGATCCTGGACGACCACGCCGCCTTCCGGCGCGGCTTCGCCCGACTCGACGACGCCCGCGACCCGGCCGAGATGCTGGCGATCTGGGAGGCGCTCGCCCTGCACCTGGACATCCACGCCGAGGCGGAGGAGGCCATCCTCTATCCGCACCTGGTGAAGCACGGCGACGACGGCGAGGACGAGACCGCCGACGCGATCGGCGACCACAACAAGATCCGCGACGCGATCGCCGAGGCCAAGCTGCACGAGGTCGGCTCGGACGCCTGGTGGGCGGCGGTCGGCACGGCCCGCCGGGAGAACAGCGAGCACCTGGCCGAGGAGGAGGACGAGGCGCTGCCCGACTTCCGCCGGCACGCGAGCGTGGAGCTGCGGGCCGAGCTGGGGGCGCGTTGGCTCACCTTCTACGGCGAGCACAAGAGCGGCCGGGACCTGCCGTTCCGCGACAAGGACCCGCAGGGCTACGTGCGCGACCACCGCTGACGGGCCGGTCTCCCCGGCGCGGGGGAGTCGCCCGGCGACCGGCGACGGGACAATGACCGGACGACGGTCCGGGGCGCGCTCGCGCCGCTGGTGCGCGGCAGCACCTGGCGGCGTGCCGTGTTCCTGCTGCTCGGCGGCGTGCTCGCACTGCCGTACGCGCTGCTGGTGGTGGCGTTCGCGCAGCTCCTGACCAGCACCGAGGTGCCGCGCCCGCTCGGGCTCGGGCTGCTCACCGCCCCACGGTTCTGGGCGTTGACCGGCGGGTTCAGCCTCACCACGCTGCCGATGCTGCTCTGGCCGCTGCGGGCGCTGACCGCCCCCGGTGGTCGGTCCCGGTCACGGGCCGGGACCGACCACCGGGCGACGCGGGAAAACTGAGCTAGCGTGGTGCGGGTGAGCGCTCACTCCCAGGTTTCCCCGGCTCCGCCGGCCGAGCTGCCCGCCACGCTCGGCGCGCTGCGCGCGACCGGCCACCACTACCGCACCGTCAAGCAGGAACTCCGCGACAACCTCCTCGCCCGGATGCGGTCCGGCGAGGAGCGCTTCCCCGGCATCGTCGGCTACCAGGACACGGTGCTGCCCGAGGTCGAGCGGGCGCTGCTCGCCGGCCACGACATGGTGCTGCTCGGCGAGCGGGGGCAGGGCAAGACCCGACTGATCCGCGCGCTCGGCGGCCTGCTCGACGAGTGGACCCCGGTGATCCCCGGCTCGGTGCTCAACGAGCACCCGATGCACCCGCTCACCCCGGCCAGCCGGGCCCGGGTGGCCGAGGCCGGCGACGACCTGTCGATCGGCTGGCTGCACCGCTCGATGCGCTACGGCGAGAAGCTCGCCACGCCGGACACCAGCGTGGGCGACCTGATCGGCGACGTCGATCCGGTCCGGCTCGCCCAGGGGCGTACGCTCGGCGACCCGGAGACCATCCACTTCGGCCTCGTCCCGCGCACCAACCGGGGCGTGTTCGCCGTCAACGAGCTGCCCGACCTGGCCGAACGGATCCAGGTGGCGCTGCTCAACGTGCTGGAGGAGCGGGACATCCAGGTCCGCGGCTACCAGCTCCGGCTGCCGCTGGACCTGCTGCTGGTGGCCAGCGCCAACCCGGAGGACTACACCAACCGGGGCCGGATCATCACTCCGCTCAAGGACCGCTTCGGCGCCGAGATCCGCACCCACTACCCGCTCGACCTGGAGCTGGAGCTGGCGTTGATCCGGCAGGAGGCCGACCTGGTCGCAGGCGTGCCGGAGCACGTGCTGGAGGTGCTCGCCCGGTTCGCCCGCGGGGTGCGCGAGTCGCCGTCGGTGGACCCGCGCTCCGGGGTGTCCGCCCGGTTCGCCATCGCCGCCGCGGAGACCGTGGCCGCCGCCGCGCTGCGCCGCTCCGGCCTGCTCGCCGCCGGCGACACCGCCGGCACCGCCGACGCCGGGTCCCGCCGCGCGCCGGAGGAGGCGGTGGCGCGCGTCGGCGACGCGGTCTCGGTGACGTCGACGCTGCGCGGGAAGGTCGAGTTCGAGAGCGGCGAGGAGGGGCGCGAGATCGAGGTGCTCGCACACCTGCTGCGTACCGCCACGGCGGAGACGTTCCGGGCCCGGCTGTCCGGGCTGGACCTGTCCGGCTTCACCGGGCTGGTCGCCGAGGGCGGCGCCGTCGAGACCGGTGAGCTGGTCTCCGCCGCGGAGCTGCTGCGCCAGGTCGGCACCGTGCCGGGGCTGGCCAAGGTGCTCGACCGGCTCGGTCTGGGTGACGCGCCCAGCCCGGCGGAGGCCGCCGCCGGCGTCGAGTTCGTCCTCGAAGGGCTGCACCTGACCCGCCGGCTCGGCAAGGACGTCACCGACTCCGGGCGCACCGTCTACGGCGGCCGGGGCTGACCGTGGCCGGCAACCGGTTCCGGTACGGGCAGTGGCGCGGCGGGCCCGACCCGCTCGCCCCGCCGTACGACGTGCGTGCCGCCGTGGACGCGGTCGGCGCGGAGGTGCTCGGCGGGGGCAGCCTCCGGGAGGCGCTGCGGGACCTGCTGCGGCGCGGCCCGGACGGGCGCGGCGGCCTCCAGGACCTGGCCGCCCGGGCCCGCCGGCTGCGCCGGGAGGCGCTGCGCCGGGGCGACCTGGACGGCGCGGTGACCCGGGCCCGCGCGCTGCTCGACCAGGCGCTCGCCGCCGAGCGGGACGAGCTGCGGGGCCGCGACGGCGACGACGCCCGGTTCGCCGAGGCGGTGCTGGACAATCTGCCCCGGTCCACCGCGCGCGCGGTCTCCGAGCTGTCCGGGTACGACTGGGCCAGCGCCGAGGCCCGCCAGACGTACCAGCGGATTCTCGACGGGCTGCGTGGCGACGTGCTGGAGCAGCGCTTCGCCGGGCTGCGGGACGCGGCGCGGGCCGCCGGTGACCCGGACGCCCAGCGCCAGCTCGGCGACATGATGCGCGACCTCAACGAGTTGCTCGCCCGGCACGCCCGCTCGGAGGACACCACCGACGCGTTCGCCGAGTTCATGCGCCGGCACGGCGAGTTCTTCCCGGAACGGCCCCGCAACGTCGACGAGCTGATCGACGTGCTGGCCCGCCGGTCGGCGGCCGGGGAACGACTGATGCGGTCGCTGTCGGACCGGCAGCGCGAGGAACTGGCCGGGCTGATGCGCCAGTCGCTCGGCGACCGGCTCGCCGGGGAGCTGTCCCAACTCGACGCGCACCTGCGTTCGCTGCGCCCCGACCTGAACTGGCAGCGCGGCGAACGGGTCCGCGGCGACCAGCCGCTCGGCTACGGCGAGGCGACCGGCGCACTCGACGAGATCGCCGAACTCGACGAGCTGCTGGACTCGCTCGACCAGGACCAGGCCGGCGCCACGCTTGACGACGTCGACGTCGACGCGGTGGCCCGGACGCTGGGCCGGGACGCCGCCGACGACGTACGCCGCCTGCGCGACCTGGAGCGGGAGTTGCGCCGCCAGGGCTGGGTGACCCGGGACGCGGACGGGCTCACGCTCAGCCCGAAGGCGCTGCGCCGGCTCGCCGGCACCGCGCTGCGGCGGGTCTTCGCCGACCTGACGGCCGGTCCCCGGGGCCAGCACGACCTGCGCTCCGCCGGTGCGGCCGGCGAGGTCAGCGGCGCCTCCCGCCCCTGGGAGTACGGCGACGAGCAGCCGCTGGACGTGGTGCGCACGCTGACCCGGGCGGTCCGCCGGGCCGGCCCCGGCGTGCCGGTGCCGCTCGCGGTCGAGGACTTCGAGGTGATGGAGACCGAGCGTCGGGCGTCCGCGGCGGTGGTGCTCTGCGTCGACCTGTCGTACTCGATGATCTCGCAGGGGCGGTGGGGCCCGATGAAGCAGACGGCGCTGGCGCTGTCGCACCTGATGGCCACCCGGTTCCCGCAGGACGCGTTGCAGATCGTCGGCTTCGGGCGGGAGGCGATGCCGCTGACCCAGCAGGAGCTGGCGGCGGCGGAGCCGGACATGGAGCAGGGCACCAACCTCCAGCACGCGTTGCGGCTGGCGGGCCGGCACCTGCGCCGCCACCCGGGCGCCGAGCCGGTGGTGCTGGTGGTGACCGACGGCGAGCCCACCGCCCATCTGGATCCGGACGACGGCGAGGCGTACTTCAACTGGCCCCCGCTGCCGGAGACGATCGAGGCGACCATCCGCGAGGTGGACAAGCTGACCCGGTACGGCGCCACGCTCAACCTGTTCATGCTCGGCGACGACCCGGGGCTGCGCCGGTTCGTCGACGCGGTGGCCCGCCGTTCCGGTGGCCGGATGTTCACCCCCGACCTGAACGACCTCGGCGAGTACGTCGTCTCCGACTACCTCCGCGCCCGCCACGGCCGCCGCTGACGATCTCATCCGGGTGAACCGCACCGGGTAGCCGTGGTGCGGGCGGTCGCTCCGAGGGTTGGATGCGGGCATGGACGAGGTGGACGCCGGAGCGCTGCGGCGGGCCTATGACGAGCTGCTCGCCGAGGTGGACGCGGGCGGGTTCGGGCCGCCGCCGGAGGGGGAGCTGAGCGCCGAGCAGATCGTCGCGCACCTCGCCGCCAACGACGAGCTGATGAGCGAGGCGACCGAGGCGGTGCTGGCCGGGTCGCCGTTCGCCTACTACGACCTGGACACCGTGCACCGCCCGCAGCTCGACGCGCTGGTCTCCGAGTGCGGCGGGCTGGACGGGCTGGCCGCCCTGCTGCGGGCCACCAGCCTGAAGCTCTGCGCGCTGGCCGAGCGGCTCGGCCCGGCCGCCGAGACACCCGTCGAGACCGTGCTGCGCGAGGGCTTCGACCTCGACGTGGACGACGCGCTGCCCTGGGGGCGTGCGCTCGACCTGCACATCCGGGTGCACCTGCCGCTGCACCTGACCCAGCTCCGCGCGCTACGCCGGCAGCCCCACCTGGCCTGACCCCGAGGGCGCGCGGAAGGCGCGGCGGTAGGCGGTGGGGGCCACGCCCACCCGGGCGTGGAAGTGCTGGCGCAGGGCGGCGGTGGTGCCGAAGCCGGCGTCCCGGGCGATCCGGTCGACGCTCAGGTCGGTGGTCTCCAGCAGCACCCGGGCGTGCTCGGTGCGTTGCCGCAGCAGCCACTGCGCCGGGCTGAGCCCGGTCTCCGAGCGGAAGTGCCGGGTGAACGTGCGGACGCTCATCCGCGCGTGCGCGGCCATCTCGCGCAACGCGACCGGTTCGTGCAGCCGGTGCCGGGCCCACTCGCGGGTGGCCGCGGTGCCGGTGGTCGTGGCCCGGGGCACCGGCCGCTCGATGTACTGGGCCTGGCCGCCGTCGCGCCACGGCGGCACCACGCAGCGGCGGGCCGCCCGGTTGGCCACCGCGCTGCCGTGGTCGGTGCGGATCACGTGCAGGCAGAGGTCGATGCCGGCGGCCACCCCGGCCGAGGTGAGCACCGGCCCGTCGTCGACGAAGAGCACCTCGGGGTCGAGCCGTACGCCGGGGTACAGCCGCCGGAAGCGGGCCGCGTACGCCCAGTGGGTGGTGGCCGGCCGGCCGTCGAGCAGGCCGGCGGCGGCGAGCACGAACGCGCCGGTGCAGATGGACATGATCCGGGCGCCCCGCTCGTGGGCGGCGCGCAGCGCGTCCGCCACGTCGTCGTCCACCGTGCCGGCGGTGAGCGGTGGGCCCTCGTGGATGCCGGGGACGATCACCGTGTCGGCGGTGGCCAGCGCGTCGAGGCCGTGGTCGGGGAGCACCCGGAAGCCGCCCGTGCTGCGGACCGGACGGGCCCCGGCGGTGCAGGTGGTGACCGCGTACAGCCGGGTCCGGTCCGTGACGCGGGCGGCGCCGAAGAGCTGGGCGGGGGTGCCGAGGTCGAGGGCGACCACGCCGTCCAGGGCGAGGACGACGACGCGGTGCGGCGGCAGGGCGGGCATGGCCCGATTATTGCGCACGATGGCTTTCCGGCCACTCGTCCCCGGCGCCCGCCGAGGCGAGACTCGGAGGGTGAGAAGACTGCACCCGGCCTGGCTGGTCGCCGGCGTCGCGTTCGTGGCCCTGGTCGGCGCCGCCGGCTTCCGGGCCACCCCGGGCGTCCTGCTGCATCCGTTGCACGCCGAGTTCGGCTGGCCGCTCGCCACCATCTCCGCCGCCGTCTCGGTCAACCTGCTGCTCTACGGCGTCACCGCCCCGTTCGCCGCGGCGCTGATGGACCGGTTCGGCATCCGCCGGGTGGTGGCCGTCGCGCTGCTGCTGGTGGCCGCCGGCAGCGGGCTGACCGTGGCGATGACCGAGAGCTGGCAGCTCATCCTCTGCTGGGGCGTGCTGGTCGGGCTGGGTACCGGCTCGATGGCGCTCGCGTTCGTGGCGACCGTCACCGGGCGCTGGTTCGTCCGCCGCCGGGGCCTGGTCACCGGCGTGCTCACCGCCGGCGGGGCGGCCGGGCAACTGGTGTTCCTCCCGCTGCTCGCGGTGCTGGTGCGCGACCACGGATGGCGGACGGCGGCACTCGTCGTGGCCGGGGCCGCGCTCGCCGTCGTACCCCTGGTGGGGTGGTTGCTGCGCGAGCACCCGGCGGATCTCGGCCGACCCGCCTACGGCGCCACCGAGGTCGTGCCGCCGGCCCGGCCGGCCGGCGGCGCGGCGGGCCGCGCGGTCGGCGCGCTGGCCGCCGCCGCGCGGACCCGGCCGTTCTGGTTGCTGGCCGGCGGCTTCGCGATCTGCGGCGCGACCACGAACGGGCTGGTCGGCACGCACTTCGTGCCGGCCGCGCACGACCACGGCATGCCGGAGACCACCGCCGCCGGCCTGCTCGCCCTGGTCGGGATCTTCGACATCGCCGGGTCGGTGGCGTCCGGCTGGCTCACCGACCGGGTCGACAGCCGGCTGCTGCTCGGCGCCTACTACACGTTGCGCGGCGGATCGCTGCTGGTGCTGCCGAGCCTGTTCACCGGCCGGGCCGAGCCGAGCATGCTGGTCTTCGTCGTCTTCTACGGGCTGGACTGGGTGGCCACCGTGCCGCCGACGGTGGCGCTGTGCCGGGAGTGGTTCGGCGCGTCCGGCGCGGTGGTGTTCGGCTGGGTGTTCGCCGCGCACCAGGTGGGCGCCGCGCTGGCCGCCACCGGCGCCGGCCTGGTCCGGGACCGCCTCGGCGACTACGCGATGGCCTGGTACGTGGCCGGTGCGCTCTCGATCGGCGCGGCCGGGCTCTCCCTGCTGCTGCGCCGACGCTCCGTCGGTGAGCCGGCGTTCGCGCCGCCGCCGGTGGCGGCCGGCCGGCGGGCGTGGAGCTACCGGGGCTGAGTCAGCCGAGCGCCCACTGCTGCTCGGCGGCGCCGCCGCACGGCGCCTGTTCCAGCTCCCGACCGGCCTCGGTGCCCGCGTCGTCGACCTGCGCGCACTTTCCGCTGTGCACGGCGACCAGCAGCACCGGCCCGCCGCCTGTCGGCTGGAGCTTCCACTGCTGGTTGGCCTGCCCGTTGCAGGACCACTGCTGCACGTCGGCGCCGTCGTCGGTGCTCGCCTCGTTGACGTCGAGGCACTTGCCGCTGGCGGCGTTGACCAGCAGGTAGGTGTCCGGGGCGACCGGCGTGACCACCCACTGCTGCTCCGGCCCGCCGGTGCAGTCGGCGAGCGCGGCCTGCGCGCCCTCCGGGTCGTCACCGGTGACGCCGACGCAGCGCCCGGACGGCACGCCCCGGATCACCCGGGGCGTGGCCACCGGCGCGGCCGGTGTCTCCGGCGTCGCGCTCGGCGTGGGCGACGGCGCGGCCCTGGTCGTCGGCGGGGCCGAACTCGGCTCGCTCTCCGCCGGGGTCGGCACGGCCGCCGCCGGCACCACCGGCCGGTCGGCCCCGCCCCCCAGCACGCCGGTCGCGAAGAACACCCCCAGGAGTACGCCGACCAGGCCGATGCCCAGCGCGGTCCGCATCAGCGGGTCCCGGGGCAGCCGGCTCCCGCCGCGGGCGGGGCGGGCACCGTAGACGGTGCCGGACGGGTCGGGACGCGGGTCGGCCATGGGGGCATCCTGACCCACCGGAGCCGCCGAGGGCCAGTCGCCCCGGCGGCCGGTGACTCAGTCGACGACCCGGACGTCCTTCCAGAACGCCACCCGGTCCCGCACCATCTCGGCCCCGGACTTCGGGTCGGGGTAGTACCAGACCGCGTCCGGGCTGGTGGCCCCGTCGTGCTCCAGCGTGTAGTAGGAGGCGGTGCCCTTCCACGGGCAGACCGTGTGCGTGTCGGAGGAGCGGATCAGGTCGTCGCGCAGGGCCGTACGCGGGAAGTAGTGGTTGCCCTCGACCAGCACGGTGTCGTCGCTCTCCGCGACGACCAGGTCGTTCCAGACGGCTTTCGGCATGTCCTTCACGCTATGCCGCGACCCGCCCGTCGGCCACCGTCGAGGGTGCCACGAATTGTCGGACCGGGGCGTAAGGTGATCTCATGCGAGCTGTCCGTGATCATGAACGGGCGGTGGACGCGTTGCGGCGGTCCTACGCCGCGGTGCCCGCCGGTGAGACGGTGCGGCTGGCCAAGCAGACGTCGAACCTGTTCCGTCCCCGTTCCGCGCCCCGGGTGCCGGGGCTGGACGTGCGCGGGCTGACCGGGGTGCTCGACGTCGACGCGACGGCCCGCACCGCCGACGTGCAGGGCATGTGCACCTACGAGGACCTGGTCGACGCGACACTGCCGCACGGCCTGATGCCGCTGGTCGTGCCGCAGTTGCGCACCATCACGCTGGGCGGCGCGGTGACCGGCCTGGGCATCGAGTCGACGTCCTTCCGCAACGGCCTGCCGCACGAGTCGGTGACCGAGATGGACGTGCTCACCGGCGCGGGGGAGCTGATCACCACCCGTCCCCGGGGCGAGCACGCCGAGCTGCACCGGGCGTTCCCCAACTCGCTGGGCAGCCTCGGTTACGCCACCCGGCTGCGCATCGAGCTGCAACCGGTCGGCCGGCACGTGGCGCTGCGCAACATCCGGTTCACCCGGCTGGAGGAGCTGGTCGACGCGATCGGCGAGGTGGTCGACAAGGGCGCGTTCGGGGGCGAGCCGGTCGACGCCATGGACGGCGTGATGTTCAGCCCCGGCGAGTCCTACCTGGTGCTCGCCACGTTCACCGACCAGGCCGACGGCCGTCCGTCCGACTACACCGGCCAGGAGATCTACTACCGCTCCCTGCGTCGGCGCACCCGCGACGTGCTGACCGCGCACGACTATCTCTGGCGGTGGGACACCGACTGGTTCTGGTGCTCGTCCGCGTTCGGCGTGCAGCACCCGGTGCTCCGGCGGCTCTGGCCGCAGCGCTACCGGCGCAGCGACTTCTATCACAAGATCGTGCGCTTCGAGCACCGGCACCAGGTGGCCGCCCGGGTCGACAGGTGGCGGGGCCGGCCGGCGCGCGAGCGGGTGGTGCAGGACGTGGAGATCCCGCTGGCGCGTACGCCGGAGTTCCTGCGCTGGTTCGCGGCGAACGTGGGAATGGATCCGGTGTGGCTCTGCCCGCTGCGGTTGCGGGAGCCGGCCGGCCCGGGATCGGCCCGGGCGTGGCCGCTGTATCCGCTCCAACCGGGCGAGACCTATGTGAACATCGGCTTCTGGGGCAGCGTCCCGATCGCGCCGGGCGCCGCCGACGGCGACGTCAACCGGCGGATCGAGCACATGGTGTCGGAGACGGGCGGCCACAAGTCGCTCTACTCCGACGCGTACTACGACCGGGCCGCGTTCGACCGGCTCTACGGCGGGGAGACCTGGCGCGCCGTGAAGGACCGCTACGACCCGGATCATCGACTCACCGGACTGTACGAGAAGGCGGTATCCCGAGCATGAGTCTGACCGACCGAACACCGGGGGCGGCGAGCGCCCCGGCCGGGCCGCCCACGGGCGGCCGGCGCACCGTACCGACCGTCGCGGACGTGATCCGCGCGGTGACCACCGGCGACCTGCCCGTCCGGGTCACCGGGTACGACGGCAGCGCGGTGGGCCCGGCCGACGCCGGGATCACCCTGGCGATCCGCACCGAGCGGGGTCTGTCGTACCTCCTCACCGCGCCGGGTGACCTGGGCATGGCCCGGGCCTACGTCAGCGGTGACCTGGGGCTCGACGGCGTGCACCCCGGTGACCCGTACGAGGCGTTGCGGGTGCTCAAGGACGAGATGCCGCTGCGGATGCCACCGGTGGCCGACGCGCTGGCCCTGGTCAAGGGGCTGGGCTGGGAGCGGCTGCGGCCCCCGCCGGCCCCGCCGCAGGAGGCGGCGCCGCGCTGGAAGCGGGTGGTGAACGGGCTTCGTCACTCGCGGGCGCGGGACAGCACCGCGATCTCCCACCACTACGACGTGTCGAACGCCTTCTACGAGAAGGTGCTCGGCGAGTCCATGACGTACACCTGCGCGGTCTTCCGCAGCCCCGGCGACACGCTGGAGGAGGCGCAGCGGGCCAAGTACGACCTGGTCGCCGGCAAGCTGGCGCTCACGCCGGGGATGCGGCTGCTGGACGTCGGCTGCGGCTGGGGCGGCATGGTCCGGCACGCGGCCCGGGAGTACGGCGTCAAGGCGCTGGGCGTGACGCTGTCCAGGGCGCAGGCCGAGTGGGCACAGGCCGCGATCGAGCGGGAGGGGCTGGGCGACCTGGCCGAGGTGCGGCACCTCGACTACCGGGACGCGCCGCGCGAGCAGTTCGACGCGATCTCCTCGATCGGGCTGACCGAGCACATCGGCGTGCGCAACTACCCGGCCTACTTCGGCGCGTTGCGGTCCCGGCTCAAGCCCGGTGGTCGGCTGCTCAACCACTGCATCACCCGGGCCGACAACCGGGCGCCGCACCGCTCCGGCGCGTTCATCGACAGGTACGTCTTCCCGGACGGTGAGCTGGCCGGCCCGGGGCGGCTGATCAGCGAGATCCACGACGCCGGGTTCGAGGTGCACCACGAGGAGAACCTGCGCCAGCACTACGCGCTGACGCTGGCCGGCTGGTGCCGCAACCTGGTCGAGCACTGGGACTTCTGCGTCAACGAGGTCGGTCCGGGCACCGCCCGGGTGTGGGGCCTCTACATGGCCGGCTCCCGGATGGCGTTCGAACGCAACGGCATCCAACTGCACCAGGTGCTCGCCACGCACAACGGCCCGCAGGGGGTGAACGGCTACCCGCTGCGTCCGGACTGGACGCCCTGACCCGTACCGACGAGAGGCCGCGCGGACCCGCGCGGCCTCTCGTCGGCGCTATTGACAAATGATTTTTGTACGTACAAACTTGTTTTTGCCATGAGAGACGTCCTGTACCTGGAAGCACGCGAGCAGGCGGAGACCCTGCTCAAGCCGCAGCGCATCGAGGTGCTGCGGCAACTCGCCGAACCGCGCACCTGCACCGAGGTCGCCGCCCGGCTGGACCAGACGCCGCAGCGCGTCTACTACCACGTCAAGCAACTGGTCGCGGCCGGCCTGGCCGAGCAGGTCGCCCAGCGGCAGGTGCGCGGCATCACCGAGGGCATCTACCAGGCCGTCGCCCGGTCCTACTGGCTCTCCCCGCGGCTGGTCGGCCGCATCGGCGACGGGCGCCGGGTGCGCGACGAGCTGAGCCTCGGCTACCTGCTCGACCTGATGGAGGAGGTCCAGGCCGACATCGCCGCGCTGGACCGGGCTGCCCCCGAGCTGCCCTCGATCGGCGTGTCCGGCGAGATCCGGGTACCCGCCGAGCGGCGCCAGGAGTTCCTGCACGACCTGCAGTCGACGCTGCGGGACCTGTTCACCCGATACGGCGGCGCCGAGGGAGACGCCTTCAAGCTCGCCGTGGCCTGCTACCCGAAAGGCGACAACACCGATGACTGAGCCGCTGACCGTCCGCGCCCGCCTCGCCGCCGACGTGGCGACCGTCCGCCGCGCGCTGACCGACCCGACCGAGCTGCGCGTGTGGCTCGCCGAGCACGCCGAGGTCGAGCTGCCCCGCCGGTACGAGTTCTGGGGCCGCTTCACGCCCGAGGGCGACGCGCCGCACCAGCGGCTGCGGCACGTCGACGACACGTCACTGCGCTTCACGTGGACGCTCGACGGGGTGGAGACCACCACCGAGATCGAGCTGGCGCCCGACGGCGACGCCACGATCCTCACGCTGCGGCAGAGCCACTTCTCCTTCGACGAGGCGATGAGCGGCAGCAGCATCCGGGGCGTGCTCCAGACGTACTGGGCGCTGTCGATCGCCAACCTCAACGCGCACCTGGAGGGACGGTCGCTGCTGCCGCGTACCGACTTCACCGCCGCCGACCTGCGCGGCGAGCTGCTGATCGACGCCCCGATCGACGCCGTGTGGACCTCGCTGACCGACTCGGAGCAGGCCAGCGCCTGGTTCGGCTACCCGATCGGCATCGAACCCTGGGCGGGCGGTCGCTACGCGATGGGCGGCTTCGACACCGGCTACGCGGCCAAGGTGCTGGACGTGACGCCCGGGCGGGCCATCTCCGTCGACTGGGGGCCCACCGGCGTCAGCACCTGGGAGCTGGCCGAGTCCGCCGGCCGGACGAAGCTGACGTTCGTGCAGTCCGGCTTCGACGAGGGCAACCCCCCGTACGCCGCCTGGACCGGCACCGTGGCCGGCCTGGCCGAGCTGCGCCGCTTCCACGAACTCCCCGCCTGGCGCCCCATCTGGCTCTGACGGTGAAAGGACGGGCCCCCTGTTAACGCCTGCGGTATAGGAGGGGGCCCCGCTTAACCCGTGCCCCGGGTGGGTAATGCCGGGCGATGTTCTTCATCTTCGGGCTGCGGACCAAGGTCACCCGGTCCGGTGTCGTCACCCGGGTCTGTCGTCACTGCGGCAACCAGGCCGCACAGGTGATCACGCGGCGGGCCACGAAGTTCAGCCTCTTCTTCGTCCCGCTGATCCCGGTGCGCACCCGGTACGCGCAGCAGTGCACGTTCTGCGGCGCCGAGTACGACATCTCCCGCGCCGAGGCCGAGCGCCTCCCGGTCGGCTGACCGTGACGCGCTTCCTCTGTTGGCTGATGGGACGGCCGATGGTCACACCGCCCGCCGTGCCGGTGCACACCGCCGCCCGTCCGCCCTGCACGCCCGGCCGTCGGCACCGTCGCCGCAGCCGGCCGGCGGCTGGCGCGCTGTCCCCGCGCTCCCCGTGGAACCGTTCCGCCGGACGGTGACCCACCGGAGCGGGTGTCAACAGGGGAACCCTCCTCTACCGGAGGCGTTAACAGGGGGCCCGTCCTTACACTTCATCGGGTGGAAGATCGGCTGGGGGAGATTCGGGGTGGGGGGCCGCCGCGGCGGCACAACGCCCGCACCATCGCGGCGCTGACCGGCAACCCCGGGTGCACCCGGCGCGCCGTGCTGGACAGCGCCGGCGCGGACAAGCCGGCGCTGGCCGAGCGGCTGGGCTTCCCGGCCCGGTTCGGGCAGTCCCGGTTCGCCATCACCCGGGGCAACGCGTTCGAGGCCCAGGTCAAGGCGGACGGCGGGGTGGAGCTGCTGCGCCTGGTGGCGGAGCGGCTCGGCGTACCGGTGCCGGCGGGCGCGACCTGGACGGACCTGGGCGGCGACGACGACCGGACGGAACGCTCCCGGGCGGCGTTGACGGCGGGCGGCGACGGCCCGGCGCTGTTCGACCATCCGCTGCTCGGCCTGGACGTGGCCGGCCGACGCGTGCACCTGGAGCCGGACCTGGTCGCCGCCCGGCTGGCCGGCCGGTTCCACGTCGTGGAGATCAAGTCGTTTCCGGTGATCGACGGGCAGGCCGACCCGGCGAAGGTGGCCGCCGCCGCGATCCAGTCCGCGGTCTACGTGCTGGCCCTGCGGGAGCTGCTCGCCGCCGCGGGACGCGATCCGGAGCTGGTCTCGCACGAGGTGGTGCTGATCTGCCCGCGCGACTTCGCCAACCGGCCGGTGGCCAGCCTGCTCGACGTCCGCCGGCAGCTCCTGGTGCTGCGCCGGCAGCTCGCCCGGATGGCCCGCGTCGACGACCTGCTGGCCACCCTGCCGGCCGGCTTCACCGCCGACCCGGCGGCCGACCCGGCCACGCTGGCCGCCGCGCTGCACGAGGTGCCGGCCCGCTACGCGCCGGACTGCCTGGCCGCCTGCGAGCTGGCCTTCTTCTGCCGACACGAGGCGCGCGGCCAGACCGGGGCGCTGGGCCGGCCGGTCCGGGAGGCGCTCGGCGGTGTGCCGGCGGTGACGGACGTGCTGGCGCTCGCCGCGGGCGTCCGTACCCCGGAGCCGGAGCAGGCGGAGGCCGCCGCGCTGCTGCGGGCCGCCGCGCGCCTGCGCGCCGACGCCCTCGCCGGAAACCCCGCATGAGTACGCCCCGAAGCGCGCGGGCGCGTCGAGCGGGGAAGTCGCGGTGAGTACGCTGCGCGCGCTGGCCCGGGCGCAGGCGGTCGCCGCCGGGCGGGCCCAGCCGGTGGCCACGGTCCGGCACCTGCACCTGTCGGACCGGCCGCTGGTGCTGGTGCCGCTGGCTCTCGCGGGTGAGGCGAACGCCCCACTGGCCGTGCTGGTGGGCGCCGCGCCGGACGAGGCCCGGCTGCTGGTGGTGCCGCAGCCCCGCAACCGGGACCAGCGGTTCGCGTTCGCCGCCGAGCTGGCCGGCATCGTGCTGCCCTATCTGGACTCGTTCCGCGGCGTGACCGAGGCGGTGGTGGTGGACCGGGGCCGGGACGTCCGCCACCGGTACGTCGACGCGCCGCAACTGCTGGTGCCGAACCCGGCCGGGGTCACGTTCCTGCGGCTGTTCGGTCGGTCCACCCGCTTCCGTCGCCCGGACGGCGACCATCCGGTGCACCCGTCGGTGCCGCTGCTCGGCCGCTGGTTGACGTTCTTCGCGGAGCGGGCCGAGCAGCCCGGCTCGGCGGCGCTGCTGGCGATGACCGACGCGTTGACGCTGCACTGGGCGACCGGGCAGAGCGCGGTGGAGGACCTGCACCTGCCGGCGTTGCTCGGCTGGCTCGACCCGCCGCCGGGGTCGACCGGGGCCGAGGCGGCGCTCCGGGCCGAGGATCCGGCGCTCGTGCCACCGGCCGGGCCGGCCACCGACCCGGAATTCGACAACCACCGGCTGGCCCCGGCGATCGAGGCGTACGCCGGGGCGGAGGACGATCCGGCGGCGCGCGTGTCCGCGTACGCCGAACTCGGTGACCTGGTGCGCGGCCAGCTCGCGCCCACCTGGGAGCTGATGTGGCGCGGTGTCGGGCTGTTGCGGGCGTTGCCGCCCGGCGCGCGGGTGGCGGGTCGGTGGGCGGGGGACCGGGACGCGTTCACCGGGTACGCCGAGCACGTCGACGCCGGCGGCGGTCCGCAGCCGCGCCGGGACGGCGCGGTGGCCGCGGCGCTGCGGTTGCAGCGGCTGGAGCGGGCGCTGACCGCGTGGGCGGTGCAGCGGGCGTACGACGATCCGCTGGTGATGGCCGAGCACCGGCTGGCCGGCGAGGCGTTCGTGGGCGAGGTGACGCTGGCGGACCCGAAGCGGGTGGACGACTCCGGCCGGCGGCCGGTGCTGCGGCCCCGGATCCAGGTGGTGACCGTCGAGCCGGTGCCGATGCCGGTGGGCGCGACGCTGTATTCGCCGGCCCGACCGGGCCAGAAGGCGACCGTGGTGTTCGTGACCCCGGGCGGGGACGGCAAGACGGAGGTGGTGCTGGAGCTGTCCGGCGGGATGGGACGCGGGCTGACCGCGCCGGCCGGCAGCGTGCCGGAGGTGGGGGAGCGGATCTGCCTGACCAGCCTCTCCGACGGCTACCTGCCGGGTGGCGTGTTCCCGACGCCGGAGGAGACGCCGTGGACGCACGGCGGACCGCCGGAGCATCACGACGGGTAGCGGTATCAATTCATTTACATGCTTGAAACTTAATCGGTTCAGTAGTGCACTGGTGGCAGCCACGCCCGACCCCCTGACCCGAAAAGGTGACCCATGCGAAGCCGCAGGATCCGCCTCGCGTCGACCGCCGCCGCCACCGTCCTGGCCGCCGCCACCGCCCTCTCCGTCGTCGCGCCGGCCGAGGCGCACACCGTCGCCCCGGCCAACGCGAACGCGTCCACCGCCACCCGCAACGTGCTCAACTGGCTCGCCCACCTGCCCAACCGCAGCAGCAACCGGATCGCCTCCGGCTTCTTCGGCGGCTACAGCAACAGCGGCTTCTCGCTCAGCCAGACCGAGGAGCTGCGCGCCGCCACCGGCCAGTACCCGGCGATCCTGAGCTGCGACTACGGCTCCGGCTGGGCGACCAACAACGACATCACCGCGCTCGTCGACTACTCCTGCAACTCGTCGCTGAAGTCCTGGTCGGCCAGCGGGGGCCTGGTCACCATCAGCGTGCACCTGCCCAGCCCGGCCAACGCCAACGGGGGTGGGCTGAACACCCCGATGGGCAACTTCGCCGACCTGCTCAACCCGTCGACCGCCGCCGGCGCCCGCTGGCGTCAGCTCCAGGACAAGATGGCCGCCGGCCTCCAGGACCTGGAGAACGCCGGGGTGCCGGTGCTGTTCCGACCGTTCCACGAGGTCAACGGCGACTGGTTCTGGTGGGGCAACCGCGACCCGAACACGTTCAAGCAGGTCTGGCAGCAGACGTACACCTACCTCACCGGCACCAAGGGGCTGGACAACCTGCTCTGGGTCTACTCGGCCGACTTCAGCCGGGGCAACCGCACCACCTACTACCCGGGCAGCTCCTACGTGGACGTCGTCGGCATGGACGCGTACGACGACAACCCGCAGGTCTCCGGCATCCAGTCCGCGTACAGCGAGCTGGTCGGGCTGGGCAAGCCGTTCGCGTTCGCCGAGATCGGGCCGGACAGCCAGGGCTCGTTCGACTACGGGCGCTGGGTCACCGCGTTCCAGCAGAGCTACCCGAAGACGTCCTACTTCCTGGCCTGGAACGACGGCTGGGGCCCGGCCCGCAACGCCGGCGCGAGCACGCTGTTCAACAACTCCTGGATCGCCAACCGGGGCGAGGTCGACCTGGGTGACGTCACCGAGCCGGGTGGCGGCGGCACCACCCCGCCCCCGTCCGGCGGCACGCTGCTCAACGGGTTCGAGTCCGGCACCGAGGGCTGGACCGGCGCAGGAGTCACCGGCGGGCCCTGGCAGGTCACCGAGTGGGCGGCGGAGGGCACCCGCTCGCTGAAGTCCGACGTCAACCTGGGCGCCGGCGCCGCGTACCTGAAGAAGACCGCCACCACCAGCCTGAGCGGGCGTGGCACGCTGCGGGCCACCGCGCGCGTCGCGCCGTGGGGCGGTTTCGGCACCGGCAGCCAGGCGAAGCTCTACGTCAAGACCGGCGCCGGCTGGCAGTGGTTCGACGGCGGCACGGTCGCGGTCACCTCGGCCGGGGTGAACCTGTCGCTGCCGCTGGCCGGGGTGGCCAACCTCGGCGACGTGCGGGAGATCGGCGTGCAGTTCGTGCCGGGCAGTGGCGCGGGCGGCACCTCGGCGGTCTATGTGGACGACGTCACCGTCCAGTGACGACGGACCGGTCTGGTCCGGCTGACTGTCGCTATTGGGCGGTTATGTTCCGGCGCGCTACACGTCCCGTGTCCGCCGGATATTGACCAGTAACCCAAATACACCGTTATCGTTGGTTGTGTATGGGTGTGGTGGTGCGTGATACGCGGTCGCTTTCCCCGGCGGCGCAGGAGGATCTGCGTCGTCGGGTGGTCGCGGCGGTGAAGGCGGGAATGAGTCAGGTCGGGGCGGCGCGGGTGTTTCGGGTGGCGCCGAAGACGGTGTGGCGGTGGGTGGATGCCTTTGACCGTCAGGGAAACCGGGGTTTGAACACCCGTAGGCGGGGGCGTCGTGCGCACGAGCAGAAGGCGTTGACGCCCCGGCAGCAGGCGCGGTTGCGGCGGGCGATCATTCACCAGTGTCCGGACCAGGTCGCCCTGCCGGGGTTGGTGTGGACTCGTGCGCAGGTGCGGCAGCTCATCCGGGTGTGGTTCGGCCTGGACCTGTCGTTGGTGACGGTGGGAAAGTATCTGCGGTCGTGGGGGCTGTCGCCGCAGAAACCGGTGCGGCGGGCCTACGAGCAGAACCCGCAGGCGGTCACCGAGTGGCGGCAGGTCACCTATCCGGCCATCGCCGGGCGAGCCAGGCGGGACAAGGCGATCATCCTGTGGCTGGATCAGACCGGGTTACGCTCCGACGCGGCGGTGGGCACCACGTGGGCGCCGGTCGGACAGACGCCGGTGGTGGCCAAGACCGGCCGCCGTTTCGGCGTCAACGTGATGGCCGCGATCAGCAACAAGGGCGAGTTGTACTTCACCTGCTACCACGGTTCGTTCACCGGTCACGTGCTCCTGGGCTTCCTGGCCCGCCTCACCCGCCACCTCGACCGGAAGATCCACCTGATCGTCGACGGACACTCCGCGCACCGCCGGATCATGGTCCGTGACTGGCTGGCCGAGCGCACCGACGACATCGAGATGCACTTCCTGCCCGGCTACGCCCCTGAACTCAACCCCGTAGAACTACTCAACCACGACGTCAAACAGCATGTGGCACAAGCACGCCCGGCCAGCCCCACGGACCTGGCCACCGCGGCCAGCCGGCATCTGCGTCGTCGGCAGAACCAGCCAGCCGCGGTGAAAGCCTTCTTCGGCAAGCCCGAAGTCCGCTACGCCGCCGAATGATCACGGCACATTTGCCCTACCCGTCAATAACATCCAGCGGGACCGGACCGGACCCCCGGTCCGCGCCGATCGAACCACGGGGGATTCGTTGTCAGTTCGCCATGCCCGCCGGTGGGGAGCCGCTCTCCTCGGCGTCGTCACCGTCTCGACGCTGCTGGGTGGTGGGACCGCGTCGGCCGTCAGCGGTGCCACCCCGGTGCCCGACGGCACCTACGCCTTCACCGCCAAGATCACCTTCGGTGACCTGCGCGCCTGCACCGGCGCGCTGGTCGACCCGAACTTCGTGGTCACCGCGAAGACCTGCCTGACCGACGGCACCGGCCCCGTCGCCGCCGGCGCCCCGGCCCGCCCCACCACCGTCGTCGTCGGGCGCACCGACCTGACCGGCACCGCCGGTCACCAGCGCGCCGCCGTCGCGGTCCTCCCGCACCCGGACCGCAACCTGGCGCTGCTCCGGCTCGCCAACCCGGTCACCGGCATCACCCCGGTCGCGCTCGCCACCGCCGCACCCGCCGCGGCCGACACGCTGACCATCGCCGGGTACGGCCGCACCGCCACCGAGTGGGTGCCGGACCGGCTGCACGCGGCCGACTTCACCGTGCAGGGTGTCGGCGCGGCCACCGCCGACGTCACCGGCGCCACGGCCGGGGCCACCATCTGCCGGGGCGACGCCGGTGGCCCGGCGCTCCGCCTCGTCGCCGGTGTGCCGCAGCTCGTGGCGATCGGCAACACCTCCTGGCAGAAGGGCTGCCTCGGCGAGACCGAGACCCGCGACGGGGCCACCGTCACCCGGCTGGACGACCTGACCGCGTGGATCCGCGAGCGGACCGCCGACGTGCAGATCTTCGGGGTGACCGCCACCGGGCAGCTCACCTACGGCGTCATCGACGCCGCCAGCGGCGAACTACGCGCGAACCGGGTGTCGACCGCGACGCTCGGCTTCACGCCCAAGGCGATGGCCACGCTGAACGAGAACACCATCCTGGTGACGGACACCGGCGGCAAGATGTACCGGCTGGACGTGACAGGCGTCGACCCGCTGACGTTCACCACCACCTGGGTGATGGACGGCTGGTCCTCCTACGACCGGCTGACCTACGACGGCTACGGCTCGCTCTACGGGCAGATCGGCTACGAACTGCGGCGCCGGACGCTCACCACCGAGAAGCCGACCTCGCAGAACGACCTCGGGTACCCGGTGACGGTCTCCACCGGCTTCAGCCAGAAGACGCTCACCTCCCCGGTGCCGGGCCGCATCCTCGGCAACCTCGCCGACGGCCGGCTGCTCTCCTACCGCATCAACGGAGGCGGGCCGGAGGGGTTCATTCTCAGCACGCTCGCCACGACCGGCTGGGCCGGTTACACCCACGTGCTCTCGCCCGGTGGCGGCTGGTACTTCGCCCGCACGGCCGGCGGCGGGCTGGACCGCTTCCGCGACGCGAACCCGGTCGACGGCAGCGGCGCCGACCTGACGAAGTCCACAGCGGTCAGCACCAGCGGGTGGAACCAGACCCTGCTGTCGGCCCGGCCGTGGCACGGCGTCATCTCGGTCTTCGGCGCCCGGCCCGACGGCCGGCTCACCTACACCGCCCTCGACCCGGTGACCGGCGCGATCGTGGTGCGGACCGTCTCCGAGCAGACGCTCGGCTTCACGCCCAAGGCGCTGGCCACCCTCAGCTCGGACACCCTGCTGGTGACCAACGGCGGTGACCTCCACCGGGTCGACGTCACAAGCGTCCAGCCGCTCACCTTCACCCGCACCACCGAACGCCTCGGCGGCGGCTGGACGCACGACCGGCTGGTCTACGACGGCAACGGCTCACTCTTCGGGCAGGCCGGCAGCGTCCTGCACAGGTACACGGTGGCCAAGGCCAAGCCGGCCGACGCGACCACCGACCTGCCCAACCACGTGGTGCCGATCGCCAGCGGCTTCGGGGTGCAGTCCCTCGGCGCCAACGGCAAGGGGCATCTGATCACCACGACCAGCACCGGGGCCCTGGCCACCTACGTCGTCACGCCGGCCGGCGCCTGGGACGGCCGGTTCGACCCGGCGACCAGCGGCTGGACCGGGGTCACGTCGCTCTTCTCGCCGGGCGGCGGCCAGTACTACCGGCGCGACGCCAACGGCGTGCTGACCGGCTACCTGGAGACCAGGCCGTTCGACACGAGCGGCGCCGACCTGGCGGCGTACGTGCCGACCGGCACGGCCAGCGCCGGCTGGGACGCGATCCTCTCCGCCCAGTCGTACGACTCCTGGCCGGACAGCACCCGCCGCTGGTGATCCGCGCCGAGGTCCGATGAGGACGCGGGCCGTCTCCACTGCGGTGGGACGGCCCGCGTCGCGTCCGGTGGCCGACACCGGACCGAGTCTGGCGGCGGCCCCCGGCGCTGACTAGGCTTGCGCCGTTCGTCGTCCGCCGTCCGGTCCTCATCACCGAGGGCGCACGTCTGGAAGAGAGCCGGAGCGCATCGTTGTCCCCCCGCACGACGTGAGCCTCGCCGCCGCGGCGCCGGCCCGTCACCCGCTCGCCGGCCGTGTCGGACTCGTCGCGGCCGCCGTCGTCGTACTCGGGGAGATGATCTGGCTGGTCGCCGCCCTGCCCGGCGCGGCGCTGGTCAGCGACCTCGGCGCGATGGCGGTGTCGAGCTGGGCGGCGGTGCTCTGCGTCGGCGCGGCCCGCCGGCACCCGGTCCCGCTGCGGCGGTTCTGGTTGCTGCTCGCGACCACCATGGCCCTCGCCGCGCTCGGCCGTACGGTGTGGACGGTCGAGCGGCTCAGCGGGATCGACCTGCCGCACACGCCGCTGGTCGGCGGGCTCTTCACCGCCGGCATCGTCACCGGCACCGCCGCGCTGCTCTGCTCCCGGGCCGGCGGAAGCAGCCTCATCGGGCAGGCCCGCACGCTGCTCGACGGCGTGATCGTCGGGCTGGCCCTGATCCCGATCGGCTGGGTGGTGGTGTTCCGCGACCTCGCCGCCGCCGACCTGTCCGACCCGCTGCGTACGTTCGGGCTGCTCTACCCGATGTTCGACCTGATGCAGCTCACCATCCTGGTGGCGGTCGCCGGGCCGGGCCGGCCGATGTGGCGGGCGCTCACCCTGATCGGCGCGGGCCTGGCGATCCGGGCCGGCGCCGACGCGGTCTACGTCTCCCTCGTCGCGCACGGCAGCTACGCCCCCGGGCACCCGGTCGACGTCTGCTGGCCGCTGAGCTACCTGCTGGTCGGCCTGGCCACCCGCTGTCCGGCGCCGGGCGGCGGTGACCGGGAGGACGACGCCGGCGAGTCGCCGCTGCCGCCGTGGTGGCGGGTCGCGCTGCCGTACCTGCCGGTGGGCGGCGCGATCGTCGCGGTGATGGTGTCCGGGCAGACCCCGCACCTGGTCTTCGTCGGCATGATGGCGCTGCTCGGGGTGCTGGCGCTGCGGCAGGGGCTGGCCGCGAACGAGAACCTGCGGCTGGTCGCCCGGCTGCGCCGGCTGGCCTACTCCGACCAGCTCACCGGCCTGCCCAACCGGCTGACCTTCATCCGGCGACTGCGCCGCGCGCTGCGGGCGGGTGGGCCGGTCGCCGTGGTGCTGCTCGACCTGGACGGCTTCAAGCAGGTCAACGACCGGTTCGGGCACGCCGCCGGGGACCGCCTGCTCACCACCACCGCGGCGCGCATGCGGGACGCGACCGGCCCGGACGGGATGGTCGCCCGGCTCGGTGGCGACGAGTTCGCGGTGCTTGTCGCCGGGGACCGCCCGGTGGCCCCCGAGCGGCTCGCCGTGCGGCTGCTCGCCGCGCTCGAACCGCTGCCCGGCGAGGAGGACCTCGGCGTCCACCCGTCGGCCAGCATCGGCATCGCCGAGTACGGCCCGCAACACAGCTCGCACACCGACCTGCTGCGCGACGCCGACATCGCCATGTACGCGGCGAAGGCGGCCGGCAAGTCCGCCTGGCGCACGTGCACGCCGGAGCTGCGCGAGTCGGCGGTGAGCCGGGCCGAGCTGATCGCCGACCTGCGCCGCGCGGTCGACGAGGGTCAGTTGCTGATGGAGTTCCAGCCCATCGTCGACCTGGCCACCGGCACGGTGCGCAGCGCCGAGGCGCTGGTCCGCTGGCGGCATCCCCGGCTCGGCGTGCTCACCCCGGCGCGGTTCCTGCCGCTGGCCGAGGAGACCGGGCTGATCCTGGCCATCGACCGCTGGGTGATCCACGAGGCGTGCCGGGCCGCCGCGACCTGGCGGGAGCGGGCCCCCGAGGTGACCGTCGCGGTCAACATCGCCGCCGCCCACCTCTGCCGGCCGGACCTGATCGCCACGGTCACCGGCGCGATGGGCGCGGCCGGGCTGCCGCCGCGCGCGCTCACCCTGGAACTCACCGAGTCGGCGCTGATCGAGGGCAGCGAGGCGGTGCTCGACCGGCTGGCCCAGCTACGCGACCTCGGCATCCGCATCGCCATCGACGACTTCGGGACCGGCTACTCGTCGTTGAGCTACCTGCACCGGATCCCGGCCACCGAACTGAAGATCGATCGATCCTTCGTGGCCCGGCTGGGCGCCGGCGACTCCCGCGCGTACGCCACGGTGGAGATGGTCAACCGGCTGGCCGGCGCGTTCGACCTGGCGGTGGTGGCGGAGGGGGTGGAGACCGGCGCCCAGCACGCGGCGGTCACCGCGATCGGCTGCCGGCAGGGCCAGGGCTGGCGGTACGGCCGTCCGAGCGCCCTGCCGGACCTGCTCCCCACGTTGGCGCACGAGAGAATCAGCGGGTGACTTGACCCTCACGCTGCGGGAGGCGGGAGCCTTGGTCGCGGAAGGGAGGGAACCCATGGCGTACACGGTGGGTCAGGTGGCGCGGGCGGCCCGGGTGACGGTCCGCACGCTGCACCACTACGACGAGATCGGGCTGCTGCGGCCGAGCGGGCGGACCCCGGCGGGCTACCGCCGTTACGAGGACCGCGACCTGGACCGCCTCCAGCTCATCCGCTACTACCGCGAGCTGGGGTTCCCGCTTGACGAGATCGCCGCGATCCTGGACGACCCGGACGCCGACCCGGCGGCGCACCTGCGCCGGCAGCACGAGCTGCTCTCCGGGCGGATCGGCAAGCTCCAGGAAATGGTCGCGGCGATCGAGCGCGCGATGGAGGCGAGGAAGTTGGAGATCCGATTGACGCCGGAGGAGCGGTTCGAGGTGTTCGGGGACTTCGACCCGGACGAGCACGCCGAAGAGGTGGAGCAGCGGTGGGGTGACACCGAGGCGTACCGGCAGTCGCAGCAGCGGGCCAGCCGCTACTCGAAGGAGGACTGGCTGCGCAACAAGGCGGTGAACGAGGACTGGGGGCGGCGGTTCGCCGCGCTGATGGACTCGGGCGCGTCGGCCGACGGCCCGGAGGCGATGGCGCTGGCCGAGGAGCACCGCCAGCTCATCACCGAGTGGTGGTACGACTGCTCGTACGAGATCCACACCGGGCTGGCCGACATGTACGTGGCCGACCCCCGGTTCACCGCGTACTTCGAGACGATCCGGCCCGGGATGGCCGCCTACCTGAACGAGGCCATCCACGCCAACGCGATCAGCCGGGCCTGAGCCCGCCCCGGATGGCACGATGGCCGGATGTTCATCGTCGCCGGCACCCTCTACGTCGATCCGGCCCGGCGGGACGCCTACCTGGCGTCCTGCGCGGAGGCCGTCCGCGCGGCCCGCGCCGCACCCGGCTGCGTCGACTTCGCGGTCAGCGCCGACCTGGTCGAGCCGGGCCGGATCAACGTGTACGAGCGGTGGGAGTCCGACGAGCAGTTGCTCGCGTTCCGTGGTTCCGGGCCGGACGCGGCGCAGGTGACGGCGATCCTCGGCGCCGAGGTGCACAAGTTCCGCATCTCCGGCGTCGAGGCGCCCTGAGTAGGGCTCGTGGCCCTGGCTGGCCTGGGGCGAACAGTGCCCACGGGTCGCCTACGAACTTGATGGCACGGATGGGTCAGCACGGCGGCTGCTGTTGGCCGCGCCCTGGTTGACCCATTCACGCCATCAAGTTCGTAGGCGGTGTGAGAGCATCCTCGTTCGTCGCAGCCGGGCAGCCCGGCAGCCGGGGGCTAGACGAAGACGTCGAGCAGGAGGACGCCGAGGAAGCCGACCACCGAGATGATGGTCTCCATCACCGACCAGCTCTTGATGGTCTGCCCGACGGTCAGCCCGAAGTACTCCTTCACCAGCCAGAAGCCGGCGTCGTTGACGTGTGAGAAGAACAGCGACCCGCAGCCGATCGCCAGCGCCAGCAGCGCCACCTCGGGGCCCTGGAGCGTGGCGGCCAGCGGGGCGACGATGCCGGCGGCGGTGATGGTGGCGACCGTGGCCGAGCCGGTGGCGACCCGGATGCCGACCGCGACCAGCCAGCCGAGCAGCAGCGGCGACAGGTTGGCGCCGGTGGCGGCGTCCGCGACCAGGTTGCCCACGCCGGCGTCCACCAGCACCTGCTTGAAGCCGCCGCCGGCGGCGACGATCAGCAGGATGCCGGCGATCGCCGGCAGCGAGCCACCCAGGAAACCCGAGACCTGGGTACGGCTGAAGCCGTTCCGGTAGCCCAGGAAGACCATGGCGAAGATGACGCCGGCGAGCAGCGCGACGATCGGGGTGCCGGCGATGTCCAGCGCCTTGCGGCCGGCGGTGTCCTCGTCGAGGGTCAGCTCGCCGATGGCGCGCAGCAGCATGAGCGCCACCGGCAGCAGCACGGTGACCACGGCGGCCCAGAGCGCCGGCGTGCGCCGGGACCGCGGCCCGGCCGGCTCGTCGATCGACGCGCCGGGACGACCGGTGCCGGGGTTGACCAGGTCGTCCTCGGTGACGAGGTCGCCGTCGGCGTCGGCCCGCCCGTCGCCGGGACGGGTGGGGCTGCGGTCCCCGGCGACCGCCAGGTCGCGCCGGGTGGGCAGCAGCGCCTCCGGCGCGGTGGCCGGCACGTACCGGGAGATGAAGTTGCCGAACACCGGGCCGGCGATGATCACCGTGGGGATCGCCACCAGCAGGCCGAACGCGAGCGTCTGGCCGAGGTTGGCGCCGAGCGCGTCGATCGCGACCAGCGGGCCCGGGTGCGGCGGCACCAGGCCGTGCAGCACCGACAGGCCGGCCAGCGCCGGGATGCCGATCTTCATCAGCGGCACGTCGACCCGGCGCGAGACCAGCAGCACGATCGGCACCAGCAGCACCACGCCGACCTCGAAGAACAGCGGCAGGCCGATCAGCGCGGCGACCCCGGCCATCGCCCAGGGCAGCGCGCCACCGGAGACCCGGCCCACCACCCGTTCGACGATGCTGTCCGCCCCGCCCGACTCGGCCAGCATGCCGCCGATCATCGCGCCGAGCGCGATCAACAGACCGACGCCGCCGACCGTGGAGCCGACGCCGCCGCTGAACGAGGTGACGATCTTGTCGGCGGAGACGCCGGCGACCACGCCCAGCACCGCCGCGCCGAGGATCAGCGCCAGGAACGGGTGCACCTTGCCCCAGGCGATGAGCACGACCACCGCCGCGATGCCGAGCAGCGCGGCGACGACGAGTTGGGTGTTGCCGGCGTTCGTGAGTGGTTCCGCCGGTGCGGCGAGCAGTGTGACCACGGCTATCACGACCTCTGTTCGGTCATCGGGGTGGGGCGGTGGGTGGTGGCTCCGGCGGCAGGCTCGGGGCCAGCCGTCGCAGCGACGCGAACGTCGGCACGAGCGCGTCGTACAGCTCGGAGAAGAGCGGGAGCAGTGCCGCGTACGTGGCGGCGGCGGCGGGGTCGGGGCGGACCGTCTCCTCGATCCGGACCAGGTCGGCGGCGACCTCGACCGAGGGAATCAGGCCGAGCGCCTGCATGCCGAGCAGTGCGGCGCCGAACCCGGAACCCTCGTGCCCGGCCGGGAAGCGCACCGGCATGCCCAACGCGTCGGCCAGGATCTGCCGCCACAGCGGGCTGCGCGCGAAGCCGCCGCTGGCGCGTACCTCGCGGACCTCGTTGCCGGCCGCGCGGACCGACGCCAGGACCAGCGCGAGCTGCTGGCAGACCCCCTCCAGCGCGGCCCGCACCAGGTGGGCGCGGCCGTGGCCGTGGGTCAACCCGACGTACGCGCCGCGCGGCAGCGCGCTCCAGTGCGGCGCCCGCTCGCTGAGCAGGTACGGCAGCATGATCAGCCCGCCGGAGCCGACCGGCGCCTGGGCGGCCAGGCCGAGCAGTTCCTTCTCGGCGTGCTCGCCCAGCTCCGGGGCGAGCGCGTCGTGGGCCCACTGGAGCACGATCCCGCCGTTGTTGATCGCGCCGCCGACCACCCAGCGGTCCTCGGTCAGCGCGTAGCAGAAGACGCCGCCCAGCGGGTCCACGCCGGGGCGTTCCACCATCACCCGCATCGCGCCGCTGGTGCCGATCGAGCAGGCCACCACACCGGGGCGGACCGCGCCGAGCCCGAGGTTGGCCAGCGGGCCGTCGCCGGCGCCCACCACGAGCGGGGTGTCCGCCGGCAGGCCGGTGGCCCGGGCGGCCTCGGCGGTCAGCCCGGGCAGCACGTGCGTGGTGGGGACGAGCTGGGGGAGCTGCTCCTCGGTGATGCCGGCGACGCGCAGCGCCTCGGTGTCCCAGGCCAGCCGGTGGATGTCCATCAGGCCGGTGGCGGAGGCGACCGAGTGGTCGGTGACCAGCGCCTCGGCGAGCCGCCGCAGGACGAGATCCTTGATGCCGACCCAGTGCGACACCCGCTCGTGCAGCTTCGGCTCCTGCTCGGCGAACCAGACCAGCTTGGGCAGCGGCGCCATCGGGTGCACCGGCGTGCCGGTGCGCCGGTGCAGGGCCAGCCCGGACGGCACGGCCCGCAGCCGTTCGGCCTGCGCGCTGGCCCGGGAGTCGGCCCAGGTGATCGACGCGGTCAGCGGGTTGCCGTCAGCGTCCAGCCCGATCAGGCTGTGCATCGCGGTGCTGAACGACAGGCCGGCGACCGGCCGGCCCAACTCGTCGACGACCGCGCGGATCACGCCGAGCACGGCCTGGTAGATGAGGTCCGGGTCCTGCTCGGCCCAGCCCGGGTGCGGCTCCTCCAGCGGGTAGCCGATCGAGTGACTGGCCAACTGCCGGCCGTCGGTGTCGAACGCGACCGCCTTGCTGCTGGTGGTGCCGATGTCCACACCCACCACGACGGCCGGGTCGCCCACCGGTGCACCTCCACTCGCCGCCGGGGGCCGCGGACGCCCCGCCCTGCGGCTGACGTTACCGACGTGCCCACCGGCCCGCATGGCGAAGCGGAGTGGCCGTCAATCAACCAAACGGACTAATTAGCGACTTTCGCGTGTCTTCGCGCCCCTGCCCGCCCGTTGTTACCAGTGACACCCCGGTTGGTGGGCTCGCGCGGCGGAGGAGTCGGCGTGGCGATGACTGATTCGACGGGTTCCACATGGCGTTACCGGTGGGCACACCGGCAGAACGAACGGCGGCAGCGGGCCTTCCGCGCGGCCGACGAGGCGTGGCGACGCCGCGACGACGAGCTGCGTCGCCTGCGTACCCTCGCGGTTTCCTTTCATGGCTCGGTGCGGGCCGGCGTGGGCCTGCCGATGGAGCTGGCCCCCGGCGAGGTGGTCTTCTGGACGCTGCCGGCCGCGCAACTGGTCGAGGTGCGGCACACCGCCGTGCTGCCGGCCCCCGAGCTGACCGTCGACCCCGACCCGGCGGTGCTGCGCCCGCGCCGCCCCGAGGGGGTGCGGGTGGTCGACGCCGGGCTGGCCGTGCTCACCAACCGGCGGCTGGTGCTGCTCGGCGGGCGCGGGCGGCGCGACTGGGTGTACGGCCGGATGACCGGGCTGTCCCACGACCCGGCCGCGCCGGTCACCCTGATCCAGGTGCTGGACCGGCGGCGTACCTCGGGGCTGCTGCTGCCCACCGGCGCGGCGGCCGACTTCCGGTTCACGCTCACGCTGGCCTTCGCCGACGCGATCGAGCAGCGCGCCGCGGTCGTCGCCGAGCTGGACGCACTGCTCGACGAGCACGCGGAGTCCCGCCCGCAGCGCCCGGCCGTGCTCACCCCGGGCCAGGCCCGGCCCTCCGCGCTGGTGCCCGGCGGCCGGCGGACCGTCGCGGTGGGCGCGGCGCTCGCGTTGGCCGTGCCGGCGATGCTCGTCGAGTCCAACCCGCCCACCCGGGCCGGGTCGGAGCGCGCCGCCGCCGCCACCCCGGCGGCCACCGGCACGCCCGCGCCACCGGTCGTCGCCCCCGCCGTCCAGGTCCGGCCCAGCGCCGACCCGGAACCGCGCCGCACCCGACCCGCGGCGCCGCGCGACGCCGTCCCGCAGCCGGCCACCGAGCGGCGCTGCGGCGCCCCGGTGAACCCCTTCGGGTACGACTTCTGCGGCGGCAACCGGATCCGCAGGCCGGCCGCCGGCGTCTGCGACTGGTTCGAGTGCGTACCCGGGTTCTGGTCCGGTCGGGGCTGGCTGGTCCAGTGCCGGGACGGCACGATCAGCCGGACCGGCGGCCAGCGCGACGCGTGCGCCGACCACCGCGGCCCGCGCCGCACCTTCCGCAGCTGAGGTGTAAGGAGGGGCCCCCTGTTAACGCTTCCGGTATAGGCGGGGCCCCCGGTTAACACCCCGGGCGCGCAGCGGCAGCAGGCCGGCCAGGACCAGCGCGGCACCGACCGGCAGCAGGTCCAGGTTCACCGCGATCGCCACGAACCCGACCAGCACCAGCACCGGCGCCCACACCGGCAGCAGCCGCGCCGCCGCCGCGCGGTAGAGCAGCACCAGCAGACCCACCTCGAACAGCGCCGGCCCGCCGACGAGCACCACTCCGGGGGTGTCCACCGCGTCGGCGAAGCGTGGGAACAGGTCACCGAGGATCACCCAGACGAAGGCGGCGGCACCGACCAGGCCGGCCAGCGCGGCCACGTCGTCGAGCGTCCGCAGCCGGCCCGACGGGGTACGCAGCAGGCCGTGCAACCCGACGATCAGCGCGGCGAACCCGAGCACGCCGAACAGGAACAGGGTGTGCCCGGTGTTCCACGCCCAGGCGCCCTTGTCGCTGTGCCCGTCCAGGCGGTCGAGCAGGCGCAGCAGCCCGTAGCCGAGCAGCAGCAACGCGGCGGTCACCGCGACCGGCCGCAACCAGCGGTACGCGGGAGGAGTCCGGGAATCGAGAAGGCTCATTGCCCCAGCGTGTCCGCCGCCCGTCGCCGGGACATCCGGGAGCCGCCCCGCAGCGCTCCCGGATCAATCCGCTCGCCTCCCGTAGGGGTGCTCGGTTAGCGTCCGGCCGTGTCCCGCACCGTGACAGTGGTCCTGGTCGACGCCGCCGGTCGGCCGCTCGGCGCGCTGCCTCCGTTCGGCGTGCCGGACCCGTGGTGGCAGCAGGTCGCGTCGATCGTCGACGGCGTCCGCCACCGGCACGGCGTCGACGTGGCCGTACTGCGGCTGCTCGACGCCGACCGCCCGCACCCACCCGGCGGCCACGTCCGCTACCTGGCCCAGCTCACCGGGGCCTCGGCCGCCGTCGCGGCGCCCGTCATGCCCCTGGAGCCGGTCGCGGTGGACCTCGCACCGCACCCGCTGCACCAGCCGTGGGCGGAGCCCGGCGGCCCGGCCCGCAGCGTGGCCTGGGCCACCGACGAGCTGCGCCGCCTCGGTCGCCCGGTGACCGCCGTGGCGCAGCAGCGCACCTGGAACCTCTCCGCGATCTGGCGCCTGGACACCCCACCGGGCCCGGCGTGGCTGAAACAACTCCCCCCATTCGCCCACCACGAACCCGCCGTCCTGACCTGGCTGACCACCCTCCCGCTCCCCGCCTCCCTCACCTCCCCGGCCGATCAGGGAGTTCGCGTCGCCGGAGAGCTCGACGGAGACGCGAACTCCTTGGTCGACGACGCCGGGGTCGGGCCGGGGGTGCTGGCGGTGGGTGGGGAGGGGCGGGTGCTGGTGGAGGACGTGCGGGGGGAGGACCGGTACGGGGCCGGGGAGGCGGAACTGGCCGGCATCGCGGCGGCGCACCACGCGGTGCAGGTGCGAGCCGTGGGGGCGGCGGGTCGGCTGGTCGCGGACGGCGTACCCGACCTTCGCGGGGTGCGGCTGGGTGGGTGGATCCGGAGGTGGCTGGCGGGGCACGACGTGTCGGCCGCCGCGGAACTGCTCGACGGGCTCGACGAGCGGCTACGGCAGGTTCGCGACTGCGGGCTGCCCGACACGCTCGTGCACGGTGACCTGCACCCCGGCAACGTCCGCGGCGACGGCACCCGGCGCGTCGTCCTCGACTGGGCGGACGCGTTCGTCGGCCATCCCGCGTTCGACGTCCTGCGTCTGGCCGAGGGCCTGGCCGCGCCGGCCGTCGCCCGGCTGATCGACGCGTGGGCCGACCGGTGGCGGGCCGACGCGCCCGGTTGCGACCCGCACCGGGCGGTCGACCTGCTCCGGCCGGTCGCGCCGCTGCGGCTGGCCGCCGCGTACGCGATGTTCCTCGCCGGCATCGAGCCGAGCGAGCACCCCTACCACGCACTCGACGTGCCGGCCGCGTTGGCGCGGGCCGCCGCCGAGGCGCGCCGCTAGACCCGGCGCACCGGGATCCACAACTCCGCGTCGGCGGTGCCGCCGCCCTCGGCGATCCGCACCCGGGAGATCTCCGGCCCGGGGCGGATCTCGTACGGGTTGGACGGGAACCACTGGGTGAACACGTCCCGCCAGAGGTGCTGCAACGCCTGCGGGAACGCGCCGGAGCTGCGGAAGACCGCCCAGTCGCCGGCCGCCACCGGCAGGGTGTCCAGGTCCGCCGGCACCGGGCCGCCGGTCACCACCGCGTGCCAGTAGTCCAGCTCGGTGCCCTCCGCGCGCGACCCGGCCAGGTCGTCGCTGACGTTGACGATGCCGCCCGGCTCCTGGTCGGACAGCGCCTCGATCCGGCGTACGGTGTCCGGGTCCACGCTCTTGACGAACGCCACGATGTGCGGGTTCATCCCCTCGTGGACCAGCGGCACCCGGGCCTTCCGGCCGGCGAGGTGGCAGGCGCCCTTGGCCACGATCCGGTAGTCCATGCTGCTGCTTCCTTCGACGACGAGCCGGAACGACATCCGGGGCTGGGACCGCAGCACCGCACCGGTGCGCCGTGCCTGCGCCGGGCCGACGCCGTGCACGGACCGGAACGCGCGGGCGAACGCCTCGTTCGACCCGTAGCCCCACCGGATCGCCACGTCGAGCAGCGACTCCCGGTCGGCGAGCACGTCGGCGCCGGCCAGCGTGAGCCGGCGACGGCGCACGTACTCCGACAGCGGCATCCCGGCCAGCGCCGAGAAGAGCCGCCGGAAGTGGTGCTCCGACGTGCAGGCGACGCGGGCCAGCGCGGCCACGTCGAGCGGCTGGTCGAGCCGTTGTTCGAGGTGGTCCATGGCCTGGTTGAGCCGATCCAGCACCGGATGCTCCCTCCTGGGTTCGCCCTCGACGCCATGGTTCCGGCTGCCGGTGGACCCGACCGCACCGACCCCGTCCCGGTCGGCTGAGCCGCCACTGGCGGGGGTGTCGCATCATGACGTCGTGATCATGCGGAAGCGACACCACAAGAAGAAAAAGCACCGGGACTGGTGCGACTGCGACTGCGATCTGCTCGACTGTGACGGCCCGGGCTGCTGCGACCTGGGGCTCTTCTCGACACTGCTCACCCTCGGCTCGGTGACCGCCGGCCTGGTGCGGACGCCGGCCGTGGACCGGGCCGGCCGGGCTGCCATCCTCGGCTACCGACGCTGGCTGTCGCACCGCTGGCCGGGGACCTGCCGTTACACGCCGACGTGCAGCGCGTACGGGCTGGCCGCGGTGGAACGGCACGGCCTCGCGGTGGGTGGCCGGATGGCCGCCGACCGGGTCCGCCGGTGCCGCCCCGACGTGCCGCGCGGCACCCACGACCCGCTGCGCTGACCGTCGGCCGGCACGGGGTCAGGGAACCGACGTGGGGCCGCCGAAGACGACCGGGACGCCGGGGGAGTGCAGCACGCTCACCGGCGGCCCGTCCGGCGCGGGCAGGCCGGCGGCGGTGACCAGCTCGTCGTCCAGGTGCAGCAGTTCGGCGCGGTGCAGCGGCCACCGCGGATGCCAGTTCGGCAGGTGCCGGGTGCGCCCGTACGCCCGGGTGTGCAGGCCCCACCGCGCGGTGAGGAAGTGCTCCAGCGGCGTCGGCTCGGGGATCGGCGCGCCGACCCGGACGGTCATCCGGCTGGCCGCGCCGGCCGGGCCGGGCCAGCGCCGCCGACAGTGGTAGGTGAGCGTGTCGCCGGCCCGCTCCAGCCGCATCGCCGACCACTTGTAGGGCAGGCGCAGGCTGAGCTGGGCGACCAGCACCGGCACCAGCCGGGACGCGTCCAGCGAGCGGAACACCACTGCCCGCCGGCCGGCGCCGTCGACGGAGTAGAGCCGCACGTTGGTCTCGGCGAACGTGCCGAAGTAGGGCACGCCCGGGCCTCGGCCGAACCCCAGCCCGACCATCCGGAAGCCGATCAGCCCGACGTAGCTGAGCCCGTCGAGCGTGTCGGGACGGGTGCCGGCCGGCAGCAGCGGCGCGACCCGCTCCGGCGGCACCGCCCAGTGCAGGAACATGAGATCGTGCCAGCGTTGCGCCAGCCAGGCCCGACGGATCGCGCGTGCGGGCGCGTGCTCGACCGGTTCGATCTCCACCCGACCATCCTGCCTCCCGCCGGGCCGGCGGGTCACTCCGGCCGGTGGCAGACCGCCTCGACGTTGTTGCCGTCCGGGTCGCGGACGAACGCGCCGTAGTAGGCGGCGTGGTATTCCGGCCAGACCTTCGGCGCGTGCAGCACCTCGGCGCCGGCCGCCACCGCCGCGTCGTGGCACGCCTGCACGGCCGCCCGGTCGGGCGCGGTGAACGCGATGTGCACCGGCGCCTGGGCGGCGTCGGCCGGCGCGGGCTCGACCCAGAAGTCGGGCGTGTCGACGCCGTAGCCGATCGGCCCCGGCTCCATGATCCGCCGGCCGCCCAGCGGGGCGAGGACCGTGTCGTAGAAGGCGGCGCTGGCCGTCAGGTCGCGCACCGCTACGGAGAAGTGGTCGAGCACGTCGCCTCCCTGCGATCGTCGAGAACCCCGCCAGGCTACGAGCCCACTACGACACTTCCCGGGCGTTCGGACGCCGCACTCCCGCCCACGCGCCGGGCAGCGCGCCGCCGCCGGGCGGTGTCCGCGCCGACGAGCAGGCCGGGCAGCGCGCCGAGCAGCCAGATCACGCCCACCGGCCAGTGGATCAGCGCGCCCACCGCGCCCCGGATCCGCGGCTCGTCGCCGACCACGTAGGACGCCTCCGGATCCGACGTGCGGCAGGTCAGCGTCCACGCCCCGGCCGCCGGCAGCCGGACCGAGGCGACCCAGGCGTAGCTGGCGGCGTCCCCGCCGTAGCCGCCGGGCGGCACCCGGACCGGCTCCGCCACCCGGACCGCCGCGCCCGCGCCGGTGAGCCGGCAGTCCGGGTCCGCCGGCGCGGAACCCACCCCGAAGATCGCGTACGCCCCGGGCGCCGGCACCGTGACCCGCCCGGCCGACGTGGCGTAGGGGCCCGTGCCGCCGTACTCCCGCGGGGGTTCCCCGACCGTGCTGCCCTCGGCGCCGAGCCGGACCGCGGACTGCGCCAGCAGCGCCCCGAACACGACGGTGAGCGCGCCGACCAGGTAGCCGCGCCGCGACGGCGGCCGGTCCCGGCGGGGCAGGCGCGCGCCGGCGGCGTACCCGGTCAGCGCGCCGGCCACCGCGAGCGCCAAGCCACCGAGCAGCGCCCGCCCCCAGCGGGCCTCGCCGGTCAGTGGCACCACCCAGCGGAAGAACGCCAGCGACACGCCCAGCAGCACGGCCGTGACCGGCGTGGCGACGGCCACCGCGAGCGCGGGGCCGGCGACGCCGCGGCGGCGGGGCTGACCGGCCGCGACCAGGGCGGCGAGCACCGGCGACGCCAGCACCGGCCACCACAGCGCGGGGGCGAGCGACGGGTCCTCCTCCCACCGGTGGGTCACCTCGAAGAAGAGCAGCGGGACCGGCACGGTCGCCAGCAGCCACGCCGCCAGGACGCCCGGACCGGGCCACCGAACGCTCATCCACCGATCCTCGCACGCCGTTCATCGACGCAAGGGCGCGTGCCGTCCGAAAAGGATTGGTCACCGACGGTAGGATGCTGGCGAGGCAGTCGAGTTCACGGGGGAAACGATGTTCGAGCGACTGGGCAGGTTCGTCGTCGGCAAGGCGTGGTGGGTGATCGGCGGCTGGGTCCTCGCCGCGATCGCCGTGGTGGTCACCAGCCCGTCGTTGAGCGACATCACCTCGGCCGACCAGGAGAGCTTCCTGCCGCGCTCCTACGAGTCGGTGCAGGCCACCGAGCTGGGTGCCAAAGCGTTCCCGCAGGCGGCCACCGCCACCGCCACCATCGTGGTCAAACGCGGCGACGGCACGCCGCTCAGCGCCGCCGACGAGGCGCGCGTCGGGCAGCTCGCCGCGGCGCTCAAGGGGCGCGCCATCCCGCAGACCTCCGGCTACCTGACCGGCCCGCCGGCCGTCGCGCCGGACCGGTCGGTGCAGATCATCTCCGTCGGTCTCGACGCCGAGAACCCGGGCGACCCGAAACTGCTCGACGCCGTACGCGACCTGCGCGCCGCGCTCGGGCCGGACCTGGCCGGCAGTGGCCTGACCGCCGGGGTGGCCGGCGACGTGGCCAGCTTCGTCGACAACGAGGACACGTTCAACTCGGCGTTCGCGGTCGTCGGCGTCGCCACCATCGTCCTGATCATCGGGCTGATTCTGATCATCTTCCGCAGCCCGATCGCCGCGCTGCTGCCGGTCGTGGTGATCAGCGTGGTCATGTCCGTCACCACCGGGCTGGTCGCCGCCGCCGGCAAGGCGTTCGACCTCAACGTCAGCCAGGACCTCCAGACCATCCTGCTGATCGTGCTGTTCGGCATCGGCACCGACTACATCCTGTTCCTGCTGTTCCGCTACCGCGAACGGCTGCGCGCCGGCGACGACAAACGCACCGCGATGATCGTCTCGGTGCAGCGGGTCGGGGAGGTCATCACGTCCGCCGCCGGCGCGGTCATCGTCGCGTTCCTGGTGCTGCTGCTCGCCTCGCTCGGCTTCTTCGGCTCGCTCGGCCCGGCGCTCGCCATCGCCGTCGGCGTCATGCTGATCACCTCGCTGACCCTGATCCCGGCCGTCGTGTCGCTGCTCGGCCGCTGGGTGTTCTGGCCGTCGAAGGCGTGGCAGCGCCAACCGAAGGCGACGCTGTCCCGGCGGCTCGGCGCCGCCGTCGGCCGCCGACCCGCCGTGGTGGCCGCCGCGTCCGGCGCGCTGCTCGTCGCGCTCGCCGCGGGGGTGCTCAGCTACCAGGCCGACTACGACTTCAGCGCCGGCTTCCCGCAGGACACCGAGTCGGCACGGGCCGCCAAGGACCTTCAGCGCGGCTTCGCCGCCGGCGCGCTCGCGCCCACCGAGGTCTACCTGACCACCGGCAACGGCACCCCGCTCACCGACCAGCAGGTGAACGCGTTCGCCGCCGCGTCGGCCGACGCGCCCGGCGTGGCCCGGGTGCAGCCGGCCGAGCGCAGCACCACCGACCCGAGCGTCGCCCGCATCAACGTGCTGCTCGACGAGAACCCGGTCTCCAACGAGGCGATCGCCCTGGTCCGCGACGACCTGCGGGACGCGTTGCACGCCAAGGCCCCGCAGGGCACGAAGGCGCTGGTCGGCGGCCCGACCGCGATCTTCGCCGACATCAACTCGGCCAACAACCGGGACCTGTCGGTGATCCTGCCGGTCGCCGCCGCTCTGATCGCGCTCATCCTCGGGCTGCTGCTGCGCAGCCTCGTCGCGCCGGTCTACCTGGTGATCGCCGTGCTGCTCAACTTCGCCGCCACGCTGGGCGCGACCGTCTACCTGTTCCAAGGGCTCCAGGGCAAACCCGGCGTCACGTTCCAGCTCCCGATCATCCTCTATCTGTTCGTGGTGGCGATCGGCACCGACTACAACATCCTCATGATCGCCCGGCTCCGCGAGGAGGCCCGCGAGGGCCACGAACCGCACCGGGCCGCTGCCATCGGCGTGGAACACGCCGGCCCGACCATCGCCGCGGCCGGGCTGATCCTCGCCGGCACGTTCGGGGTGCTGATGCTCGCGCCGATCTCGTTCCTTCAGCAGATGGGCTTCGCGGTGGCGATCGGGATCGTGCTGTCCGCGTTCGTCATGTCGATGTTCTTCGTGCCGGCGCTGACCGGGCTGATCGGGCACAAGGCGTGGTGGCCTGGGCATGGGGACGAGCGGCGCCACGGCGGCCGACCGGCCGAACCGGAGCCGGCCACCGTCGACGTCGGGTAGCCGGCCGGGTCACGCCTCGCCGGGGCGGACCAGCCCACTCTCGTACGCGATCACCACGAGCTGGGCGCGGTCACGGGCGGCCAACTTCTGGAGCAGCCGGCTCACGTAGGTGCGCGCGGTGTCCGGGCTGAGGAACAACGCCGCCCCGATCTCCGCGTTCGACCGCCCGGCGCCCACCTGCGCCAACACGTCCCGCTCCCGGGCGGTCAGCCCGGCCAGCCGCGCCGGGTCGGCCACCGGCGAGCGGGCCGCCGCCGCCAGCACCCGACGGGTGACGGCGGGGGAGAGCAACGCGTCCCCGCCGGCCACCACCCGCACCGCGTCCCGCAGCGCGTCCGGCGGGGTGTCCTTGAGCAGGAAACCGGCCGCCCCGGCGCGGATCGCCTCGAACAGGTACTCGTCGTCGTCGAACGTGGTCAGCACCACCACCTGCACGCCGGCCAGCGTCGGGTCGGCCAGGATCCGCCGGGTCGCCGCCAACCCGTCCCCGCCCGGCATCCGCACGTCCATCAGCACCAGGTCGGGCCGCTGCTCCCGCACCACCGCGACCGCGCCGACGCCGTCGCCGGCCTCGCCCACCACCACGATGTCCGGCGCGCGTTCCAGCAGCGCCCGCAGCCCGGTCCGCACCAGATGCTGGTCGTCCACCACGACCACGCGCACCGGGTTCACGCGGCGACCCGCGCGAGCGGCAGGTCCGCGTACACCCGGAAGCCGCCGGCCACGACGGCGCCCGCCGCGACCGTGCCCCCGAGCAGCGCGACCCGCTCCGCCATGCCCCGCAACCCCTGGCCGGCGCGGCCCGGCGACCCGCCGCGACCGTCGTCGACCACCTCCACCGTCAACCGGCCCGGCGTCGCCCGCACCGCGACCGTGACCCGGCCGGCCCCGGCGTGGCGCACCACGTTCGTCAACGCCTCCTGCACCACCCGGTAGACCGTGCTGCCCACGACCGCCGGCAGCGCCGCCACCGGCCCGTCGACGCGCAGCTCCACCGCCAACCCACCGCGACGGACGCCGTCGACGAGCGCCGGGAGCTGCGCGAACCCGGGCGTCGGCTCGTGCCGGCCCGGCTCGCGGCGCAGCGTGCCAAGCGTCGCCCGCAGCTCCGCCATGGCGCTACCGCTCACCGCGTGGATCGCCGCCAGCGCGGTCTCCGCCCGCGCCGGCGCAGAATCGGCAAGCGCCTCCCGCGCCACCGCCGACTGCAACGTGACCACCGACATGGTGTGGCCCAACGTGTCGTGCACCTCCCGGGCGATGCGCAGCCGCTCCGCCTCCACCTGCCGGGCCGCCTCCCGGCGACGGTCCTCGGCCGCCGTCGCGGCCTGCCGGTCCAGCGCCGCCCGCAGCGACCGCCGATTCCGCACCGCGTCCCCGAGTGCGATCACCGCCAGCATCAGCGCCGCCTCCGACCCCAGGGCCGCCCCCACCACCACCGCGACGTCGTCGCCCTCGGCCAGCCGGGCGGTCACCGACACCGCCAGCAGCCCGCCGGCCACCAGCGCGGCCGGCACCACCCGCCCCCGTTCCGCGACCCGGTAGAGCACCGCGGCGGCCGGCGCGGCCACCCCGAGCGGCGGCAGGTCCAGCGCGTAGTACCCGAGGATGCCGACCGCCGTGGCCAGCAGCGCCGGCAGCGGCCACCGCCGCGCGCACCACACCAGCGCGGCGAACCCGACCCCGAAAGCGCCGGCTACCGCCGCCACGCCCGGCGCTGTCGGCTCCGTCGCCACGGCCACCACGACCAGGCCGAGCGTGGCCGCCGCGAGCAACGCGTCGGCGCGGGTCAGCGAGAAGTCCGGCACGGCCCCGAGCCTAGGTCCGCGCGGCCTTCCGGCGCTGCCGCCCACAGGCGTCAGGTCAACCCCCAGGTGTACGCCGAGAGGCGACAACCGCTCACGCGGCTACGCGGACGACGCCAGACGGTCGCCGCCCTAGCGTCGATGGCGTCCCCTTCAGATGAGGAGAACCGTCGTGTCCCGCACCAAACTGACGTGGCTCGCGCTGATCGTGATGGTCTGGGCGGCGATGCTGTCGTTCGGCGGGGTGGCCGCCGAGACCGTCATGCTCTACCCGAACATCTTCAACGACCCGCCCGCCTCGCTCGACCGCGCCCGCGCGTTCCTGGTCGACGGCGGCCCGCACGACTACTTCCCGCCGCTGGGTGCTTCCGTCGTGCTGAGCAGTCTTGCCGCGACGCTGCTCACCTGGCGCGACCGCCGGCTGCGCTGGTGGGTCGCCGGTGCCACCGTCGTCTTCGTCGCCTGTGAGTTCCTGTTCTCCGCGGTGTTCTTCTGGCCGCGCAACGAGATCATGTTCGTGGACCCGCCGGGGACGCACTCGCCGGAATATCTGCGGCAGGTGGCCTCGGAGTTCGTCGCCGGGCACTGGGTGCGGTTCGCGGGTGGGGCGGTGACGGCCGGGTTGGCGTTCGTCGCGCTGCTGAAGTTCGTCCGGGCCACCGGGCCGGCGGCGGGTCGAGCGCGGAAGCGGGCAGGCCTCCCGGAGCACTGAGGTTCCTCTCGAACACTGACCGCCGGTGCAAGATCGCGACGGCGGCACGTCGAGCATGCGGGCCGTCGCTCTCGTCGCGGGAATGTCCTCGCCGAAGAAGCCTCGCAGAGTGGGAAATCTCAGCCCCCCGAACAGCGGTCACCTCACGCGGGGTGCTTGTCGCCAGAGAAGGCGACTGTCAGATCCTAGACACGACCGAGCGAACGGTCGGATGTCTTCTCCGTGTCATGACGGCATGGGGATCTTGAGGGTAGCGGTGATCTTCGGTCACCTGGTGCCGAGCGAGGTGGCGTGAAACGCCCGTGAACTGGTCTTTTTTGGATGGCTGCTGCGGTGGTGCCTGAAGCCGACGCCATCGCCGTACGTACCTAACACCGAAAGAACGAGGGCCCAGGTCGTCTGGTCGGCTGATTCCTCGGGGGTCCCGCTCGCGAGACTCCTGCCGTAGGGTCCATGTCTGCCTAGTGGGGAGGGTATCGATGCTTGCTGGGCCGAAATGTGCGGTGGCTGTTGGCGGGGATCTGGCTGAGAGGTCGTCCCTGGAAGAGGCTTGCTCGCGCTCTGGTCACGGCATGGTTGGCCCGACACGACGACCTGGCATCGATCGGCCGGGGGCCTCGATCACGGTCTGCACGCTCAACTCTGACGTGGGCCGCGGATCCGCGGTGAGCCTGGATGTGAGGACTGTCCTGCGATGACGATGGCGCTATCGGCCTGGACGCCAGACGCTGGCCTTCTGAAGGATGTGCAGGAGCAGTTCGACAGGGCCCTCGGATCCTATCGGATGAATCCGAATCTCATCTCAGAACATGCGAACCACGAGGAGTCGATCCGGGTCGGAGGCTATGCCAACCGGACGCTCTTGGAACTCGTCCAGAATGCAGCCGATGCGATGTCCGGGGTCCCCGGAAATTCCGATGGCCGCGTCGAGATAGTCCTCGACACCGAAAATCGGGCTCTCTATTGTGCCAATACCGGACGGCCATTCTCGAAAAATGGAATAACTGCGATCACGCACGCGCATCTCAGCGGCAAGCGAGGTGACGAGATCGGACGGTTCGGGCTCGGCTTCAAGTCCGTTCTTGCAGTTTCTGACACGCCGCAAGTGTTCAGTAGATCTGTCTCATTCGAATTCAACTCGCCGAAGGCTCGGGCCGAGCTCGTCCGCATCGGTTCGACTGCTAGGCGCTACCCTTCTCTTCGTACGCCTGTCGTCATCGACCCGCTGACGGCATTCGCAGCGGATCCCATCCTCGCAGAACTCTCCCAATGGGCCGCCACCATCATCAAGCTTCCCCAAGCATCTGGCCTCGAGCGGCTACGTAGGGAGATTGAAGGGTTCTCCTCGGAATTTCTACTGTTCGTCGGCGTAGTGCGAGAGGTGAAGCTCAGAGTAATCGGTCCGGATGAATTCGCCACAACTCACGTGTCGCGTGACTTCGGCGGCGGACTCTTCAAGATCGAAGGACCAGACGGCACGGGTGACGAATGGATCGTTGAAAATCACATGCACGCACCGTCCCCTGAAGCGAGGAAGCAGGTCGGCGAAGCTGCGTCGCGTGAGAAATTCAAAATCACCATCGCGATTCCTCAACGACAGATCAAGCCACGGGGGCAATTCTGGTCATACTTCCCCCTCCAGGACCGGACCTCAGCCTCTGCCTTGTTCAATGCGCCGTGGAGCGTCAACGACGATCGAACAACCTTACTCAGGAATGAGTACAACCGGGAGATCTTGCGCACCCTGTCCGGGATATTCGTAGACATGCTGCCGCGACTAAGTACCGCAGACGACCCTGCTGCTCATCTCGACTACATGCCAGCGCGAGGTCGGGAAATTCTTTCGTTCGGCGACGAGCTCCTCTGCGCACATGTCCCATTGATGGCGGCAGAAAAGAACCTCATTCCTGACGGCATCGGCGAGCTTAAATTTGCAGAAGAGATTCGTCCGTTGGACTTCGCGATCAATGTCGATGCCAGCATCCACAGAGCCTGGGCAGAATCCCCCAACACCGGGACTGACGTTCCGCATTGGCGCTGTTACACGTCCCAGCAGCGGGTCACCCGCCTAAAGAGTCTCTTTGGCGAGGCTACGTCAGGCCGTTTGGCGGGAAGCGGTGACAGGGGCATGAAGCGGACGCTGAAGGCGTTACCGAAGCGAGGGATTCTCACTTGGCTACGTGAGTGGGCCGAGGGGAGCGACGTCACCTCCAGCGCAAATGCCTTCAGATTCGTATGCGGACATCTGAACCTGCCGGATATCGATAAGGCCAAGGTTGTCCCGACCACGGAAGGGATGCGCGCCCTTGCGGACAAGGATCTCGTCTTCTTGCGTCCGGATCAAAGCATCGAAGTTAAAGGATCAGTTTTCGTCTATGCCGATTTCTTGGCGGAGCCGGGTGTTTACGACAGCCTGAAGAGAATCGGCTTTCGAGACCTGGATCCTCTCGCGATCCTGAACGCGCGCTTGGCAGGACTCTCGGGAAACGCAACTGACGAGGAGCTCTCTGAACTCTGGAATGCCGTTCTTGAAGTGAGCCCCTCGGAGGCTGCGAGGACATTGGCGGCCCACTCGGGCGCGGTCAAGGTGCCGACGAGCGACGGAGGCTGGGCGTGGCCACGCCAGGTCTTCGATCTACCGATATTGAGTGGGCAACTTGCCTCGAAACAATTGGATCACCAACGTTGCGTGGCAAGCGTGGCGCATCAATTAGGAGTGGTCCGCGGGCCGGTGAAGGATTACCCTGCCGAGGACGAGCTCGCTCTTGAACAGTACCGCCTGTGGGTGTTGGAGAGCATTAACGCAAATAAGGGTCCCGGCGAGCGGCCGGTCGAGCGAATCGAACTCTATCCCGGCATCGGTCCAGGCCCATTCTCGATTCTCTTCCTCCTGAGAGAGGTGAACGCGCCGGACCAGGTGCGTGAGTCTTGGACTATCGGCCTTCTTGGCGAGGATGATTCCGAGTGGACGTGTGAGGATCTGGATACGGGCGCAAGTTATCAAGTGACAGCGCCCGTCCGATGGGCCGCCGAAAAAGCGGGCCTACTACGGTCGACTCGAGGCTTTCGTTCTCTAGCCAGCATAGTAGCCCCGTCGCTTGTCAGGTACGAAAGACTATTGCCGTTGTTCCGTGGCCCGGGCCAGATCGCTGACACCCTAGGGCTGCCTGATCGACTTGACGATGTGCCCATTCCGGTGCTCGAAGAGGCTCTGACGGCAGAACTCTTCCCACACGACATCCCCGACGCTGTGCTTGTCGACTTCATCCTGAACTCATGCCGCGTTGCTTTCCACGACGCACAGCCGCCTAGTATTCCTGCGCGGGTCAAGCGAGCGGTCGAGGGACGTTCCCCCGCTTCGGTCTACCTCGCCACGACAACTGAGCAAGAAAATTTCCTGGCTACCCGGCAGCGCCCTTATCTCCGGGTAGCGGAAGATGAGGCAGAGAAACTTGTCGAGCTGGTTGGGTGCCGTCGCTTCGAGGACAGCTTTTCATTCACGGTGATGGTCGAGGGTGAGCAGGAGAGCGAAAGGATCGCAGATGTTTTCGCGGGGTTGCGGCGAGGGCATCTGCCTGATCGGCTGACCAACTCGATGCTGGCCCGAGCGGTCAAAATCATCAAGCGTGTTACGACCGAGGACGGCGTCGAGGACCAGTCGCTCGACTGGCACCTAGACGGGCTCAAACTAATCGTCAGCAGCGATGCGGATGAGCGCCGGACGCTTCGAATAGTCAGTGAGGCCCTTAATCTAAGGTTGACTAACGTAGAGCTTGATAAAGTTCTGCAGGCCGGGCTCGACCGTCGCCTTGAGAGGCAGCGCCAAGAAGCCAGGTCCGCCTTCAGCGACGCAGAGAAGCTCGACGTCTACTTCGGTCCCGACGACCTAAGGGAGAATTTGCCAAAGGGGCTTTGGTCGGCGCTTGAAGCACAAGGCCTCGTCAGCGGGTCGACCTCTCTCGCCCAGTTGTTCCTTACTGTGTACGGATCTGATGCGATAAGAACGCTGGCGGACCTCTTCAGGCGCGACGGTTTTTCCGATGCGCCCACGATGTGGGCTGGCGGCGCGGCGACGATCTCGTGGTTGAGGAAGATGGGTTTCGGACCTGAGTACGCCGGGCGCAGAAGCGAGCGGCAGGACGACGAGTTCGTTGTGCCGGGTGCCGTGAAACTCAATCCTCTCCATCATTTCCAGCAGAAGATCAGCCGGCAGCTCCGAGACGTTCTGACACTTAGAGAAGCGAACGGCCGTCACCTGAAGGCGATGGTGGAGCTTCCTACAGGCGCAGGTAAGACGCGAGTCGCCACAGAGACGGTGCTTCGCCTTTTCATCGAGGGAGCCCTCCGCGGTCCGGTACTCTGGATCGCTCAGTCCCAGGAACTCTGCGAGCAGGCTGTGCAAACTTGGAGCACAGTCTGGCGCGGGCTCGGGGATGAGCGCCCATTGACGATCGGGCGTCTGTGGGAGGGCAACGTTGTACACCAGCCTGACACGGAGTTCAGCGTCGTCGTCGCAACTGATGCGAAGCTCGACATACTCATCGGTAATCCTGAATACGAGTGGCTGAGTGATTCCGCAGCAGTAATCGTGGACGAAGGGCATCGAGCCGGGGGGTCCGAGCGGTATACCAGAATTTTGACGTGGCTCGGTGTTGCGGGTCGAGGTTGGGAACGTCCACTGGTCGGTCTTTCTGCGACACCCTTCAAAGGAAAATCTGAGACGGCAACCACGGCACTCGTAAATCGATTTGGTGGACGAAAGATCGATGCCTCTTTTCCTGGCGACCCGTACAAGCAACTGGCGGAGATTGGCGTCCTCGCAGAAGTCGAGCACGAGGTGCTCCCAGGAGTTGAGGTCATCCTACATCCGAATGAGATAGCCGAGGCGAAAAAGCAACGCAGGGTCAGCCAGAGTGTCCTAGACAGGATCGGGCGTGACCAGGCGCGCATGGCTATTCTTGTCAATCACATTATGAAACTGGATAGAGATTGGCCCGTGCTGGTTTTCACCCCGAACATCCTCTCGGCTCAGGTTCTCGCAGCGACGCTTCGATATCGTGAGATCGAGGCCGCCTCGGTAAGTGGGCAGACGGGTCGACAGGAGCGCCGTGACATCATCGAGAGGTTCAAGAAGGGCGAGGTCCGAGTCCTTGCGAACTGTGACCTGCTGATTCAGGGATTCGATGCCCCAGGGGTTCGCGCGCTCTACATTGCGAGGCCCACCTTTAGCCCCAACCCCTACATTCAGATGGCCGGCCGGGGCCTGCGCGGCCCGCAGAACGGCGGGAAGGCCAAATGTCTGATCGTTGACATGGCTGACAATTTCGGCGATATCAATGATTTGCTCGGATATCGAGAGTATGAGGATCTCTGGCAGGAGCAGCGCGCATGATTATCGTCCCCGACCTGGCCGATATTGAAAAGAACGCCAGCAGCGACGCGGAGCGCAGGGTGGCCTGGTTGCTGCGGGAGGTTGTCGGAGACGCTGACGCGGTCGCTTTCCATTCTGTGAAGCTGCGCTCTCATGCATACAAGCAGCAGGCCGAGGCCGACTTCGTCCTGCTGTGGAAGAAGGTCGTCGTCCTGATCGAGGTAAAGGGCGGCGGGATCAAGAAGTACGACGGTGTGTGGTACAGCGTCGACCGGCGAGGCGACTGGCACAAACTGGCGACGTCACCGATGGAGCAGTCGCAGTCGGCAATGTTCGCGCTGAGAAGCATTCTTCGCAAGGAAGGTGTGGGCTGGTTCGCCCACGAGGCGATCGTCGTCACGCCAGATGTCGAGGCCCCTCCCCACTCGGTCGAGTGGAAGCCAACTCACTGGCTGGCGAAGGACGACATGACCGTCGAGGCGATGGCGAGTGCGCTCGATGTAATTGCCGCGGCGGCCCAGAGGCCACCAGCCGGTCAGAAAATTGCACGGCCGGGCGAATTGCGGGTCCGGTTGTTCGGAGAGTTCACTCGTATGCCCGTCATCGATGCTCAGCGCGGAGCGGTGATCGAAGAGCAGAACCGGGCCACCGCCGGGCAGGCCAGAGTGCTTGCGCTGCTAGCACGCCACCCCCGGCTTATGATCCTCGGTGGGGCAGGTACGGGGAAGTCACTCGTCCTGGTGGAGGGAGCAAAACAGGAGGCAGATCAAGGAAGATCAGTTCTGATCACGTTTCATTCCCCAGAACTGATTGGTTTTTTCGAGGCACACCTCGCAAATCGCGAGATAGATCTCGTCCCGTTCGACCAGTTGGAGCCCGGAAAGATCTTCGACGTCATCTTCGTGGATGAGGCTCAAGACCTCATGACGGCTGAGGTGATGGACAGACTCGATGCGGTCGTCGCGGGGGGCCGTGCGGGAGGCCGCTGGCGTATGTTCCTCGATACCAATAACCAGGCTCACGTGGACGGAAAGTTCGACCAAGAGGTTTTTGAGCTTGTTGCTGACGAGGCGCTATCCGTGGATCTGGACCTGAACGTTCGGAACACACGGGCCATCGTGCACATGGTCCAGGAATACCTGGGCGCGGACGTCGGTGATCCGGGCATCGTTCATGGTGAGAGGATTCAGTGGCACGTTCCTCATGGCTCCGCTGACATCGGCGCGGCAGAGCAGGTGGCGCGAGATCTCGCCTCTGACGGCGTCCGCAAGAACGATATCTGGATTATCAGTGCATCCTCCAGCGCGGCGCCGATGAAGACGACTCAAGGATTCACGGTCACCAGTCCGAGGTACGCCAAGGGCCTCGAGGCGGAGCACGTCGTCCTCTGTGAGCTGCCGACGCTGTACGACGAAGCCGGGACGGCCGCCTTCTACGTTGCCGTGACGCGAGCCCGCGTATCGCTGCACATCGTCGCCTCCGCAGCTGACAGGAAGAACCTTCAGGGACTTGTTGCGCATCGAATGGCGTCGAAGTGACTAGATCGTCCGCGCAGGAGTTCGCGCTGAAGCACCTCCGAGAGGCGTACGTCGGACCGGATCGTGGTGAGGACGAAGTTGTTCTCAACATGCCCGATCGTCAGTACGCGGTCGGGATGCTCTTTCCTTCGACGTCCTCGCCAAGGGGCCGCGAGGGTTCCGAGCGGCAGGAGGCGGACGTCGATGTGATGCTCGGGGAGATCGAAGAGCACGGCGCCGGTGTTCCACTTGCCGAGGACTGGCGTCCGTCGTCGGCAGCGATTTCTTTCGTTGCTAACCGGTCTTCCGTGTCGTGCGATTTTTCCGGGGGCACTTATCAACGAGTGGTGGATGACGGCCCACCGCGGTGGAAGCGTACTCCGTTCCGCTTCCACGGCATCCAACTTTCCCGAGACTTGCCCGTCCACCAGATCTCCGCCTGTGGCGTGAAGGTCGAAGTGGGATCGCGATGGCGGCCCTACAGAGAATCCTGGCTTGTGACAGTGCACGTGCGCGTACTGACGACGTCTACTGGGGATGACCGGAGCGACATCCCCCTGATGCTCTTCCAGGTCTCGCTAAGCGTCAGTCCGTCTTCTGGCGGGCGGTTCCTTGAGTACGATATCTCCCATTCGTTCGACATGGACCCTGAGGCTGCCGAGCTGCGCCTTCGATACCGAAACAAGAAGATCTTCGCAGTCGGTCACGGCATGGCGGCGGACTGGGAATTCGATGCTGGTGAGTGCAGCAAGGTCTTCCTGGATCCCATGCCGTCCGTTGTTGTTCCAGCGGTAGAGACCACTGGCTTCGACTCCGGCTCGATCGAGGCTGAGGCGCTCCGCCTTGACAACTTGTCCCGGATCGACTCTCAAACCGATGTGATCGTTCCGATGCTCGACGCCTTCGTCGAAGCCTTCTCCATCTGGGTCACCTCACAGGAGGACCAGGTCGACAGCTTCGGGCAGCGATCCCACGTGGCGCGGTCGATCACGGTCCGGGCACGCGAGGCTGCCCGGCGCATGGCGGCGGGTGTTGAGCTGTTGCGAGCGCCTCGAAACCACTCCTTGAGAGCCGCCTTTGCCCTTGGCATGACCGCGATGCGTCTGCAAATGCTTCCGTCCGAGACCAGGACCGTCGGAGGTCCAGCCGAGCCTGAGCAACCTCGATGGCGTCCCTTCCAGCTCGGGTTTCTCTTGGTGGCACTGGCATCGACCGTAGATGAGAGACATGGCGACCGTGAACTGGTGGATTTGATCTGGTTTCCTACTGGTGGCGGCAAAACGGAGGCATACCTGGGCCTCTCAGCGGTCGAGATCTTTCGTCGTCGTCTTGTCCATGGAGTGGAAGGCGGGGGAACGGCGGTCATCACGCGCTACACTCTTCGGCTGCTAACGGCCCAGCAGTTTCAGCGTGCAGCGTCTCTGATATGCGCGATGGAACTGATTCGTCTCAATGACGAACGAGCCAAGGGCATGGCACCATTTTCTATCGGCCTCTGGGTCGGCAACGAGGTCACGCCTGGTTCGAGGAAGGACGCAAAGGCAGCTCTCCAGCGGCTGTACAAGGCGGCAAGGCCCGAGGAGGCGAACCAGTTCCAGCTTGAGAACTGCCCATGGTGTGGTGCGGACTTGCTGCCCGCTGCCAGATCCGCTGATCCGAAACGATACGGACTACGCGTGCTGGGCAACGATATCATTATTCATTGCACACGTAGCACTTGCCAATTTAGCAATGAGCTGCCCGTTTCAGTCGTGGACGAGGTTCTGTACGATGAACCGCCGACGATTCTACTTGCCACAGTCGACAAGTTCGCGCGTCTCCAGTTCAACCCCAATGCGGGTCGCCTACTTGGCCTTGACACGGCGTTCCGCCAGCCGTCGATGGTGATTCAAGATGAGCTCCACCTGCTGTCGGGCCCGTTGGGTACTACGGTCGCTGTCTTCGACGCAGTGATTCAACTCCTACTGCGCAGTGGGGGGTCGAGTCCCAAAATTGTTGCCTCGACCGCTACGATTCGAGCGTCGACCGATCAGGTTCAGGGGCTGTACGGGCGAGAAGTGGCACTGTATCCGCCCGCTGGTCTTGAGGGAGATCGGACATTTTTTTCTCGGCCCGTGGACAACGGGCAAGGCCGTCTATACATCGGCCTGATGCCGCAGTCTCTCTCGCAGGTCTCGGCGGTCGTCGCGGCGGCTGCGCCTCTGATCGAGATCCCCGAGGTGTTGGCGCGGGACTGTCCTCTCGCAGTCACACGAGATTCTTACTGGACAGTTGTCATGTATCACAACAGCCTCCGAGAACTGGGGCGTACGGGAACGCTGGTGGTCGATGATGTCAACGGCCGGCTTGAGCCGCGATCTGATCGGCTGTGCCTGTCGTTGCGACGGGTGCGAGCGGACCGCGTCCTTGAACTCACGAGCCGGCGGGGCCCAGAGGAACTACCCAAGGATCTTCGTGAGCTCGGCCGAGGTGCCGATCAGGGCACACAAGCAGTCGACGTGGTTCTCTCTTCGAACATGCTTTCCGTGGGCATCGACATTCCACGACTGGCCTTGATGTTGATGGTCGGCCAACCGAAGACGACTGCGGAGTACATCCAAGCCACAAGCCGAGTCGGTCGTGGCAAGAACAATGGAATCGTGACGACGCTATTTCGCTCGAATAGAGCGCGCGATCGGTCCCACTTTGAAACGTTCCGTGGGTACCATGAGGCGCTCTACCGGAATGTTGAACCCACCAGTGTCACTCCATGGTCGATCGCCTCTCGCAGGCGATCCCTGGCCGGGGCACTCGTGGCGCTGATGAGAAACTCCATCCCGACTTTGGCTGCTAACGATGCCGCCTCGTTTCTTGATCTTGGCAGCAAGCAAATCAGAGGCTCTGTGGAGCGAATCGTCAGCGCCTTCATCGATCTTGTGAGTCACTCGGATGAAGCTGAAGCCGAGGCAGCGTCGGAGGAGGTGTGGCGGCTCCTGCGTGAATGGGATTACCGGGCTGCGAACGTGCGTGAAGCGGGAGGCACCTTGCTTTACGAACGCCGGAAGCCGGATGACGAGGCTCTATTAAAGAGGTTCGGTCAGTCCGGATCCGGATGGCTGGCCGCCGATTCCATGCGATCGGTCGAACCGAACGTCGCCGTCCACGTTCGCGAGCCGATGGAAGGGGGCGGCCGTGGAGCCGATCATCCATGACCTACGGCTCTCCGAAACTGTGACGCCTTTCGGAGTGGGGGCCATAGTAGATGTGCTCGGGCAGTCCTTGATCGCGCCCGACACCTCTTGGTGGGATCTCAAGTTCACGTCGGAGATCAGATGCGACAGACTTCTCGCCCGCTTGGGTGCGGGCGTGCTTCGCCAGGCCCCTTCTCACTCGGGCCGGGCGGCCAAGGAGACAGCCCATCTTCTTTACTGGCGCTTTCCGGCATGGCGATTCTGCGAACGTTGCACGAAGCTCTCGCAACTTACCGGGAAGATCAAGGGTCGTTGGAGTAATCGGTGCGATTGCGGAGGAGCCCTCGTCCCGATGAGGTACATCGCTGTTTGTAAAGAAGGAAGTCACATCCAGGATATCCCCTGGTTCAAATGGGCGCATCGTGGGAACGACGGCGATGTCACCGACGCGGTTAGGTTCTGTCGTGCCTATAAAGAATTGAAGTTCATTCGGTCCTCGCAGCGTGGGGAGGGTTTGTCGTCTCTGCGTATTAGATGCAGTGGTTGTAAGCGATCCCGCCCCTTGTCAGCACTCGTGAGTGAGGGTTCGTTGCGCCGGGACGGCATTCGATGCGACGGCACCCAGCCGTGGGAGGACTCCAGATCTGGCGATGGCTGCATGCAACCACTCACTGCCGTGCAGCGTGGCGCCACGGGCAACTACATCGCAGATCAGCTTTCTGCGCTTGACATCCCGGAGGAGCGCCCGAGATCCGTCGAACAGGCAGAGAAGATACGCAGTCACATCTACTTCGAGAAAGTCGTCGCTGACAACGGCGGCCCACAAGCAGAACTAGTTGCCGGCTGGATCGCTGACGAGATCGGCGTGTCGAGGGATGACGTCCTAGAAATTGCGGCAGGTGGCGATGACGTGCCGGACTCCGTGTCGATGGAGCTGAAGGACGGCGAGTGGGCTGCGTTCCTCAAGAAACTCGAGGGCGGCAGAGATCGCAGTGACGGCGACTTCATGGTCGACGGGTGGAAGGTGCCGGCTGATTCGACATGGCCGTCGGCGTTGGCGAGCCGGCTCACTGGTGTCGGCCAGGTCCGTCGTGTTCGCGAGGTTCGCGCACTCCGCGGTTTCCGGCGGAACGGTCCTGACGCTGCCCTCATCTCTACGGATCTCGGCCCCGACCGAAAGCGGCGTCCGGTATATCCTGCTGTAGAGATGTTCGGTGAAGGAATCTTCCTGCGTTTCGATGAGACCCACCTGTCCAAATGGGAAGCCCTGCCCGCGGTCCGTGCCCGAGCCGACATATTGATCGAACGGCGTAATGCGAGCTCTTGGGCTCATCGGCTCGACCTGCCAGAGCCGAGATTCCTCGCGCTGCACACTATCGCTCACCTGCTCATTCGAAGGCTCGCTTTTGCGAGCGGGTACTCGTCAGCCTCTCTGCGTGAGCGAATCTATGCACGCTCCCAACGGCCTGATCGATCTGCAGGGGTATTGATCTATACGGCCGCAGGCGATGCGCAGGGGACCCTTGGCGGACTTGTTCGACTGGGTGAGCCGAAGACGATCCTCTCGCTGCTTCTGGCGACGTTCAACGATGCAGATGTCTGTTCCAACGATCCCGTGTGCATCGAGAGTGATCGCCAGGGTTCCTCGCAGCTCAACCTGTCGGCGTGCCACGGATGCTCGCTGGTGAGCGAGACGTCGTGTGAGACAGGCAATCGCCTGTTGGACCGCCAGCTCGTGCTCGGCGGCGGCGACGTGCCAGGTTTCCTGGACGCAGTCCTTGGGCAGGTCCGGGTCTCGTCAAGCTCGAGCGTCACTCGGAGCGAAGGGAGCTACGTCAGTGCTCGCGAGTGAGCGCGAAATCCGCCAGGTGTGGTCGCCCGTAGCGACGGTGCGTGAGCCTGTCGACGAGCTTTGTGGACAGTCGGCACGCCCGCCTTGGCTGCTGTCGGTGCCGATGGCTAGTGTACAGCCCATGCCGAAGATCTTCCGCGTCGTGGACCTCTTCGCCGGCTGCGGGGGACTAACGGAGGGCCTACGGAAGACCGGGCGGTACACCCCTGTCAGTGCGGTGGAGATCGACCTGGCTGCAGCGGCTTCCTATGCTGAGAACTTCGGCGCTGAGCACATTCACCCCGGAGGTATCGCGGAGTGGCTGGACGACGGGGTTGCTCCTCAAGCGGATGTTGTCGTCGGAGGGCCGCCCTGTCAAGGTTTCTCAAATCTCGGGAAGCGTCTCGATGGCGATCCCCGGAATGAACTATGGCGTGAGTATTGGCGTGCCCTCAGCGTGATCAAGCCAATGGTATTCGTGCTTGAGAATGTAGAGAGGTTTCTTGGCAGTCAACAGTACGAGCAGATGAAGGCGGTTGTTGGAAGCGGGGCTCTCCGCGACTACGAGCTCCGTGAGGATGTCGTCGTTGCTGCTGCTTTTGGATCGCCTCAGGTCAGGCGCAGGGCCATCGTAATAGGCACCCACCGGGACCTAAAAACTGTCGACATCCCGCTCCCGACGTTAGATCGAGACAACTGGAAGACCGTCGGGGAGGCTCTGCTAGGTGTCCCGCAGTTTGTTCCCCCGGAACGAAAATCCTTGCCTGCGGGATCTATGAAATTTGCTGGGAAGTCGATGCCGGGGCCTTTTTCCAGCCGCGCCCTGCATGTGACGCGCCATTACGAAGACATTTCGCGCAGGCGATTCGACGCAATTCCTGCCGGTGGCAACCGTTTCGATCTCCCTGACCACCTCAAGTCGCCTTGCTGGATAAAACACACGACCGGCGCCATGGATGTAATGGGTCGCCTGCGATGGGACCGTCCGTCCGTCACGATCCGGACAGAATTCTTCAAGCCGGAAAAGGGGCGCTACCTGCATCCGTCGGAAAATAGAGCGCTCACTCACTACGAGGCTGCGAGGCTCCAGGGATTCGACGATGATTTCCAGTGGTGCGGCAGCAAGGTTCAGATCGCTCGCCAGATAGGTAATGCCGTTCCTGTCGAACTCGCGACCGCTATCGGTAAACACATCGCGGCGGCGCTCGACGAGCAAATTTAGAAGACGTTCTCCAGCGATGTTACGGGCCGATCGTCAACTATAGGGTTTGACGGCGTTTGTCGAGGAGTGTGATGATCCTTCGCGCCGCCTCGCTGGCGCTCTCGTGCTCCCAGACCCGGACCACCGACCAGCCGAGTGTCTCCAGGTGTCGGCTGGTCTCGGCGTCGCGCAACTTGTTCGCTTCAAGCTTTCGTTGCCACCAATCACCATTTGCGATTGGACTAGTTCCGTGCAGGGTGCAGGAGTGCCAGAAGCATCCGTCCACGAACACGGCCACTCTTGCCCGTGTAAAAGCGATGTCGATGGTCCGTCGGCGTAGCCCTGGTATCGGCCAGGACACTCTATAGCGGTACCCCTGGGCATGAAGTAGCCTCCGTATCGACACTTCGGGCGCCGTGTCACGGCGGCGTTGGCCGCTCATGCGCTTGGAGACCGTCTCCGAACTCGGGGTGGGCAACTGTGCCGCCATCATTCAAGTCTACCGTTTCCAGGCTTACCGCTACGGCCAGTAGGTGCACATGGCGAGTGCACCGTGATTTGCGGACATGTCTCGAACTCGATTCGACGAGTGATTGCGGTAGGTACTCATTTGCATTCGTCGGGAAAGAGCGTTGGATCGCTTTCACGTGGACCTCGAACAACGGCGTACCTTGCCGGGCGGGCCTGAGTCGCCCGGCCAGCTGCCATCCCCAGGAGTCGTACGCATGCTGAGCGGCAGTGTTGTCCGGCCGGACAAGCAACGTCGCGCGTTCTTCTTGTCGGTTGCTCAGCAACTCGTCGTGCAGAGCGCGCGCAATCCCCTGACGCTGCCAGGCGCGCCGCACCAGCAACTCTGCGACGCCGAATGTCCGGCGACCGTTCTCCTCCGTGAAGCGGTCCGGAACCGGCCCTTCGATACCCTCCCACCAACGGGTGTCCGTGCCGAGCGGGAACCCGTAGATGTATCCCACCAACTCCCCACCGATCCACGCCGCCACCAACTCCCATCCTTGGCGGGGCATGTGCGCCGCGAGCTGCTGCTCGTATCGTTCGGCCGTGTAGCGCGGTCCGTCGTCGGCGTGTGCATCGAGATACACGTCCACGAGATCACCGAGCATGCCCTCCGCCTGCGTGGCCGTGTGGTGGCCTAGCCGCAGGTTCTCCACCATCAGGCGAGCGTCCCCTCGTAGACGTCGATGAACTCGCGAGCCTCGGGCACCCTGTGGTGGCTGGCGAGGCCGGACCGCACCTCGGAGAGCACGCGTAGCGTGCGCCCTGAACGCACGTCCTGAAGCTCAGGCAGCACCGCCAACGCGGCGTGGGCTGCGCCAGGCACATCACCCTGCCGTATCGAAGCGCGGGCGAGCTGTGCCGTGGAGTAGACCCGGTTGCGCCGGTACGCATCGACCGGGCTGGCGGTGATCGCCCGGAAGCAGGATGCGGCCCGGTCCGGTCGGTCGAGAGCAAGGTAGGAGAGCCCGGTGATGGCCGTGACCTCCTGCTCGGTCACGAAGGAGATGAAGGACAGGTCGTCCTCATGGCTGCCCCCTTCGAATGCCCGGCGTGCCTTGGTCATCTCCCGCTCGAATCCGAACGTGTCCCGGAGGATGGCGTGGGCGTGAGCAGAACGAAGGTGAAGCAGAGTGGTCAGGCGCGGTGTGGTCCAGCCGGCGGCCGTTCGCAATGCTGCTTCGGCGCAGTGCAACGCTTCGACCGGCCGGTCTTCGCGCAGCAGCAGGGACATGCAGGTGAGGGCACGCACCTCGACGCGGGCATCGTCGGCAATGCGCGCTCGCGCTATGGCCTCGTTCAGGTAGGGCCGCGCCTCGGAGCGGCGGTCCGCGTCGATGGCTAACCAGGCTGCCTGGATCGCTAGATGCGCCAGCGCACTTTGCAGCGCCTCACCCACCGACCGGCTGTAATCGGCGTGCTCGGCCCAGGCGGACAGGCGATGGTGCACTTGCATGGCGATGTCGCAGAGCGCATCCGCGCCTACGGCGGCATCCGCTGAGCGAAACTGGTCCACGAGCGAGGCCGTGTACCGCACCTGCTCCATGCCGAGGCTCGGCGGCGGCTCCGAGTTCGCTGTGAGCAGGTCAAGGCCGATGCTGGCATGGATGCCGGCCAGCGCGGCTAGCGCGTGGAATTGACGGCGCTTCGTATGATCACCTTCTTCAACACGTGCGCCGGACACCACTGTGGGTGCCGGCTGGCCGGGCAGAGCGAACCAGAGACGCTCCGGGGGGATCCTCAGCATCGAGGCCCAGTGCGCCAGCCGGTCGAGGTGCACGATTGCCGGCCCGTTCTCGATCCGGCTCAACTGGGCCTGCGTGATCCCCAGCCATCCCGCCACCACGCTTTGCGGCAGCGGGCTCCGCCCGTGGTACGGGTGATACCGGTACGCGCGGATCACTCGCCCGAGGTGCCGCCCGGCCAACGCCGTCCGTACCGGTTCGTGTTCCCAGAACGACTCCGGCACCACCGGCGGCGCGCTCAGTCGGTCCCGCTCGGCGGCCTGGCAGGGCGCGCAGCGTCCGCTGGAGTTGTCGCGGGCCAGGCGTCCGCCGCAGCGGGGACAGTTCGCGTGTGTCACCGGCAACCTCGCTTCGCGCGGGTGGCTGTGTCCGAAATCGAGCGTAACCATTCAAACCGTTTCGTGGCGTGCCGGTATGCATGTCACGCATAACGAAGCCGCCCGGCATGAGCGTGACTGATCGCATACCGAGCGTGCATGCCGTCGACGATCACGAGGACATACGGCCAGCAGATGCCAAGGTCGACAGTCGACGCATGGCCCGGGGCGGGTGCCGGGCTCCGGCGGTGCCGCGTCCCCCGATTCGTGGCTGCCCGCCGACCCCGCCCGCCCCGGTGCCCCGCACACGACACCCGACCCCGGAGGCGCCCGCCGATGTCCGCCATACCCGCCGACCTCCCCACCCCGACCACCGACGAGGACCCGAAGCCGTACCCGGCGCTCCACCTGACCGACGAGGCGCTGCTACACGCCTCCCTGCTGCGGCTGCTGGACGGCCGCGACGACCGGGCCGCACGCCTGGCGTCGCTGCGGGTGCTCGGGTCCGCGTACCGCGGGTTGGGGTGGCGCCCCTGGCACGCGGCGCCGATTGGCGCCGCGCTGCTGGCTGCGCCAGGCGTGTGCCTGCGGCGGGCCTGGCGGCTGGTGGAACGGACCGCCGCGCGGGTGAGCGACGGCCCGGCCTGGTGGCCGGCCGAGGTGATCGGCCACGACCGCGATGTCGACACGATCGCCGCGCTGACGGTACGGCCCTTGCGGCGCCTACCGTTCCGTGCCGGGCAGGCGGTGCCGGTGTGCACGCCTGGCCGGCCGGGGCGGTGGCGGTGGTTGTCGCCGGCCAACGCGCCCCGCGCGGACGGCACCGTCGAGTTCCACGTCCGCGCGCTGGCCGGCGGGTCCGTCTCAGGGAGCCTGGTCCACGAGGTACGCCCCGGCGATCTGCTTTACCTCGGCCCGCCGGCCGGTTCCGGCCTGGAGTTGGCCGGCGGTGCCGACGATCTGCTGCTGGTGGCCGGCGGCACCGGCCTGGCGCCGCTGCGCGCCCTGGTCGAGCAGGTCGCCGAAGCGCCCGTCGGTCGGCGGGTCACGCTGGTCGTCGGCGCGCGCACGTTCGCCGACCTGTACGACGCGATCGCGTTGGACAAGCTCCAGCAGGCGTACGACTGGTTGCGGATCGTGCCGGCGTTCTCCGACGACCCGGAGGCTCCACCTGCCGAGCAGGGCACCGCCATCGGCCTGGCGATCCACCACCACCGGCCCGGCCAGCACGTGTACGCGTGCGGGCCGCCCGCGATGCTTGCCGCCGCCCGCCGCTGGCTGCCCATCGCCGGCGTGCCCGCCGACCGCCTGCACCTGCCCACGCTCGGGCAGCGATGACGGGCCGGCCGCCGCATCATGAACATCGACAATCGACGTGCCGAAAGTGCAGGCCGCAATTGGCAGTCGGAAAGAACCGGCGCTGGAAATTCCACGGCACCGGTTACCGATTGCGCGGCGGTGAAAATATCGGCATGGCGACAGGTGTGTCCGCCGCGACCCCTGGTGATCAGGGAAGATGCCTTCCTATTCTGGTTGGACAGAGGGGATTATCAATGTCCAGCGGGGGGTGTGGAATGGCGTTTTCGCGTGCGTACCGAATGGTTTCGGCCGCCGTCCTCGGCGTTTTCCTGATCGTTTCCGGCGGCCCCGCGCCAGGGATGGCGGCGGCGAAGCGCGAGATGACCGACTACCTGGCGGCGCATCCGGGTGGGGTGCCGGTGAGCGCCAACGAGATCAGCTACGGCGACGGCGCGGTGCTGGTCACGCTGCGCGCGCCGGTCGGGACCTACGCGCTGGCCGACTGCCCCTACGGGTGGTACTGCTTCTACGACCGGCCCAACTTCGGCTATCCCCGGGGCAAGCTCTCCGACTGTGGTCGGCAGAACCTCGCGACCTGGCAGTGGCAGTTCCGGGTGGCGTCCGCGCACTACAACATCTCCAGCGGATCGGTCACGTTCTACTACGGCACCACCGCGTTGTTCAGCGTCGGCGCCGGCAACCGGGTTCGTGCCGACGCCGCGCCCTATCGGGACTGGGCCAACTACGTCAACCGCCCTTGTTAGTCGGCTTCGGATCGGCGCACGGCCGGTCGACGATGGTCGAGGTTCGCCCGCTGTCCAGGAACAGGTAGGAGGCGAGCGTTTCGTTGCCGGCGCCGATCTTCTCGTGACTGAGCAGCCGGCCGGTCTTCTCGTCGAACTGCAACGTCTCGCGTTGACCTTCACCGTTGTCGGCGCTGATCGCGTACCCGTCCCGGCCGGCGCGGTCGGGGTAGCTGCCACTGTCGATGGTGCCCTCGGTCCTGGCGAGCAACCGCAGCAGCGTCACCCGCTGCGGCACCGAGAGCGGCCAGAACTGGTGGAACTCGGCGACGAGTTCCAGCAGGCCGGCCGCGTTGCGCAGCTCTGGCGGCCTCGCGTCCAGCAGGCTGGCGACCTGCGCGCGCAGCTCGGCCGGATCCTCCGACGGCGACGGCGGCACGTCGGTCAGGTCGCTCGGGCCGAGCGGGGAGACCTTCGCCCGGGATCGTCGGCCGTGCTCGACGGCCTGGACCGTGCGTCGACCGGTGCCCTCCCGGGTCCACCAGAACCGCTCCTCGCGGAACCGGTCCGGCCTGTCCGAGTGCGGCTCGAGGTCGTTCGGTGACCACACCCGCAGGCAGATGTGGGCGTACCGGCCCCGGCTCGGCGGCTCCGACCGCTGCGCCACCCGGGCAGCGATCCGGTCGAGCTGCACGCCAGGGCCCACCGGCTCGAACGGTGTGCCCGCACGGTCGTCGTCCCGGCTGGTCGGCGGCGTCTCGGTCCGGTTGGACGGCGTCACCGGCGGCCGGATGCCCCGGTCCGACGGGCCTTCCGCCGCCATCAACGGCAGGAGGCTGGTGCCGAACACGGCGAGGGTCACCGGGACCATGATCCGACGTCGGGTGCCGTTCCCGGCCGATGGCCGACCGACGCGTGAGCGCCACATCCCGCCGACCCGGTCCGCTGCGGCATTCCGATTGCGCTGGTGGGGCGGCCTCCCGGCCGGGCCCGGGTCGAGGGCGGGCGCCGCGTTGCGCGGCTGAGCCAGCGTGGCGCGGTGCCGCCCCGGTGTGCCCGGATCGTGCCCCCCGCCGGGAAGCTGGTACCAGCCGGAGGGCCGGGCCGTGTCGAGTGGCCGGGGCGACGGCACCCCGATGCCGGAGGCCGGCGGTGTCACCTTCCGGTGGTGCTCTTCGCGGTGCGCCTCCAGCAGGTACGCGGCCAGGCGGAAGCACCACCGGACGCCGTCCGGACTGACGTTGTCGTAGGTGGTGGTGGCGAGTGCATGGACGATCAGCGACAGCCGGAACTGCGTACGCCACTCCGGCCGCCAGTTCCCGTTGTCGGCGTAGGCCAGCCCGGCCTCGTGCGTGAGCCGCACGATGTCGGCAAGCGCCCGCGGCAGTTGGCTCGGCGCCGGCTGGTCCGGCCGCACCAGGTAGCGCAGGAGCGGCTCGGTCTGCCTGGGTGGCAGGCCGGGCGGCCACGCCCCGTCCGGACCGGGTCGCGGCGCCACCCACCGCAGGACCATCGACATCAGCAGGGCCGCCGGGTCGCGGGACAGCGACGCCCGACTCTCGTACGACTCCAGATCGATCATGAAGAACGTGCTGGGTTGGGGTGTGCCGTCGACGGTCGCCGGGATCAGCAGGTTCCCGCCGTGGAGGTCCCCGTGGGTTCGCCCGACCAGATAGCGGATGCGGAGGTCGCCGAAGAGCCCGTCCGGTTCGGCCAGCCGCAACGGGTTCGGCAACATCCTGCCGTCGATGTCCAGCCAATCCCCGTCGAGATCGCCAAGCCTCAGCCGGTCGGCGGCCGAGCGGATCGCCTCCAGCGACTTTGTCACCGTCAACTCGCGCTCGACGTACTCGCGCACCGTGGTGGAGGTGGTGGACGGTCCGCCGTCCTTCGTCGGGCGGTTCCAGTCCGTCGGCAGGGCGGTGACCACCTTGCGGCAGGCCGCGACGAGGAGATCGTCGTCCTCGATCTCGTCCATGGCGACCACCGGGTCGCCACCGTTGGCGACGTCCTGGAAGGAAAGGTGGCGATCGTCGCTCGTCCGCTGCCAGCCGTGATGGTCCTTGACCATGTGCCGCTTGGCGAAGCCACCTCCCTCTGCCTTCGCGCGGTTGTGCCGGCCGGACTCGGGTGACTCGCTCTCGCCGGCCGGATGCACCTTGACCAGCTTCTTGCGGTCGCCGGTCAGCCCCGGGCCGGTGGGGCCTCCCAGGCTGATGGCGAACAGATAGGCGGCGGTGTATCCACGCCTGGGTTCTTCCTGTGGCAGCACCTCGGCGGTGCCGCCCTTGCTGGCCGCCCACTCCCGCAGTGCCGCCAGCACGGGTGCGTCCTGCCGGAGCCAGGGCGGTGTGGCATCGAGACCTTCGTCCATCGTGGGTCGTTGAACTTTCTGGTGATGAGGGGTGTGGTCGAGATTCGTTGAGTGCCGGCTCAACGTACCGGACCCATCCCAAAGTACCCACTACCTCGCGGGTCGGGATGTATCCATACTTATTGGTAGTTCAGTGATCACGTTAAGGTGTGATCAAGAAGCGGACAGTAACATCTAGTGGCTTGGATGTACGATCGGGTCGGCGGACCGGGAGGTTGACGTGACGGACCGGACTGATTCCCTGCTCAGGCGTCAGGTCGACCCGGCCATGATGTCGCTGCTGCGGGCCATGTCGGTCTGCCACTACCGCGCCCAACGCCTCGACGCGCTGCGCACCACGGTCTCCGTCGTCATCGCCGGCGCCGGCGCGACAGTCGCCTTCACCGGCGTGTCGGCCACCGCCGTCACCGCGCTCGGCGCGCTCTGGGCCGTGGTCAACGCGCTCGGGCTCGCCTCCTGGTCGCGCGGGCAGCTCCGGCGGGCCGCCACCATCCAGGAGATGTTCGACGTCGACCTGTTCCGCCTACCGTGGAACGCGGTGGTGGCCGGCGACCGGGTCGCCGCGCACGAGATCAGCCGACTCGACCGCGCGTTCCGGGGCACCGAACGCTACCTGCGCGACTACTACGAGATTCCGGAACTGCCCGCACCGTACGACGTCCTCGCCTGCCAGCAGCAGAGCCTCGGCTGGGGCGCGCGGCTGCGCCGCCGCTACGCGTACACCGTGCTCGTCGCGGTGGCGACCTGGACGGCGGTCGGCGTCGGCTACGGGGTGCTCGCCGGCCTGACCGTGGCGCACCTGCTGCTCGCCTGGTTCGTGCCGTCGCTCGGCGCGCTGCTGCTCGGCGTCGAGATCTACCGGGGGCAGCGCGAGGTCGCGGTCGAACGCGACCGGGCCATGGTCATCGTGCACGGTCACATCACCTCGGCCGTCCGCGACCCGTCAGCCGGCGACCTGCTCACGGTGGCCCGCCAGGTGCAGGACCTGCTCTTCCACAGCCGCTGCACCCAGCCCCGCGTGCCGAACTGGTTCTTCCGGCGGTTCCACGCCGCCGACCGGGTCGACTTCCAGTCCACCATGGCCGGCCTCGGCCAAGTGCTGCACGCGCCCGCACCCGCGGCGCGACTTGACGGGTGAGCACGGGGCCGCGCGGAGCGCCCGACGCCGGTACCGTCCCTCAGGTGCCGCACACCGAAGACCCGCTGGCCGGGTTCACGCCGGCCCGGGCGTACACCAAGGATGTCGTCGCCGCCGCGCCCGCCGCGCCCGGCGTGCACCTGGTGCTCGACGGCGGCGTGGTCGCCTACGTCGGCCGCACCGGCAACCTGCGCGCCCGGCTGCGGCAGCACCTCACCGGCAAACCGCGACTCGTCGGTGCTGCACGAGCAGGTCGGCCAGCTCCTCGACACGCCAGGCCGCGCCGCGACCCGCGACGACATCGCCGGGTGGCTGGGGCGGTGCGAGGTCCGCTGGCAGGAGACCGACAACCCCGAGGGTACGAAGGAAGCGCTGGTGTTGGCGCTGCGTCCCCGTTTCAACCGTCAGGTGCCCCGCTCCCGCTGATGGTGGAGATTCACTTCAGTTCGCGAAACTCGAAGGCGCCACCGATTTCACGCTGGCTATTCTGAGTGCTCGATTCGTGACTCTGAGGAGTTGATGATGGTTGGTCGATGGGAAGCGGAACCTGCTGCCACGTTCGCCCGTCGCCTCGGACGGTCCGCCGCCGAACTGGGCGAGAGCGGCGGCACGACCACCTGCCCCGACATCTGGGAGCTCTCCAACGGTGACGTGGCCGTCATCGGCCGCGACCTCACCACCGCGTACGACGGACGCCTGCCGGAGGGTGTCAGCGTCGGTCCCGACGAGCGGCTGGTCGTCATTCCGCGCAGCATGATCCGGGCCGCCAAGCCGGACATCCCGGATGCGTGACCTGCTGCGGGCGGCATCCGCCCGACAACTGAGCCTGCCTGAGTACGAGGCCGACTTCTACGCCACGGTGGAGACCGTGGACGGGGTGATCCTCAAGACCGAGCGGGCCCAGACGTTCCGTGAGCCGGGCAGCCCCAGTTGGGAGGCGTTCGCGGCCGGTCGGTGGGACGAAGCGCTGCGGATCGCCGCCCAGCCCGATCCCGACCTGGCCCAGTTCTTCGCCCGCCTCGACGAACGGGGCTCCGGTCTGCACCGGCTGAGGATCGTGGAGCTTCCTCTTACGCCGTACCTGTTCTGGGAGTTCAACTTCCTCCGCTTCCGCGCCGAGGCGGGGGAGCAGATCCGCGTGCTCGACGCGGGGGCCGTGTCGGAGCTGGAGCGGACGCACGGCCAGGTTCCGGAGCTGATGGTGGCCGGCAGCCGCGCCGTCTACAACGTCCGCTACGACGAAGCAGGGGCTCCAGTAGGCGCGGAGAAGGTCGTCGAGCCCGAGGCCGTTGACGGTTGCCGTACGCAGATCCTGGCCTTCCTCGACCAGGCCGAGCCGTTCGATTCGTTCTTCCGTCGGGAGGTCGACAGGGTGAAGCCTCTCACCGCCCTCTCGTAGTGGCCTGCCTTCACCCGAGATTTACACGCCGGCTGCGTCAGGGTTTCAAGATTGGCTACCGTCGGTCTCGCATCTGCGGAGCGTGAAACCATGCATCCCTGCCGAGTGCGCCGAGATAGATGTATGACATGCCCCGGTCCCTATCGTCGATCGGGGTGAAAAACTCGGCGGCCTCGTTGATGTAGAACCGGCCGCCCCGATGTCCCTTGACCCTCTTTAGCCGGTGGGCGAGCCCTCGGGCCGCTTCCTGCCCTACGACGGTTGACAAATACTCCCGGCGGGTGCCCTGCTGGCTGGTTCCGATGCGTCGGAAGATGTCGTCGCCGCCAGACGTCAGGGCGTGCTGGATGCCCACGTGTGGACCAGGCCAGCGCTCGCCGGGTGCCAGGCCCGACGGTGCGACCGGGCTCAGTGTGCGGCCGTCGAAGTCGAAGTCCAGCAGCTTCCGATACGTGCGGACGTAGATGCTGCCACCGCCAGCTCGGGGAACCAGGACATGGTGGAACTCGTTGATGTAGAAGATGCCGCCATCTTCGCCGGATTCCTTGTACTTGACCTCGTTGACCTGGGCGATGAGCTTTCTGTGTCGCTTGTTGGTCCGCAGGTGCTCCCCGCTGCTGTCGCGGTAGATGAGCCGGACTTCCCAATCACCGGTCGGGCCACGAACAATCGAATACTTGGCATCTTTGTTGCTGTTCGACGGTGACAATCCGGGATAAGGCTGGGGCACTCTCGCTCCTGTGGCAGCGCATCGACTCGACGCCGGCCGTACGATCGCCAGATGAGACCGCCGGGGCGCTCGGCGAGCCTAGGTGCGTCGGAGCGCGTCCGTCCATAGCGGAGCGTGGGTGAACCTGAACATTGGCGGTCTTCCTGACGTACGTGGCCCGAGGTATGAACCAGCCCCGTCAGGATGGCCAGGAGAAGCCACCCGGAACGTAGGCGAGGAAACGCCGTTGGCTGGCTTCGAGATACCATGCCTGACCATCGCTACTGACAAAGAAGCCAATTCCTCTGTCAAATAACTGACGCCACCCTTCCAGCACCCGACGCGCGTTCGCCACAAGTTCTGCGGGTGCTGCTTCGTCGGTCCGAGCGAACTCGGTCAGCCCACCCGGCAGGCGCCGCTCGATGACGCCACCCCTCTTCTGTCGGAGGCGAAAAGCGCCACCGTTCTTGTCGACCTGCCGACGAAGTGGCGTGCCTGGTGTCAGCGTGCTCGGGTCCGGGCCGCCGTCGTCCGACGGCAGCGCGTCTCGAGGCTCGGCCTCGAAAGGCTTGAGGAGTTGCCCGGCAACGTAGGGCAAGACTCCGTTCAGGCCGTCGCCCCAGACGAGGACAAGACGATGGGCGGGAGTGATCCGGAAGCGTCCCCCGGGGCGGCCCCGGACCAGTTCGACCAGCGACGCGACGTGCTGAGGATTACGGATCAGGGCACCCGAACTGTTGGTGACGGTACCGAGTGTGTCGACGGAATACTCCTGACCGCTGAGCATCCCGTGCCACTGAATCGGGGTGTCGGGGGCCCGCTGGCCCAACCTCTCCCACTCCTGCTCCTCGGTCGGCCGAGGGGTGGCGGGCGATTCCGGCATTCGTTCCTTCGCCTTCTCCGGGTCGAGAGACCAGCGCCAGTAGTGGTTCGCGCCCTCGCCGGTGAGGTCGGCCCAGTCCTCCTTGGCGTAGATCTGCTCGTCCACCGTGCCCGCGACGTAGATGAGGTGCATGTCGGCGTGCTTGCGCGGAGCAGAGCCATCGAAGCGGCGACGCAGCACCCTGCCGAGTGCCTGGATCCGCTGGCGAACGCTGGAGGTCGCCGCGACCGACACGCCGAGGTCTGCCTCCGGTACGTCGATGCCTTCGACCAGCGACTTCACGGAGACCAGGATCTGCGCCTGGCCGTGCCGAAACGCGTCCAATGCCGCCACCCGTGTTCGGGCGGCCAAGCGGGAATGCTCCAGCACGACGGATGTTCCCGTCAGATGCTGCCGCAGGTGCTCGTACAGCTCCTTTGCCTCACCAACCCGCTCGTGAAACATCAGTACGCGGCGGGCTGTATCCGCCCGGAGAGCTTCTTCGATGATCTGGTGGGCCACCCGGCCGCGTTCGAGGGCGCGGTAAAGCAGATCCTTCCGCCGCGTCGCGGCGGCCATGTATCTGCGGGCGACCGCGGCCACCTCGTCCCCACGTCGCTGCAACTGCTGCACTCGCCCTACCTCGAAGCCGAGCGAGCGCAGTTCGTCAGCGAGATCATCCACCTGCCGGCTTATCTTGTCGTACTCACGCCGTTCCTCATCGATGAGTTGGATGCCATGGTGATGAATCTCGTAGTCCGGCAGCCAGCCGGCGACACGTGCGTCGCGCAGGGTGAAGCGGTGCACGACGGGACCGAGCCCCTGGCCGACGAGTTGCTCGTCGTAGCGCAGAGGCTGACCTGACTCATCGAGTTCGTCGCGATCCGGGGTAGCAGACAGGCCGAGTCGATAGTCGGCCTTCGTGTCCAGCACCCGGGAGAAGGTTCGCGCTCCCGCTCGATGGCACTCGTCGACCACCAACATCAGAGGTTGTGCGGTCTGCGCCGCAGCGGGAAGTTGCTTGGCGGCGGTGTTCAACACCGCTACCAACGCCCTGCAGCGGGAAAGATTAGCTGAGCCTCCGGCACCTAGCAGGCCGATCTCGGGTCGCTCCAGGTTCGTGTACCGCTCCAACGCAGCCTGCCACTGCCGGGCCAGCGCCTCGGTGGGAACAACCACAGCCAGCCGCAGTTCGGGATCGCGTTCGGCCGCGCGCGCGGCGCAGGCGAGCGCGATCAGCGTCTTCCCACCACCGGTGACGATCTCGAATGTTCCCCGGTGCGCGCCACCAGTGCCACCGACCCACGCCTCGACGGCTTCTGCCTGCCAGGGCGCCAGTTCGAAGCCACGGGTCCTGATCACCGAGTCTCCCAGCGTGAACGAGTCGGTTGTGGTGCCGCTGACGCTACAACGAGCACGACGGTCGCGGGCCGGCCTGGCACCAACTCCAGTTAGCGGATCCGCGTACTTGATCGGGCCGGCAGTCCGGCGGCGGCCGAGTCTCGGCGGCGTCCAGCTCAGCCTCGGGGTCGGGCCGCGCGCAGCGCGTCGACCACCACCGCCCACCGGCTCGGCGTCATCTCGTCCGGGGACCGCAGCACGTCCCCGTCGTGCACCACCGCCCCCGCCTCCCGCAACAGCCGTAGATTCGGCGCGTAGGCCGGATGCGCCGACAGCGCCGCGTTCACCCGGGGGAAGACGTGGATCGGCAGCCCGGTGCCGAGCAGTTCGTTGAGGATGCCCAGCGCCAGCGTGTCGCTCGCGCCGGCCGCCCACTTGTTCAGCGTGTTGAAGGTGGCCGGCACGACCGCGGCGGCGTCGGCCGGCGGGTGCGGTTCGGGGTCGCCCGGCCGGCGCCACTGCACGCGTACCGGATGACCGGTCTGCGCGGCGAGCGCGTCACGGTCGAGCCAGCTTCCCGCGACCGGGGTGGCGATGAGGCAGACCCGCCACCCGTCGGCGGCGAGCAGGTCGGCGAGTTCGCCGATCCGCTGGGCCGGCGGAGCGGCGCAGACGACGAGGTGGAGCACCGGCGCGTCACTCATGGTCGTCAGTCTTACCCGGAAACGCTCCCGCCCGAGCACCCTCGGTGGGTGCTCGGGCGGGCGAGGTGTTAGGAGGGGGCCCCTCCTATACCGGAGGCGTTAAGAGGGGGCCCCGCCTTTCTGCACTACGCCGTTGACCTTCAGCGTGTACGGGGCATACTGCTGGACCTGCTCGGTGGGCTCGTCGTAGGCGACCACGGCGACCACCTTCGGGAAGAGCGCGAGCAGCGCGAGCTGGGCCCGGTTGAGCGTCAGGCTCGACTTGCCGTTGAACTCGAACTGCCAGGCCAGCGAGTGCTTCTCGTCCAGACCGACGAGCCGCACGTTCCAGTTGTGCACCGCGATCGGCTTGATCTCGGTGGGCGAGTCGAACGCGGCGAGGCTGCTGCCGTCGCTGACCGTGGTGCCGCCGAGCGTGACGTCGTCGACGAGCAGGCCGCCCTCGTTGACGCCGCCGTCGCTGACGTAGCGGAAGCCGAGCAGGATGTTCTTGCCGGCGTACGCGGACAGGTCGAAGCTGTGCGGCTCGAAACCGTCGGTGGTGCCGTTGAGCGCCGGGCCGAGCGGACCGTCGGTGGTCTTGTCGCCGGCGACCGCGGTGTAGGTGGCGCCGCCGTCGGTGGAGACCACCACGTAGCCGTAGTCGAAGCCGACCTCCGCGCCGTACTTGGCGAGGAAGCGCAGCGTCGGGTCGGCGGTCGGCACGGTGACCGGGGTGACCGCGGCGGCGTCGGTGTTGTCGGCGTTGCCGGAGAACAGCACCGGGTTGCCGGCGCGGTCCGGGTCGTTCGTCACGACGGTCCAGGCCAGCGGCAGCGACGGCAGCGTCTTCGCGCCCTGGAACGACAGCGACCGCAGGTCACGGCCGCGCAGCACGGTGCCGTCGGCCTTCGCCAGCGGGACGTAGTCGGCGCCGTTGGGCGCCGCGCCGGGCGTGGCGTACGCGGCCGGGTTGGCCAGGTTGACGGTGGAGCGCAGGATCTTCGTGGTCACCCGGCTCTTCGGTACGCCGAGCATGATGCCCGTGCGCGACTCCCCGACGATCTTGTCGACCAGCGTCATGGTCTGGTAGTCGTGGATCACCTGGTACATGTTCTTCGCGCCCTCGGCCTTGAGCGCGGCGTCCAGGCTGGCCAGCCCCTGCAGGTCGGCGTCGTTGTGCAGCCGGTGCACGATGTCGTTGCCGTAGCGGTCGTACAGGAACTGGATGAACGCGTACGCGTTGCCGTAGTCGGCGAGCACCGCGTTCGGGTTCGGGTTCTCGCCCCACAGGTTCAGCGAGTTCTCCGGGCCGCCGCAGTCGCGCGGGTTCGCGTTGTACGGCGTCTGCACCGTGCCGAAGCCCTGCTGGCAGTAGAGGTGGCTGTCCGCGCCCCGGTCGAAGACGGTCGCCTTCGTGTCCACGTACCCGGTGAGCGTCTGCGCGAAGTCGGACAGGCCCTCGTTCATCCAGGTGGTCTCGAACGGGTCGCTGTAGTAGTGCGCCAGGTGTTGCCACTCGTGCGCGAACGTGCCCTCGTAGCTGAACGGGCGGGCCGGGCGGCTGGTGCACAGGTCGTCGGTCGGCTCGTCCGGCGGGTTCGCGCCGGTGCGGTGCAGCCAGTCGAACGCGTCGACGGTCATCACGTTCCGGTCGAACAGTTCGTTGAGCTGCGCCGAGAAGAAGCCGGCGATGTAGGTCGGCGCGGCCGGGAAGTCGTAGAAGTTGTCGTCCCGGACGTTGTCGATCAGGGTGACCGTCTTGTTGCCGCCGCCGGTGTAGTCGCCGCCGTTGCCCTGGGCGTCCGGCGGGATCTGGGCGTTGCTGCCGTCGCGGTCCGGTGGCCGGCTGAACGCCACCGTCTCCTTCGGGTACATGTTCGTGTCGAACTCGTGCACGAAGCTCTGCACCTGCGCGTCGGTGATCTGCGTCGACGTGGGGATCTGGTTGCGGCAGTCGTCGGCCGGAAACGCGATGTCGTTGGCGACCCACACCTCGACGTTGTCGCCGACGCCGCGCAGCGTGTAGTCCTTGCGGTAGTAGCTGCCCTGGAAGTCGTCCATGCCGAGCCACTGCCGAACGGTGCCGACCGGCGGGGTCGGCGCCGCGGCGGCCTTCGAGCGGGCCTGGGCGCGCTTCTGGTAGCGGGCCGGGGTCTTGACCGGCTTGCCGTCGAGCGTGAAGTCCTTGCGGGTCAGCTCGCGGGTGTCGTCGGTGGCCGGCGTGGCCTTGGCGGGCACGGCCTGTGCGGGCGCGGCGGATGCGGCCGTCGCGGGCAGGACGCCGAGGAACGGTAGGACGAGTGCGATGGCTGCGGTACCGGCGATCCGGCTGCGTGCCATTGGCCCCCCTTGTCGGGTGTGCGGAATCCGGCCGACGGGGTCACCGTCGCGTGCGCCGGAGAGACATTCACGTCGTTCGTACGCCACACTGTTGCCTTTGGCAACCAGTCGAACGTGTTAAGAAGGGGCCCCGCCTCTACCGGATGCGTGAAGAAGGGGCCCCGCCTTGCAGGTCGTGGAGAGTGTGCTGCGTGACGTGCGCGAGGGCGCGCACCGGGGCGTCGTCGTCGACTCGCCGCCCGGCGCGGGCAAGAGCACGCTCGTCGTCCGCGCCGCCGCCGAGCTGGCCGTCACCGGGGACCCGCTGATGATTGTGGCGCAGACCAACGAGCAGGTCGACGACCTCATCGACCGGCTCGCCCGGCGGGCGCCCGAGCTGCGGATCGGCCGACTCTCCGCGACCGACTACCGGCCCAGCGAGCGGGTCACCGGCCACGGGACGGTCCGGGTCGCGGCGAAGGTCGCCGACCTCGGCGGTCCGGCCGTCACCATCGGTACGGCGGCCAAGTGGGCCACCGTGCCCGAGGGCTCCTGGCCGTGGGCGATCGTGGACGAGGCGTACCAGATGCGGGCGGACGCGCTGCTGCGCGTGGCCGGTCGGTTCGAGCGGGCGCTGTTCGTCGGCGACCCCGGGCAGCTCGACCCGTTCTCCGCCGTGGAGACCGCCCGCTGGACCGGCCTGACCTGGGACCCGATGCAGTCGGCGGTGGCCACGCTGCTGCGGCACAACCCGGACCTGCCGGTGCACCGGCTGCCGGTGTCGTGGCGGCTGCCGGCCTCCGCCGCGCCCGTGGTGTCCGCGGCGTTCTACCCGTTCAC
>NZ_BNEI01000009.1:0-20069 GCF_027925725.1 Micromonospora sp. AKA38 | reverse complement strand
GGCGACGACCTGGACCTGCTGGTGCAGGCCGTGGAGCTGGTGGTCACCTCGCAGTTCGGCTCGACCTCGATGCTCCAGCGCAAGCTGCGGGTCGGCTTCGCCAAGGCGGGCCGGCTGATGGACCTGATGGAGACCCGGGGCGTGGTCGGCCCGTCCGAGGGCTCCAAGGCGCGCGACGTGCTGGTCAAGCCGGACGAGCTGGAGGAGGTCCTGGTCGGCCTGCGGGGCGGCGAGGAGTAGACCCGGTCACGACGAGGGCCCGCCGGAGAACGGCGGGCCCTCGTCGTGCGGGTGGTGCGATCAGGCGTTCAGGAGCGCGGCGGCGATGATGAAGCGAGGACGGCGCCGGCGACGCTCGCGGCGGCGGCGTACCAGCCGAGGGGCTTGTCGCCGAGCACGGCGCCCACGATGCCGAGGATGACGCCGAGGACCCGAAGATCAGCGGGGACAGGAAGAGCGCGAGCGCCGCGAAGACGAACGCGATGATGGTGCAGATCCGGGCGGCGTTGCTGCGCGGACGGGCGGTGGCGTGGACGTCGGCCATGGGGTCCTCCGTGAGTGATCTTCTCGATGAGCTGGGGATCACCTACCCCGGCGCGGCGGCTGTCCAAACCGGATGACGCATCGGTCAGTGGAACACCTTGAGGCCGACCACGCCCGCGACCACCAGCAGCAGGCAGGCGATCCGGGGCAGGTTGGCCGGCTCGCCGAGCGCGACCATGCCGACCAGCGCGGTGCCCACCGCACCGATGCCGACCCACACCGCGTAGCCGGTGCCGACCGGGATGTCGCGCAGCGCGTACGCCAGGCCGGCCATGCTGCCGACGAGCGTGACGGCGAAGACGGCGGAGGGGACGGGGCGGGTGAAGCCGGCGCTGCGGTCCAGGGCGATCGCCCACGCGGTCTCCAGCAGTCCGGAGAGCACCAGCACGATCCAGGCCATGACGGATCACCTCTGACGGGCGGGCCCGGCGGTCGGCCGGGCGGCGGTCGGTTCACGCGGGGCGTCGTGCCTGACCGGGTACGCCCACCACTCGTCCGGGGCGGCCCGGGGACCGCCACGGCCGACGCTAGCACCGGCGGGTCGGGTCGGGCGGCGTGGTGACGAAGCCCACCATCACTGGAGTTGACGTCAACTTCAGGTTGCACGATGGGTCCATGACGGTGCTCTTCTCCGACGAGGACGTGGCGGCGGTCGTGGACGCCCCGCTCACCGTCGCCGCCATGCGGGACGCGTTGCTGGCCTCGTACGCCGGGCGGCTGATCGCCCCGCCCCGGGCGTCCGCGTCGCTCGGTGGCGGCCGGATGGTCCTCACCGCCGGCCACCTGACCGGCGAGTGGTACGGCTTCCGCTCGTACGACACGTTCGGGCACCCGGAGAGCGGGCAGCTCGTCGTGCTGCACGACGCGCGTACCGGCGCGGTCCGGGCCATCGCGGTCGGCGACGAGCTGGGCTCGCGGCGCACCGGGGGACTGGGCGGCGTGGCGGTGGACGCGCTGGCCCGACCGGACGCCGCCACGCTCGGCGTGGTGGGTTCCGGACGCCAGGCGTGGACCCAGGTCTGGGCCGTCGCGGCGGTCCGGCCGCTGCGCGAGGTGACCGTGCACAGCCGCTCGGCCGCCCGGCGGGAGGCGTTCGCCGCCCGGGTCCGGGCCGAGCTGGGCGTGCCGGCCCGGGCCGTCGGCTCCGCCGCCGCGGCGGTACGTGACCGCGATCTCGTGGTGCTCGCCACCACAAGCACCACCCCGGTGCTGGCCGCCGCCGACCTGGCCCCCGGCACGCACGTCAACACCGTCGGCTTCAAGCAGGTCGACCGGCACGAGTTCGGCACCGACCTGCTCGACGCCGCCGACCTGCTGGTCACCGACTCGCCGGGGCAGGCCGCCGCGTACGCCCCGCCGATGCTCGCCGCCGTCGAGCCGTACGCCGGGCGGCTGGGTGACCTGGGCGCGGTGCTGGCCGGCGCGGTCCCCGGCCGGACCCGCGCGGAGCAGATCTCGGTCTTCTGCTCCACCGGCCTGGCCGGCACCGAGGTCTTCCTGCTGGACCGTCTGGCCCGCACCCTCGCGCCCGCGCGCCCGGCGCGGTGAGACGGGAACCCTTCTCTACCGCAGGCGTCAAGAAGGGGCCCTTCCTTGCACCTGTACCCTCGGATGGTGTCTGATTCTTTGTCTGGGCGGCGGGTTGCGCTGCTGACGCTGGGGTGCGCGCGCAACGAGGTCGACTCGGAGGAGTTGGCCGCCCGGCTGCACGCCGACGGCTGGCAGGTGACCACCGACGGCGAGGGCGCCGACGTGGTGGTGGTGAACACCTGCGGCTTCGTGGAGAAGGCGAAGCAGGACTCGATCCAGACGCTGCTGGCCGCCGCCGACACCGGCGCCAAGGTGGTCGCCGCCGGCTGCATGGCCGAGCGGTACGGCCGTGAGCTGGCCGACAGTCTCCCCGAGGCGCAGGCGGTGCTCAGCTTCGACGACTACCCGGACATCGCCGCCCGGCTCGACGCGGTGGTGGCCGGCGAGGCGATCTCCGCGCACACCCCGCGCGACCGGCGCGAGTTGCTGCCGCTGACGCCGGTGAAGCGCCGCGAGGCGGCGGTCTCGCTGCCCGGCCACGGCACGCCGACCCGGGTCGCGCCGGAGACCGACGCGCACACCCCGGCGCACCTGCGGCAGGTGCTGCGGCACCGGCTCGACACCGGCCCGGTGGCCTCGCTGAAGCTGGCCAGTGGCTGCGACCGGCGGTGCGCGTTCTGCGCCATTCCGGCGTTCCGTGGGGCGTTCGTCTCGCGTACCCCGGACGAGCTGCTCGCCGAGGCGGAGTGGCTGGCCAAGACCGGCGTGCGGGAGCTGGTGCTGGTCAGCGAGAACTCCACCTCCTACGGCAAGGACCTGGGCGACCCGCGGGCGCTGGAGAAGCTGCTGCCGCAGCTCGCCGCCATCGACGGGATCGTGCGGGTGCGGGCGAGTTACCTCCAGCCGGCCGAGACCCGGCCCGGCCTGGTCGAGGTGATCGCCACCACGCCGGGCGTGGCCGCGTACTTCGACCTGTCGTTCCAGCACTCCAGCGAGCCGGTGCTGCGCCGGATGCGCCGGTTCGGCTCCACCGACCGGTTCCTGGAGCTGCTCGCCTCCGCCCGTGCGCTGGCGCCGGAGGCGGGCGCGCGGAGCAACTTCATCGTCGGCTTCCCGGGCGAGACGAAGCAGGACGTGGCCGAGCTGGTCCGGTTCCTGACCGAGGCGCGGCTGGACGCGATCGGCATGTTCGACTACAGCGACGAGGACGGCACCGAGGCCGCCGGGCTGCCCGGCAAGGTCTCCGCCGCCACGGTCAAGCGGCGCTACGACAAGCTCAGCGCGCTCGCCGACGAACTGTGCTCGCAGCGGGCCGAGGAGCGGCTCGGCTCGACGGTGGAGGTGCTTGTCGACTCGGTCGCCGACGGCGTGGTCGAGGGCCGGGCCGCCCACCAGGCGCCCGAGGTCGACGGGTCGACCACGCTCGTCGCGCCGGACGGCGGCGGGGTGGACCTGGTCGCGCTGCGCCCGGGTGACCTGGTCCGGGCCCGGGTGACCGCGACCGAGGGGGTCGACCTGATCGCCGTACCGGATGAGATGATCTCGGCGGCGCCCGGCGCGGCACGGTGACGGCGGGCCCGGACGGAGCGGGGAAGCCACGTGGGGCGATGCCGGACATGACCGGGGCGGAGTCGACGGTGTCCGCTCCCGTGCCGCTGCTCAACGCGGCCAACCTGCTGACCGCGGCGCGGCTGGTGCTGGTGCCGGTCTTCGCGGTCACCGTCGTCGCGTCCGGGATGAGTCACGCCGGCTGGCGGATCGCGGCCTGCCTGATCTTCGTGGTGGCCTCGGCGACGGACCTGGTCGACGGCTGGATCGCCAGGCGGTTCGAGCTGGTCACCTCGCTGGGCAAGGTCGCCGACCCGATCGCCGACAAGGCGCTCACCGGCGCCGCGTTGGTGCTGCTCTCCGTCGACGACCGGCTGCCCTGGTGGGTGACCGTGGTGATCCTGGTCCGGGAGCTGGGCATCACCGCGTTGCGCTTCTGGGTGATCCGGCACGGGGTGATCGCGGCCAGCCGGGGCGGCAAGATCAAGACCGCGTTGCAGATCCTGGCCATCACCTGGTACCTCTGGCCGATGCCGGCGGCGCTGGCCCCGGTCGGCCCCTGGATCATGGGCGCCGCCGTGGCGGTCACGGTCGCCACCGGCTTCGACTACGTCGCCCAGGCGCTGCGGCTGCGACGTCCCACGCGTTGATCCGGGCAGCCGGCGGGTAAGCCGGCGCGGCGCGGGAAGAAGGGGCGGTCATGGGAGACACCGACGCGAGACACCAGCGGCCCGCCGGCAGTCCGGCGGCCTCCGCGGTGCACCGCCTGCACGAGTGCGGCCAGACGCTGGCCACGGTCGAGTCGCTCACCGGCGGGCTGCTCGCCGCCGCCATCGTGGAGATCGCCGGCGTCAGCGCGATCTACCGGGGCGGGCTGGTGGTCTACGCCACCGAACTGAAGGCGGTGCTGGCCGCTGTGCCGGAGGACCTGCTGGCGGCGCGCGGGCCGGTCGACCCGGACGTGGCCGTCGCGCTCGCCGAGGGCGGGCGGCGGCGCTGCGGCGCGGACTGGGGACTGGCCACCACCGGCGTGGCCGGGCCGGAGCCGCAGGACGACAAGCCGGTCGGCCTGGTCTACGTGGCGGTCGCCGGCCCCACCGGCAGCGACGTGCGCCGGCTCGACCTCGACGGCGGCCGGGACCACATCCGCTCGGCCGCGGTGATCGAGGCGCTGCGCCTGCTCGCCGAGCGCATCCCGGGCGCCGACGACGCCGGGGTCGCCGACCCGGCGGGCGTCGGCCGGCGGTGAGCCGTCCGACCGCCGACGCGCCCGGCCGCGGGGTCGCCGGCACGGCGTTCCGCACAGGATTGGAGAGGCGGGGTGGGATGTCGTCGTGGCGGTCAACGGGTACGGTTGCGGGAAGGCTCCGGCGGGCGACGCCGGCGCCGGGGCGGCCCGCCGTCCCCGGCGCGGCGCGGACCGGCCGGACAGGTGTCCCGTCAGGGGAGGTGCGATGGTCCTGCTACGCCGGGTGATCGGTGACGCACTGCGGGCGCGCCGGCAGGGGCAGCACCGCACCCTCCGCGAGGTCTCGTCCGCGGCCAACGTCAGCCTCGGTTACCTCTCCGAGATCGAACGCGGCCAGAAGGAGCCCTCAGCGAGCTGCTCGCCGCGATCTGCGACGCGCTCGGCGCCCGCCTGTCCGAGCTGCTGCGCGAGGTGAGCGACACGGTCGCGTTGGCCGAGCAGATGCCCGGCGTGCTGGTGCCGGTGACCGACGAGCCGACGCCGGTGGCCCCGTCCGCCGTGCGCAAGGCCACCAACCGGGGTGTCCGGCAGGTCACCACCGACGGCGCGGTGGCCGTCCAGGTCCGGCAGGATTCGCCGCTCAAGGCGACGCTGCGCAGCACCCGCGTGCGCCCCGCCGAGCGGGACGTGGTCTGCGCCGCCTGACCGACCGGTCCGCGCGATGGTCGCCGGTGGCGCGTGCGTCGTACTGTTGATCAGGGTCGTACGGGTGCCGGAGTGGTGTCCGACTGGGACGATGTAGGCGCGACACTACTGAGGGGACGAGGCGGAGATGGCGAACCCGTTCGTCAAGGGTTGGAAGTACCTGATGGCGCTCTTCGGCGCGAAGATCGACGAGCACGCCGATCCGAAGGTGCAGATCCAGCAGGCGGTCGAGGAGGCGCAGCGGCAGCACCAGGCGCTGGTCCAGCAGGCCGCGGCGGTGATCGGCAACCAGCGCCAGCTGGAGATGAAGCTCTCCCGGCAGATGACCGAGGTGGAGCAGCTCCAGGGCAACGCGCGGCAGGCGCTCGCGCTGGCCGACCAGGCCCGGGGCCGGGGCGACGAGACCGAGGCCGGCCGCTACGAGCAGTCCGCCCAGTTGCTCGCCACCCAGCTCGTCTCCGGTGAGCAGGCGCTGGAGGACCTCAAGACGCTGCACGACCAGGCGCTCGGCGCGGCCGCGCAGGCCCGCAAGGCGGTCGAGAACAACTCGATGATCCTCCAGCAGAAGCTCGCCGAGCGCACCAAGCTGCTCAGCCAGCTCGAGCAGGCCAAGATGCAGGAGAGCGTGGCCCGCTCGCTGGAGTCGATGTCGTCGCTCACCGCGCCGGCCAGCACCCCGTCCCTGGACGAGGTGCGGGACCGCATCGAGCGCCGCTACGCCACCGCCATGGGCCGGGCCGAGCTGGCCGGCAACTCGGTCGAGGGCCGGATGCTGGAGATCCAGAAGGCGACGCTCGACTCGGCCGGGTCCTCCAGACTGGAACAGATCCGGTCGAGCATGGCCGGCGAGCAGCTCGGCGGCCAGCAGCAGCGGCCCGCCGTGGGGCAGCCGACCGACCCGGCCGCCGCCGCCCGGCTGGACGAGATCCGGGCCAGCATGAGCCGGGACCGCGGCGCCGGGGAGAGCACCACCGGCTGACGGACGAGGGAGAGCGATGGCGGACGAGCGGACGCGACACTTCCGGCGGCTGGCCAAGCTGCGTCGTTCGGCGCGGCGGTGGAGCGTGCTGGCCGGTGGGCTGGGCGGTGCCGCCGCGGTGCTCACCCCGTACGCCGGCCTGGGGCTGCCGGACGCGGCCTGGGCCGGTGCCGCGGGCAGCGCGATCGCGGTGGCCGCCTGGCGCTGGATCGACCACCGGGCGCTCGCCGCCGTGCCGGCCCCGCCGGCGCTCGACCCGGCCGAGGCCGCCGCCCGCTCCCGGGCCCGGCTGGTCGCCGCCGTCGAGCGGCTGCCCGTCGGCCCCGGCGTCCTCGCCGAGGTACGCCGCGTCCGGTCGCGCCTCGCGCTGCGCGGCACCTCCGCGGCCGAGCCGTGGGCCCGCCTGGACCGCGCCGCGCTCACCCTCGGCGGGCTGGCCGGCCGGTTGACCGGGCTGGCCGAGCCGGCGGTCCGGGAGGCCGCCGAGGCGGACCATTCCCTGCGTGAGCTGGCCGGACGGGTGGCCGGCGTGGAGCGCGCGCTGAAACTGGCCCCGCGGGGGCCGCTCGCCGAGGTGCACGCCACGCTCGTCGCCCAACTCGAGGAGGGGGTGGCCGCCTACGAGCGGCTGGTGGTGGCCGCCGCCGGCTACGTCGCCGAGGACGCCCGCCCCGACACCCACCACCCGGCCGCCGCACGCCTCACCGAGGCCACCGACCTGCTGCACGGCGTCGCCTCTGCCCTCGCCGAACTCCGCACCCCCCTCAGAACCACCCCCTGACAGCCCCGCCCGCCCCCGGGTGATCATGAGGTTGGCGGCGATGTCGATCTCCGATCCGGCCGTCAACCTCATGATCGACAGGAGGGGTGTCGAGCGGGTCACTCGGGGGTGGTGATCTGGATCGGGGGGGTCCACGGGGAGGTGCCGACGATGTTCGTCGCGCGGACCCGGTAGTAGTAGGTGACGCCGGGCGGCAGGGCGGTGTTGGTGAAGCCGCGGCCGGTGACGCGGAACGTGGTGGGGTCCCGGGTGAAGCCGGCGTCGGTGGCGCGTTCGACGAGGAAGCCGGCGCCCGGCCCGACCGGCGTCGACGCCGACCAGCTCAGCGTCACCGTGGTGGTGTCCGGGGCCGGCGCGCCGGCGGTGGCGGAGACCCGGGTGGGCGCGGCCGGCCGGGGCGGCGTGGTCACCGTGGCCACCGTCGACCAGGGGGACGCCGCGCCGAGGTACGTGGTGCGTACCCGGTAGTAGTACGTGGTGTCCGGTGCGACGACCGGGTCCAGGTGGGCCTCGCCGACGGTGATCGCCGTGGTGCCCGGCCCGCTGGTGAACGTGGGGTTGGTGGCCCGCTGCACGTCCACCCCGGTGGCGAAGGAGTGGTTCGCCCAGCGCAACGCCACCCGCAGCGGGGCGGCCGGCGGCACCGCCGCGGTCAGCCGGGACGGCGCGGTCAGCCGCACCGCCGCCGGCGCGTCGTTCGACCAGGCCGAGCAGCTCACCGCGTTCTCGGCGCGGATCCGGTAGTGGTAGGTGACGCCGGGGGTGACCGTCGCGTCCGTGTACCGGGTCGCGGTGGCGGCCACGGTGATCTCGGTGCGGCCGGTCGTGAAGGCGCTGTCGGTGGCGCGTTGCAGCCGATGGCTGGTGGCCGGCGGCCGGCTGCCGTTGCCGGTCCAGGCCAGCGCGATGGCCGGCAGCGCGGTGGCCGAACCGGGCACCGGCGTGGCGGTCAGGCCGGTGGGCGCCCGGGGCGACACCCGCAGCACCAGCGGCCGGCTCATGCCCTGGTCGCGCAGCCCCGCCGAGCGCGTCTGCCAGCGGTACTCCCAGCCCAGGTTGACCACCTGGTTGACCACCGTCGCGGGCCGGCCGTCGACCGGGCTGACCGGGCCGGCGTCCAGCCGCGCGCCGGCCGGGCGGCTCGGATCGAGCAGCCGTACGCTGTCGCCGACCGTGAACGGCAGGCTGGGCGCGACCGGGCGCAACGCCACCACCACGTCCTCCCGGGGGTTTACCCGGACGGTGTCCTTCCAGCCCAGCTCGCCCTGTTCCGGTGGGCGGAGCGTGCCGTCCCAGCCGACCCGGTTGACCACCTGCACGTCGACGCCCTCCACGTGCACCGGATGGGTCCGGTCCGTGTCGCCGACGATCCGCCAGAGCTGGGTGCCGTCCGCCGGCGCGCCCACCGGCACGGTCGGGTCGGTCACGAACAGCTCCTCGGTGACCGGGTCGGCCGGGCCGAGCGGCAGCACGGCCGGCGCGAGCGGGCCGGCGAGCGGGTGGCCGACCCCGAGTCGCCCCACCGCCCGGCCGTGCCGGGGCTCGAACACCTGCCCGACCGACTTCACCGCCAGCGGCAGCGTGACCGGGCCGGACCCGCCGGCCGGGGTGAACGTGACCGAGGTGGCACGCGCCGGGACCAGCGTCGGGCCGGCGGTGCGGGTGCCGAACGCCGGGTCGTACGCCGGTTGCGGCACGATCGGCGGCGGCTGGCTCTGCGCGTACGCGGCGGGCAGCCGGGCGGCCAGTCGCCGCATGTCGTAGCGGGGCGCCGGGCTGCCGACCACCCGGATCTGGAGCAGCGTGCGCGTGTTCGGGCCGTAGCCGGGGTGGGCCGGCGGCAGGCCGCCCGCGCCGGTGCGGTCGGCGGCGCCGGTGTGGTGGTCGTAGCGCGGATCGAAGCGGGGCAGCGGGGCCGGGCAGTCGTTGTAGAGGATCAGCGTGCGGCCCGGCGGCACGGTGGAGAAGTCCACCACCACGTCGGCGCGTTCGCCGGGCGCGAGCAGCAGCGTGTGCCCGTCCACGTTGAGCACGGTCGGGTCCTGCCGGTCGTAGCGGTAGCCGACCGGCTGGTTCGCCAGCACCACCGGCGCCGGCAGCAGGCCGCCCTCGTTGCCGATCTGGATCAGCTCCGGCCCGGCGGCGGCCGGGTCGGGCACGCCGCCGTCGCGCCCGTCCACCGGCCAGTACGCCGCCCGCCCCGGCACGCGTACCGCCTCGACCATCGGCACCTCGCCGGCGCGCGGGTCGGCCGCGTCGCCGTCCGGCGTCCACATCGGCCCGTCCGAGGCGGCCCGGTAGAGCTGGAGGTTGAGCGCCCGGTCCGCGCAGGCGTTCAGGATCCGGAACCGGTACGCCCGCGGCTCGACCTCCAGGTACGGGTACGCGACGCCGTTGACCAGCGGCGTGTCCCCGTACGCCGCGGGGACCGCCGACGGGTGCGGCACGCCCGGCACCAGCGGTGGCTCGTCGGGTTCGGTGACCGGGTCGTGGTGCGGGTTGGGCACCGGGGCGACCCAGGGGCTGGTCCCGCCGTCCGGGTCGTGCGCCCACGGCCCGTAGTCCCACCGCCCGGTCGGGTTCGTGCCGCTGATCCGGTACGGGTTCTGCCGGGGCTGGTAGACGTGTGGGTGCCAGAGGCTGCCCTTGGCGCCCCAGCGGTCCCGGTCCCAGGTCGGGTCCTGCGCGGCGAGCTGCGCGTCGTCGGGGACGAACGTCTTGTCCTCGATCACCAGCGGGAGCTGGTCGGCGGGGAGCACGCCGTCGGCGACGAGGCGGTCCTCGGCCGGGTCGGTGAGCAGGTAGAGCGCGAGCTGCCCGGCGTAGACGGTGAGCCGGGACAGGCCGAGCGTGTTGTCGTGCAGCCACATCAGCCGGCCGCTCTGGTCGTTCGGGAAGTAGAGCGTGGTGGCGCCCGCGCCGGGCGCCGGCATGTCCGGCACCGGCGTCACCCCCACCCCGACCGGGTACGGGGTGATCTCGCCGGCCGGGGTCACCCACTGCCACGGGTTGCCGGCGCTGATCCAGGCGGTCCGCGCGCCGGCCAGGTGCGGCACGGCCCGGTTCTGCGGGTACGGCGCGGGACCGTCCAGCGGCCCGGTCCCAGCCCCGTCGACCGTCTCGTCGACCGGTAGGAACAGTTCGCCGGCCCGGCCGGTGGGGAGCTGGTTGATGAACTTGATCCGGACCGGCCGGCCGCGCCGGGCCTCGATCATCGGCCCGAGGTGCCAGGGCCGGTCGGGCGGGCTCACCGTGTTGTGGCCGGACGCGTCAGTGCCCAGGTTGAGCTGGCGGTAGCCGCGGAGCCGGGTGGCCGGCAGGTCCCGGTGCAGGCGCTGCGCGTACTCCTGGAGGCCGATCTCGTAGTAGTCGCAGCCCGGCCAGGTGATGGTGTCCGGCACCGCGACCGGCAGTCGGGCGCCGAGCCCGGCGGTGGGCGCCCGGCCCGGCAGCGGCAGCGGGTCGACGAACTTGCGCAGGCCGGTGCCGGGGACCGGGCGGCCGTCCGGGTCGAGCGTGGGCAGCGGGCTGCCGGCGGTGTTCGGCACCGGACCGAACAGCCGCGGCACCCCGCCCGGGTCCAGAGGGGCCGGGCCGGTGCGTTCGGCCGGTCCGGCGGGCGTCTCGTCGGCGGCGCGGGCGGTCGGGACGGTGGGCGCGGTCTCCTCGGCGACCGTGGCGGCCCGGTCCGGCCGGTCCGGCCGGAGTCTGCGGAACAGCACCATGGCTCTCCCCGGGATCGGGGCGCGCCCGGCCGTCACCCCGGCGTGGCGGGCGTACGCGCTGCTGACGATCGGTGCGGTCCACCGCAGCATGCGACGCCGGACGGGCGGGAGGGAAGTACCCAATCGTCCGTATCTCGGGTGATCTTATGCGGTTCGTGGAAGTTGCATGTCACGTCCGCTCCGGCTGGCAGACCGGGCACCAGTAGGTGACCCGCTCGCCCAGCTCCTCCTTGCGGATCGCCGTCCCGCAACGCCGGCACGGCTGGGCCCGGCGACCGTAGACGTAACTGGTCCCGCCCCGGCGCAGCACCCCGGTGGTGCTCTGCGTCCAGCGGCCCCGGTTCGCCGCCAGCAGCCGCTGGGCCAGCGCGACGGTGCCGGCCAGGTCGGGCACGTCGCGCACCGGCGTCCACGGCGACACCCCGCGCAGGAACAGCACCTCGCACTTGTAGAGGTTGCCCACCCCGGCCAGGTTGCGCTGGTCGAGCAGCGCCTCGCCGATGCTCTGCTCCGGGTGCGCGGCCAGCCGGCGGACCGCCTCGGCCGGGTCCCAGTCCGGACCGAGCAGGTCCGGACCGAGGTGACCGACGAGCGACTCCTCCTCGGCGGTCGGGATCAGCGCCAGTTCGTGCAGGTGGTAGCCGACCGCGACCGCGCCGGCGGAGCGGAGCACCACCCGGATCAGGTGCGCCGGTCGGGCCGACCACCGCTCGCCCGGGGCGTACGCCCGCCACGCGCCGTCCATCCGCAGGTGCGAGTGCAGCGTCCGGTCCTCGCCGGCCGGACCGGCGAGGCGCAGCAGCAGGTGCTTGCCGCGGCTGGCCGACTCGCGCACGGTCCAGCCGGTCAGGTCGGTGGTGGCGAGCTGCGGCACGCGGAAGTCCGACCCGGTGAGACGGGCCCCGGCCAACGCGCGGTGCAGGACGCGGGCGGTGTTCCAGACGGTGTCACCTTCGGGCACCCCGTCATTGTCGCCTACCGAACGGAATTCACATGTTTCGCTATCTGCACCGATATTCTTTTTTGTGTTGATAGCGGACAGGATCAGGGGGTTCTGAGGAGAATCCCATGGCCCGAGCCCGTCGTACCGTCATCGCCCTGACCGCCCTGCTCACCGCCATCGCCGGCCTGCCCGCCGCCGCGTCCGCCGCGCCGGCCCGCGCCCCCGGCCCCGAACGCTGGTCCGCCGACCTCGCCGTCGCCGGTGGCGACGACGTCAACGTCACCTGGCGCGCCGGCCGCCTGCGGCTGGCCGACCCCCGCCCCACCGCCCGCACCCGCCCCGCCGCCGCGTCCGGCCCGCTCGCCGAGGGCATCCTGCTCGCCGCGCCGCGCGCGCTGGACCGGCCCGCCACCCGGGTACGCGCCCGGCTCGCCGCCCGCACCGGCGACGGCGGCACCGCGACGGCCGAGGTACGCGGCTGGCGGGCCGGCGGCTGGACCGAGTGGCGCGACGCCACCGAGGCCCTCTTCGACCAGCCGGTCACCCGGGTCCAGGCGCGCGTCGTGCTGACCGCGCCGGGCACCGCCGCCGAGGCCACCGTGACCGACCTGACGCTCGCCGCCGACCAGGCCGCCGCCGCCGCGACCCAGCCCACCGCCGGGCGCACCTACCGGGTGTACGCGACCCGGATCGGCCTGGTCGGCGGCGTCACCGCCAACGGGCACGTCGTCGGCGCGCGGGACCACTTCGCGGCGCTGCCCACCCGGCGCGGCCTCTCCCCCCGGGGCACCGGCGACTACACGGTCAAGGTCTGCACCACAAACGGCAGCCGGTGCGAGTACGCGCCGGTCTGGGACGTCGGCCCGTGGAACACCCGGGACGACTGGTGGAACCCGCCGACCGTCCGGGAGAACTGGCGCGACCTGCCGCAGGGCCGGCCCGAGGCGCAGGCCGCCTACGAGGACGGCTACCACGGCGGGCGGGACCAGTTCGGGCGGGTCGTGCGCAACCCGGCCGGGCTGGACCTGGCCGACGGCACGTTCTGGGACGGGTTGCGGCTCACCGACAACGCGTGGGTGAACGTGACACTGCTCTGGACCGGGGGCGGGGCGCGGGCGGTGGTCGGCTCCGGGCCGCTGACCCTGCGCACCGGGGCGGGCACCTCGTACGCGAGCCGGGGCCTCGCCGCCACCCACGCGCAGGTGCCGGTGCAGTGCTACCTGACCGGCGAGCGCATCGCCGGCACCTACCGCACCACGACGCGGTGGTACCGCCTGGTCGGCGGCACCTACGTCAGCCACGCCTACCTGTCCGCAATCTCCGGCGGCCCCGTCCCCCGCTGCTGACCCTCCCTCCCTCCCTCCCCGCGTCTCTCCCCGCCTCCCTCCCCGGCGATCTTGCACTTGCGGCCCGTCCGGCGCGGCTTTCGGGTCATTTGTCGGGGCATGAACTGCAAGATCGCGGGGTCAGGGGGTGGTGACGGTGACCATGTCGCCGGGGGAGAGGGTGAGGAGGTCGGCGGCGCGGCCGGTGTGCACGGCCACGGCCACCAGGCCGGCCGAGTCGACGTAGGCGACCAGGCTGCCGGGAGCGGCGTCGCCGAACGTGCGGCCGTGCACGGCCTCGCGCCCGTTCACCAGCACCCGGGACGGCAGGCCGTCGAGCAGCGGGCCCGGCGCGGCGAGTTGGACGTTGCCGAAGTGGTCGACGGTGAGCACCTCGGCGTCGAACCCGGCGGCCTCCGCCCGGACGACCGGCTCCGGCAGCCGGACCAGGGTGGCCGGGTCGACGGCCGGCCCGGCCCCGGCCGGCGGCGCGCCGAGCGCCAGCCGGGCGGCCACCGGCGCGAACACGTCCCGCCCGTGGAAGGTGCGGGACACGGTGGGCGCGAGCCACGCCGGGTTGGTCAGCTCCACCGCGGCGGTCACCCCGCCGAGCGCCTCCGCCGCGGGCAGGAGCAGCCCGTTGTCCGGCCCGACCAGCAACCCGCCGGGCGCGGCCAGCGCGATGCCGCGCCGCTCGGTCCCGACCCCCGGATCGACCACCCCGACGTGCACCCCGACCGGCAGGTACGGCACCGTCTGCGCTAGCACCGCAGCGCCCGGCGGACGTCGCCCGGCGGCACCAGGTGCGTCACGTCGATCACCCACCGACCGTGCCGGTGGTCGACGGGCAGGGCCAGCTCGTCGGCATCGTGACCAACCGCGACATGCGCTTCGTCTCCGACCCGGCCACGCCGGTCCGCGACATCATGACCCGCACCCCGCTGATCACCGCGCCGGTCGGCGTGAGCAAGGACGACGCGCTCGACCTGCTGCGCCGCCACAAGGTGGAGAAGCTGCCGATCGTGGACGGCACCGGCGCGCTGCGCGGCCTGATCACGGTCAAGGACTTCACCAAGAGCGAGCAGTACCCGAACGCCACCAAGGACGAGGCGGGCCGCCTCCGGGTCGCCGCCGCGGTCGGCGTGGGCGAGGACGGCTACAAGCGGGCCCGCGCGCTCGTCGACGCCGGCGTCGACGTGGTCATCGTGGACACCGCGCACGGCCACCAGCGGGCCGTGCTGGAGATGGTCGCCCGGCTCAAGCGGGACGTGACCATCGACATCGTGGGCGGCAACATCGCCACGTACGCGGGCGCGAAGGCGCTCGTCGAGGCCGGCGCCGACGGCGTCAAGGTGGGCGTGGGGCCCGGCGCCATCTGCACCACCCGGATCGTGGCCGGGGTGGGCGTGCCGCAGGTCACCGCGATCATGGAGGCGGCCCGGGCCGCCCGGCCGGCCGGCGTGCCGGTGATCGGCGACGGCGGCATCCAGTATTCCGGCGACATCGCCAAGGCGCTGGTGGCCGGCGCCGACACGGTGATGCTCGGCAGCCTGCTGGCCGGCTGCGAGGAGAGCCCCGGTGAGCTGATCTTCATCAACGGCAAGCAGTACAAGGCGTACCGGGGGATGGGCTCGCTCGGCGCGATGCAGTCGCGCGGTCAGGGCAAGTCGTACTCCAAGGACCGCTACTTCCAGCAGGACGTGATGGCCGAGGACAAGCTGGTCCCCGAGGGCGTCGAGGGCCAGGTGCCCTACCGCGGCCCGCTCGCCCAGGTCGCCCACCAGCTCACCGGCGGCCTGCGCGCCGCCATGGGCTACGTGGGCGCCGAGAGCATCCCGGAGCTGCACCGACGTGGCCAGCTCATCCGGATCACCGCGGCGGGGCTGAAGGAGAGCCACCCGCACGACATCCAGATGACCGTCGAGGCACCCAACTACCACTCCCGCTGACCTCTCCCTCCACCCCCGAACACACCTGGAGTCCCCATGCGTGACGTGGTCGAGATCGGGCTGGGCAAGACCGCGCAGCGCGGTTACCACCTGGACGACATCGCCATCGTGCCGAGCCGCCGCACCCGGGACGTCGACGACGTCTCCACCGCGTGGCAGCTCGACGCCTACCCGTTCGGCATCCCCTGTGTCGCGCACCCCTCGGACGCGACCATGAGCCCGGCCTCCGCGGTGCGCCTCGGCGAGCTGGGCGGCCTCGGTGTGCTCAACGTCGAGGGCCTCTGGACCCGCTACGAGAACCCGGCCAAGATCCTGGAGGAGCTGGCCGGCCTCGGCGAGGACGCCCGGGCCACCAAGCGGCTCCAGGAGGTCTACGCCGAGCCGATCCGCCCCGACCTGATCGCCGAGCGGGTCCGCGAGCTGCGCGAGGGCGGCGGCACGGTGGCCGTCCGGGTCTCGCCGCAGCACACCCTGGCGCTGGCCCCGGTGATCCTGGACGCCGGCGTGGACATCCTGGTCATCCAGGGCACCCTGGTCTCCGCCGAGCACGTCTCCACCACCGACGAGCCGCTGAACCTCAAGGAGTTCATCGCCGACCTCGACCTGCCGGTCATCGTCGGTGGCTGCACCGACTACAAGACCGCGCTGCACCTGATGCGTACCGGCGCGGCCGGCGTGATCGTGGGCATCGGCGGCGACGACTGGTCGACCACCGAGTCGGTGCTCGGCATCCGGGTGCCGATGGCCACCGCGATCGCCGACGCCGCCGCGGCCCGCCGTGACTACCTGGACGAGACCGGTGGCCGGTACGTCCACCTGATCGCCGACGGCGACATGCAGACCTCCGGCGACATCGCCAAGGCGCTCGGCTGCGGCGCGGACGCGGTGATGCTCGGCGAGCCGCTCTCGCTCTGCGAGGAGGCCCCGGCCGGCGGCGCCTGGTGGCACTCCGCGGCCAGTCACCCGTCGCTGCCCCGGGGCGCGTTCGAGGTGGCCGGCGAGCCGATCGGCTCGATGGAGCGGCTGCTGTTCGGCCCGGCCGACGAGCCGGACGGGCAGCTCAACCTCTTCGGCGGCCTGCGCCGCGCGATGGCCAAGTGCGGCTACCGCGACCTCAAGGAGTTCCAGAAGGTCGGCCTGGTCCTGGACCGCTGAGCAGGCATTCGAAAGGGATCGGGACGATGACGCGGCGCCGCGGACGACGAGGGCTCGGGCTGCTGGCCTGCGGGACGCTGCTGCTGGCCGGCTGCGGACCGGCCGAACCCGACCGGGGCGCCGCGACGACCGCGCCCGGTCCCACGGCCGCCCGGAGCTTCGCGCCCGGCGCGCCCGGCGTCGGCGACAGCTACTTCCCGAGCTACGGCAACGGCGGCTACGACGTCGCGAACTACACCATCAAGGTGCGCTACGACCCGGAGACGGACAAGCTCACCGGCACCACCACGGTGCGGGCCACCGCGACCGCCGACCTGTCCGCGTTCAACCTGGACCTGGCCGGGCTGACCGTCCGCTCGGTCACCGTGGACGGCGCCGCCGCCCGGCACGCCCGCACCGACGACGAACTGGTCGTCACGCCGGCCACCGGGCTCACCACCGGCAACGGCTTCGTCACCGAGATCCGGTACGACGGCAAGCCGACGCCGCTGCGTACCGAGGCGCTCGGCGAGGGCGGTTGGCTGCACACCGCCGACGGGGCGATCGCGCTCGGCCAGCCGGAGTCGGCGAGCACCTGGTTCCCGGTCAACGACCACCCGTCGGACAAGGCCACCTACGACGTCGACATCACCGTGCCGAAGGGGCTGACGGCGGTCGGCAACGGCGTGCCGAAGGGGAGGTCGACGGCCGGCGACTGGACCACCTGGCGCTGGTCGGAGACCTCGCCGATGGCCAGTTACCTGACCACCGTGGCGATCGGGAAGTTCCGGGTCACCACCGCCGAGCACAAGGGCCGGCCGGTCTTCAGCGCGGTCACCACGCAGTTGCCCGAGGGCGCGCCGGACCGCTCGATCGCCCGTACCGTCGAGGTCGCCGACTACCTGGAGAGCCTGTTCGGGCCGTACCCGTTCGACGCGTACGGGGGTGTGGTGGTCGCCGACTCCCGGATCCGGTACGCGCTGGAGACGCAGAGCCGGCCGGTCTACTCGGCCGGCTTCTTCCGGCAGGGCGACAACACCGAGGTCGTGGCGCACGAACTGGCCCACCAGTGGTACGGCGACAGCGTCTCCATCCAGCGCTGGCAGGACATCTGGCTCAACGAGGGGCTGGCCACGTACGCCGAGTGGCTCTGGGCCGAGCACAGCGGGTCCTCGACCGTGCAGCGCACGTTCGAGCAGAAGTACGCGGGCGCCTCCGCCCAGGTGTGGCGGACGCCGCCGGGCCGGCCGGGGGTGGAGAACCTGTTCGGCGGCTCGGTCTACGACCGCGGTGCGATGACCGTGCACGCGCTGCGGATCGCGGTGGGCGACACCAAGTTCTTCAGCATCCTGCGGACCTGGGCGGCCGAGCGGAAGAACGGCAACGCCACCACCGCCGACTTCGTGGCGCTGGCGGAGCGGGTGGCCGGGAAGCAGCTCGACAAGGTCTTCGACGCGTGGCTGTTCGGCACCGAGCGCCCGCCGCTGCCGAAATCCAGGTGAGGCGCGTCAGGTCCGGACGCGCAGCGACGGGTGGGCGGCCAGGAACGCGTCGGCCTTGCCGCCGCGCAACGCGGTGAGGAAGTCGCGGCCCAGCGGCTGGAGCTGCTCGCCGCGGTACGCGCCGCCGCTGCCCACCCCGGTGCCGGGGAGCCCGACCAGCGTGATCCGGTCCGTCGGCATCCCGCCCAGCGCGTACGCGAAGTCGACCAGCTTCCGGCCGCCGCCGACGTACACCAGGGTTTTGCCGAGCGCGGCGACGACCTGCTCGACCCGCTGCGGGTCGCGGGCCGTGCCCTGGTCGAGGAGCTTGCCGGCGAGCGCGCGGAGCAGTTGCTGCTGGTGCCGCTGCCGGGTGTAGTCGCCGCCGGCGGTGTAGCGCTGCCGCGCGTAGTCGAGCGCCTGCCAGCCGACCAGGTGCCGCTGGCCCTTCTGGTAGACCATCTGCGGCCCGGTGTACCCGCCGCCGCCCAGCGGGCGCATCGTCCCGTCCGGCCGGCGGTGCCGGGAGGCGACCTTCTGGTCGACGTAGAGGTCGACGCCCCCGAGTGTGTCCACCAGCTTGTCGAAGCCGCCGAACGTGATCACCGCGCCGGCGTCGATGCGCAGCCCGGTGTAGCGGGCGACCGTGGCCCGCAGCAGGTCGTACCCCTGGGCGGTGCTGGGGTGGGCCTTGTCGCCGGGCACCCGGCTGCCGTAGCTCATCGCGTGGGTGAGCTTGGTCCTCCCGCCCGGGTAGCGGGCCTTCGGGTAGGCGGGGATGTCGACGACCAGGTCGCGGGGGAGTGAGAACAGGTACGCCCGGTCCAGTCCGGCGGGCACGTGCAGCACCAGCACGGCGTCGGCGTGCGGCTCCCAGCCGGGGATGCTGACCCGGGTGTCCACGCCGACGAGCATCAGGTTGAGCGGGCCGGTCAGGTCGGCGCCGGGCGGCGGGGTCGGACTGCCGGTGGTCGGCGCCGGCGTGGGCGCGTCGGGCGGTGAGGTGGCCGGCGCGGCGGCAGGGGTCGGCGTGTGGTGCCCGGTCAGTCGGGTGGCCGCCACCGCCCCGCCGGCGACCAGCAGTGCCGCCACCAGGGCGGCCAGGCCCAGCAGGCGTCGTCTCGTCACGGTTGTTTCCTCTCCCCGTGTGTTCGACGCGTCCGGGGGCGCCGACGGTTGCACCGGCGGCCGGAAGCGCTCTGCATGATCTGCGAAAAACGCGTGCTGGCGCCATAGCTACCCGTCGGTAATGATGCGTGCATGCGCTACGACGTGGTCGTCATCGGTTCGGGTTTCGGCGGCAGCGTCACCGCGCTGCGGCTGGCCGAGAAGGGCTACTCGGTGGGCGTCCTGGAGGCCGGCCGCCGCTTCGCCGACGAGGAGTTCCCGCGTACGTCCTGGCAGGCGCGACGGTTCCTGTGGGCGCCGCGACTCGGCTGCTTCGGGCTGCAACGGATCACGCTGCTCCGCTCCGCCGACCGGAAGGCCGGCGGCGGCGTGCTGGTGCTCTCCGGCGCCGGGGTGGGCGGCGGCTCACTCGTCTACGCGAACACGCTCTACGAGCCGCTGGACGCGTTCTACGCCGACCCGCAGTGGCGGGACATCACCGACTGGCGCGACGAGTTGGCCCGCCACTACGACCAGGCGAAGCGGATGCTCGGCGTGACCACGTACCCGATCGACACCGGCGCGGACCGGGCCATGCGGGCGGTGGCCGAGCGGATGGGCGTGGCGCACACGTTCCACCCGACGCCGGTCGGCGTGCACATCGGCCGCCCGGGCCAGCGGGTGCCCGACCCGTACTTCGGTGGGTGGGGCCGGACCGCACCGGGTGCAGCCACTGCGGGTCGTGCATGACCGGCTGCCGGCACGGCGCGAAGAACACGCTTGTCAAGAACTACCTCTGGCATGGCCGAGCGGCTCGGCGTGCAGGTCCACCCGCTGACCACGTGACCGCGGTACGCCCCGACCCGGCCGGCGGGCTACGTGGTGCACACCGCGCGCACCGGAGCCTGGCTGCGCAAGCGCCGCGCGGTGATCCACGCCGACCAGGTGGTCTTCGCGGCCGGCGCGCTCGGCACCCAGCGGCTGCTGCACGAGATGAAGGCGACCGGCGCGCTGCCGGCGCTCTCACCCCGGCTGGGCGAGCTGACCCGGACCAACTCGGAGGCGATCCTCGGCGCCTCGGTGGGTTCGGGCGCGGCCCGGCGGCGCGGTCTGGACTTCTCGGCGGGGGT
>NZ_BNEI01000008.1:0-14672 GCF_027925725.1 Micromonospora sp. AKA38 | reverse complement strand
GGAGACCGACCAGAGCCAGACGGCGCTGGCGAGCGCGCCCAGCACGCCGATCGCCAGGACCCGGGGCAGGCTCACGTCGAAGTGCATGCCGAAGCCGGTGCCGCCCACGAACGCCGCCGTCGCCGCGGTGGCCGCCAGCATCGTGCTCGCCGCCGCGTCGTCCCGCCACGACCGCCGGGGATCGAGCGCGTAGTCGTCGGGCTGCGCGGCGGCGAACAGAGACCCGCCGAGCTCGATCGTGAGCCAGGCCGCCAGCCCGGTGAGCAGCCACCCGCCGATGCCGGGGAGGGCGGAGCCGAGCAGTGTCAGCGGCAGGATCAACCCGAACCCGAGGGGAAGGGTGACCAGCATCCGGCGTGGCACGAACATCGCTCGCCACCAGCGCCGGGGCACCCGTCTGGGCATCGGTTTCCGTTCCCGGATCACGATGAAGGTGGACAAGAAAGCCATGAGCAGACCCACTGGCAACCCGCTGGTGATCTCCCGCCCTTCGGCGAGCCGGTACGACAGGCCGAGCAGCAGGCTGATCGGGATCGCGGTCGTGTACCAGACCGCCAGGGCGAAAAGCAGCGCAGGGAGGGGAGGTGACGGACCCGTCGGCGGCATGTTCCACCACTTCAGGCCGTCGGCGCCGGTGCGACCGAGGTGATGGGCGAGGAAGCCGAGCGTCCGTTGGGCGGTGCGCAGCGAGTAACGCGACGGTGGCCGGTCCGGGCCGGAGGCGTACGCCGTGGCCAGCGCCCGGTCGAGCAGGTGGCGCTCGACCTGGCTGGCCTTGCGGAACCGTCGACGGTCCAGAAGTTCGTCCACCGGGTCGAGCGGCTCGTACGCGTCCCGGAGCAGGGTGAGCAGGAACGGGTTCTTGAGCGGGCCGGTGAGCGGGCCGGCCGGCCCCTGCCGGAGCCGGTCGGTGACCCTCTGCCAGGCCGGCGGCGGCGGATCGGCGAGCCGGCTCAGGAGGTAGTCGACCGCGACCTCCTCGTCGACGGGCCGCAGCTCGACGCCCGCCGCGCCGATCAGTGGATGCCGTCGGACGGCGCCGGTCAACTCGTCGATCCGACTGAGCAGCACCAGCCGGAGGTTGGCCTGTCGGCTCAGCTCCCGCAGGACGACGGGGCGCAGACCCTCGCCGATCTCGTCCAGGCCGTCGACGAGCACGGCGATCCGGTGGCCGGCGACGAGCCGTGCCGCGTCCTTGGCGGTGAGGCCGGGAACCTCGGCGATCCGGTCGGCGATCCAGGTCGCGAACGGCGTGGTGATCGCGTCCCAGCCGCGCGGGCTGACCAGGATCGGCACCGGCATGCGGGACCGGTGCTCCGGGCCGGCCTGCTCGCGCGCCGCCAGCGCGTCCCGGTACAGGAGGACGGCCGCGGTGCTCTTGCCGGCGCCGGGTGGACCGGCGATGATCAGCCGGCCGGAGGGCAGACCGGCGTAGAGCGCGTAGAGCTGCTTGTGCGTGCCCTCGGCCAGCTCCTGGCCGGTGACGCGTTCCGCCCCGGGGAGCGGCTCGAACGGGCCGGTCAGGGCGTGCCGCGCCGAGGCGCCGATCGGCGCGGAGGCGCGGTGCCAGGTGATCGGCAGGGGCGCGGTCAGGTCCCGTTCGACGACCTCCTGGCCGCTTCGTTTCCGCATCGCCGCCGCCAGGTCGTCGGCCAGGTCGTCGAGCGGTCGGGCCGACTTCCGCGGGAACCGCGCGGACAGCACCGCGGTCAGCGCGACGAGCACCCCGACGACGGACAGCACGAAGGGCGGGACACCGGTGGCGATGCTCCGCTCGATCACGTCCCACGGCCCGGCCGACGCCCACCCATGCATGGCCGCGATTATCGCAGGAAGCCTCTACGCCGTGCGGTCCCGCCGTCGCGGTGCGTCATCGTCGGACCGGCGGCGCGCGGCGGCGCCGGAAGGCGCTATCCGCCGGTGACCGCCGCGCGCAGCTCACCGAACGCGGCGCCGAGCGTCTCCGGCGTGAAGTGCGCGTTCAGCCCGCTCGGGTTGGGCAGCACCCAGAGCCGCGCCGGGCCGAGCGGCTCCGGTTGCGGCCCGAACCCGGCCTTCGGCCGGGCGAAACCGATCCGGTACGCGGTCACCCCGACCACCGCCACCCAGCGCGGTCGGTGGCGCTCGACCTTGTCGCGGAGCACGCGCGCGCCCTCGACCAGTTCCGCGGCGGTCAGCTCGTCGGCGCGCGCGCTGGCCCGGGCCACCATGTTCGTGATGCCCAACCCCAGCGCGGGCAGCTCGTCCTGCTCACTGGGGTGCCACAGGCGCGGGGTGAACCCGCCACGGTGCAGCGCCGGCCAGAACCGGTTGCCCGGGCGGGCGAAGTGCCAGCCGGTGGCCGCCGACCACAGGCCCGGGTTGATGCCGACGAAGAGCACGTCCAGACCGGGCCCGATCACGTCGGGCAGCAGCCGGTCGGCCGCCGCGGCGAGCTGCTCCCGGCTGGGTCGCGGGTGACGCCGGGCGGGCGCGGCGGGACCGGTCGCGGGTTCGGGTCGCCCGCCGGCGGGGCGGCGTCGGTCGTTCATCGACGTGTCGTCCCGGGACGCGGGCACGTCACCGCGCCGGCACTGGCCCGCGAGGTCGTCGACGTGCCGTCACAGGCCACGCAGCGCACCGCCGTCGACCGGCACGGTGACCCCGGTGACGTAGCTCGCGGCGGGGGAGAGCAGGAACGCGGCCACCCGGCCGAACTCGGCGGGCTCGGCGATGCGGCCCAGCGGGATCGCCGCCTCCACCGCGGCGCGGGCCCGGTCGGCGTCGCCGGAGGCGGCCAGCAGGTCCCGGTTGCGGTCGGTCATGATCCGGCCGGGCAGCAGGCTCACCACCCGTACGCCGCGCGGACCGTACTCGTCGGCCAGGTCCTTGGCCACCCCGGCCAGGCCCGGTCGGAGACCGTTGGAGAGGCCCAGCCCGGCCAGCGGCTCGCGCACCGAGGTGGACAGCACCAGGGCGATCGCGCCGCCGTCGGTGAGCGCGCCGGCCACCGTGCGGGCGAGCCGGACGCTGCCCAGGAAGACCGTTTCGAACGACTCCCGCCACTGCGCGTCGGTGACCTCGGCGGCGGTGCCCCCGGGCGGCCCGCCGACCGAGACCAGCGCGCCGTCGAGCCGGCCGAAGTGTTCGCGGGCCGCCGCCACGAGGCGGTCCGGAGTGCCGGGGTCGGCCAGGTCGGCGGTCAGCCCGATGGCCCGCGCCGGGCCGCCGAGCGCCTCGACGGCGGCAGCCACCCGTTCCGGGGCCCGCGCGGAGACCACCACCCGGGCGCCGTCCGCGACGAGCTGCCGGGCGGTGGCGAGACCGAGGCCGCCGGAGGCGCCGGTCAGCACGTACACCCGGTCGGCCAGTCCGAGATCCATGGGCCCGATCCTGCCGCATCGGGTGAGGACCTGTCAGCGCGGGGCGGGGCGCAGCAGGCGTACCCGGCCGGCGAACTGGACCACGACGGCGCCGCCGGTGCGGGCGAGCGCCGGGAGGCGGCGGCGTCGGGGCGTGCTGCGGCCGTCGTAGCGGTTCGCGGCCTCGCGCCCGGTCAGCTCGTCGGCGCCCAGCGGCGGCAGCGTGCCCCGGTCGCGCAGCTCGCGGGCCAGGTCCCAGCCGTCGCGCAGCGAGCCGTTGGTGGGGCGGCCGGCCGCCCAGTCGACGAAGACCGCCGGCCAGTCGGCGCCGAGGCCGGCGGCGAGCAGCGGCCAGTGCCGCGCCACGTCGCCGGCGCGCTTGCGCAGCAGCGCCCGACGGGCGGCCTCGACCGGCGCGGCGGCGAAGCCGGGCGGCAGCGGTCCACCCGCGACCAGCGTCGCCACCAGCTCGGCCTGCCGGGCCGCCAGGTCGCCGCTCACGTGACCACCGGGTACCCGGACGCGGCGGCGAGCGCGTCCAGCTCGCCGCGCAGTTCGGCGGCGGGCGGGTAGTGGCCGTCGCGTTCCAGCAGCAGCGCCGGCGGGCGGCGCCGGGCGCACAGCTCCCGGACCAGGTCGAGCACCTCGGCGGGCACCGGATCGGTGTGCGTGTCGTGGTAGAAGCCGCCGGCCTCGGCCCCGCCGGCCACGTGCACGTAGGCGATCCGCTCCAGCGGCAGCCGGTCCAGCAGCGCGGCCGGGTCGCCGCCCCGGTTGCGCGCGTTGGCGTGCACGTTGGCGACGTCGAGCAGCAGCAGCGCGTCGGTCGCGTCGAGGATCTCGGTGAGGAAGTCGGCCTCGTCCAGCTCGTCGTCGGGCCAGTCGAAGAGCGCGGCGATCGGTTCCAGCGCCAGCGGCACCGGCAGCTCCGCCCGCGCCCGCCGGACGTTGGCCACCACCGCGGCCACCGCCTCCCGGCTGCGGGGCAACGGCAGCAGGTGGCCGGCCTCCAGGCCACCGGCCCGCACGAACGCGATGTGCTCGCTGACCAGCGGCGCCTCCAGCGCCGTGGCCACCGCGGCCAGGTGCGCCACCCGGGCCGGGTCGACCGGTTCCGCGCCGCCGAGCGAGAGACGCACCCCGTGGGGTACGACGGTGACGTCGCGGGCGCGCAGCTCGGTCAGGCCGTCGGGCAGCGGCCCGGCCGGCGCGACCGCCTCGGCGACCACCTCGACGAAGCGCAGTCCTGGCAGGTCGGCCACGAAGCCGGCGATCTCGGGCCGCCAGCCGATGCCGACGCCGGAGGGGTCGCTCATCCGCCGCACCCGCCGCCGCCCCCGCAGCCGCCACCCCCGCCGCAGGAGCTGCCGCCGCCGCACGAGGAGGAACCGCCGGAGCAGGAGGAGGAACCGCCGCACGAGCTGCCGGAGCTGCCCGCCGTACCCATCGCCTGGCGCTGGATCTCGGCCTGCTCCGCGAAGCCCGGGTCCATGGTCCAGAGCGTGGCGGTGCCGAACAGCGCCACCGCCATGGCGGTGGCCGACGGGCCGTACGTGGCGTACGCCGGCGCGGCGGCGGGACGCAGCGCGGTGTGCCGGCGGCGCAGGTCGCGCAGCGCGGCGGTGGCCGCCCGGGTGCGCCACGGCACGCGGTTGAGCAGCAGGAACGCGACGATGAGCGGGACCAGGGTGAGGAGCAGGAAGCCGGCGGGCCGGCCGTTGGTCAGCCCGAAGAAGGCACGCGCCACGCCGAGCACCAGCAGCAGGCCGAGCAGGGTGGACCCGCGTCGCAGCGTGCGGCGCCGCTCCGGGTCCAGCGCCAGGCCGCGGCGGACCAGGCCGTCGCGCAGTTCGTCGAGGGCGCGCCGGACCCACTCGTCGCGGGGCAGCTCCCGGGCGCGCAGGCCCTGGCTGGCCGCGTGGTGGACGGCCTGGTCCAGCGGGGTGAGGCCGGCCGGCAGCGGCCCGCCGGTGGCCAGCCGCCGGTCCGGATGCACGCCCACCGCGCCGGCCCGGCGCAGGCCGCCGAGCGCGGTCCAGACCGCGAGTTGGTCGCCCCCGTTGAGGTACGCGACCTGCTGCGGGCCGAGCGAGCCGTGGTCCGGGACCGGGGTGCCGGCCAGCGCGCGGAACCGGTACACCGCCGTGCCGACGACCAGGACGACGGCCGCGACGAGATACCAGCGCAGGAAGACGGGGCCGGGGATGCCCCAGGTGTCGGCCGCGAGGACGGTCATGCTGTGCTCCTGTCGCGAGGGGGTCGCGGCTCATTGTGGAGCAGGTACGCCAGTGTCGATCTCCGCGGGGCGGCCAGTTACCGGACCGAGACGTCAGTGCCGGCGGACGGCCTCCTCGACCAGGTCCAGCACGCGGGTCAGGTCGCCGGCGGGCCGGCCCATCGCCAGGTGCAGCACCAGCCCGTCGTAGGCCAGCTCCAGGAACTGGGCCAGTACGTCGATCGGCACGTCGTCGCGGAGCACGCCGGCCTCGCGCTGGCGGAGCAGCCGTTCCCGGGTCGCCGCGGCGATGGCCGCCGAGCGCTCGGACCAGCGCTTGGCGAACGCCGGGTCGGTCCGCAGCCGGCGGGAGACCTCGAGCTGGCTGCCGAGCCAGCCGGTGGTGTCCGGGGAGACCGCCCGGGCGAGCAGGTCCCGCATCACCTGGACCAGGCCGTTGCGGGCCACGGTCTCCACCATGGCGGCGGCGTCGTCCTCGGCCACGGCGAGGAAGAGTGAGTCCTTGTCCCGGAAGTGGTGGAAGATCGCGCCTCGGGAGAGACCGGTGGCCTCCTCCAGCCGCCGCACGGTGGCGCCCTCGTAGCCGTGCCGGGCGAAACACGCCCGCGCCGCGGCGAGGATCTCCTGCCGGCGCGCGTCGAGCTGGTCCTGACTTACTCTGGGCACGGTGCGATCGTCGCAGGTGGCGGGGGCCGACGCAAACCGTACGTACGGCTTGCGAGGCGGGTTGGCTACCATCCGGTGATGACCCCGCTGACCGTCGCCGCCGTGCAGGCGCAACCGGTGCCCGGTGACGTCGCCGGAAACGCGCGAGCCGCCGCCCGCCTGGTCGGCCGGGCCGCCGGGGCCCGCGTCGTGGTGCTGCCCGAGCTGTTCCTGCCCGCGTACCATCCGCCGACGCTGGGCGCGGACCCGTCCGGGACGGACGTGACCGCCGACCCGGACGGGCGGGTCGACGACGCCCGGCTGGACCCGCTGCGCGCCGCCGCCCGGGACGGCGGGGCCGCCGTGGTGATCGGCGCGGCGGTCCGCCACCCGGACCGGCGGCGCACCATCTCGTCGCTGGTGGTGGACCCGACCGGCACGGTCACCGCGGCGTACGACAAGCAGCAGCTCTGGAGCGGCGAACGCGAGCTGTTCGACGCCGGCCGGCGCGGCGCCACGCTGGTGGTCGACACGTGGCGGTTCGGCCTCGGCATCTGCTACGACGGCTGTTTCCCGGAGCACGGCCGGGCCGCGGCGGGCGACGGCGCGCACGGCTACCTCTGCCCCAGCGGCTACCTGGCCGGCTCGGCGCACCGTCGGGACCTCTACTACGCGGCCCGCGCGCTGGACAACACCATGTTCGTGGTCTTCGCCAACGCGGTCGGCGGCGTGGCGCCCTGGCGGTTCAACGGTGGCGCGGCGGTCTACGACCCGGAGGGCCGGGCGCTGGCCCGGGGCGCGGACACCGGGGAGGACGTGCTGGTGGCGACGCTGGACCCGGCGGTCCTGGCGGACACCCGCGCGGCGCACACCATGCTGCTCGACCGGCTGCCCGACGCCGGGGCCGCCCGCGCGACGCTCGTCGCCTGACCGCGGCCGGACCTCCGGCCCTGCCGGTGCCCAGCGCGTTCCCGTAGGGTGCTCAGGTGCCGTTGCTCCTGCTTGCTCTGGACGACACCCTGCTGGACCGCGACGGGCCGTTCCGCGCCTGGGGAGCACGCTTCCTGGAGAGCATCGGCGCGCCGCCCGTCGACCTCGACTGGCTGGTCTCCGTCGACGCGGACGGGCTGACCAACCGGTGGGACGTGGCCGACGCCATCCGGGACCGCTACGGGCTGCGCATCCCGTCGATCGACCTGGTCGAGGAGCTGCACGACGGCGTGGTGGCGCACATGCGGCTGGACCCGCTGGTGGCCTGCGCGCTGCGGATCGCCGCCGACGCGGGCTGGGTGCCGGTGGTGGTCACCAACGGCGCGGAACGCCAGCAGGACACCAAGATCCGCAGGACCGGCCTGGACCGGTACGTCGCCGACTGGGTGATCTCCGAGGAGGCCGGGGTCAGCAAACCCAACCCCCGGATCTTCGCGCTCGCCGCCCAGCGGGCCCGGTTGCCGCTGCGCGGCGCGTGGGTGATCGGCGACAGCCCGGAGGCGGACATCGGCGGCGCGACCGCGGTGGGCCTGCCCAGCGTCTGGCTGCACCGGGGGCGGCGTTGGTCGGATCCCCGCTTCGCGCCGACCCGGGTGGAGGACGGGCTGATCCCGGCCGTGGCCGCCGTGCTGGCGGGCTGAGCGGGGAAAATCGGTTGCCCCGCCCGGACCGGCCCACGAGCATGGTGCCGCGCGAGGGCGCAACCGGGTCGCCCGGTCGAGGAGAGGAGGTCGGTCATGGCCGTCTTTGCAGGGTCGTTCCGCCTGCCTCCACCAGACTCGACCGAAGGACAGATCCACCAGTGCGCGATCACGACTTCCCGGCGCAGCCGCGCCGTGGCCGCGGCAAGAGCCGCTTCGACGACGACGAACCCGATTTCCTGAAGCGGGGCCGGCCGGCCCCGACCCTCGCCGACCCGGACGCCGAGCCCGACGCGGAGGACCGCTGGTCCTCCTGGGACCAGGCCGTCCACGGCCCGGAGCCGCACCCGGCCTGGCTGGTGACCGAGCTGGCCGCCCGGGACACCGAGCTGGGGATGCTCAAGACCGGCAAGGAGGCGGACGTCCACCTGGTCCGCCGCGCGGTGCCGGACACCGACCGGGGCTGCCTGCTGGCGGTCAAGCGCTACCGGGACGCCCAGCACCGGCTCTTCCACCGCGACGCCGGCTACCTGGAGGGCCGCCGGGTACGCCGGTCGCGGGAGATGCGGGCGATGGCCGGGCGCACCGCGTTCGGCCGGCAGATGATCGCCGGGCAGTGGGCGGCGGCCGAGTTCGCCGCGCTGTCCCGGCTGTGGGAGATCGGCGCCGCTTCCGGGCGGATCGCCGTGCCCTACCCGGTGCAACTGCTCGGCACCGAGCTGATGCTGGAGTTCGTGGGCGACGCCGGGGCGGGCGAGGCCGCGCCCCGGCTGGCCCAGGTCCGACCGGACGACGACGAGCTGCGCGACCTGTGGGAGCAGTTGGTCGACGCCCTGGTGGTGCTGGCGCGGGCCGGGTACGCCCACGGCGACCTGTCCCCGTACAACCTCCTGGTGCACGCCGGCCGGCTGGTCCTGATCGACCTGCCGCAGGTGGTGGACGTGGTGGCCAACCCGCAGGGGGCCGAGTTCCTGGCCCGCGACGTGCGCGTGGTGGCCGCCTGGTTCACCGCCCGGGGGCTGCCCGCCGCCGACACCGATCCGGTGGCGCTGACCGAGGTGCTGCTGCGGGAGGCGGGGATCCGCTGAACCGGGAGCGTCCCGGGCGGGATCCGTCCCGCCCGGGACGTCGGCTCGGCGGTACCGCTGCGGGCGGCGGTGCCGTCCGCAGCGCGGGTCACTGGAGGTAGCGCTCGACCTCCGGCACCGGGCGCTCACCCTGGGCGTCCGGGTCGCCGTGTGCCTGCCGGGCCGCCCGGCGACGGCGGAGCAGGTCCCAGCACTGGTCCAGGGACTCCTCCAGGTGTCGGAGCCGCTCGCGGGCCTCGTCGTCGGTGCCGGCCTCGTGCTGCTGTGCGCCGGCGCGCAGCCGGTGCTCCTCGTCCACGAGTTCGGAGATCCGGCTCAGGATGGTCTTGTCGTCCATGCCCGAAGCTTGGCACAGCGGACGCGCCCGCGCCCGCGTTCCCGCGCCGGAGAGGCAGGTGTCAAGCGGGGCTCCGACCTATACCGAAAGCGTTGAGCGGGGGCCCGGCCTTACCGCAAACCTTTCGGCGTGACGCATATCCCACCGGCTCCATTCTCGACAAAGAGATTGTTGTTAAGTGAAATATCCTCGTTGCCGTCTTTTGCTTCAACGTCCAGGATGGCATGCTCGCGAGCAACGTTCACGGGTCGAGACGGGGTAGCGACCCTCAGCAACCCGAGGGAGCGTTCAGGTGGTCGATTCGTCCGGCCTGTCCCGGCCCACCGGCCGGCCTCGTGTCGTGCCGCTGCGGCAGATCCTGCCCGCCGTCCTGCGGGACCCGGCCCGCGCGCTGATCGACCTGGGCAACCGCACCGGTGGCGACCTGGTCCGGCTCAACCTCGGCTCGTTCCGCCCGTACCTGGTCACCCATCCCCGGCACGTGCAGCACGTGCTGCGCGACCGGGCGGACAACTACGAACGGGCTGGCGACGGGCTGTTCTGGCGCCCGGTCAAGCGGCTGTTCGGCGAGGGCATCCTCGGCGAGGGGCAGGTCTGGTCCGCGAGCCGGCGGATGTTGCAGCCGATGTTCACCGCCAAACGGGTGGAGGCGCTCATCGACGGCATGGCCGAAGCCATCTCCGACGCCGTCGACGAGCTGGACGAGCCGTACCGCGCCGGGCGGCCGGTCGACATCGGCCTCGAGCAGGCCCGCATCGTCAGCCGGGCGATCATGAAGGTGCTCTTCGCCGACCGCATCTCGGTGCCGGACGCGATGCGCGTGATCGACGCCCAGGACCGCATCGCCACCGCGGTCATCCCCCGCATCGTCGTGCCGTTCGCGCCGCTGTCGCTGCCGATGCCGGGCGACCGGGCGTTCCGCCGTGCGGTGCGCGTGGTGGACGACGTGCTGGTGCCGATCGTCCGGCAGACCCGCGACGACGCCGACTCCGGCGACGACATCATCTCCACGCTGTGGCGGGCCCGCACCGACGACGGCCGGCGGCTCGACGAGCGGCAGGTCCGCAACGACACCGTGGCCATGTTCGCCGCCACCACCGAGACCACCATCAACGTGCTCACCTGGGCCTGGCCGCACCTGCACCAGCACCCCGAGGTCGCCGAGCGGCTCTACGCGGAGATCGACGACGTGGTCGGTGACGGCCCGGTACGCCGCGAGCACCTGGACCACCTCACCTACACCAGGATGGTGCTGGACGAGCTGCTGCGGCTCTACCCGATCGGCTGGATCATCCCGCGCCGCGCGGTCGCCGACGACGTCATCGACGGCGTGCCGATCGAGGCCGGCGCCACCATGGCGGTCAGCCCGCTGATCACCCAGCGGATGCGGCAGTTCTGGGACCGGCCGGACGAGTTCGACCCGGAGCGGTTCCGGCCGGAGCGGGTCCGCGACCGCCACCGGTACGCCCACTTCCCGTTCGGCGGCGGCCCGCACCAGTGCCTCGGCATGTACCTGTTCTATCTGGAGGCCCAGCTCATCCTCGCCACGATGCTCAGCCGCTACCGCTTCCGGCTGCGTCGCACCGACGTGCCCTGGTTGCGCCTGGCGGCGGCGCTGCGGCCCCGCGAGCGGGTCGAGCTGACGTTGCTCGCGGCCGGCCGGGCGGAGCCGGCGTGACCGGCGGACCGACGCTGGATCCGATCACCGCCGCGGCGGAACAGGGCCGGATCTGCGCGCTCGTCGCGCACGGCCAGCGTGGCCTGCGGCGGGTGGCCGCCGCGCACCCCGCCCTGTTTCCCGACGACCCGTTCGACGCGACGCTGTTCGGCAGCATCGCCTCGGCGATGGCGTTCAGCGCGCCCTGGCACACCGCCGCCGAGCTGGCGGTCACCAACCGCGCGGTGTTGTGGGGCTTCGCCGTCGACTGGCTGGTCGACCAGCGGGCGACCAGCCGCGCCGAGGTGGACCGGATCGCCCGGACCTGCCTGGACGTGCTGGACGGCGCGTCGACGACCGACCCGCTCGGCCGGTTCCTCGCCGAACTGCGCGACGACGTCGCCACCGCGCCCGGCTACGCCGCGCTGCGCGGACGCTGGCGCACCACCATGGAACGCACGTTGGACGCGATGGCCCGCGAGTGGACGTGGCGGCGCACCGGCCGGCCCACGCTCGCCGAGTACCTGGCCAACGCGGACAATCTCGCCGCCACGGTGGTCAACGTGGCGCACTGGATCCACACCGGATCGGTCGCCGACGCCGCCGCGCTGGACCGGCTCATCGAGGTCGGCGACGAGGTGCAGCGGGCGCTGCGCCTCGTCAACGACCTCGGCACGCACCGCCGGGACGCGGAGTCGGGCGACCTCAACGCGTTGCTGCTGGTGGACGACCCGGCGGAGGTCGAGCGGCGGTTCGCCGAGCAGGTCGACCACTGCCGGGTGCTGCTGGCGAAGCTGGCCGACGAGGCGCCCCGGGAGGCCGACTTCCTGGCCCGCCAGCTCGGGTTCACCACCGGGTTCTACCGGCACACCGACTTCTGGGGCGTGCGGTGAGCCTCACCGCCCAGCCGGCCACCCGGAGCGGGCCCGCGCGGGAACTCGTCGACGCGCTCGCCGACGACCCGACGGGGCAGACCTCGCCGTCGATCTACGAGACCGGCCGGCTGGCCGCGCTGGCACCCTGGCTGCCCGGCCACGACACCCGGTTGGCCTGGCTGCTCGACCGGCAGCGCCCGGACGGCGGGTGGGGCGGGCCCGGCGGCTACGCGCTGGTGCCGACGCTGAGCGCCGTCGAGGCGCTGCTGACCGAACTGCACCGGACCGGGCCGGCCACGGCGCCGACCACCGCCGCGCACCGCGGCCTGGCGTTCCTGGCCGCCGCGCTGCCCGGCGACACCCCGCCCGACCTGCCGGCCACCGACCTGATCGTGCCGGCGCTGCTGACCGCCGTGGACCGGCGTCTCACCGGCCCGGCGGGCCCACCGCCCGGGCTGGCCGGGTGGGCGGACCGGCCCCGCCTGCCCCTGCCGGCCGGTCTCGACCCGGCCCGGCTGACCCGGGTACGCGGACTGCTGGCCACCGGCCGGCCGGTCCCGGCGAAGCTGGCGCACGCGCTGGAGGTGACCGGCGAGCTGGCCCCCGGGGCGGCCGGTGTCCGCCCCTCGGCGAGCGGCTCGGTGGGCGCCTCCCCGGCCGCCACGGCCGCCTGGCTCGGCCGGCCCGAGCCCGGCCCCGCCCTGGACTACCTGCGCGGGGTCGGCCGGCCCGGGCCGGTGCCCTGCGCCAGCCCGATCACCGTCTTCGAACGGGCCTGGGCGCTCGCCGCCCTGATCCGGGCCGGCGTCCCGCTGCGGGTGCCGGAGCCGGTGCTGGCCGAGTTGGGCGCCGCCGTCGGCGCGTCCGGCGCGGCCACCGCGCCCGGGTTGCCGGCCGACGCCGACACCACCTCCGTGGTGCTCTACGTGCTGGCCCGACTGGGCCGGCCGCTCGGTGTCGCCCCGCTCGCCGGGTACGACACCGGACGGCACTTCTGCACCTGGCCGGGGGAGGACGGCGCCTCGCTGACCACCAACGCGCACGTGCTCGACGCGCTCGGCGAGCACCCGACCCGGCCCGGCGTGACGGCGGCCCGCCGCCGGGTCGCCGACTGGCTCATCGAGCGGCAGGAGCCGGACGGGCGGTGGGAGGACCGCTGGCACGCCTCGGCGTACTACGCGACGTACGCGGTGCTGCTCGCGCTGGCCGACCACGCGCCCGACGGGGCGGCCCGGACCGCCGTCGAGCGGGGCGTCTGCTGGCTGCTGGACACCCAGCGGGCGGACGGATCGTGGGGGCGCTGGCAGGGGACCGCCGAGGAGACCGCGTACGCGGTGCTCGCGCTGACCGGCGCGGGCCGCGCCGGGGACCCCCGGATCGCCGCGGCGCTGGCCCGGGGCCGGGCCCGACTGTCCGAGCTGGACGGATGCGATGGCGGTCCGGCACTCTGGCACGACAAGGACCTCTACCGCCCGACGCGGATCGTGCGCGCGGCGGTACTGGCCGCGTCGGGGCGTGCCGGCTGGGCGTCGCCGCGTCCGGCACCCACCATGATCAGGATCGCTTGAATGGAGTTCACGACGGCTGCTAGCGTGCGCCGGAGTCGATCGGATTCCGGACCGACCGAAGACCGGGCCAGGACGGTGTGATGGGTTCCCGCAGTACGAATCTCCGTACGAAGATCATCGCGCTGCTGGCGTCGCTGACCGCGCTCTGGGCGTTCGCGGCCTGGGTGACCGTACGGGACGGGTTCAACCTGCTCGGCGTGCAGGCGCTCAACGCGCGGGTCTTCGAGCCGAGCGACCCGCTGCTGCTGGAGCTTCAGAACGAGCGCCGACTCTCGCTGCGCTACCTGGGTGAGTCCGACCCCGGGCAGTTGCAGGAGCTCCAGGCCCAGCGTGGACGCACCGACAGCGCGGCCACCGCGCTCTGGACCTCGGTCCAGGACTGGCGCACCGAGGTCCCGGCCAGCGACGAGCTGGAGCAGCGGCTGGCCGAGCTGAAGGCCGAACTCGGCCAGCTCGTCCAGGTCCGCGACGAGGTGGGCCGCAAGACCATCGACCGGACCGCGACGCTCGCCGCCTACGACGAGGCGGTGGACGGCATCTTCGCCGTCTTCGACGCGCTCGGCGGTCTCGACGACGACCAGATCGCCCGGGACACCGCGGCGCTGATCGACCTGAACCGCTCCCGTGAGCTGCTGTCCCAACAGGACGCGCTGCTCACCGGCGCGGTCTCGGCCAACCGGCTGACCGTCGCCGAGCAGACCGCCTTCGCCCGGCTGGTCGGCGCCCAGTGGTTCCTCGCGGACCGGACCGCCCGGGAACTCGCCCCGACCGACCGGTCCCGCTACCAGCAGATGGTCGAGGGGGAGGCGTTCGGGCAGCTACGCACGCTCCAGGACCGGGTGCTCGCGGCCAAGGGCGAGGACGTCCGCCCGCCGGTCACCGCCGCGGCCTGGCGGGCCGCCGCCGACCGGGCGATGGCCGACCTGCGCGGCGTGATCCTCGCCGGCGGCGAGGACATCGTGTCCCGGGCCACCCCGGTCGCCATCGGCGTCATCGTCCGGCTGGTGCTCGCCGCCGGTCTCGGCCTGATCGCCGTCGTCGCGTCCGTCATCGTCTCGATCACCACGGCCCGCGCGCTGGTCCGGCAGCTCGAACGGCTGCGCGAGGCCGCCTTCCGGCTGGCCAACGAGCGGCTGCCCAGCGTGGTGGAGCGGCTGGGACACGGCGAGGAGGTGGACGTCGCCCGGGAGGCGCCGCCGTTGCAGTTCGGCGACGACGAGATCGGCCAGGTCGGCAAGGCGTTCAACGCCGTGCAGGAGACCGCCGTCCGCACCGCCGTCGAGCAGGCCGAGCT
>NZ_BNEI01000007.1:0-657231 GCF_027925725.1 Micromonospora sp. AKA38 | reverse complement strand
GCTCGACGACAAGGGCTGGGTACGCATGCAGACCGACCTCGACTTCACGCTGCGCGGCGCGTCCGCGCTCGGTGCCGCGTTGGCCGCCCTCCAGACCAATCTGCGTGAACGCGTCCTGGCGCGCAGCGGCTGCGCCACGCTGGCTGAGCTGTTCGCCCTGACCGACGTGCGCGCTCCGGCATCCGCTCCGGCGGCCGGGCCGACCGGGTCGATGGAGGCGCGCGTGGTCAGCGCCTACCGGGCGCTCGCCGACGAGCCGGGGGCCTGGGTGAGCCTGCGCCGGCTGCGCCCGTTCTTCGCCGACGTGTCGCGGGAGCACCTGGACGAGGCGCTGCGCGGGCTCAGCCGGAGCGACGGCGTGAGCATCGCACCGGAGTCGAACCAGAAGACGCTCACCGAGGCGGACCACGTGGCGGCGCTGCGACTCGGCGGGCAGGAGAACCACCTGCTGGCGATCGGCGTGTGATGGACGAGGCGGAACGGGCCGCGCTGGCAGCGCTGCGGTTCGACTGGGCGCCGGTGCCCGACGACGTGTGGCGCCCGCTGCCCTTCCACGTCGACGGCCTGCACCTCCCGGTCGTCCGGGACGTCCTCGCCGGCGTGGACGAGGCCGCGTCGAACCCGCACGGCAGCCCGCTCGGCCTGGTCGTCCAGGGTCAGCGGGGGTCCGGCAAGACCCACCTGCTGGGCGTGATCCGCGAGCGGGTGCAGGAGCGGGGCGGCTACTTCTTCCTGGTCGGCCTGCTCGACGCCGAAAGCTTCTGGGACGGGGTGCTCGCCGCGATGCTGGACGGCCTGGCCCGGCCGGTGCCCGGTAGCCCGGAGACGCAGCTCAAGCTGCTGCTGCGGCGCCTGTCGGCGCTGGTGGGCGCGCCCCGGACGGCCCGCCGGGCGGTGATGGGCGACACCGAACTCACCCGCGCCGCACTCGACGCGTTCCTGGAGGGGCTTGGCGACTTCGACAGGCACGCGGCCCGTACCTGCCAGGAGACGGCGCGGGCGCTCGCGCTGAGCGCCTCCGAGAACATCTCCCACCGGGACGTCGCGGAGAACTACTTCCTCTCCGGCGAGGAGATGACGCCCGGTGAACGCGCGGCCTGGGGGATGCGTCGGGTGCCGCGCCCGGCCCAGCAGATCGTGCAGGACCTGTCCTGGCTGCTGGCGCTCACCGGCCCGTCCGTGGTGGCGATCGACCAGATCGACACGCTGATCGCCCAGTTGGCGATCCAGAGCGACCCGGCCGTGGTGGGCGCCGCGATGAGCCCGGAGCAGGCGCTGACGCTGGCCCGGATGGCGGACGGCCTGATGTCGCTGCGCCAGACGACGCGGCGCACGCTGACCGTGCTCGCCTGCATCCCGAACTCGTGGACCATCATCCGGTCCACCGCCGCCGACACGGTGGCCGACCGGTTCCGGGAGACGCCGATGCTGCGCCGCATCGACGACGCCGACCTGGGCCGGGCGATCGTCGAGAAGCGGTTCGCGCTGCGCTACCAGGGGGTCGGATTCTCCCCGCCGTACCCCTCGTGGCCGGTGTCCCCGCGCGCCTTCGCCGGGGCCGGATCGTTCACCCCGCGCCAGTTGCTGATCGAGATTGACGGGCACATCCGGGCCTGCCTCGCCGACGACGAGGTCCGGGAGATGACCGGCCTGGGCGAACCGTCCGCCGCGTCGTCCCGGGTGCCCCGGCCCACTCCGGCGACGGCCACCGCCGAGGAGACGGACCGCTACGACGCCCGCTTCGCGGAGCTGCGAGCAGCCGCGGACCTCGTCGCGCCGCGCGATCGGGCGTCGGAGGACGGGACGATGCCGGCACTGCTGACCGCCGGGCTCACCGCCTGGATCCTGGAACGCGGCGACGCCGGGGCGGCGTTCAGCGTCGATCCGCCGCCGAGCACGGACCCGCCGCTGCACGCCCGGCTGCGCCTGACGCTGAACGAGCACACCGAGGACCAGGTGCACTGGTGTTTCCGGGCAATCAGCGACAACCACCACGGCAACGCGGCGCTGGCCCGGCTCCGCAAGGCGAGCGTGGCGTCGGCCCTGGACACCGGGCTGACGAAACGCAAACTGTTCCTGCTGCGCAACCGCGACTGGTCGACCAGCGCGGCCACCCGTAGGACGCTCGACGCGTTCCACGCGGCGGGCGGCCGGACGATCGGCCTGGACGACGAGGACCTGCGGACCCTCTCGGCGCTTCGGGTGATGCTCGCCGAGACCACCATGGACCTGCGAGGCTGGCTGGCGGAGCGGCGTCCGACCCGGAGCCTGGCGTTCCTGCGGCACGCGCTGGCGGACGTCGACGGGTGGACGGCGGCCGGCGGACCGCCACCGGCGCCCGCATCGACCCGGCCCGCGACCCGGCCCACGCCGCCCTCGGCCGCGAGCGGTCCCACGGCGGCGACCGGGTCGGCGTTCGTGGTGGGACACGGGTACGACGACGACGCGCCGGTCCCGCTGGCCCTGGAAGCGCTCCGGAAACACGCCACGATCTTCGCCGGCTCCGGGTCGGGCAAGACCGTGCTCATCCGCCGCATCGTCGAGGAGTGCGCCCTCGCGGGTGTCTCCGCCATCGTGCTCGACCCCAACAACGACCTCGCCCGGCTCGGGGAGGCGTGGCCCGACCCGCCGCCGCAGTGGCGGCCGGGTGACGCGGACCGGGCGGCGGACTACCTGGCCCACACCGACGTGGTGGTCTGGACGCCGCGCCGCAGCTCGGGCCGTCCGCTGAGCTTCCAGCCGCTGCCCGACTTCACCAGCGTGCGCGACGACCCGGACGAGTTCGGCGAAGCCGTCGAGGCGGCTGTCGTGGCGCTCGCGCCACGCGCCATGGTCACCGGACGGGCCACCCGGGCGCACCTGGGGCTGGCGGTGCTGCGCAAGGCCGTCGAGCACTACGGCCGGCGCGGCGGTTCCCGGTTGAAGGGCCTCGTCGACACGCTCGCCGACCTGCCGGACGGGATCATCCACCTGGAGGACGCCGACAAGATCGGTCTCGGCCTCGCCCAGACGCTCACCGCCGCCATGGTGAACGACCCGCTCTTCGGCGGCGAGGGCACACCGATGGACCCCGGTGTGCTGCTCACCCCCGCCGCCGGCAAGCGGTCCCGGGTCTCGGTCGTCAGCCTGGTGGGGCTGCCGTCCGACGACGTCCGCCAGAGTTTCGTCAACCAGCTCCAGATGGCGTTGTTCGCCTGGATCAAGAAGCACCCGGCCGGTGACCGGCCGCTGCTGGGGCTGCTCGTGATGGACGAGGCGCAGACGTTCGCCCCGTCGGGGGCGATGACCGCCTGCACCCAGAGCACGCTGGCGCTGGCCGCCCAGGCCCGCAAGTACGGGCTCGGGTTGATCTTCGCCACGCAGGCGCCGAAGGGGCTGCACAACCGCATCCCCGGCAACGCGGCGACCCAGGTGTACGGCCTGATGAACAGCCCCATCCAGATCGAGGCGGCTCGCGAGATGGCCCGGGCCAAGGGCGGGGACGTGCCGGACATCTCCCGGCTGACGGTGGGCGAGTTCTATCTCGCCGCCGAGGGCGCCGCGCCGCGGAAGATCCGCACGCCGCTGTCGTTGAGCCACCACCCGCGCAGCCCGCTCACGGTCGAAGAGGTGCTGGACCGGGCGCGCGGGACCGGTCGTGGTGGTTGATCGGTAGCCGAGAGTGACGGAAAGCTGCGCGCAAATTGCCCCCATGGGATTGTCATGACCACTTTGCGCAGCGTTCCGATGAGATGACTTTGTGCTGTATGCGCTGCCAGAAGCCTTGATCATCGATCTTCGAGAACATTGTGGACGCGGAGGCGTCTACATCCGCTGCCCGCCACGGATAGTAATTGGCGACCGAAGGGGGCAGGGGAACGATGAACGAAGCGCTGGCGGAACCGCTCACCGGCTATCAGGTGATGGCCGTGGCTGTGGCCGTCGCGGGGGCAGCGGCCGGACTGGTGCGCGCGTGGGTCGCGTACCGGGCACGCATACAGGAGGAACGCGAGGCGACGACACGTACCACAGCCCGGGTCACCTGGTTGATCAGGCTCGCGGAGACCGACCACGACATGGTGCGGATCGTGGAGCGCGACCGCGACGGGCACCGCGAGGTGGAGCTGGGTGGCCGCGGCGTGGCGAAGGCCGAGGCCGTCGAGGAGGCGGCGTGATGGAGTTCGAGGGCACCGCCGTCCTGACGACGGACCAGGCCGACCGCGAGACGGCACGGAAGGCTGAGGCCGCTCGCGTGAAGGCCGCGCACGACCAGGAGTTCGCCGTGTTCGCCGAGGCCTCCTACCACCAGGTCGAGCGGATCCTCAGGTCGGCGTGCCGGGACCGCGAGGTGGTCGAGGACGCGCTCAACGAGGCGTACCTGCACGGGCGGGTCAAGTGGTCCGAGCTGCGGGCCCACGACCGGCCGATCGGCTGGATCGTGGTCACCGCGCGGTTCAAGATCATGAAGGACCGTCAGCGGTGTCAGCGGGAGGCCGCGATGGCCCCGGAGGACCTGCCGCCGGTGCCGCGCTCGAACATCGCCGACGTGTGGGAGGCGCAGGAGACGCTGCGGGGCTGGTTGCACCAGCTCCCGACGCGGCACGCCGAGGTGTTCCAGATGGCGCAGGAGGGATTCTCCAACCAGGAGATCGCCCGCATCCTCGGGCTGACCGAGAACAGCGTCCGCTCCTACAAGGTGGCCGCCCGGCGAGGGCTGCGCGAGTTGGCCGAGGAGGCCGGCTACACCGGCCCGGACGGTCACCGGCGGCAGGGGGAGAGCCGTGGATCTCGATGACATCCTGGCCCTGGCCGAGACCACGCCCAGCCCGCTGGAACTCGCCCGGGCGCGGCGGGTCGCGCGCGCCGCGCAGAGCCAGTACGACGTTTCACTCGCCGAGGGCTACAAGATCCTGGTCGACGCCGACCTCGTCGACCCGTTGACCTGCGACGCAGACGAGGCGGCCCGGGTCGCGCGCGCCGCCCAACTGTCGAAGTTGGGCACCGTCACCTGGACGGCCGGTGGGACCGAGGGCGTCGGGCGGATCTTCTGGTCGGACGAGATGGCGCGGATCTTCGGGCACGCGCCAGGAACGTTCCGGCTCACCCCCGACACGCTTCTCGGCCTCGTGCATCCCGGGGACGCGGGGCGGGTCCGTGCGGCGGTCCGGGCCGTATGGGAGCGGAAGCGTCCCGGCGAGGTCGGCTTCCGGGTGATCCGCCCCGGCGGCAGCATCCGCCACGTGCACTGCCACCTGGAGATCACGACCGACCAGGGCGAGCCGTCCGGAATCGTCGCCACCGGTGAGGACGTCACCACGCTCGAACTCGCCCGGCGCGAACGTCGCCGGCTCGCCGTCCGCAGCCGCATGCTCTGCGCCGACCCGGCCGCGCGGGACGCCCTCACCGGGCTGGCGACCCGCGGCTACGTCATCGACAAGGTCGATCGGGCCCGCCGCACCACCGGTGGCGCCGTCGTCGTCGTGGCGACCGAACCCGCCACCCGGCTGCCGGAGGCACTCACCGACGAGGACCGCGACCAGCTGACCGCGGCGGTCGCCCGTCTCCTGCGTACGGTCGTCGGGAGCGAGCTGACGGGGGGCCTGGTCGGCTCCGGCCTGTGGGGAGTGCTCCTCACGCCGGCGGGGGACGACGCCGAGCGCCTGGCGGCTCGGATCGTCGAGCGGTTCCGGAACCACCTGTTCAGCGTCCGGCAGAAGACGGTGCGACTCAACACCTCGGCGGGCGTGGTGCATTTCGGCGGTGGGATCAGTGCGAGCGGATTCGACCTGCTCGTCGACGGCGAGCACGCGGCCCGCGACGCCCGCCGCAACGCGGCCTCCATCACCGTGCTCGACCAGCCGGTCGCCGACGGCGAGCGGGCGGACCGGTGCCGTTCCCGGGTGCGGCACGCGGTCTCGGCGAACAGATTCGCCCTGTACGCGCAGCCCATCGTCGATCTCCAGCTCAACCAGGTCACCCGCCACGAGATCCTGCTGCGGGTGCGGAGTGACACCGGTGAGCCGGTCGCACCCTGGGCCTTCCTCGACATGGCCGAGCGGGTCGGGGAGATCCTCACGGTGGACAAGTGGGTCGTCGACCACGCCCTGGAGTTGATCGGCCGGGGTGCCCAGACCTCCCACTACCAGGTCAACCTCTCCGGCAGGTCGCTCGCCGACCCGGGGCTGCTCGCCTTCGTGACCGAGGCGATCGACCGGCACGGCGTCAAGCCGGAGTGTCTGACGTTCGAGATCACCGAGACCGCCCTCATCGAGAACCGGAACGAGGCGCTGGCCTTCGCGACGGGGATCAGAGAGGTCGGCTGCCACCTGGCACTTGACGACTTCGGCACCGGCTACAGCACGCTCACCCATCTGAAGCAACTCCCGGTGGACCTCGTCAAGATCGACGGGACGTTCATCGTCGACCTCTGCCAGTCGCCGGCAAGTCAGGCCCTGGTGTCCATGCTGGTCAAGCTCTGTGAGGCGCTCGGCATCCGGGTCGCCGCCGAGTACGTCCAGGACGAGCAGACCATCGAGCTGCTGCGGAACCTCGGGGTCGACTTCGCCCAGGGTTACCGGACCGGACGACCCGAGCCGATAACCGTCAGCCGGACGGAGGCGCAGACGGTGGAGCTGGAACTGCGGTTCCCGCCGCAGTACACCGCGCTCGGCTGATCGTCGTCGGGCGCGGTGCGAGCCGCGGTCCGGACGAGTTGACGGATCTCGGTCGGTCCCCGCATCGCCTGACGCGGGGCACCCGGGGACTGGAAGTTTCGGCGACTGTGCCGAGCCAGCTTCTGGGCTCATTGACGTTGACCGATCAACATGTCGCGAGTATGTTGCGGTGAAGTTACCGGTAGTCTTCCGGAAGTTTCGGGGCCGGTGACCCGGACCGCGCACCACCGTCCCGGTGGTGTCCCCGCCAGGTGCGCGGTCCGTGCACACAGCCTTGCGCATCCTCATCCGATATGTAGAGGAGTGTCATGAAACGTCTACTAAGGCGTGGCCCCTACCGCCTGCTGCTGGCCGCCACCGCCGGCTCGCTGGCCCTGGCCGGGGCCGCACTTGTGGTGCCCGGCCCGGCCCAGGCCGCCAGCACGCTGGGCGCCGCCGCCGCGCAGTCGGGCCGCTACTTCGGCACCGCCATCGCGGCGAGCCGGTTGAACGACTCGACGTACAGCACCATCGCGGCGCGTGAGTTCAACATGATCACGGCCGAGAACGAGATGAAGCCGGACGCGACGGAGCCGAACCAGAACCAGTTCAACTTCAACTCCGGTGACCAGATCTACAACTGGGCCACCCAGCGTGGCCTGAAGGTGCGCGGTCACACGCTGGCCTGGCACGCCCAGCAGCCCGGCTGGATGCAGAACATGCAGGGCAGCACGCTGCGCAACGCGATGATCAACCACATCAACGGTGTGATGGCCCACTACAAGGGCAAGCTCGCCGCGTGGGACGTGGTGAACGAGGCGTTCAACGAGGACGGCAGCCGCCGTAACTCCAACCTCCAGGGCACCGGCAACGACTGGATCGAGGTGGCGTTCCGCACCGCGCGGGCGGCCGACCCGTCGGTGAAGCTCTGCTACAACGACTACAACATCGAGAACTGGTCGTACGGCAAGACGCAGGGTGTCTACCGGATGATCCAGGACTTCAAGTCCCGGGGCGTGCCGATCGACTGCGTCGGTCTCCAGACCCACTTCACCGGCGGCAGCTCGCTGCCGAGCAACTTCCAGACCACGCTGTCCAGCTTCGCCGCGCTCGGCGTGGACGTGGCGCTCACCGAGGTCGACGTCACCAACTCGTCGACCTCGCAGTACCAGGGTCTGACCCAGGCGTGCCTGAACGTGCCGCGTTGCATCGGCATCACCGTGTGGGGCGTGCGCGACAGTGACTCGTGGCGCTCCAACGAGAACCCGCTGCTGTTCGACGGCGGCGGCAACAAGAAGGCCGCGTACACCTCGGTCCTGAACGCGCTCAACGCGGACGGCCCCGGGCCGACCACCTCGCCGACCGCGACGCCGACCTCCGGGCCGACCACGCCGCCGCCGTCCGGCGGCGCCAGCCGGATCGTCGGCAGCCAGTCCGGCCGGTGCGTCGACGTGCCCAACTCGTCGCAGACCAACGGCACCCGGGTGCAGCTCTACGACTGCCACGGCCAGACCAACCAGCAGTGGACGTACACCAGCAGCAAGCAACTGACCATCTACGGTGGCAGCCGCTGCCTGGACGCGGCCGGCTCCGGCAACGGCGCGGCGGTCCAGATCTACGCCTGCAACGGGCAGGCCAACCAGCAGTGGAACGTCAACTCCAACGGCACCATCAGCGGCGTGCAGTCCGGCCGCTGCCTCGACGTCTGGGGCACCGCCAACGGCCAGCAGGTCCAGCTCTACGACTGCAACGGCCAGGCCAACCAGCAGTTCCGGCTCGTCGCCAACTGACCGACAGGCGGTGGCTCACCGTGGTGACGGTGGGCCACCCGCAGTCGTCGGGCAGGTCGTCGTCCTCGCAGGTGCGGCCGTGCGCCATCAGGTCGCGGAAATCCGCCATCTTGTGCCGCATCACCCGCAGGTCCTCGTCCAGCTCGGCGCGGCGGCGGTGCAGCCGTTCCTCCTGCTCCTGAAGGATCCGCAGCCGCTGCGCGGAGTGCTCCGGGTGCCGGGGCCGAGCGCCACGAAATGGCCCGGCGGGGCGTCCGCGGTCAGCGCCTCGGCCGCGTGCAGGTCGGTGTGGCAGACCCCGCACCAGGTGACGCGGACCGCGAGGTCGTCCGGGCGCAGAGCCCGGCGTTCGAACGTGTACGGCGTCCAGCTTCCGCCGGGCGACGTCAGTGCCATGCCTGTCGTCTGTGCCATGGCGGCGACGCCAGGCGCTGGAGTTCGCTCCAGCGCAAGCCTCCGCTCAGCCGGCGGTCTCCAGCGTCGACCCGATCGTGGCGAAGCCGCCGCCGGTGCGGGCGGTGTCGGCGATGGCGGTGAGCACCTCCAGCACGTGCAGCCCGCGGTTGCCCGTCGCCTGCGCCGGTCTTCCGGTCCGGATGGCCTCGGCCATGTCCACCAGCCCCATCCCCATGAACCCGTCGGACCCCCGCGGGCCGGGGAGCACCTCGACGAAGTCGGTGCCCGGCCCCTTCAGCAGCACCGGGCCACCCCACGAGTTGGCCTGCGCGGCGACGATGGTGCCCTCGGTGCCGTGGATCTCCAGGTGCGGCGTACGCGTCGCCGCGACGTCGAAGCTGGTCACCAGCGTGCCCAGCGCCCCGCCGGCGAACTCCAGCACGGTGTTGATGTGGGTGAGGGTCTCCACCCGGAAGGTCGACCCGGCGCGGGGCCCGGTCAGCACCTCCCGCTGCGCCCGCGCCGTGCCGCCCAGCGCCCCCACCCGGACGACGGGACCCATCAGCGCGGTCAGCACCGTGAGGTAGTACGGCCCGATGTCGAACAGCGGGCCGGCGCCCTCCTGGTAGAGGAACTCGGGCTCCGGGTGGAACCGCTCCGGCCCGGGATTCATCATCGCGGCGGCCACCGAGGTCGGCGTGCCGATCGCGCCCCGGGCGACGAGCGCCGCACAGGTCCGCGCCCCGACGCCCAGGAACGTGTCCGGCGCGGTGCCGACCCGTAACGACCGGGCCCGCGCGGCGTCGAGGACGCGGCGAGCGTCGGTCATGGTGGTGGCCAGCGGCTTCTCCGTGTAGACGTGCTTGCCGTGCGCCAGCGCGCGCAGGCTCACCTCGGCGTGCGCCCGGGGCGGGGTGAGGTTGAGCACCAGGTCGAGACCCGGATCCGCCAGCAGGTCGTCGACCGGGAGCACCGCCGGCACCCGGTGGGCGGCGGCGAGCGCCCGGGCCCGCGCCGGGTCGGCGTCGGCGCAGGCGGCGACCGTGACGGCCGGCTGGCCGGCCAGGTTGGCGAGGTACCGGGAACTGACGTTGCCGCATCCCACCACGCCGACCCGGACCGGTCCCCGTGCGTCGGCCATGTCAGGAGAGCCTGATCTCTCGACCGGTCCGCGCTGACTCGTAGATCCCGTCGAGCATGCGCATCACCTCCGCGCCGTGCGAGACGGGCGCGACCTCCTCGGCCTCGCCGAGGCAGAGCGCGACGAAGTGCGCGATCTCGTTGGCGAACCCCTCGGCGAAGTCGAACGACAGATGGTCGATCTGGGGTGCCACGTTCAGCACAGTGTCCTGCATCTCGGTGGCGATGCGCAGCGCCGGTTCGAGTTCCGCGCCGCCGCGCTCGCCGAAGACCGCCACTTCGAGGCGGTCCTCCAGCGCGTGCAGCGAGTAGCTGGTCTCCAGCATCAACGACGCGCCGTTGTCGAACCGGATCAGCGCGGCGGCGAAGTCCTCCACGTCGCTGCGCGTCGGGTCGTAGTCGGCGACCTTGTAGCGCGACAGCGAGGTGACGTTCGCCCGGTTGCCGAGCGGCGAGTGGGTGACCGCGCTGACGGTGACCGCCCGCGGCGTGCCCATGAAGTACCAGCAGAGGTCCAGGACGTGCACGCCGATGTCGATGAGCGGCCCGCCGCCGGACCGCGCCCGGTCGGCGAACCAGCCACCCGGGTTGCCGAGCCGTCGGATGTTCGTCGCCCGCGCGTGGTAGACGTCGCCCAGCATCCCGGCGTCGACGAACGACCTGAGCACCAGCGCGTTCGCGCCGAACCGCCGGACGAAACCGACCTGGAGATGGCGGTCGTTGCGCGCGACCGCGTCGACGAGCGCCTGCGCCTCCCCGGCGGTACGACTCAACGGCTTCTCCACCAGGACGTGCTTGCCGGCGTCCAGCGCCGCGGTGGCGATCTCCGCGTGGGTGTCGTTCCAGGTGCAGATGCTCACCGCGTCGATCTCCGGATCGGCGAGCAGGCCGTCGAGCGTGGGATGGACGCGGGTCACGCCGAACGTCTCCGCCTTCTGCGCGCTCCGCTCCTGGTTGACGTCGAACACGCCGGCGAGATGGACGTCCGGGTTGGCGGCGTACGCGCCCAGGTGCATGTCCGCGATGCTGCCGACGCCGATCACGCCCACGCCGAGCCGGCTCATGAGGGGGCCCCCGCCTCGGCGAAGAGCCGCTTCGCGTTGGCCAGGCCGATCGGGTTCGCCATCAGGCACTCCTCGATGCCCTCGAACTCGATGGAGACGAAACCGTCATAGCCGGCGTCGAGGATCCCCCGCACGATCCGGCGCATGTCCAGGTCGCCGTAGCCGACGATGGAGCCGAGCAGGTACGTGCCGCCGGGGGTGTGGTGCCAGCCGTCGCCGGGGAACTGCGAGCGGACGTAGAAGTCCTTCAGGTGCACGATGCTGGCGTACGGCGCGTTGCCGGCGACCGCCACCACCGGGTTGTCGTCCACCGACATGAAGTTGCCGACGTCGAGCGTGGTCTTGAAGTTCGGCTCGTCGACCAGGTGGATGAGCCGTCGGACCCGCTCGCCGCCGTTCATCAGCAGCCCGTGGTTCTCCACGCTGGTGGTGATGCCGTACTGCGCGGCGTAGCGGGCGATCTCCTGGCACGCCTCGACCATGCGGGGCAGCAGCGCCTCGAACTCGGCGACGTCCCTGGCCCGGTGCGCCCACTTGGCGACGTCGTGGCGGAAGAGCGTGATGCCCAGCTCGGCGGCCACGTCGAGGTGCCGCTTGACCCGCTGCATGTGCCGGTCGGCGTCGGCGCCGAGCAGGTCGGCCGGGACGACCAGGTTGGACAGCGTGACGCCCTGGTCGGCGGCGCGGGTCTTGATCTCGCGTACGAGATCGGGGTCCTGGTCGAGGGTGGAGGTGTCGTTGGAGATCTCCGGGGAGAGCGACACGGTCGCGATCTCCATGTGGGTGGCGTCGCTGGCCGCGATCCAGTCGATGACCTCGAAGAGGCTCATCCGGCCGGTACGCAGGTGCTGGTAGAAGGAGTAGGAGCTGAAGCCGAATTGCACGATGTTTCCTTTTCCTAGAGGGCGGCGTACCGGCGGCGTCGTTCGGCCTGGCGGACCGGGTCGGGAATGGGGGACGCCATGAGGAGCCGGTTGGTGTAGGGATGCTCCGGCCGGGACGTGACCACGTCGCCGTCGCCGGTCTCGACGATCCGGCCCTTGAGCATCACCGCGACCCGGTGGCAGACGTAGCGGACCACCGACAGGTCGTGGGAGATGAAGAGATACGCGACGCCGGTCTTCTCCTGCACGTCGATGAGCAGGTCGAGGATGCGGGCCTGGGTGGACAGGTCGAGCGCGCTCACCGGCTCGTCGCAGACGATGAGCCGGGGTTTCAGCGCCAGGGCGCGCGCGATGGCGATGCGTTGCCGCTGCCCGCCGGAGAACTCGCGCGGATACCGGCGGCCGGCGTCCGCCTCCAGGCCGATCTGGCGCAGCAGCTCACCGATCCGCGCGGTGGCCTCGGCCCGGGCCACGCCCTGGGCCCGCAACGGCTCGGCGAGGATGGTCTCCACGGTCATGGCCGGGTTGAGCGACGAGTACGGATCCTGGAAGACGACCTGGATGTCGCGGCTCAACGCGCGGCGGGCGCGCCGGTTCGCGCGGGTGATGTCGACGCCGTCGAACGTGACCGTGCCGCCGGTGATCGGGGCGAGGCCCAGCACGGCACGGCCCAGCGTGGTCTTCCCGGAGCCGGACTCGCCGACCAGACCGACCGTCTCGCCCGCGCCGACCCGCATCGAGACGGCGTGCAGCGCGTGGAACGACGGGCGACGCCAGCCGGCGCCGCGGTAGACGACGTCGACGTCGCGGATGTCGAGCAGGGGCGTGCCGGTGTCGTCGGGGGCGCTCACGACCCCACCTCCTGGAGGTCGCCGCGCTCCCGCCGGGGCGGCGCGTCTTCGAGGGTCGCGTTCAGGAGCATGCGGGTGTACTCGTGTCGCGGGTTCGCGAAGAGGCCGGCGACCGGCTGCTGCTCGACGATGAGGCCGTCGCGCATGACCGCCACCCGGTCGCAGATGTCGGCGACCACACCCAGGTTGTGGGTGACCAGGACGAGCCCCATGTCGCGCTCGCGTTGCAGGCCGCGGAGGAGTTCGAGGACCTCGGCCTGGACCGTGACGTCGAGCGCGGTGGTCGGTTCGTCGGCGATGAGCAGCTCCGGGTCGCAGGAGACGGCACCGGCGATGAGCACACGCTGGGCCATGCCGCCGCTGAGCTGATGGGGATGGGCGGCGAGGGTACGCGGGGGGTCGGGGATGCCGACGCGGTCCAGCAGGTCGAGCGCCCGCGCGGTCGCGGCCTTCCGGGACAGGCCGAGCCGGTGCCGCATCGGTTTCGTGAGCTGGGCGCCGATCGTGAAGGACGGGTCGAGGTTCGACATCGGCTCCTGCGGCACGTACGCCATCCGGGTGCCGCGCAGCTTGCGCAGCTCGCTCTCGCGCAATCCCACGAGCGACTGCCCGTCCAGCGCGAGCTGCCGGGCGGAGACGGTGGCGTCGGGTGGCAGGAGCCCGAGGATCGCGAACGACGTCTGGGACTTCCCGGAGCCGGACTCCCCGACCAGGCCGAGGACCTCGCCGCGCGCGACGTGCAGCGACACGCCGCGTACCACCTCCTTAATGGTGCCGTCCTCCGCCACGTACCGGACCGCCAGGTCCTCGACGCGCAGGAGGGTGTCGGCGGGCGGCGCGTCGCCGAACGCGGCCCGGTCGGCCGGCGTCTCGCCGGTCTCGATCCGGTCGACCGGGGTGTCGCCGGTGCGGGCGGGGCGGGCCGCGCGCTTGGCCTTGCGCCGCAGGCTGATCCCGAGCGAGTCGGCGAGCGCGGTGCCGAAGAGCACCAGCGCCATGACCGTGAGGCCGATCGCCACGCCGGGCGCGATCACCAGCTCGGGGGCGCGGTGGAAGTTCTGGAACGCGTTGCTCAGCTCGCCGCCCCAGCTCGGGCGCTGCGGGTCACCGAAGCCGAGGAACTCCAGCCCGGACTGCACGATGATCGCCATGCCGAAGATGAACGAGGACCGCACGAGCACCGGCCCCAGCACGACGGAGAGCACGTGCCGGAAGATGATCCGGACGTCGGACAGCCCGGCGACGCGGGCGGCGTCGAAGTACAGCTCCTCGCGTACGCCGATCACGGCGCTCCGGGTCAGCCGGAAGATGTCCGGCGAGGCGAGCACCCCGAGCGTGATCATCGTGGGGGCGAGGCCGCTGCCGAGCGAGGCGATCACCACGATGATGATCAGGATCTCGGGCAGGGACATCAGCATGTTGAAGATCCAGCTAGACACCCCGTCGAACCACTTCGCGCGGTAGCCGGCGAGCAGGCCGGCGGGAATCCCGCACAGCAGCGCGACGGTCACCATGATCGCGCCGGCCTGGAGGCTCACCCGGCCGCCCCACAGCAGCCGACTGAGGATGTCCCGGCCGTTCCCGTCGGTGCCCAGCGGGTGGTCGCCGCTCGGCGGCCGGAGCGCCTCGGAGAGCACCACCAGGTTGGGGTCCTGCGGGGCGAGGAGCGGGGCGAGGACGCTCGCGGCGACGATGGCGAGCAGCACGGCGCCGGCCACCACGCCCATCGGGTTGCCGAGGAAGGCGCGGAGCCTTCTGGAGGTGCGGCCCGCACGGACCGTCGTGTCGGCGCTCATGCGTTGCGTACCTTCGGATTCAAAGCGGCGTAGAGGATGTCGACCGTCAGGTTGACGAGCACGACGACGAGCACGGTGAAGAGCAGGACGCCCATGATGACGGGGATGTCGCTGTTGCCCGAGGCGTTGATGGCGACCGCGCCGATGCCCTGGAGGCCGAACACCCGCTCGATGATGGCGGCGCCGCTCATCGCGGCGATGAACTGCAACGAGAGCATGGTCAACGCCGGCGGCGACGCGTTGCGCAGCACGTGCACCAGCAGGATGTGGCGTTGCGACAGGCCCCGGCTGCGGAGCGTCCGGACGTACGCCTGGCCGTTGACGGTGATCACGGAGTTGCGCAGTTGCTGGGCGATGGCGGCGATCGACCCGATCGACAGCGCGATGATCGGCAGGGTGATGGACCAGAGCCAGCCGCTGGGTGAGTCGCCCAGGTGGACGTAGCCGGTGGCGGGGAACCAGCCCAGCCGTACGGCGAAGACCAGCGCCAGGATGATCGCCACCCAGAAGTTCGGCAGGCTGAAGCCGAGCACCATGACCACCTGGAGCGCGCGGTCGAACGTCCCGGGCCGGGTCGCCGCGAGCAGCCCGAGGACGACGCCCAGGACGGCGGCCACCAGGACGGCGCCGAGCGCGAGGGACACGGTGACCGGCAGGCGCGAGACGATGAGGTCCATGACGTCGGCGTTCTGCGCGGACGAGACACCCAGATCGCCCCGCGCGACGTGTCCCAGCCAGTCCAGGTACTGCTGGACGACCGGCCGGTCGAGGCCGAGCTGCGCGCGCTTGACCGCGACCTGTTCCTCCGTGGCGTAGAGGCCGAGCGCGCCCCGGGCGGGGTCGGAGCCGGTGAGCATGAGGAAGAAGAACATCCCCGTCACCACCGTGAACGCCAACAGCAGGCCCGTGGCCAGTCGCCGGCCGATGAAGCCCAACATGCCTGCTACCTCCTAGCTGACCTGGGGTGGTCCGCCGGGTGGGCCGGTGGTGACCGGCCCACCCGGGGATCGACGGGCGGGTTACTTGGCCGGGGCGAAGAAGCGCAGGCTCGGCATGAGCTGTGCCTGCTGCATGGTCACGTCGATGTCCGGCTTGAACAGGTAGACGTTCTCCTGCGTGACGATCGGGGCGAACCAGGCCTGCTCCACCAGGTGGGTGTTCAGCTCCTTGTAGAGCGCCGCCTGCTTGTCGCCCTGCGCCGCGGGGATCTCCTTGAGCAGCCGGGTGACGGTGTCGTCGGTGTACTTGAAGTTGTTCCACAGCGACGTCGGGGTGAGCTTGTTCAGCACGTCCGTCCAGGCCGGGATGTTGGTGGAGAAGGAGAGCATGAACGCCGGCTGGCCCTTCAGGGTCTCCAGGCCGCCGTTGGCGAAGCCGTTGACCGGCACCTGCTCCACCGTGATGCCCACGTCGGACAGGTACTGCGCGACGATCGGCACCAGCGGGGACATGAAGCCCTCACTGAACGAGATCTTGATTTTGAAGCCGTTGCCGTAGCCCGCCGCCGCCAGCAGTTCCTTCGCCTTCGCCGGGTCGTACGGGTAGCGCTCGTTCAGCTCCGGCACCCACGCCTCGCTGGCCGGGTTGAACGTCTGCGTGGAGACCTGGCCGAACCCGCCGTAGTGGGTCTCCAGGATGGCCTTGCGGTCGAGCGCGTGGTTGATCGCCTGCCGCACCCGCACGTCGCCGAGCGCCGCCGACGCCTTGCCGGCCCGGTCCTGGAGGATGATGCCCTGCCACTCGCCGGGCACCGTCTTGACGGTGAGCCCGTCGGTCTTCGCCTTCGGCACCATGTCGGAGGTCCCGTACATGAACTGGATCTGACCGGTCGCGAGCGCGTTGTAGCGGGCGGTGAACTCCTCGTACGGACGGATCACCACGGTCTCGAACGGGAACGCCTCGCGGTTCCAGTAGCCCTCACGCGCGGTGAACTTGTAGCTGACGCCCTTCTCGGACGCGCCGGCGTCGAGCAGGTAGGGCCCGGAGCCGACCGGGGTGGTGGCGATGCCGCCCGCAGCGAGCGCCTTGGGGCTCACCATGTATCCCAGGTACGTCGCCAGGCCGGCGAGCAGGCCGGGGCTGGGCTCGCTGAGGTGCAGACGGACCGTCTTCGGGTCCACGACCTCGACCCGTTCGATCGCCCGGGCCGCCTCGGACGCGCTGCCGGCGCCCTTCTTCCGCGCCTCGATGTTGACCTTCACCGCCTCGCCGTCGAGTGCGGTGTCGTCGCTGAACGTGACGCCGTCGCGCAGCTTCAGCGTGAGTTCGGTGAGGTCGTCGTTGTACGCGTACTCGGAGGCGAGGTTGCCTTCGATCTTCGAGTCGGCGGTCTTGCGGAGCAGCGGGTCGTAGACGGCCTCCGCGTAGTGGATGACCGCGCCCTCCTTCATCTCCGCCGGGTCCCAGGTCAGGACGTCGCCGTTGTTGCCGAGGACGAGTTGGGCGGAGCCGGCCTCACTGGCCTGCCCGCCACCGCTACAACCGGCGAGGGCGAGAGCGACTGCGGCAAGCGCTGCCGTCAGCGTGCGGGGTAGTTGCACCATGTTCCCTTCTGTTGCTGCAAAGCCAGCGCCGGTCGGCGTCGGGTCAAGCGATTCCGAGCTGTTGGCTCATGACCATGGCGGTCGCGCCGCGCAGGACGATGTCGTCGCCCAGCTCGGAGAGCCGGAGGACGATGTCGCCGTGGACCTCGGTCAGGGCGCGCCGGCGGATGGTCTCCATCGCGGCCGTGGCCAGCGGCCCCTCCAGCACCCGGTGCGGTCCGCTGAGGACGATCTCGGAGATGTTGAGCGCGGCCACGATCGGTGCCAGCACGGAGCCGAGCGCCTCGCCCGCGACGGTCAGCACCCGGGCGCGCTCCGCGTCGGTGCGGGCCCCGGACAGGTCCTCCTGGATGCGCCGGGTCGACAGCCAGGTCTCCAGGCAGCCGGTCTTGCCGCACACGCAGGGTCGCTCGCTGCCGGCGTCCACGACCACGTGGCCGATCTCGCCGGCCGCGAACCGACTGCCCAGGATCGGGGTGCCACCGAGCAGCAGACCCGCCCCCACGCCGACGCCGACCCGGACGAGGAGCGTGTCCGCGGCGCTCTCGCCGTAGCTGCGTTCGGCGAGCGCGGTGGCGTTGGCGTCGTTGGACACGACCACCGGGCAGGCGAAACGCTCGCTGAGCAGCGCCTGGAGGTGGATGTCCTGCCAGCCCAGGTTGGGTGCGCTGAGGACGACGCCGCCGAGGTCCACGATGCCCGGCGTGCCGATGCCGATGCCGAGGAGCGGCGCGGTCACCTGCCGGTGTAGCGCCTCGACGAGACCGGTCACCTTCGCCAGGGCGTCGGCGCCGGTGCTGCCCTCGATCTCGACCTGCTGGCGGGCCACCACGGTGCCGCCGAGGTCAAGGACGGCCCCCCGGTAGAGCGTCGAGTGGCTCAGGTCCAGGGCGACGGTCTGGTAGGCGCGCTCGTTGAATTCGAGCATCATGGCCGGCTTGCCCGGCCGGGTCCCGGCCCGCGTGCCGACCTCGACCACGAGGTCGTCGGCGAGGAGGTCGCTCACCACGTCCGAGACGGAGACCCGCGTCAACCCGGTACGGCGCGCCAGATCCGCCCGGCTGTGCGGTCCTTCCCGGTACAGCATCCGCAGCAGCAGTTCCCGGTTGTGCACGCGTGCCTGCTCCGGGCGCACCTTCTCGCCGGTGCGGACCCGGGCCGGAACCTGGTCCCGTCGAAGGGTGCCCACCGCCTGTCCCGGCTGCTCGGGCGGCGTTGCTCCGGAGGTATCAATGCACGTCACCCGGTTAGTACAGGGGGCTAACAAACTCCGGGACAAGAACGCGGCTCGCCTTGATGCCAAGTCGTTATCTTCGCCCTGCGTTACCGTCAAGATCGAATAAGGTGGGCAAATGCCCTGGTAGCGACGCTGCCGCTCGCGCGCGCGGGAGAAGGGTGGTCAATTCGGCGGCGAACGGGGTCACCGTCGCGGGTGGACCTCCGGTACGGTCCGTGGGGGATTATCCACGCTTGGTCAGGCAAGCGTCGCCTTCGGGTTGTCGAGCGCGGCAGCCGTCGTCGGCCGGCCCCGTCCCACCGGTGCCAGGCCGCCGCCGCGCCCGCGCCGCCCCACTCCACCCGTCACCTGAGCGTGCACGCCGACACCGCGACCGCAGGGCCGACGCCGTCCGATATTGATCATTCTCGCCGCCCAGCTCGACCGCCCCGCCGACCGCCCAGCTCGACCGCCCCGCCGACCGCCCCGTCGTGGCCCGCCGGTCACTCGCCCGTCCCGTCTCCCGCCCGGCCCGCCCGTCCCGCCCGAGAAACGGCTTGTGATCGTGGAACCTGCACGCGGCCACGTTCGTCCGCGCCGTCACCGAACACGTGCCCCGGTGCGCCAGACCGCCCTACCAATCGTCGATCTTGCGCTTTGGGCCCACAAAGCGCGGCTTATGCGCCGTTCGTCGGGGCGGCAAGTGCAAGATCGACGCGCTGGGGGTGGGGTGGGGGCGGGGTGGGGGTTATGCTAGGCGGTGGTTTAGGGCGGTGTGTCGTCGTCCGGCGCCGACGGTGCGGACGGCGGCGGCGAGCGCGCGGCGGGAACCGACCAGGACGACCAGCTGCTTGGCGCGGGTGACAGCGGTGTAGAGCAGATTGCGTTGCAGCATCATCCAGGCGCTTGTGGTCAACGGGATCACCACGGCCGGATACTCCGAGCCCTGGGACCGGTGGATGGTCATGGCGTACGCGTGGCTGAGTTCGTCCAGCTCGTCGTAGTCGTACGCGATGTCCTCGTCCTCGTCGGTGCGGACGGTGAGTGTCTGGTCCTCGGGGGAGAGGGCGGTGACGATGCCGAGCGTGCCGTTGAAGACGCCCGCCTGACCCTTGTCGTAGTTGTTGCGGATCTGGGTGACCTTGTCGCCGATGCGGAACACCCGCCCACCCATCCGCCGTTCCGGCTGCCCCTCGCGGGGCGGGGTGAGTTTCTGCTGCAACAGCGTGTTCAGCGCGCCGGCGCCGGCCGGGCCGCGGTGCATGGGGGCGAGCACCTGGATGTCGCGTCGGGCGTCCAGGCCGAACCTGGCCGGGATGCGGGTGCAGGCGACGTCGACGGTCAGGGCGGCGGCGGCCTCGGTGTCGTCGCAGGCGAAGAGGAAGAAGTCCGGCAGCCCCTGGAGGAGGGGCGGGCGGCCGGCGTTGATGCGGTGGGCGTTGGTGACGACACCGGACTCGGCGGCCTGGCGGAAGACCTGCGTCAGCCGTACCCGGGGAATCGACGGGGCGGCGAGCAGGTCGCGGAGCACCTCACCGGCGCCGACCGACGGAAGCTGGTCGACGTCACCGACCAGTAGCAGGTGCGCACCGGGCGGGACCGCCTTGACGAGTTTGTTGGCGAGAATGAGGTCGAGCATGCTCGCCTCGTCGACGACGAGCAGATCGACGTCGATCGGATTGTCGCGGTCGTAGGTCGCGTCACCGCCGGGGCGTAGCTGCAACAGCCGGTGCACGGTGGCGGCCGGATGGCCGGTCAACTCGGCGAGACGCTTCGCGGCCCGGCCGGTCGGCGCGACGAGCGTGACCTTCGCCTTCTTCGCGGCGGCCAGCTCGACGATCGAGCGTACGGTGAAGCTCTTGCCGCAGCCCGGACCGCCGGTGAGCACCGCGACCTTCGAGGTCAGCGCGAGCCGGACGGCCTGCTCCTGTTCCGGGGCGAGGTCGTTGCCGGTGCGCGCCTTCAACCACTTCTGCGCCTTGGCCCAGTCGACGTCGTGGAAGTGGGGCAGCCGGTCGACCCGGTCGCGCAGCAGCCGGGTCAGGGACGTGGCGAGCGACTGCTCGGCGCGGTGGAACGGCACCAGGTAGACCGCCGGCACCGGCTCCCCGTTTCCGCCGGGCAGCGCCTCGCGGACGACCCCCTCGTCGGCCGCCAGGTCGTCGAGGCAGCGGGCCACCAGGTCGGCGGGCACGTCGAGGATCTTCGTCGCGTCCGCGACCAGCTCCGGTTCGGGCAGGTAGCAGTGCCCGTCGTCGGTGGCCTCGGAGAGCGTGTACTGGAGGCCGGCCATCACACGCTGCGGGCTGTCGTGCGGGATGCCCACGGACCGGGCGATGGTGTCGGCGGTCTTGAAGCCGATGCCCCACACGTCCGCCGCCAGCCGGTACGGCTCCTTGGTCACCACGTCGACGGAGGCGTCGCCGTACTGCTTGTAGATCCGTACCGCCAGCGAGGTGGACACGCCGACGCCCTGGAGGAAGACCATCACCTCCTTGATGGCCTTCTGCTCCTCCCACGCGGCGGTGATCTTCGCCGTACGCTTCGGGCCCAGCCCGGCCACCTCGACCAGCCGGGCCGGCTCGTCCTCGATGACCCGTAACGTGTCCAGGCCGAAGTGCGCGACGATCCGCTCGGCGAACACCGGCCCAATCCCCTTTACCAGGCCCGAACCGAGGTAACGCTGAATGCCCTGGATCGTGGCGGGCAGCACGGTGGTGTACGACTCGACCTCGAACTGCCGCCCGTAGCGCGGGTGCGACGACCAGCGTCCGTGCAGGCGCAGGCTCTCGCCGGGTTGCGCGCCGAGCAGCGCGCCGACCACGGTCAGCAGGTCACTGCCCCGCTCGGTGGCCACCCGGGCCACCGTGTAGCCGGTCTCCTCGTTGACGTACGTCAGGCGCTCCAGGACCGCTTCCAGCGTGGCCAGCGGAGGACGGGGTGCGGCGGTCACGGCCACCATCCTGCCTCCAACCGGCGCGGCTCTCCCAGGCCGGCTGCCGTGGTTCGTCGTTGTGCACGACGATGTCCGCATGCTCGGTCGGGCGGGCCGTGGCGAAGTAGAGCTGCTGGGACGGGATGTAGCGCTCGCGCCAACGTCGCTCGATGTCGGCCCGGGACGCCACCCGGCGCTCCCGGATCACGGCACGATCCACGGTCCTGTCGAGCGCGGTCGACACGAAGACGCGTAGGTCCCATCGGCCGATCAGTTCCGGGCGCAGGAGGAAGACGCCGTCGAAGACCAGCACGGCGTCGACGGAGGCAGTGGTGACCGGCGGGGACAGAACAGCATCCCTGGTGTGGTCGTAGACCGCGGGTTGGAAGCGTCGGTCCCCGCCCGGGCCCAGCGGATCCAGCAGCACCCGGTTCAGGGCGTGGTAGTCGTGGGTGTCGTAGTAGCAGCCCTCGGCCGAGTACTCGCCGCGCGGATAGCGCTGTGCCCGGGGGAAGAGGAAATCGTCGATCGTCGCCCGGATGACGTCGCGGCCCTGCCCGCGCAGGACCACGGCCAGCTCGTCGGCGAGGGTGGTCTTGCCGGCGGCGGGCGGTCCGTCGACGGCGACCCGGGTCGGATGGGTCACGGTGACGGACCCGACGGCCTCGGCCAGACGGCCGAGCATCTCGTCGCGGGTGCCCTGGTGCATGTCCCGCCCCGTTCTGGTCTCGCGAAGGGCCGACTCGAGTCGACCCGATGCGCGCCTGTCATTCTCCGGAGATCACGTCTGCGCTTGGAGAATCGGCTGTTCGTCAGGCGTCGGTCCAGCGCGATGACGTCGCCGGGCCGGTAGTCGTGCAGGTGCCCGGCGAAGTCGATGCCGGCCTGCCAGGTGGCCACGTCGATGCCGGAGACCGTGCCGGCCGGCACCGCCGCGACGGTGGGCGCCGCCTCGACCGGCGCCGCCGCCATGCTCACCGGTACCGCGAACGCGACCACGGCCGCCATCGCGAGCCGCCCGAGAATAGCGGTCATGCCAGCCCCCTTCTGAAGATCCACAGGGTGACCGACCCGTCAGGCACGCCGACGGGGATCTATTTCAACCCCTATCTCCGACATTGATGCACATAGTTTTGAGGGCTAACCTCTGCTCGCCATGGTCAGCACCGACCGCACGGAGGACCGCGCATGAACCAGGAAAACCCGTCCCGCTGCTGCGGCGGCGACGCAGGGCAGCCGCAGGCGGGGCTCAGCCGTCGTGCGTTGCTGCGTGGCACGGCGCTGACCACCGGCGCCCTCGCCGTCGGCGGCGTCGTCGGCCTGCCCGGGATCGCCCACGCCGCGCCCTCGATCTACAACCCGTTCTCCGGCTACCGGATCACCGGGACCTGGCAGGACCACCTCAACAGCGGCTCGCTGGGCGGCATCGACTTCGGGATGGGCGTCGGCACCAACCTGCCGGCGTGCGGCGCCGGGACGATCCAGAACATCCCGAACAACGGCACGGGCGGGCACACCGTCACGATCTACCACGCCGACGGCTACCGCAGCCAGTACATGCACCTGTCGCAGTTCCTGCTGGCCAACGGCACCGCGGTCGGCGCCGGAACGATCGTGGGCCGCTCCGGCGGCGCCGTCGGCGCCCCCGGCTCCGGCAGCTCCACCGGACCGCACCTGCACTGGCACATGATCAACCCGAGCGGCGTGCGGATCAACCCGCTGACCTACGTGGGCCAGAACCCGGGTGGCGGTGGCCTGCCGAAGACGTCCACCGAGCAGGACGGCGTCCCGGGCACGGTGTTCTACAAGCGGATGCAGAACTGGTTGCGGATCACGTCGGGGTACACCGGGCCGATCGACGGGGTGCCGGGGGCGAACACGTACGCGGCCCTGCAACGGGCCATGCGCGGCTACGGCTACACCGGCCCGATCGACGGGGTCCCGGGCACCAACACCTGGAAGGCGGTGCAGCGACTCGCCTCCGGCTACGGCTACACCGGCCCGATCGACGGCGCGATGGGCCCGAACTCCTGGCGCGGCTTCGCCCGCTTCCTCAACGAGGACCGCTGGAACTGACCCACCGTCGCACCGCAGGGGGCACCGTCCAGGTTCTGTCTCACGAATCATGAGTGGGCTGCGCTGGCACCGTTGTTGCCGGCGCAGCCCGCCGGGTCGCCGTGGCAAGACCTGCCCGAGCGGTACGGGTCCGGAGATCTCCGTAGTCCCACGGCGATGGGCAGGAAGCGGGCATACCGTGCCCCGTATTCCGCCTCCGACGCCGCCGCCGAAGCGACGGCCGGCTGCGTTGCCGGCTCAGCGATCCTCGCCGTCAAGGCGGACCTCAACCCGAGAGCCGGTGATCGGGTAGCCTCATGGCCCAGCGGGCCGTTAGCTCAATTGGCAGAGCTGAGGACTTTTAATCCTTAGGTTCTGGGTTCGAGTCCCAGGCGGCCCACCGTCACCGTGTCCGCCCGGACGCAGCGAGGTCGTCGACCGTCGCGCGGTCGGTCGCCTCCTGGCCCGCCCGGATGCTCCCCGTGGCCCCCATGCCCCCGGTGGCCGCCGCCGTTCATCTCGATCCCGCCGCCGCGCCCCGCCCTGGCTCGCATCGATCTGTTAGGGCCTCTGGCTGAGTGATGACGCTGCTCGATAACTTCTTGACCGGTATAGAAGACTCCATTACTGTACCGGTATAGAAAGCAGCGCCGATGAGTCAGGAGTTCGCCATGGAGATGCCCGCCGCCTTCGTGACCGCCGTCAACGCCGTCGACTTCGAATTCGCCAGCGCCCGCCCCGACGCCCCGGTCGTCCCGTACGTGGAGAAGCCGCCGCGCACCAGGGCCGTCCGCGCGGCCGTTGCCAGGCGTCTCGCTCGCGTCGCCAAAGTGGTCAGGCTGGCGTGACCCCGGGCTTTGATAGCCTCGTACCAGCCGGTAGGCATCGGCGTCCGCCGACCCGCACGGCGGGTGTCGGACGACAGGACCGGTCCGCCGTCAGGGCTCCCTCGCCCTCCGGCGGCGGACACATCTGGAACGACTGGTGGTGGCGTGGCGCCCCGGGTGACACTGCAGACGATCGCTGACCGGGTCGGCGTCAGTCGGATGACCGTGTCGAACGCCTTCTCCAAGCCCGACCAGTTGTCCGCGGCGCTGCGCGAGCGCATCCTCACCGCCGCCCAGGAAGTGGGCTACGTCGGCCCTGATCCGGCGGCCCGAGCCCTGGCCAAGGGCACCACCGGCGCCGTCGGCATCGTGCTGACCTCCTCGCTCCGGTTCGCCTTCACCGACCTGGTCGCCACCAGCTTCCTCGGCGCGGTCGCGGAGGAACTCGGCCCGACCGGCCTGTCCCTCACCCTGCTGACGTCGTCCGACGACGGCGCGATCATTCCGGCGCGTGACGTGGCGATCGACGGTGCGCTGGTCTACTCGTGCGATCCCACGTCCACCGCCGTCCAGTTCCTCACCCGCCGCAAGCTGCCCCTGGTCTACGTCGACCAGGTGCCGGCCGACGGGATCCCCGCCGTCAACGTGGACGACCGCGCCGGCGCTCGGGCCGCCGCCCAGCACCTGATCGACCTGGGGCACCGGCGGATCGGCCTGCTCCTGTCCGGCCTGCACGGCACGCACGGTGTGGTCACCGCGGCCGACCTCACGGTGGAGGGGCACGCCTCCACACAGCGGCTGCTCGGGTGGCGCGACGCGCTCGACGCGGCCGGCATCGATCCCGTGATGGCTCGGCAGAGCGGCGCCGATCTGGAGCAGGCGAAGGCGGGCGCCCGGCTGCTCCTGGACCGACCCGACCGGCCCACCGCGCTGCTCTGCTTCTCCGACGCTGTCGCCTACGGCGCGCTCCGGTGCGCCGAGGATCTCGGCATCGACGTGCCCGGCCAACTGTCGGTGGTCGGCTTCGACGACAACCCACTCGCCGTGCAGATCCGCCCCACCCTGACCACCGTCCGTCAGGACGTGCGGGCCAAGGGGCGGCTCGCGGCGGCAGCGCTCAGCCGCGCGATCCAGGACCGTCTCGCCGGCCGTCCGATCACCGCCGAACACACGCTGCTCCCCACCGAACTCGTCGTCCGGGACAGCACCGCCCCACCGGCGGCGGGCTGATCGCTCCGCGATTCACCGGCCACCGCGCACGCCGGCGTCCGCATCGGTGGTCCGCCTCCTCCGTCCAGCCCTCCGCCCCGGACGCACCGCCCGTCGCGCGTGCGTAACCCGGCGTCGCGTCCCCCTGACGTGGCGCTGACCTGCCGTCGAGCCGCCGGACATCGATCGGCCGTCTCCTGTTGTGCAGTCGCGGGAACGGGTCTAACCTCCGTTGCTTAAACCGGTTTAGTCGCCCGTCCGACGAGGGAGGTGCCGGTGACCCGGCCAGGTCGACCGACGATCCGCGACGTCGCCCGCGCGGCCGGCGTGTCGAAGGGTCTGGTGTCCTTCGCGCTCAACGGCCGCCCCGGGGTGGCCGACGAGACGCGGGAGCGGATCCTCACCGCCGCCCGCGCCCTGGGCTGGGAGCCGAGCCACCGGGCCCGCGCCCTGTCCGCCTCGCGGGCGTTCGCGGTCGGCCTGGTGATCGCCCGCCCGCCCGAGTTGCTCGGCGCGGACCCGTTCTTCCCCGCCTTCATCGCCGGGGTGGAGCGGACCCTGTCCGACCGGGGCCAGGCGCTCGTCCTCCAGGTGGTGCCGGAGTCGACCGAGGAGGCCGGCTACCGGAAGCTGGCCGCCGACGGCCGGGTGGACGGCGTCTTCCTGCTCGACCTGCGGGTGGACGACCCACGGCTCGCGCTGCTGGAACAGCTCGGGCTGCCGGCGGTGACGATCGCCCGCCCGATGGCACCGACCCGCTGGCCGGCGCTGCTGATCGACGACCGGCCGGGCATCGCCGCCGCGGTCGCCCACCTGGTCGAGTTGGGGCACCGGCGGATCGGGCACGTCGCCGGGCCGGACCACTTCCTGCACGGCCGGGTCCGCCGGCTGGCCTGGGAGCGGGCGCTGGCGGACGCCGGCCTGCCCGCCGACCTCTGCGTGGCGTCGGACTTCTCGGCGGCCGGCGGCGCGCAGGCCACCCGCGTGCTGCTCGACCGGGCCGAGCGGCCCACCGCGATCGTGTACGCCAACGACCTGATGGCCATCGCCGGGCTCGCGGTGGCCCGGGAACTCGGTGTCGACGTGCCCGGGCAGCTCTCCGTGACCGGGTTCGACGACGCGGAGCTGGCCGGCTACGTCAGCCCACCGCTGACCACCGTGCGGACCGACCCGTTCGAGTGGGGGCGGGCCGCCGCGCACGTCCTGCTCGAACTCATCGACGGCGAGCCGGTGGCCGACGTGCCCACGCCGCCCGCGCAGCTCGTTCTCCGTGCCTCCACCGCACCACCACCGGCGCCGCCCGCCGAGCGGCGTCGTTCCCCCGCACCGTCCCGATCGGAGCAGACATGAAACGTACCCTTCCGGCCCTGCTGCTGACCGCCGCGCTCGCCGTCACCGCGGGTTGCGACGGCAGCGGCGGTGGCGGCGACGCCGCCGAGGCCAACGCCGCCCGTGGACCGATCGACATCTGGCTCTCCAACAACCAGGAGGAACTGGCCTGGGGCAAGGCGATGGTCGAGGCGTGGAACGCGGAGCACGCCGACCAGAAGATCACCGCCCAGGAGATCCCGGCGGGCACCAGCTCGGAGGAGGTGATCGGGGCCGCCATCACCGCCGGCAACGCGCCCTGCCTGATCTTCAACACCGCGCCGGCGGCCGTGCCGCAGTTCCAGAAGCAGGGCGGGCTGGTCGCCCTGGACTCGTTCGACGGCGGTGCCGCCTACATCGCCGAGCGCACCGGTCAGACGGCGGACCAGTACAAGTCGCCGGACGGCAAGTTCTACCAACTGCCGTGGAAGTCCAACCCGGTGATGATCTTCTACAACAAGACGATCTTCGCCAAGGCCGGCCTGGACCCGGAGCGGCCCCCGCTGGCGACGTACGACGAGTTCCTCGCCGCCGCCCGGAAGATCAAGTCGTCGGGCGCCGCGCAGGCCGCCATCTACCCGGCCCCGACCAGTGAGTTCTTCCAGTCCTGGTTCGACTTCTACCCGCTGTTCGCGGCCGAGACCGGTGGCAAGCAGCTCGTCGACCAGGGCAAGGCCCAGTTCGACTCGCCGGAGGGCCAGCGGGTCGCGGAGTTCTGGAAGACGCTCTACGCCGAGGGCCTCGCCCCGAAGGAGAAGTACAACGGCGACTCGTTCGCCGACGGCAAGGCCGCCATGGCCATCGTCGGCCCGTGGGCGATCTCGGTGTACGGCAGCAAGGTGAAGTGGGGCGCGGTGCCGGTGCCGACGTCCACCGGCAAGCCGGCCGACCAGATCCGCACGTTCAGCGACGCGAAGAACGTCGCCATGTACTCCGCCTGCAAGAACCGCGCCACCGCCTGGGACGTGATGCGCTTCGCCACCAGCAAGGAGCAGGACGGCGCGTTGCTGGCCAAGACCGGTCAGATGCCGCTGCGCACCGACCTGGCCGCCGCCTACCCGGACCACTTCGCCAAGAACCCGGCCTACCAGGCGTTCGCCGACCAGGCGGCCCGGACGGTCGAAGTGCCGAACGTGCCGAACTCGGTGGCCGTCTGGCAGGCGTTCCGCGACGCGTACTCCGAGTCGGTGATCTTCGGTAAGAAGCCGGTGCCCGACGCCCTCGGTGCCGCCGCGGACAAGGTCGACCAGCTCGCCACCGGCTCCTGATGTCCACCGCCCACACCGCGGCGCCCCCCGCCCCCGGGGCCGCCGCGCGAAGCCCGAAACCGGCCGGCCGGGGCCGGGTGGCGGCCGTGCTGGGCCGCCACCCGGTGGGCATGGTGCTGGCCGCGCCGTACGCGGTCTTCATCGCCGTGGTGTTCGCCTACCCGCTCGGGTTCGCGATCTGGATGAGCTTCCACGACTACTTCTTCGCCGCGCCGGGCGCGGTGGTGGACCGGCCCTTCGTGGGGCTGGACAACTACCGCGCGGTGCTCGCCGACCCCGCGGTCCGTCAGTCGTTCGGCAACATCGGGATCTTCCTGGTCATCAACGTGCCGCTGACCACGGTGCTGGCGCTGCTGCTGGCGGTCGCGCTGAACCGGGTGGTGCACGCCCGGACGTTCCTGCGGGTCGCGTTCTACGTGCCGTACGTGACCGCAAGCGTGGCGGTGGTCGGGGTGTGGTTGTTCCTGTTCAACGCCGACGGCCTGGTCAACTCCGTGCTCGGCCCGCTGGCGCCCGACCCGTCCTGGCTGGTGAACGCCGGTCTGGCGATGCCGGTCATCGCGGTGTTCGTGGTCTGGAAGCAGCTCGGCTTCTTCATCCTGCTCTACCTCGCCGCGCTCCAGAACGTGCCGAAGGAGCTGTACGAGTCGGCGTCGGTCGACGGCGCGGGCTGGTGGCGGCGGTTCCGGTCGGTGACCGTGCCGGCGGTCCGCCCGGCGACCGCCCTGGTGGTCATCCTGGCCACCATCACCGGCGCCAACCTGTTCACCGAGCCCTACCTGCTCACCGGCGGGGGCGGCCCGAACGGCGCGTCCGCCTCCCCGGTGCTGGTGATGTACCAGCGCGGCATCCAGCAGGGCCAGCCGGACGTGGCCGCCGCCATCGGTGTGCTGCTGGTCATCGGGGTGCTGCTCATCTCGTTGGTCAACCGCCGGCTGATCGAGAGGGACTGACGTGACACCGACCTCCACCGCCCGCTGGCCGGGGCTGCTGCGCCACGTGGTGCTGTTCGCCGGGGCCCTGCTGTTCCTCTTTCCCTTCTACTACATGCTGATCGGCAGCCTCCAGGCCGAACCGGACACCTCGGTCGCCGGGGCGTTCCCCACCTCCGGCCTCACCCTGGACAACTACCGGGACATCAACTCCCGGGTCGACCTGCTCGGCTCGCTGATCAACTCGGGCGTCTTCACCGGCGGCGTCATCCTCGGCACCGTGGTCTTCGGGGTGCTCGCCGGCTACGCGCTGGCCCGGCTGCGGTTCCGCGGCCGGGGCACGCTGTTCGCGCTGGTGCTGCTGGTCCAGGTGATCCCGTTCCAGCTCCTGCTGATCCCGCTCTACGTGCTGATCGTGCGCGGGTACGGGCTGGCCGACTCCTACCTCGGGATGATCCTGCCGTTCGCGATCAACACCACCGCGGTCTTCGTCTTCCGGCAGTTCTTCCTGCAACTGCCGGACGAGCTGTTCGCCGCCGCCCGGATCGACGGCGCCGGGGAACTGCGGGTGCTCTGGTCGGTGGCGTTGCCGCTGGTCCGCCCCGCGCTGCTGACCGCGGTGCTGCTCACCTTCATCGGGCCGTGGAACGAGTTCCTCTGGCCGTTCCTGATCACCAAGCAGGCGGACATGCAGCCCCTCGCGGTCTCCCTGGCCAACTACATCAGCAACGTCGCGGCCCGCGCCGCCAACCCGTACGGCGCGGTGCTGGCCGGGGCCTGTGTGCTCGCCGCGCCGGCCGTCGGCCTCTTCGTGGCCTTCCAACGCCACTTCATCTCCACCGACGTCGGATCCGGAGTGAAAGGTTGACATGCGATCCCTCTCGACCACTGTCCCGTACACGCTGACCCGGCTGGGCGTGCTGATGGCGCCCGACCCGGCCGAACCCTTCGAGGCCGCCGGCGTGCTCAACCCGGCGAGCGGGCGGACCCCGGACGGCCGGCTGCACCTGCTGCCCCGGCTGGTCGCCGACGGCAACGTGTCCCGCGTCGGGCTCGCCGAGGTGGAACTGCGCGACGGCGTACCGGTCGGCGTGCGCCGGCACGGCGTCGTGCTGGCCCCGGACGAAGGCTGGGAGCGCGGCCTCAACAACGCCGGGGTGGAGGACCCGCGCACCACCTGGGTGCCGGACCTCGGCCAGCACCTGATGACGTACGTGGCGTACGGGCCGCTCGGCCCCCGCCTCGCGCTGGCCGTCTCCACCGACCTGCGCTCCTGGCGGCGGCTCGGCCCGGTGCAGTTCGCCTACCAGCCCGACCTGGACACCGATCTCAACCTGTTCCCCAACAAGGACGCGGTGTTCTTTCCCGAACCGGTGCCCGGCCCGGACGGCCGGCCCTGCTACGCCATGCTGCACCGGCCGATGTGGGACCTCGGCTGGTTCCGCCCCGGCGAGGGCGTGCACCTGCCGGCCGGCACCACCGACGAGCGACCCGGCATCTGGATCTCGTACGTGCCGGCGGACGAGGTGCACGCCGACGTCACCGCGCTAACCCGCCCTCGCGACCACCGCTGCGTGGCGCTTCCCGAGTTCCCCTACGAGGAGCTGAAGATCGGCGCCGGCCCGCCGCCGCTGCGGGTGCCGGAGGGCTGGCTGCTGCTCCACCACGGGGTGACCGGCCACGTCCCCAGCGGCTGGGACCCGACCACCCAACGCGTCGAGTACGCCGCCGGGGCGATGCTGCTGGACCCGGCCGACCCGGCCCGGGTGCTGGCCCGCACCGCCGAGCCCATCCTCGTGCCGGACACCGAGGACGAGAAGGCCGGCACCGTGCCCAACGTCGTCTTCCCCACCGCGATCGAGGAGGTCGACGGCGTGCGGTTCGTGTTCTACGGGATGGCGGACACGAAGATCGGCGTCGCCCGGCTCGACCACACCCCCTGACGCCCCGAGGAGACCACCATGAAACGCCGATCCCTCCTGCTGGGCGGCGGCCTCGCCCTCGGCGCCCCGCTGCTGGTGGCGGCCCCGGCCCGGGCCACCACCGGAACCGCGTTGACGAACCTGTCCCACCTGCACTTCTTGGGTGACCGGGTCACCCCGCCCGCGCAGGCCGGGCACACCACGTACCGGCTCGCCGACACGCCGACGGTCGGGGTGCTCTGGACGTACGCCGAGCCGAACCCGGACGGCACGTTCCGGCGCGTCGGCGGCGGGGCGTACGACCCGGCGACGGACACCTGGGGGCAGGGCGCCTACAACGCCGACGACATCGCCCGCGCCGCCGTGGTCTACCTGCGACACTGGCGGTCCACCGGTGCCACCACCAGCCGCGACGCCTCGTACGCCCTGCTGCGGGGCCTGACCTATCTCCAGACCGCCACCGGGCCGGACGCCGGGAACGTGGTGCTCTGGATGCAACCCGACGGCACGCTGAACCCGAGCGCCGAACCGGTCGAGCTGCCCGACCCGTCCGACAGCGGCCCGTCGTACTGGCTGGCCCGCACCGTCTGGGCGCTGGGCGAGGGGTACGCCGCCTGGCGTACCGCCGACCCCTGGTTCGCGTCGTTCCTGCGCGAGCGGCTCGACCTCGCGGTCGGCGCGTTGGAACGCCAGGTGCTCGTCCGGTACGGCACGTGGCAGGTCGTCGACGGTGAGCGGACCCCCGGCTGGCTGATCGCGGACGGCGCGGACGCCACCGCGGAGGCCGTGCTGGGGCTGGCCGCGTACGTGCGGGCCGGTGGCGGCGCCGGGGCGCGGCGGGCGCTCAGCCGGTTCGCCGAGGGCGTCGCCGCGCTGGCCGACGGGGACGTCCGGGAATGGCCGTTCGGCGCGGTCCGCCCCTGGGCGCTGTCCCGGTCGGTGTGGCACGCCTGGGGTTCGCAGATGCCCGCGGCGCTGGCCGTCGCCGCGCGGGTGCTCGGTGACCGGCGGTTGCTGCCGGCGGCGGTCGCCGACGCGGCGGTCTTCACGCCGTGGCTGCTCACCTCCGGTGGCCCGGACAACGGGCGGCAGCCCACCCCGACGGACCGGTCGCAGATCGCCTACGGCGTGGACTCCCGCGTGCAGTCGCTGCTCGCCGTCGCCGACGCCACCGGGCGCGACGGGTTCCGGCAGCTCGCCGGCATGACGGCCGCCTGGTACTTCGGCGCCAACGCGGCCGGCGTGCCCGGGTACGACCCGGCGACCGGGCGCACCGTCGACGGCATCGCCGGCGACGGGACGGTCAACCGCAACGCCGGCGCCGAGTCGACCATCCACGGCCTGCTCAGCATGCTGGCGTTGGACGCCCACCCCGAGGTGGCGGCGCTGGCCCGGCAGGGCCGGATCGTGGCGCGGGTCGGCGGCACCGTGGTGGAGGCCGAACAGGCCACGCTGACCGGCGGCGCGGACGTGGTCACCCCCGACTCGACGTGGACCGGCGAGTCCGCGTTCAGCGGCGCGTACGCCCTGCTGCCGGCCGGCGCGACCGCCCGCTGGCGGTTGCCGGCCGCGGACCAGCCCCGGCTGGTGCTGCCGGTGGTCGAGTTGCGGCCGGGCAGCCGGGCCGTCACCCGGTGGTCCGCCGCCTCGCCCGACGGCCGGGCGCGGACCGTGGGCACCGTCCGACACGGGCGGGTCGGCGCGCAGGGGACCTCCCCGGCGCCCGGCGCGCTGCTGCCGGTGACGCCGAGCGGCCCGGCGGAGGCACCGGCCGACGCCGTCGACCTGGTCGCGGTCTCGGCCGGCGGGGACGCGGTGGTCGACGCGGTCCTGCTCGAACCGCTCGTCTCCCGGTACGTGATCGCCGGCACCGGATCGACGACGGCGTTGCTGCGCAGTGCCGCCCGCACGCCCCGGACCGTCCCGGTCACCGTGCCCGGCGCGGGGACGGCGTGCGTCGAGACGTACGACGCGCAGGGCGTGCGGCGCTCCCGGACCCGGACCCGGGGTGGCACGGTGCCGGCGGAGGTGCTGCCCGGCGGCTTCACGCTCGTCCGGCGCTGACGGGCGCGGCCCGGGCGGTCTTCCCCGCCCGGGCCGGAAGTCGCGCTCCCGCGCGGTTGCTGGCCGGTTCAGCGGGTACCGGACCGGGCATGCGCATCGTGATCGTGGGGGCGACCGGAAACGTGGGAACGGCGGTCCTGCGTCGGTTGCGGCAGGAGTCGGGGGCGGAACTGGTCGGCGTGGCCCGTCGGCTGCCCGGGCCGGACGCCGGTGAGCCGTACGACGACGTCGAGTGGCACTCCTGCGACATCGGCGCGCCCCGCGCGGCCGACGAGCTGGTGCGGATCTTCGCCGGGGCGCGGGCGGTCGTGCACCTGGCCTGGCAGATCCAGCCCAGCCACGACCGGCGCACGCTCTACCGGACCAACGTCGGCGGCAGCCGCGCGGTCATCGAGGCCACCGTCCGGGCCGGCGTTCCCGCCCTGGTGTACGCCTCATCCGTCGGCACCTACGCGCCCGGCCCGAAGGACCATCCGGTCAGCGAGAACTGGCCGGCGACCGGGGTGCGGACGTCGTCGTACAGCCGGGACAAGGCGGAGGTGGAGGCGCTGCTGGACGACGTGCGGCGGGAGCACCCGGAACTGCGGGTGGTCCGGCTGCGGCCGGGTCTGATCTTCCAGCGTGACGCCGGCACCGAGATCAGCCGCTACTTCCTCGGCCCGCTGGTGCCGGTGCGGCTGCTGCGCTACGGCCGGATCCCGCTGGTGCCCTCGCACAGGCGGCTCCGGATACAGGCGGTGCACGCCGACGACGTGGCCGACGCGTACGCCCGGGCGGTCCTGGGCGACGCGCGCGGCGCGTTCAACGTGGCGACCGACCCGGTGTTGACGCCAGCGCTGGTGGCGCGGCACTTCCACGGCTGGACCGTGCCGGTGGCGGTGCCGGTGCTGCGCGCCGCGGCGGCGGTGACCTGGCGGGCCCGGCTGCAACCGGTCGACACCGGCTGGGTGGACCTGGCGCTGAACGTCCCGCTGATGTCCGCGCAGCGGGCCGAGACGGACCTCGGCTGGGTGCCCCGGGTCGACACGGTGACCGCCCTGAAGGACCTCATCGCCGGCATGTCGACGAGGTCGGGAACCAAGTCCCCGCCCCTGTCGACGGACCCCACCCTCCCCGGCCGCGCGGCTGCCGTGCCGAAGGGCCACCTCCCCGGCCACCCCAACCCCTACTGATCAGCGGGGTGAGAAGGTGCCCCTTCTCTACCGGAGGCGTTAAGCAGGGGGCCGGCCTTCAGCCTCGGGTGAGGCGGGCGCCGAGGAAGAAGATGCCGGGCTTCGTCTCGAAGCCTCGGCTGGGGTTGCGGCGCAGCGTCGAGCTGGTGATCGACAGGGTGCCGGTGCGGTTGTTGCTGACGAAGAAGATGGCGCCGCCGCCCTCGTTGGCGCTGTTGTCCTCGACGACCGTGCCGGCGAGCTTCACCGTGAACTCGTTGCCGTCGCAGTAGATCGCGCCGCCGCTGCCGCCGCCCGGCGTACCGCCCCGGGCCGGGTTCGCGCCGGTGCCGACCGCCTGGTTGTCGCGGAAGACGCTGTTCAGCACCGTCCAGGAGACGCCGATGCTGCTCAACGCCGCGCCGTTGGCGCACACCCCGCCGGTGAACGTGCTGCCCACCACGTACACCGGCTTGTTCTCGAACTGGCTGAGCACCCGCAGCGCGGCGCCGCCCAGGTCCGGCCCGGTACGGTCGCAGCGGTTGTCGACGAACCGGGAGTTGACCACCTTGACCCGGCCGCCACGGACGAAGATCGCGCCGCCCCCGCCGCCCTCGGTCTTCTCGCCCGTCGAGTTGCCGTTCGCGAACGTCAGGTTCTGCACGGTGAGCTGCGGGTGGTCCTGGTTCTGGCAGTGCGAGGTGGTGAAGCCCTGCGCCGGGTCGCAGGTGTTCAGGTAGAGGATCCGTCGGCTGCCGCCGCCGCTCAGCGTGACCTTGCCGCCGCCGTCCAGCACGATGCGCGGACCGTGCGCGTTCACCACCTTGGCGGTGGCCTTCATGGTGATGGTCACCGGCGCCGGGCCGCAGTCGAACGTGATGACGCCGCCGGCCGCCACCGCCTTCACCACCGCCGCCGAGGTGCAGCTCGCCGGCGTGCCGGTGCCGACGGTACGGGTCGGACGCGACGTGTCCACGGCCCGCGCCTCGGCCGGCACGGTGGCCCGCCCGTCCGGGTTGCCGGCGCGGAACGCGACAGCGGCCGGGCCGGGGCTCGGCTTGGCGGTGCCGAGGCCGGCGCGGGCGCTCGGCGAGACGGCCGGGGCGGCCGGGGCAGCGGCATCGGTGGCACCGGAAGGTGTGCCGGCCGGGGTGGCGGCGGCCGGGGCGGTCCGGTCGGACGGCTCGCCGCCGCACCCGGGCAGCGTGGCGGTGGCCAGGGCGAGGACGAGGAGGGAGACAGCGGACTTCACGCGCACCCGCCGATGCTAGGGGGACCGGCCGCCCCGGCACGACTCCGCCGGCGATCCTTAACCCGCGGCTAAGCCGGCGGTCAGGCGTGCGAGAGGGCGAACGCGACCAGGAAGCCGAGCACCGTGATCAGGCCGACCAGCAGGTGGGCGTCCTCGAACGCCTCCGGGACCATGGTGTCGGTGATCATGGCCAGGATCGCGCCGGCGGCGAGCGCGGTGATGGTGGCCAGCACCTCCGGCGGGGCGCCGCCGAGCAGCGTGTACCCGGCCAGCGACGCGGCGCCGGAGATCAGCGCGATGGCCGCCCAGAGCCCGAACACGTAGCGCCGGGACCGCCCGGCCTGCCGCATGCCGGCCGCGCTGGACAACCCCTCCGGCACGTTGCTGAGGAAGACCGCGATCACGGTGACGAAGCTGACCGGGCCGCCGGCCAGCAGGCTCGCGCCGATCACCACCGATTCCGGTACGCCGTCGAGCAGCGCGCCGACCGCTATCGCGTTACCCGAACCGGGCTGCTCCTGCTCGGAGGGCTGCTCGTCGCCGGAGCGCTTGCGGTGCCGCGCCCCGTGCCTGGCCAGCAGCACGTTCGCCCCGGTGTAGGTGAGCGCGCCGACCGCCGCGCCGATCGCCACCGGCAGCAGGCCGCCCTGCTCGTGCGCCTCCTCGATCAGCTCGAACGAGACGGCGGAGAGCAGCACGCCCGCCCCGAACGCCATCACCGACGCGGTGGCCCGGCGCGGCACCCGCGCGAAGAACCCCACGGCCGCCCCGATCAACAGGGCGGACCCGGCCAACAGACCCCAGAATCCCGCTTCCAACCATCCCGGCACCCGCAGGAACCTACCCCGCGTCGATGCCGGCAACCCGATCAGAAGTCGGCGAACAGGTACGGCAGTTCACGCGGGAAGAGTCGGCGCAGCTCGGCGGCGGCGTCCACCGGCACCTCGCCCAGCCCGCGTACCACCACCTCGACCGGGTCGAGCACCCCGTACGCCAGGGCGGACAGCCCGGCGGCGGTCAGCCGGGCCGCGGGCACGGTGCCCGCGGCGGCGCTGTCGGCCGGCAGCACCGCCAGTTTGCCGGTGGTGCCGTCGAGCAGGTGCCGGCCGGCGAGCCAGCGGTCGCCGACCAGCTCGACGAGCACCCGCCCCACCCCGACCGGCTGCTCGGCCAGCGCCTCCAGGCTGAGCAGCCGGGCCATCGGCGCGGAGGAGTCGGGCCGGCGCGCCCGCGTCTCGACGTGCACGTCGAAGTCGGTGAGCCACAGCTCGGGCAGCTCGTCGGGGCCCAGCTCGACGCTGACCCGGTTCACCTGGTCGACGTGCCGGGCGAAGAACTGGAGCAGCGACGCCCGGGCGTACGGGTCGTCGAAGAGCAGGTCGTCGGCGACCAGCGTGCCGGCGTGGTCGTCGATCCGGTAGGTCACCGCGCCGACCGTCTCGCCGTCGCGTACCACGCTGAGCAGCCAGCGGTCGTCCCGCTCGCGCAGGCCGACCGCCCGGAAGTCGGGGAAGACCGCGAAGCCGTGGCGCTCGCGCAGGCACCGGTCGGTGTAGGCGCGCCACCGCGGGTAGCCCTCCCCGATCCGCTCCCAGACCAGCTCGTCGGGCAGCTCGGCGCGCAGCAGCGGCGCCAGCTCCGCGGGGGCGAACACCGCGGTACGCCGCCGGGGCAACCCGGCGTAGCCGAAGCGCTCGTAGAACGAGGGCCGGAACGGGTACAGCGCGCTGAGCTGGTGCCCCTCGTCCCGCATTCCGTCGAGGAGCTGGTGCATCAGCGTCCGGACGTGCCCGCGCCGGCGGGCCAGCGGGTGGGTGGCCACCCCGGCGACACCGGCCATCGGCAGCACCGCGCCGCGCAGGTTCTGCCGCATCGGGATCGCCGAGGCCGCGGCCGTGGCGACGCCGTCCTCCTCGACCACCAGCGTGGTGTTCCCCGCGTTGGTCGGCAGGTAGGCGCGGAACTCGTCGGTCCGGGCCGGCGTCATCGGCGACGCCTCGAACGCGTACGCCTGGAGCGGGAAGCTGGTGGTCGGGCGTTCCTCGGCGCTCAGCCGGCGAATGTGCATCCGTTCATCCCAACGTGCCCGCCCCCGGGTCGCAACCCGAATGGGTCGCCGTCAGGCCTCGGCGACGTCGGAGATGACCACCGTGACGTTGTCCGGTGCGCCGGCCTGGTGGGCCAGCTTCACGAGCTGCTCGCCGCACTGCTGCCGGTCGCCGTAGGTGGCGAGCGCGGCGGCGATGGCGGCGTCCTCCACGTAGTCGGAGAGGCCGTCGCTGCACAGCAGCAGCCGGTCGCCGGGGAAGACGGTGAGCGCCCCCACCGCCGGCGGCGCGTCCTGACCCTGCACCGCGCGGGTGACGAGCGAGCGCTGCGGGTGGTGCCGGGCCTGGTCGCGGGAGAGCGCGCCCTGGTCGACGAGCGCCTGCACGAACGTGTCGTCGCGGGTGAGCTGGGTCAGCTCGTGGTCGCGCAGCAGATAGCAGCGGGAGTCGCCGACCTGGGCGAGGACCAGCCGGTCACCGGCCAGCAGTGCCGCGGTCAGCGTCGTGCCCATGCCGTCGCGGGCCGGGTCCACCGTGATGGCCGCCCGGATCCGCTGGTTGGCGGTGCTGACCACGGCGCGCAGCGCGTCGGCCGCCTCCTCGGCGCCGGTGGGCGGCGTCAGCTCGTCCAGGATCCGGATGACGATCTCGCTGGCCACCTCGCCGGCCGGGAGGCCGCCCATGCCGTCGGCCACCGCCACCAGGCGGTCACCGGCGAGGGCGGAGTCCTCGTTGTTGGTCCGGACGAGGCCGACGTCGTTGAGGATGGCCGAGCGGAGGATGAGCGTCATGGGGACAAGCTTGCCAAGAAGACCCGCTCCGCGTCTCTACGCGTTGCCGGGTCGGTGGAAAGAAATGTCACCGACTTGCATCCCGGGTATCCGTCAACCGTCCTTCCCGGATGGACGCGGATAGCGCAACAGCAGGCTGGCCCGGACCTGCTCCTCGCCCACCGCGGCGTAGCTGTGCGGCACGTCGGAGGTCCAGCGCAGATACTCTCCGGGGCCGCCGGTGAGCGGGGCGTCCACCGGGCCGGCCCGGAGCACGCCGGAGAAGACGGTCACGTGTTCGGTGACGCCGGTCTGGTGGGCGGGGGAGAGCTGCGCCGGCCCCGGGCTGACCCGCATCCGGTACAGCTCGTACGTCGCGTCGCGGTCGTGGAAGACCTCCAGCAGCGTCGCGCCGACCGCTGCGCCGCGTACGGTCGGCGTCTGCTCGGGGGCGGAGAGTACGGCGGTCAGCGGCACCCCGAGCTGCGCGGTGATCGCGTACAGCGTCTCCAGGGTGGGGTTGCGGACGCCGTTCTCCAGGCCGGAGAGCGTGGCCTTGCCGACGCCGGCCAGCCGCGCGAGTTCGGAGAGTGAGAGCCCTCGTTCCATCCGGAGGGCGCGGATCCGCGGGCCGACGTCCATGGGGCTATCGTGCTACATCATGTCGTTCCGTAAACGGAACACCGGAGGAGGAAGCGTGGCCGGTCGACTCCAACCCGTACTGGCCGGCGTGGTGACCGCCCTGGTCGGCTTCGCCAGCTCGTTCACCGTCGTGCTGGCCGGGCTGCGCGCGGTCGGCGCCGACCCGGCCCAGGCCGCCTCCGGCCTGCTCACGCTCTGCGTGGCCAGCGGCGCCTGCGCGGTCTGGCTCGGTCTGCGGCACCGGCTGCCGCTCGCCATCGCCTGGTCCACGCCGGGCGCGGCGCTGCTGGTCGCCACCGGGCCGGTCTCCGGCGGCTGGCCCGCCGCCGTGGGCGCCTTCCTGCTCACCGGTCTGCTGATCATCGCCGCCGGGCTGATCCCCGCGCTCGGCCGCGCGGTCGCGGCGATCCCCGCCCCGGTCGCCTCCGCCATGCTCGCCGGGGTGCTGCTGCCGCTCTGCACCGCGCCGGTACGGGCCCTGGTGGAGGTGCCCCGGCTGGCCGGGCCGGTGGTGCTCGTCTGGCTGCTGCTGCACCGGTTCGCGCGCCGCTGGGCGGTACCCGGCGCGCTCGCGGTGGCCGTGGTGACGATCGCGCTGACCACCTCCGGCCCGGCCCGGCTGGACGTCGCCCCGGTCGTCACGCTGACCGCGCCGACCTGGACGCTGCCCGCCGTCGTCGGGCTCGCGCTGCCGCTGTTCCTGGTCACCATGGCCGCGCAGAACGTGCCCGGCACCGCCGTGCTCGCCGGCTACGGCTACCGGGCGCCGCTGGGCTCCGCGCTACGGGTCACCGGGCTCGCCACCGCGCTCGGCGCGTCGGCCGGCGGCCACGCGGTGAACCTGGCCGCGATCACCGCCGCGCTCGCCGCCGGCCCGGACGCCCACCCCGACCCGGACCGGCGCTGGATCGCCTCGGTCACCGCCGGGATCGGCATGGCGTTGCTCGGCCTCGGCGCCGGCGTGGCGACCGCCCTGGTGCTGCTCTCCCCGCCGGTGCTGGTCGAGGCGGTGGCCGGGCTCGCGCTGCTCGCCGCGCTGGCCGGCGCGGTGTCGGCGGCGGTCGCCCAGCCGGACACCCGGGAGGCCGCCGTGGTCACGCTGGTGGTCACCGCGTCCGGGGTCAGCCTGCTCGGCATCGGGGGCGCGTTCTGGGGCCTGGTCGCCGGCTGCCTGATGCTCCTGCTCTTCCGCCGCCGCCCGCCCGCCGCGCCGCCGGCTGCCGCGCCGCCGGTCGAACCCGACAGCCGTACCGCATTGGGGCCGGATCTGGCCGCCGCGCACCGGCAGGGCTGACTGTGAGCATGGCTGGGTCGGCTCAGCAGTGGTGCTGCTGCTGGCGCCGACCCGGCGGGAGACGTTTGGCCTGATAGGAGCCCCGCCTCCTGGCCCGGCGGCGGGGTGTGCCCGAAGTGCCTACGAGCTTGATGGCGTGAACGGTTCACCGGTCGTGACCCATCGGCGCCATCAAGTTCGTAGGGGCTGCCGGCATCTGCCCGGGACCGCCGGCCGGTGACGGGTCAGGAGTGGCGTCGCGGCGGGCCGGGAGGTGACTCACCGGGCGGGGAGACGGCTCGACAGGCCAGGAAGTGCCCTGGTCGAGCCGGTGGTCACTCCTCGGCGGGCAGTTCAGCGGCCGGGACGGTGAGGCGGACCGCGCCGTCGGCCACGGCCGCGATCCGGTCGGCCAGCACGTAGACCGCGCCGGTGTCGGCCAGCTCGGTGGAGACCTTGAGGTAGCCCTCGCGCAGCAACCGGGCGGCCAGGTCGGCGGGCACGTCCGGCTCGTCGACGGCGGCCGACTCGATCAGCTCGTCGAGGCTGCTGCCCGGGTCGACCGGGGCGGGCGCCTCCACGGTCACCGCGGCGGGGTCGCCGCGCTGGACGAGATCCACGGTGCCCACCTCGACGCCGGTGGAGTCGACCACCCGCATGCCGGTGGTGACCCGGGAGACGGTGTCCTGCTGCTGGCTCATGCCGAAGCGGTTCCCGGGGCGCGCGGGCGCTAAACGGAGGGGGCCCAGCCGCCCGGCGGGCGGGGGGACAGCTCGCGCCAGGTGTCCGGCCCGTCGAGCAGCGCGCGGACCGTCTCCTCGGCCTCCTCGACACTGATGTGCTCGTAGAAGCGGGAGACGCCCTCGGCGCCACCGGCGCGCTGCTCCACGTGCCAGCGGTCGCCGTCCACCCGGAGGAAGACGTCCCGCCGGGCGAGCCGGCCCCATTTCCCGTTCCACCAGTGCCTACGCTGCTCCATGCCGGGACTCTATCGAACATGTGTTCGATTCGGGTCGGCCCCCGCGGAATCTCCGCGGGGGCCGGTGGGCTATGGCGTCAGCGCGGGGCCGGCGGCTCCTGCCGGCGGCCGAGCACGTCGTCCAGCGCGCCGCGCTGGGCAGGCGTGCCGGGGTTGCCGGCGAGCAGCGCGTCCCGGATCTCGGTGAGCAGCTTCACCTCTTCGCTGGGCGCGGAGGGTGGCGGCTCCTCGCCGCGCTTGCGCCGCTCGGCGAGCCGGTTCATCGGGTAGACGACCAGGAAGTACAGCGCCGCCGCGGTGAGCACGAACGTGATCAACGCGTTGATGAACGCCACCCAGTCGAACGGGATGCCCCGGAAGCTCGGGGTCGAGCCGGTGAGCCCGTTCTTGTTGCCGGTGATCAACACGATGAACACGCGAACCAGTGGTTCCAGGAACGACTTGGTCAGCTGCGTGACCACGCCGGTGAACGCGGCACCGATGACGACGCCGACCGCGAGGTCGACGACGTTGCCGCGCATGATGAAGTCTTTGAAGCCCTTGAGCATCCGCTCTCCCGTGCTGTCCGAATCTGCGTCCGGCACAACCTATGCCTCGGTCGGCCCCTCGAGAAACGCACCGGCCTCGATCGCTGCCCGCGTGGGATCGCCGGCCCGGATCGCCGCCACCAGTCGACCATGGTCGACGTACCGCTCGGCGGTCAGCGCCGGCCCCATGGCCTGCGCGACGGTGCGGCGCAGCGCGGCGCCGACGGAGGCGTACAGCTCGGCGAGCATGGGGTTGTGCGCGGCGGCCACCACCACCGTGTGCAGCGCGGCGTCCGCCTCCACGAACTCGTCCACCCGCCCGGAACGCCACGCGGCCTCCCGGGCGGCGAGCGCGGCGTCGAGCGCCGCCAGGTCCTCGGGGGTACGCCGCAGCGCGGCGAGCCGGGCGGCCTCCACCTCGAACGCGCGCCGGACCTCGATCACCTCGGTCATCCGGTCGTCGGTGAGCCGGCGGGCCACCACCGGGGCCAGCTCGTCGGTCGACACCACGTAGGTGCCGGAGCCCTGCCGGCACTCCAGCACGCCGGCGTGGACCAAGGCCCGGACCGCCTCACGGACCGTGTTCCGCCCCACGCCGAGCGCGGCCACGAGCTGCGGCTCGGTGGGGATGCGTGCGCCCACCGGCCACTCGCCGCCCAGGATGCGCGCCCGGAGCTGCTCGATCGTCCGGTGGACCCGGTGGCCGCGCGGCGGCACGACGACGGAATCCACGGCGGGTGTCACCGGTTACACCTGCTGCCGAAATTCATCCCATGATTGTAGGTTCGAGGTCATGACGCCGCCACCCCCGCCCACCGCGACCGCGCCCACCACCGACGTCACCCCCGGGCCGGCGCCGGCGGCCACCCCGGACCCGCCGGCCGTCTCCCCGGTGCGCGGCGGGCTCCTGGTGCTGGTCGGGATGCTGCTTGTCGCGTTGAACCTGCGGGCGGCGGTGACCAGCCTCGGCGCGCTGCTCGACGAGATCCGCGTCGGGCTGGGCCTCTCCGGCACCATGGCCGGCCTGGTCACCACGCTGCCCACCATCGCGTTCGCCGGGCTCGGCGCGCTCACCCCGTGGCTGGTCCGCCGCTGGGCGGCGCCCCGGGTGCTGGTACTGGCCATGATCGCGCTCACCGCCGGGCAGGTGCTGCGCGCGGTCACCGGCTCGGCGGCCGTCTTCGTGCTCACCAGCGCGCTCGCGCTGGCCGGCATCGCGGTGGCGAACATCCTGCTGCCGATGCTTGTCAAACAGCACTTCCCGCACCGCACCGGGCTGGTCACCGGGGCGTACACGATGGCGCTGACGGTGGGCACGACGGTGGCCGCCGCCTCCGCGGTGCCGGTGGCCCACGCCTTCGGCTCCTGGCGGGCCGGGCTCGGCGTCTGGGCCGGGCTGGCCGCGCTGGCCGTGATCCCGTGGGTGCCGCTGGCGCTGCGGGCGCGCGCCGCGCGCCGGGCCGCCGACCGGACCGCGACCCCGGCGGTCGTCGCCGCCCCGGCGCGGGTGCGGCCCGGCCGGACCCGGCTCGGCTGGGCCATGGCGGTCTACTTCGGGGCACAGTCGCTCAGCGGGTACGCGATCATGGGCTGGCTGGCCCAGCTCTTCCGGGACGCCGGCTACCGGCCCGAGGCGGCCGGCCTGCTGCTCGCCGGCGTGACCGCGCTCGGCGTGCCGGTGGCGCTGACGATGCCGGCGCTGGCCGGCCGGCTGGCCACCCTGCGTCCGCTGGTGCTGTCGCTGACCGCGTTCTCCACCGCCGCGTACGTCGGGCTGGCGCTCGCCCCGCGCGGCCTGGCGCCGCTCTGGGTGCTGCTGCTCGCGCTCGGTCAGGGCGCGTTCCCGCTCATCCTGACCACGATCGGGCTGCGGGCCCGGACCGCCGAGGGCACCGTGGCGCTCTCCGCCTTCGCGCAGAGCACCGGGTACGTCATCGCCGCGCTCGGCCCGCTGCTGGTCGGCATCCTCTACGAGGCGACCGGCGGCTGGACCGCCCCGCTCGGCTTCCTGCTGGTGGCACTCGCCGTGCAGACGACCGCGGGCATGGTGATCGCTCGTCCCCGCTACATCGAGGACGAGCGCTGAGCGGAGTCGGTCAGGAGGAGGCCGGGGTGGGGTCGCCCGCGACGGCCTCGTCCACCGTCGGGTACGTGTGCAGCACCTCGACCAGGCCGCTGACCTCGAGGATGCGCAGCACGCCGCGCTGCGGGGCGGCCAGCCGAACCACGCCACCGGCCTCGTCGCAGCTGTTCTTGGCGCGGACGAACACCGACAGCCCGGTCGAGTCGCAGAACGACACCTCGGCCAGGTCGAACACGAGGCGGCTGCGCCCCTTGTCGAGCAGGTCGGTGATCTGATCCTGGAGCTGCGGTGCGGTGGCCATGTCCAGCTCGCCCGCGACCGACACCACGACCACGTCGCCGCGCTGTTCCGTGTGCACCGTCAGGGACATTCGTCGACCTCCTGTGTTCGGGGGAACGGTATCCCACAATGACCGCGCCGCGCAGAACGGGAGCCGGCACAGGTGCTGTCGATCATTTCTTTGTCCCGTGGCAAGTAGTGCGGCGACCCCCGGTGATAGAGTCCGCCCGTCCAGATCTGGGAGGTCAACGTGGCATTGGGCGCAGAGCAGGGCGGTCGGCTCGCCGAACTGCTGAGTCAGCACGCGGACCGGTTGACCAACCGCTGGATCGAGATCGTCGCCGGCTCGTTGCGCGGCCGGCTCAGCCGGGCCGAGCTGGCCCGCCAGGTGCAGGAGCTGCACCGCGCGGTGGCCGACGCCGGCCGGCAGGGCATCGGCGACCTGGCCGACGAGCACGGCGGGGAGCTGCGGGCGGTGCTCGCCGAGATCTCCACCAACCGGGCCCGCCAGGGATTCAGCGCCACCGAGACCGCGATCAGCGTGTTCGCGATCAAGGACGCCCTGCTGGAGCTGATGGAGCAGGAGCGGGGCGAGGACACGCTCCGCGACTTCGTCGCGTTCTCCTCGCTGATCGACCAGATGGGGCTGTTCACCTTCGAGACGTTCGTCCGGGCCCGGGAGAGCCTGATCGCCGACCAGGCGGAGCAGCTGCTGGAGCTCTCCACGCCGGTGGTCAAGCTCTGGGAGGGCGTGGTCGCCGTCCCGCTGGTCGGCACGCTCGACTCGGCCCGTGCCCAGGTGGTGATGGAGCGCCTGCTTCAGACGCTCGTCGACACGGGTTCGCCGTACGCGATCATCGACATCACCGGCGTGCCGGCGGTGGACACCCAGGTCGCCCAGCACATCCTCAAGACCGTGGTGGCCGCCCGGCTGATGGGCGCCGACTGCATCATCTCCGGCATCCGGCCGCAGATCGCCCAGACGATCGTCGCGCTCGGCATCGAGTTCGGCGACATCGCCACCAAGGCGAGCCTGGCCGACGCGCTCCGTCACGTGCTGCGCCTGACCGGGGTCGAGACCGCCACCCGCCGCGCCCGCCGGGAGTCGTGATGGAGCGGGTGCCGATCCTCAAGATCGGCGACATCCTGCTGGTCTCCATCCAGGTCGACATGTCCGACCAGACGGCGATCCAGCTCCAGGAGGACCTGGCCGAGCGGATCGTCGCCACCGGCTGCCACGGCGTCATCATCGACATCACGGCGCTGGACATCGTCGACTCCTTCGTCGGCCGGATGCTCTCCACCATCGCGTCCATCTCGAAGGTGCTGGACGCCGAGACCGTGGTGGTCGGGATGCGTCCCGCCGTCGCCATCACGCTGGTCGAGCTGGGGCTGTCGCTCAACGGCATCCGGACCGCGCTGAACGTCGAGCGCGGCATGGAGCTGATCGCGGCGAGCCGCGCCGACGACTGGGACGCGGCGCTCGTCGACGACGAGGACACCGAGACGACGGCGACGCCATGACCACGGGCGTCGACCTGGGGGTGCCGGCGACGCAGGCGATCCGTAGCGACGAGGACGTGGTGCGGGTCCGGCAGTTGGTGCGGACCACCGCGGTCGCGGTCCGGCTCTCCCTGGTCGACCAGACCAAGCTGGTCACCGCCGCCAGCGAGCTGGCCCGCAACACGCTGATCTACGGCGGCGGGGGCAGCGCCGAGGTGACCACCGTCTCCGACGGCCGCCGGCGCGGCGTCCGGATCGTCTTCGCCGACCAGGGCCCGGGCATTCCCGACCTCGACCTGGCCCTCACCGACGGCTACACCACCGGAGGAGGGCTGGGCCTCGGCCTCAGCGGCGCCCGTCGGCTCGTCGACGACTTCGACATCCGGACCGCCGTCGGTCAGGGCACGGAGATCACCATCACCAAGTGGTCGCGATGAGCACCGACGTGGTCCCCGACCACGGCGTGTGGTTCCGGGTCGACAACGGCGCGACCGCCGGTGGCGTACGCCGGGTGGCCGAGCGGCTCGGGGGGCAGCTCGGGCTCAGCACGGAGCGCATCGCGGATCTGGCCATCGTCACCGCCGAGATCACCAGCAACCTGGTCAAGCACGCCCGCGAGGGTGCCCTGCTGCTTCGTCCGGCGCGTCGGGACGGGCGGGCCGGGGTGGAACTGGTGGCCATCGACTCGGGTCCGGGCATGGCCGATCTCACGGTCTCCTCGGCCGACGGGCACTCCACGGTCGGCACGCTCGGCATCGGTCTCGGCGCGATCGCCCGGCAGTCGAGCCGGTTCGACGCCTACTCGCGGCCCGGCCGGGGCACGGTGCTGACCGCCCAGGTCTGGGACGGGCCGCCACCGGCGCCGGACTGGGCCGGCGGGTTGGCCCGGCCGATCACCGGCGAGCAGGACAGCGGCGACGGGTACGCGGTCCGGGTGGTCGAGGGCCGGCGGCAGGTGCTGGTCTGCGACGGGTTGGGGCACGGGCCGCTGGCCGCCGCCGCCACCGGTGCCGCGGTCGCCGCGTTCCGTTCGGCCCCGGCCGGCCCGCCGGACACCGTGGTGCGGCACCTGCACGCCGCCATCTCGCACACCCGTGGCGCGGCGCTCGCGGTGGCCGAGCCCGACGCCGGGACCGGGCAAGTGCACTACGCCGGCCTGGGCAACATCGCCGCCATGATCGTGGCCACCGGCGAGCGGCGGCGCGGCCTGGTGTCGCTGCCGGGCATCGCCGGGCACCAGCGCCCCACGGTTCGTGGGTACGACTACCCGTTCCCGCCCGGCGCGACGCTGGTGATGCACAGCGACGGCGTGGTGGACCGCTGGGACCTGGACGACTACCCCGGGCTGGTCGCCCGCACGCCGCTGCTGGCCGCCGCCGCGTTGCTCCGCGACGCCGGGATCCGCCGTGACGACGCCTGTGTCCTGGTCGCCCGGGCGGCCTCATGAGTGAACCGCTCCTGCACCTGGCGCTCCGGGTCGAGCAGGACATCTTCCTGGTCCGGCAGCGGGGCCGGGAGGTGGCCGCGGCGATCGGGCTGGAGCACCAGGACCAGGTCCGGATCGCCACCGCGCTCAGCGAGGTGGCGCGGGAGCTGCTGCACGGGGTGGCCGGCGCCGACGTCACGTTCGCCGTCGATCGGGCCGGCCCGGCCGGTCGGGCGGAGCTGCGGGTGGACCTGTCACCGGTCCGTCCGTTCCCCGGTGGCCGGTACGAGCCGCGGTCCGGCGCGGTCGCTCGTCTCGTGGACTCGTTGCGGGTGATGTCGGTCGGGGGCGTTACCGTCGTGAGGATGTCCCGACGAGTACCGGACCACGCCGCGGAGCTGACGCCGGAACGCGCTGACCAGCTCCGCGCCGAGCTGGCGGAGCGCGCTCCGGGTTCCGCGCTGGACGAGTTGGCCGCACAGAACGCGCAGCTCATCGCCGCGCTCGACGAGGTGCGCTCGCAGCGGGACGAGCTGGCGGTGCTCAACGCCGAGCTCCAGGAGACCAACCAGGGCGTGATGGCGCTCTACAACCAGCTCACCGAGGAGCTGGAGGAGACCAACCGTGGCGTGGTGGCGCTCTACGCCGAGCTGGACGAGAAGTCCGCCCAGTTGCGGGCCGCCAGCGAGTCGAAGAGCCGGTTCCTGGCCAACGTCAGTCACGAGCTGCGTGCCCCGGTCACCGCGATCATCGGTCTCGGGCGGCTGCTCGCCGACTCCGCCTCCGATCCGCTGACCAGCGAGCAGGCCCGCCAGGTGGGGCTGATCCGGTCCTCCGCGGGTGACCTGCTGGCCCTGGTGAACGAGCTGCTCGATCTGGCGAAGGCCGAGTCGGGCCGGATCGAGCCGGACTGGTCCGAGGTCGACCTGCGGGCCGTGTTCGGGCAGCTTCGCGGCACGCTGCGGGCGTTGGCCACCCGACCCGGGGTGGAGTTGGTGGTGGAGGAGCCGCCGGCCCCGGCGACGGTCCGCTCGGACGAGGTGCTGCTCGCCCAGGTGCTGCGCAACCTGCTGCACAACGGCCTGAAGTTCACCGAGCGGGGCGAGGTGCGGCTGCGCGCCGAGCGCCGCGACGAGGTGTGGTCGCTGACGGTCACCGACACCGGCGTCGGCATCCCGCCCGAGTTGCACGAACGGATCTTCGAGGAGTTCTACCAGGTGCCGGGCACGACCCGGGTCGGCGGCACCGGTCTCGGCCTGCCGTACGCCCGGCGGCTGGTCGCCCTGCTCGGCGGCACGCTGAAGCTGACCAGCGAAGCGGGCCGGGGCAGCACGTTCACCGTGGTCCTACCCGTGGGCGGAGCGTGACGGTGGAGGGCGGGCCGGCGACAGTGCTGGTGGTCGACGACAGCGGCCCGAAGCGTTACCTGCTGGTGAACTGGCTCACCCGGGCCGGGTTCGTGACCGTGGAGGCCGAGAACGGCACGGCGGCGCTGGAGCGGGTGGCCCGGGAGCCGGTCGACCTGGTGGTGCTCGACGTGCGGCTGCCCGACATGAGCGGCTTCGAGGTCTGCGAGCGGATCAAGGAGGCGTACCCGTCCGTGCCGGTCATCCACGTCTCGGCGCACGCGGTGGACGTGGTCGACCGGGCGCAGGGGCTCACCCGGGGCGCGGACGCGTACCTGGCCGAGCCGATCGAGCCGGAGGAACTGGTCGCCACCGCGCACGCGGTGCTGCGCTACTACCAGGCCCGGCGGCGGGCCGAGCAGCTCGCCGAGCGGTTGGCCGCGCTGGCCGACGCCACGGTGGAGATGCACGCGTCGCCGAACTTCGTCCGGCTGCTGGAGGCCGCCGCGTCCGGCGCCGCGCGGATCTTCCGCTCGCCGGCGGCGGTGGTCGCCGAGACGTTCGACGGGGACTGCCTGGCGGGCGTGGCCGCCGACCCGCACACCCCGGCCGGGATCGTGCCGTGGGTGGTGGACGACACCGGCGTGCCGATCGGCACCCGGGTGTGGGTGGACCAGCCGGGCAACTGGCCGTTGACCGACTGGCCGGAGGGGGACACGGTGACCGTGGCCGCCGCGCGGCTGCGGGAGGACCGGGCCCCGCTCTACGTGGTGGTGCCGACGTCCACCCAGACCGTGCAGACGCCGGTGCTGGTGCAGCTCGCCCAGGCCGTGGCGTCGGCGGTGGAGGCGCAGCGCTCCTTCGACGAGGAACACCGGATCGCGGTGACGCTCCAGCGCAGCCTGCTGCCCCGGCGGCTGCCCGAGGTGGCCGGCCTGGACCTGGCCGTCCGCTACGAGCCGGCGAGCGCCCAGACCGAGGTGGGCGGGGACTTCTACGAGCTGGTGATGCTCGACGGGCACCTCCTGGTGGCGATCGGCGACGTGGCCGGGCACTCGCTGCACGCCGCCACCGTGATGGCCGAGCTGCGGCACGCGGTCCGGGCGTACGCGGTCGAGGGGCACCAGCCGGGCATGATCCTGGACCGGGTCAACGAGCTGATGCGGACGCTGCTGCCGAACGAGCTGGCCACCATCTGCGTGCTGCTGCTCCACCCGGGCACCGGGCTGATCCGGATGGCCAGCGCCGGGCACCTGCCGGCGCTGTTGAGCCGGGACGGGCGGGTCGAGTTCGTCTCGCAGTCCGCGGCGTTGCTCGGCGTGCGCGCGCCCCGCCCGCCCGACCTGGAGTTCGTGCTGCCGGCCGGCGCCACGCTCGTCCTCTACACCGACGGGCTGATCGAGCGTCGGGACGCCACCATCGACGACGGGATGGCCGCGCTCGGCGTGGTGGCCACCCGGGTGGACGACGACCTCGACCAGTTCTGCCAGCGGCTGCTGACCGAACTGGCGCCGCCGGAGATCCACGACGATGTCGCGGTGGTGGCGGTCCGCCGCCGCTGATCCCCGGCCGCCCGCCCGCTGCGGTTCGGGTGTCGCATTTCTGCAAGACCGCCCTCATACCCTGGGTCCTATGAGTACGAAGACTAGTGAGCTGCTGTCCCTCGCCGAGCCGGGCACGGTGGCCGTGGTGCGGGGCATCTCCGACGACCACCTCGACCGACCCACGCCGTGCCGTGACTACACGGTGCGTGACCTGCTCAACCACCTGTTCGACGTGGTGGTCAACTTCGAGGCGCTGGCCCGGCGCGAGGAGGTCGACTGGTCGGTCCGGACCGACCACCTGACCAGCGGCTGGCGGGACCGGTTCCCGAAGGAGGCGGCGCGGCTGGTCGAGACGTGGTCGGATCCGGCCGTGCTGGAGGGCGTCTCGGCGGGTATGGGCGTGCCCCAGAAGACGATCGGGTCGATGGCTCTGATCGATCTCACCGTGCACGGCTGGGACCTGGCCCGCGCCACCGACCAAGGGTTCACCGTGGACCCGTCGGTGGTCGCGGCCCTGCACGAGTTCCTGGACGAGCGGGGCGACATGGGTCAGCGGATGGGCGTGTTCGCCGCGCCGGTGCCGACCGACGCGGCCCCGGGCACGGTGGACGCACTGCTGGGCCGGACCGGGCGCGACCCGGCCTGGCCCCGCTGAACCGACCGGCCCGCGTCGGTCCCGGCCGGCGCGGGCCGCTCTTGACACTGCTATTCGCTCAGCGAATAGTAGGCCCGTGTCCACACAGCACGTTCTGCTCGGGCTGCTCGCCGCCGGGCCGCGCCACGGCTACGAGCTGAAGCGCGCCCACGACGAGCGGCTGCCCCGGGCCCGCCCGCTGGCCTTCGGCCAGGTCTACGCCACGCTGGCCCGGCTGCACCGGGACGGCCTGGTGACGCCGTCCGGCCAGGGCCGGGAGGGCGGCCCGGACCGCACCGCCTACGCGCTCACCGACGACGGACGGGCGACGCTCGACCGGTGGCTGGCCACCGTCGAGCCACCGATGCCGTACGTGGCCAGCACGCTCTTCGCCAAGGTGGTGGTCGCGTTGCTGGTGGCCGACGCCGACCAGGCCCGCGCCTACCTGATCGCCCAGCGCCGGGCGCACACCGCACGGCTGCGCGAGCTGACCGCCGTCAAGACCACCCCCGGTGCCCACCTCGACGAGGTGGTCGCCGCCGACTTCGCCATCGCTCACCTCGACGCGGACCTGCGGTGGCTGCACACCACCCTGGACCGGGTCGCCGACTGGCACCGGGAGGTGCACTCGTGACGTTCCTGGAAGCGCGCGGCGTGGTCCGGGCGTACGGCCCGACACCGGCGCTGCGCGGCGTGACGCTCGACGTGGCCGAGGGCGAGATCCTCGCGGTCACCGGCCCGAGCGGCTGCGGCAAGTCCACGCTGCTGCACTGCCTCGCCGGCATCCTGCGCCCCGACGCGGGCCAGGTGACCTGGCGGGGCGAGCGGATCGACACGTGGTCGGAGACGGCCCGCTCCCGGCTGCGCCGTACCGAGTTCGGGGTGCTGTTCCAGTTCGGTCAGCTCGTCGCCGAGCTGACCGCGGCGGAGAACGTCGCGCTTCCGCTGCTTCTCGCCGGCACGGGACGACGGGCGGCGCGAACGGCGGCGCTCACCTGGCTGGAACGGCTCGGCGTGGCCGAGGTCGCCGACGTCCGGCCCGGCGAGATGTCCGGCGGGCAGCAGCAGCGCTGCGCGCTCTCCCGGGCGCTGGTCACCGAGCCGCGGGTGCTCTTCGCCGACGAGCCCACCGGCGCGCTCGACACGCTCGCCGGCGAGCAGGTGCTCACCCAGTTGGTCCGGCTGGCCCGGGAGCAACGCACCACGGTCGTGCTGATCACGCACGAGCCGCGGATCGCCGGGTACGCCGACCGGGAGGTCAGCCTGCGCGACGGCATGGTCGACCACAGCGGGCTGGGTCTCGATCCGACGTTGCCGGGCGGCACGCGGTGAGGCCGGGCACGCTGCTGCGACTCGCGCTGGCCGGCACCCGCACCGACGGCGCGCGGGTGGCACTGACCGCGTTGAGCGCCGCGCTGGCGACGTTGGCCGGGCTGGCCGCGCTGACCGTGCTGACGGTGGCGAAACCGCCGGGTAACGAGTGGACGCAGTCCGAGCAGTACACCAACGGGCTGCTGCGCGAGCCCGGCCTGCGCCCCGGCGTCGCGTTCGCGTTGCTGCTGCTCTGCGTGCCGGTGCTCGGGCTGGCCGGGCAGTGCGCCCGCCTCGGTGCGCCGAGGCGCGACCGGCGGCTGGCCGCGCTGCGGCTGGCCGGGGCCACCCCGGGCCAGGTCACCGGGCTCGCGGTCGCCGAGACCGGGGTGGCGAGCCTGCTCGGCACCGGCACCGGCCTGGCCGTGTTCGAGGTCGGCCGCCGGCTGCTGCACCGGCCGGACGCCGACGGGCGGCTGCCGCTGCCCACCGACGTGCACCCGGGCCCGGTGGCCGTGGCCGCCGTGGTGCTCGGCCTGCCGCTGGTCGCCGCGTTGGTCAGCGCACTCCTGCTGCGTCGGGTCACCACCACCCCGTTCGGCGTGGTACGCCGGGTCCGCACGCGGGCGCCGTGGCCGTGGCCGGGCCTGCTCATCCTGGTCGCGTTGGCGTCGTTCGCCGCGATCCGGCCGATCGGGCTGTGGTACGAGCGGCGCGACCAGGCGCCGCCCGACTCGGTGGCGCCGCTGCTGCTGACGCTCGGCGGGCTGACCGCCATGATCGGCGTGGTGTCGGGCACCGGCTGGATCTCGTACACCACCGGCCGGCTGCTGCACCGCCACGGGCGCGGTCCGGCCACGCTGCTCGCCGCGCGCCGGCTCACCGCCGACCCCTGGGCCGGCAGCCGCACGTTCGCCGCGCTGCTGGCCGCGCTGATCTTCGGGGCCGGGGCCGCCGGGGTACGGGCCGACTTCCAGGCCGAGGTGGAACTGTTCCGTCGCACCGGCGGCGGCCTGTCCAACCCGGACTTCTATCTCGGCGCGATGGACCTGGTCGACCTGGCCGTCGCGGTGGCCATGGCGATCGCCGCGGGTGGGCTGCTGGTGGCCGTGGTCGAGGGCATCACCAGCCGACGGCGGGCGTACGCGGCCCAGGTGGCCACCGGCGTGCCCCGCGCCACCATCGGTCGATCGCTGCTCTGGGCGGCGCTCGCCCCGGCGGTGCCGGCGATCGGGCTCGCGCTGGCCGTCGGCTACCTGCTGGTCGCCGGCCTGATGCCGGCTCCCAGTGGCGGCGGCTTCGTGCAGCAAGTCTGCGCCGCCGGCACACCGGGGTGCGGCACGAACGGCGGCGAGCCGCGTACCGAATGGGTGCCGAAGGTGACGGTCACGCCGGACGTACCGTGGGAGCAGCTCGCCTGGTTCGCGGCGGGTGGGCTGGCGGCGGTGCTGGTCACGGTCGTGGCCGGCCTGCTCTTCCTGCGCGCTGCCACCTCGGTGGAGGAGCTGCGCACCACCTGAGTCAGCGGCCGAGCAGGCCGGCGGGGCCGGCGACGGCCAGGCCGATCGCGGTCGAGCAGCAGCAGACCACCAGCGCGGCGGCGACCACCGCGAGGATCAGCCAGGTCGGCCCGCGTCGCGCCGCCGGCTGCTCCTCGTCGCTCACCCGGGCAGTGTAGGCGGGAGGCAGGATGGTGCGATGAAGCTGATCTCGATCGACGACGTCCGGGCCGCCGCCGACGACGTGGCGGGCACCGCGCTGCGGACCCCGCTGCTGCCCGCCGCCTGGGACGACGGGCTGTGGCTCAAGCCGGAGAGTCTGCAACCGGTGGGATCGTTCAAGCTGCGCGGCGCCACCCACGCGGTGGCCCGGCTCGACCCGGCCGCCCGGTCCCGAGGGGTGGTCACCCACTCCTCGGGCAACCACGGGCAGGCGCTGGCGTACGCGGCCCGCACGTTCGGGGTGCCCTGCACGGTGGTGGTGCCGGACGGGGCGCCGGCGGTCAAGGTGGACCGGATGCGGGCGCTCGGGGCGGACGTACGGCTGGTGCCCCGGGCCCGCCGGGTCTCCGAGGCGGAGCGGATCGTGGCGGAGAACGGCGCGGCGTTGGTGCCGCCGTTCGACCACCCGGCGGTCATCGCCGGGCAGGGCACCATCGGGCTGGAGATCGTCGCCGACCTGCCGGACGTGGACGTGGTGCTGGTGCCGGTCGGCGGCGGTGGGCTCGGCTCGGGCGTGGCGACGGCCGTCAAGGCGCTGCGCCCGTCGACCGCCGTGATCGGCGTGGAGCCGGCGCTGGCCGCCGACGCGGTGGAGTCGCTCGCCGCCGGCGAGGTGGTGGTGTGGGATGTGGAACGCACGTACCGGACCTGCGCCGACGGGCTGCGCACCAACCTGTCCGCGCTGACGTTGGCGCACCTGCGGGAGCGGCTCGACGGCATCGTCACGGTGACCGAGGACGAGATCATGTCGGCCGCCGGCCGGCTGCTGCGGGACGCGCGGTTGGTCGCCGAGCCGAGCGGCGCGGTCGCCACGGCCGCCCGGCTGTTCCACCGCGACGAGCTGCCGGCCGGGCGGACGGTCGCGGTGGTCACCGGCGGGAACGCCGACCCGGCGGTGCTGTCCGCAGCGCTCGGGGCGTAAGGAGGGGCCCCTTGTTAACGCTGGGCGTTAACAAGGGGCCCCTCCTTACGCGAGGCCGAGGCGGTCCAGCGTCCACGCGTTGACGAACGCCTCCTCGCGCCAGGAGTCGTACCGGCCGCTGGGCCCGCCGTGGCCGGCGCCCATCTCGGTCTTGAGCAGGTAGTCGCCCTGCGGGGCGAGCGCGCGCAGCCGGGCGATCCACTTGGCCGGCTCGTGGTACAGCACCCGGGTGTCGTTGAGGCTGGTCACCGCCAGGATCGCCGGGTAGTCGGCCGAGGTCACGTTCTCGTACGGGGTGTACGACTTCATGTACGCGTAGACCTCGGGGTCGTCCAGCGGGTTGCCCCACTCCTCCCACTCGGTGACCGTCAGCGGCAGCGACGGGTCGAGGATCGAGGAGAGCGCGTCCACGAACGGCACCTGCGCGACGATCCCGGCGAACGCGTCGGGGGCCAGGTTGGCCACCGCGCCCATCAGCAGGCCGCCGGCCGAGGCGCCCCGGGCGACCAGCCGGTCGCTGGCCGTCCAGCCGGCCTTGACCAGGTGCCGGGCGCAGGCCACGAAGTCGGTGAACGTGTTCTTCTTGGCCAGCAGCTTGCCCTCGTCGTACCAGCGACGGCCCAGCTCGCCGCCGCCGCGGATGTGCGCGACCGCGAAGATGACGCCGCGGTCGAGCAGGCTCAGCCGGGGGATCGAGAACCACGGGTCCATGCTGGCCTCGTACGAGCCGTAGCCGTAGATGACCGCCGGCGCGGAACCGTCGCGCGGGGTGTCCCGGCGGCAGACCAGGGAGATCGGCACCCGGGTGCCGTCGTCGGCCAGCGCCCAGTCCCGGTGCTGCTCGTAGTCGGCCGGGTCGTACGCCCGCCCGTCCGGGCCGGGGCGTACCGGCTTGCGTCGCAGCAGCGTCAGCTCGCGGCCGGTCAGGTCGTAGTCGTAGATCGACTCGGGCGTGACCAGCGAGGCGTAGCGCAGTCGGATCGCGCCGGTGCGGTATTCCGGGTTCGCGTCCAGCCCGACGCTGTAGATCGGCTCGGGGAAGTCGATGTCCCAGCTGTCGTCGCTGCCGACCGGCACCACCCGCAGCCCGGTGAGCCCGTTGCTGCGCAGCGAGACCACGAGATGGTTCTCGAACGCGTCGACCGACTCCAGCCGGGTGCCCGGCGTGTGCGGGATCAACGGCGTCCAGTCGCCCGGCGCGTCGGCCGAGGTGTACGCCAGCGCGAAGTCCTCCGCGCCGTCGTTGTGCAGGATCAGGAAGCGGTGGCCGTGGTGCTCGACCGCGTACTCGACGCCCTGCCGCCGCGGGGCCACGATCGCCGGCTCGCCGGTGGGGTTGGCCGCCGGGATGACCCGGACCTCGCTGGTGATCTTGCTGTGGATGTCGATGACCACGAAGCGCTCGGAGCGGGTCAGTTCGACGCCCACCCAGAACCGCTCGTCGTCCTCCTGGTGGACCACCACGTCCTCGCCCGGGCCGGTGCCGACGGTGTGCCGCCACACCCGGTTCGGCCGCCACGCGTCGTCCACGGTGACGTAGAACAGCGTGGAGGCGTCACCGGACCACGCCGTGCCGTAGAACGTGTCGGGCACCTCGTCGGGCAGCAGCTCACCGGTGGACAGGTCCTTGATCCGCAGCGTGAACCGCTCGTCGCCGGAGAAGTCGGTGGAGTAGGCCAGCCAGCGACCGTCCGGGCTCACGTCGAACGCGCCGAGCGAGAAGAAGTCGTGCCCCTCGGCGAGCTGGTTGCCGTCGAGCAGCACCTCCTCGCCGTCGAGCGGGGCGCCGTCCGCGCTGACCGGGGGCGTGGTCTCACCGGGGCGGACGGCGCGCCGGCAGCGCACGCCGTACTGCTGCCCCTCGACCGTGCGGGTGTAGTACCAGTGGCCGTCCTTGCGGGTCGGCACCGACAGGTCGGTCTCCTGGGTGCGTCGGCGCGTCTCCTCGAACAGCTCGGCCCGCAGCCCGGCCAGGTGCGCGGTGCGCGCCTCGGTGTAGGCGTTCTCGGCCTCCAGGTAGGCGATCGTCTCCGGGTCGTCCTTGGCGGCGAGCCAGGCGTACTCGTCGACGACGGTGTCACCGTGGTGGGTCCGCTCGGCCGGAACGCGCTTCGCCGTGGGCTGTGGGGTCGTGGTCACGGCGTCACGTTACCGGTCGGCGGACCACCGCCGGGCTCCGCGCCGCGCGAAGCCCGCGACGCGCCGCCAGCATTTTCGAACATGTGTACGATTGCCGCCATGGCGGCTGCTGCGCGTTCCACCGACCGACCCGGAGCCCTTGAGATCACCCGGAAGCTGGCCGAGATCTGCGGCCGTCCGTTCGCCCGTTTCGCCGGCCCGGCCGACGAGGTGGCCGGCCGCACCGCCCGCTGGGTGGCCGTGCCGGGCGGCCCGCGTGCCGCTGCCGAGGTGCTCCGGCTGGCGGCGGCGCACGACCTGACCGTGGTGCCGCGCGGCGCCGGCACGAAGATCGACTGGGGTGCCGCCCCGGGCCGGGTCGACATCATGCTCGACACCGGCCGGCTGGCCGGCGTCTGGCACGAGCCGAGGGACGCCGCGGTGGCCGAGATCGGCGCCGGCACGCCGCTGCGGGCCGTCCAGGCCACGCTGGGCCGCACCGGCCGGCGGCTCCCGGTCGACGCGCCCTCGCCGGGGGCGACGCTGGGCGGGGTGCTGGCCGCCGACGAGGCCGGCCCGTTGCGCCACCGGCACGGCAGCCCGTGCGCGCAACTCGTCGGCGTGCGTTACCTCGACGCCGACGGCGAGCTGGTCAGCGTCGGCGAGTCCGGCACGGCACGCCTCGAACGCGCGGCCCCGACGGGCGGCTTCGACCTCGGTGGCCTCGTCGCCGTCGGCACGGCCGGTGGCGGCCTCGGTGCCGGCGGCCCGGTTGCCGGTGCTGGTGACCCGGTCCTCGGGCCCGGCGGCCTGCCGGGGCTGGACGTGGCCCGGCTGCTCTGCGGCTCGCAGGGCGGCCTCGGCGTGCTGGTCTCGGCCACCATGCGGGTGCACGCGGCGCCGGCCGGCCGGGTCTGGGTGTCCCGCCCGCTCTGGTCGCCGCTGGAGTTGCCCGACCTGGTCCGCGCGGTGCAGGCCGCCGGGGTCGATCCGGCCGCCGTCGAGCTGGACCTGCCGGTCCCGATCCCCCTGCCCCGCCGCCGGATCCCTGCCAGCCATCCCTCGGTGGTCGGCCGCCCCGACCATCCGGCGGTCACCGGGCGGCCCGCGGTGGGCAGCCTGGTGGTGCTGCTGGAGGGCGGCCCGTCCGACGTGGCGGGACGCGCCGAGCGACTGACCGCCGTGCTCGGCGGTGACGCCGTGGTCAACCACCACGCGCCCGAGTGGTGGGGCCGTTATCCGTTCGCCCCGGGCGACACCGCGCTGCGCATCGACCTGCCCGCCACCGACCTGCACGCCGCGGTCTACGCGCTGCGCGACGCGGCCGGCACCCCGATGCCGGTGCGCGGCTCCGCCGGGATCGGCTCCGCGTACGCCACCCTGCCCGGGTCGCTGGCACCCGAGCGGGTCGCCTCGATCCTCAGCGCGGTCCGCAGCGTGCTGATCGCCCGGCAGGGCCGGTGCGTGGTGGTGGCGGCGCCGGCCCCGGTGCGCCGCAGCGTCGACCTCTGGGGCGAGCTGCCCGCGCTGCCGCGACTGCGCAGCGCCAAGGCGCACCTGGATCCGCACCGTCGGCTGGCCCCCGGCCGCCTCCCCGGCGGCCTCTGACCCGAGCCCGGTGGACGATCAGGGGATGTCGTTGCGGAGCACCAGGACGGCGATGTCGTCGCGCGGAGGCTCGGCGGAGAACGCGATGGTGGCGGCGCGCAGGCGGGCGGCGACCACGTCGGCGGAGTAGCCGGCCAGCGGCGCCGCGGACTCACGCAGCCGCTCGGTGCCGAACAGCTCCCGGCCGCGCCGCCGCTCGGTCACCCCGTCGGTGTAGAAGATGAGCGCGTCGCCCGGCTTGAGCGCCAGCTCGGCCGTCGGGGTGGTGATGGCGTCGAGCAGGCCGAGCGCGGTGCCGCTGGCCCCGACGAACGTCGCGCCGCCACCGCCGTGCAGCAGCACCGGCCGGTCGTGGCCGGCCAGGTGCAGGGCGACGTCGAGCTGGTCGCCGTCGCCGGGCGTGACCGCCGCCAGCGCGAGCGTGCAGTAGCGCCCGCCGCCCCGCTCGACAAGCGTCTCGTTGAGTCGGCCGAGCACCTCCGGCAGCGGCTTGCCGTCGCCCACCAGCACCCGGATCACGTCGCGGACCAGGCCGGTCACGGCGGCGGCCTGCACGCCCTTGCCGGAGACGTCCCCGACCACCACCAGCCAGCGACCGTCCGGCAGCGGCACCACGTCGTAGAAGTCGCCGCCGACCTCGGCGTCGTCGCCGGTCGGGACGTACTCGGCGGCGAAGCCGATGCCCTCGACCACCGGCAGCACCGGCGGCAGCAGCGACTGCTGGAGCGTCTGCGCGACCCGGCGACGCTCGGCGTGGATGCGGGCGTTCTCGATGGCGAGCGCGGCCCGCCGGGCCACGTCCTCCAGCACCGAGACCTCGTCGGGGTCGTGCCGGTGCCGCTGGTGGCGGCCCACGGCGAGCGTGCCGAGCCGCTGCCCGCGGGCGATCAACGGGACGGCGAAGCCTTCCATCGGCCCGCCCAGCGGCACCTGCGTCTGGCTGCGGGACGCCTCGCGCAGCCGGGACTGGATCGAGTCCGGGCCGGTCTCGGCGAGGACCCGGTGCAGATGGGGCAGCATCGCCTCGTCGGCGTGGCTGGACGCGGCGAGGCGCAGCCGCCCCCACTCGTCGGCGGTGTGCACCGCGCACCACTGACCGAGCCGGGGCACCACGAGCTGCGGCACGAGCGCCATGGTCAGCTCGACGTCGAGCGACTGGGCGAGCAGCTCGCTCGCCTCGGCGAGGAAGGTCAGCCAGGCGGACCGGCGGACGTCGGCGCGACGCAGCCGGTCGTTCTCCAGGTGCAGCGACAGCCGCTCGGCGGCCAGCACCGCGAGCGGCCGGGCGTACGCCGAGGGCGCCGCGTCCAGCTCCAGCTCGCCGGCGTACGGGCGGTGCACGGCGAGCGGGACGCGCAGCAGCTCGTTGCCCTCCCGGGGGGCCCGGCCGTAGCGGGCGAACACCTGGGTGCCCTGCCCGTCCCCGCGGTCCAGTCGGACCGTGCCGCCGGCCGCGCCCACCATCTCGCCGACCCGGGTCAGCAGTCCGGCGGCGAACTCGGGCAGCGGATCGTCGGCGTACGCGTCGGGGGTGGTCTGCATCAGCTCGCTCATCGCCGCGGCGCTCGGCGTGCCCTGGTCCGGGCGTTCCGTGTCGGCCCGGGCCGGTGCGGCGGACAGCCGGGCGGGCCCGCCCCGACCGGGCCGGTCCAGGCGGAACCAGACGCCCTTGCCGGTCGGGAGGTACGTGGTGCCCCACCGGCTGGCGAAGTGGTCGACGAGCAGCAGGCCACGACCGCGCGCGGCCACCTCGGTGATGTCGGCGGTGGTGTTGCGCACGCCGACGACCAGTTCGTCGACCGGGCCGGAGGCGAAGTCGGTGACGGTGACCGTGAACCCGGCGGGGTCGGCCTCGACCTCGATGTCCAGTTCGGTGCGGGCGTGCTCGACCGCGTTGGTGGTCAGCTCGGTGGTGAGCAGCAGCGCCTCGTTGAGCAGTTCGGGCAGACCGGCTTCGAGGAGCATGGCCCGCACCAGCGCCCGGGCCGCCGCGGGGGTGCGCCGGTCGGCGGGGAGGCGGACGCGGCGGACGTGCTCGTCCGCGCCGCCGCTCAGGGCCGGCCCCGCCTCCGCTGACACCTCCGTATCCTCTACCGCCGCCGCCCCGGGTGCCAAGCGCCCCGGCCGAACCCGGAAACTCGGGCGGATACCGTCCGTGACGCGCCCCCGCCCGCCGTGACCTCGACGGATCGCGCGGCAGAATGATGGGATGGCCGCGTGTCGGCACGAGCCGGTGGGCCCCGAGCTGAGCGAGGAATGATGACCACGGCGAAACAGTCGGTGAGCGCGGATCCGTCCGCCGCCGACCACGAGGTGCTCCTCGGCGAGCTGGTCGAGGCGTTGCAGCGGGTGGCTCGTGGCGACCTCCGGGTCCGCCTGCCGCGGCGGGCGGGGCGCTCCGGCGAGGTGGCCGACGCGTTCAACGACGTGGTGTCGCTCCAGGAACGGCAGCAGCTGGACCTGCGCCGGATCAGCCGGATCGTCGGCCGGGACGGCCGGCTGACCGAGCGCCTCGACGACGAGGGCCTGGAGGGCTCCTGGGCGGAGGGGCAGCGGGCGGTCAACTCGCTGATCGACGACCTGGGCCGGCCGGCCACCGAGATCGCCCGGGTCATCGTGGCGGTGGCCGACGGCGACCTGTCCCAGCACATGGCGTTGGAGATCGACGGGCGCCCGCTGCGCGGTGAGTACCTGCGGATCGGCCGGACCGTGAACACCATGGTCGACCAGCTCTCGTCGTTCGCCGACGAGGTGACGCGGGTGGCCCGTGAGGTGGGCACCGAGGGCAAGCTCGGCGGCCAGGCCGACGTGCGCGGCGTCGCCGGCACCTGGAAGGACCTCACCGACTCGGTGAACACCATGGCGTCGAACCTGACCGGCCAGGTGCGGTCGATCTCCCAGGTGGCGACCGCGGTGGCGAAGGGCGACCTGTCGCAGAAGATCACCGTCGGCGCGCGCGGCGAGGTGGCCGAGCTGGCGGACACCATGAACTCGCTCACCGACACGCTGCGCCTCTTCGCCGAGCAGGTGACCCGGGTGGCGCGTGAGGTGGGCACCGAGGGCAAGCTGGGCGGGCAGGCGCAGGTGCCGGGCGTGGCCGGCACCTGGAAGGACCTGACCGACAACGTCAACTCGATGGCGTCGAACCTGACCTCCCAGGTCCGCAACATCGCCCAGGTCTCCACGGCGGTGGCGAAGGGCGACCTCAGTCAGAAGATCACGGTGGCGGCGCAGGGCGAGATCCTGGAGCTGAAGGACACCGTCAACACGATGGTGGACCAGCTCTCGTCGTTCGCCGACGAGGTGACCCGGGTGGCCCGCGAGGTCGGCATCGAGGGCAAGCTCGGCGGCCAGGCCCAGGTACGCGGTGTCTCCGGCACCTGGCGCGACCTCACCGAGAACGTCAACCAGCTCGCCGGCAACCTGACCAGCCAGGTCCGGAACATCTCCCAGGTGTCGACCGCCGTCGCGAAGGGCGACCTGGGTCAGAAGATCACGGTGGACGCGCAGGGCGAGATCCTGGAGCTGAAGAACACCGTGAACACGATGGTGGACCAGCTTTCGTCGTTCGCCGACGAGGTGACGCGGGTGGCGCGTGAGGTGGGCACCGAGGGCAAGCTGGGCGGGCAGGCGCAGGTGAAGGGCGTCTCCGGCACGTGGCGGGACCTGACCGACAACGTGAACTCGATGGCGTCGAACCTGACCTCCCAGGTCCGCAACATCGCGTCGGTCACCACGGCGGTGGCGAAGGGCGACCTGTCGCAGAAGATCACCGTGGACGCCCGGGGCGAGATCCTGGAGTTGAAGTCCACGGTGAACACGATGGTGGACCAGCTCTCGTCGTTCGCGGACGAGGTGACGCGGGTGGCCCGTGAGGTGGGCACCGAGGGCAAGCTCGGCGGTCAGGCCCAGGTACGCGGCGTGGCCGGCACCTGGCGGGACCTCACCGACAACGTGAACTCGATGGCGTCCAACCTGACCGCCCAGGTGCGGAACATCGCCCAGGTCTCCACCGCGGTCGCCAAGGGCGACCTGTCGCAGAAGATCACCGTGGACGCGCAGGGCGAGATCCTGGAGTTGAAGTCCACGGTGAACACGATGGTGGACCAGCTCTCGTCGTTCGCGGACGAGGTGACGCGGGTGGCCCGTGAGGTGGGCACCGAGGGCAAGCTCGGTGGTCAGGCGCAGGTGAAGGGCGTCTCCGGCACCTGGCGGGACCTGACCGACAACGTGAACTCGATGGGGTCGAACCTGACCAGTCAGGTCCGCAACATCGCGTCGGTGACCACGGCGGTGGCGCGGGGCGACCTGGGCCAGAAGATCACGGTGGACGCGCAGGGCGAGATCCTGGAGCTGAAGAACACCGTCAACACGATGGTGGACCAGCTCTCGTCGTTCGCCGACGAGGTGACCCGGGTGGCCCGTGAGGTCGGCACCGAGGGCAAGCTGGGCGGTCAGGCGCAGGTGAAGGGTGTCTCCGGGACCTGGCGCGACCTCACCGAGAACGTCAACCAGCTCGCCTCGACGCTGACCACGCAGTTGCGCGCCATCGCGCAGGTCTCCACGTCGGTGACCCGGGGCGACCTGACCCAGCGGATCAACGTGAAGGCGCAGGGCGAGGTCGCCGAGCTGAAGGACAACATCAACCAGATGATCGTCACCCTCCGGGAGACGACCAAGAAGAACGCCGAGCAGGGCTGGCTCGACTCCAACCTGGCCCGCATCGGTGGCCTGCTCCAGGGTCAGCGGGACCTGGGCGAGGTCTGCCGCATGATCATGATGGAGGTGACCCCGCTGGTCGACGCGCAGCTCGGCGCGTTCTTCCTGGCGGACAGCTCCGAGGGCAGCATGCGGCTGCGGCTCACCGCCTCGTACGGCTACGTGGCCCGGGGCCACGACGTCACGTTCGGCCCCGGCGAGGGGCTGGTCGGGCAGGCCGCGCTGTCCCGCCGGACGATCCGGGTCAAGGCGCAGCCGGGCGGCCGGCTGGTGGTCCGCTCCGGGCTGGCCGACACGCCCCCGGCCGACCTGGTGGTGCTGCCGGTGCTGTTCGAGGGCGAGCTGCTCGGCGTGATCGAGTTCGCCGGCGTGACCACCTTCTCCGAGCTGCACCTGTCGTTCCTGGAGCGGCTGGTGCTCACCATCGGCGTCGCGGTCAACACCATCCAGGCCAACCGGCGTACGGAGGAGCTGCTGGCGCAGTCGCAGCGGCTGGCGCACGAGATGCAGGACCAGTCGGCGGAGTTGCAGCGCACCAACGCCGAGCTGGAGGACAAGGCGAAGCTGCTGTCGGAGCAGAAGGCCAACATCGAGACGCAGAACCGGGAGATCGAGCTGGCCCGGCTCGGCCTGGAGGAGAAGGCGCAGCAGCTCACCCGCGCGTCGGCGTACAAGTCGGAGTTCCTGGCCAACATGAGCCACGAGCTGCGGACGCCGCTGAACTCGCTGCTGCTGCTGGCGCGGCTGCTGGCGGAGAACCCGGAGCGGAACCTCAGCGCGAAGCAGATCGAGTTCGCCCGGACCATCCACAGCGCCGGCTCGGACCTGCTCTCGCTGATCGACGACATCCTTGACCTCTCCAAGATCGAGGCGGGCCGGATGGACGTGGAGCCGGCCGAGGTCCACTTCTCCGAGATCCGTGGCTACGTCGAGCAGGCGTTCGCGCCGCAGGCCGAGGAGAAGGGGCTCGACTTCCAGGTGCGGGTCAGCCGGGAGCTGCCGCCGGCCCTGGTCACGGACGCCCAGCGGTTGCAGCAGATCCTGCGCAACCTGCTGTCGAACGCGGTGAAGTTCACCGACAACGGGGCGGTGACGCTGCGCATCGGGCCGGCCGCCGAGAACGCGGTCTTCGACGTGCCGGCGCTGACCAACGCCCAGCGGGTCATCGCGTTCACCGTGATCGACACCGGGATCGGCGTCTCGGACGACAAGCTCTCGCTGATCTTCGAGGCGTTCCAGCAGGCCGACGGCACCACCAGCCGGCGCTACGGCGGCACCGGGCTGGGCCTGTCGATCAGCCGGGACCTGGCCCGCCTGCTCGGTGGCACGATCACCGTGTCGTCCGCGCCCGGCCAGGGCTCGACGTTCACGCTCTTCGTACCGGACGTGCTGGCGCCGGACGCGGTGGTGGCGCCGGCGCCGCCGTCGCCGAGCCGCGCGGGCCTGTCGTCGTCGCTGCTCATGCCGATGGAGCTGCCGCAGCCGCAGGAGACGCCGGCGACCCGCCGGCTGGACGGCGTGACCGTCCTGATCATCGATGACGACGTCCGGAACGTGTTCGCGCTGACCTCCGCGTTGGAACTGCACGGGATGACCGTGTTGTACTCGGACAACGGGGTGGACGGGGTGCGCCAGCTCGCCGAGCATCCGGAGGTGGACATCGTGCTGATGGACGCGATGATGCCGGATCAGGACGGCTACGAGACGACCGCGCAGATCCGCCGCAACCACCGGTTCGCGGACCTGCCGGTCGTGTTCCTGACCGCGAAGGCGATGCCCGGCGACCGGGAGTCGGCGCTCGCGGCCGGCGGCAGCGACTACATCACCAAGCCGGTGGACCTGGACGAGCTGATCGGGCTGATGGCCTCCTGGATCGGCCGCAGCAGAGGCGAGGAGAACGCGTGACGCAGACGGCCAAGGCGCTGCTGGTGGACGACCGGCGGGAGAACCTGATGGCGTTGGAGGCCATCCTCCAGGGGCTCCCGGTGCAGTCGGTCGCGGTGGAGAGCGGAGAGGCCGCGCTCAAGCAGTTGCTGGTGGACGACTTCGCGGTGATCCTGCTCGACGCCCAGATGCCGGACATGGACGGCTTCGAGACCGCCACCCACATCAAGCGGCGGGAGCGCACCCGGCACGTACCGATCATCTTCCTCACCGCGGCGGACAAGGACGCCCAGCTCGCGTTGCGCGGCTACGCGGTCGGTGCGGTCGACTACCTGACCAAGCCGTTCGATCCGTGGGTGCTGCGGGCCAAGGTGACCGTCTTCGTCGAGCTGTGGGTGAAGACCCGGCAGCTCGCCGCCCAGTCGGACCTGGTGCGGGAGCGGGACCTCCAGTGGCGGCGTCTCGCCGAGGCGGTGGACGCCGCGACCGCGCTGTTGCGCGCCGACGACGACCCGGCGGCCCGGGAGCGGGCGGCGGATCTGCTGGAGCAGGCCCGCTGGGGCAACACCCGCTGAGTGGTCAGCCGCCGGCCGGGCCGCCGTGCCCGGTCGCGGCACGCCGGGCCCGCCACCGGTCGCCGAGCGACTCCACCTCTTCCTGTACGAAGAGGAAGAAGTCCCGCATCTCGGCGACCCGTTCCCCGGCCGGGGTGCTCCGCCCGCGCAACGCGTCGACGCCACCCCCGGCGATGTCGATGAAGTTCTTGTAGAGGTTGGTCTTGGTGATGGTCGCCTCGTACCAGGGGTTGTCGGGCATCCGGTAGCGGTCGCGCCGGGAGCCCTTGACCGGTTCGCGGACCAGCATGGCGAACTGGGTCAGGTAGCGGACCGCGCCGCTCACGGCCGCCGCGCTGACGCCCAGCCGGTCGGCGATCTCGGCCGCGGTCAGCGGGTCGTCGGCGCTCATCACGGTGAACAGGACCCGGGCGGCCATCCGGGGGAAGCCCACGTCGGCGAAGGCCATCGCCATCCGCTCGACGAAGAGGTGGACCTCTTCCTCGTCGTACGCGGGGGGCTGGCTCATGGTCTTCTCCTCGGCGGTCATCCCGGTGATCGTCTCTCACCTCTCACTGTCTTCACAAGTTTCTGAAACGAGCGTAGCTTCCGAAGTATGGAAAACACCATTGAGGTGTCCGGCCTGGTGAAGACGTTCGGCCGGACCCGGGCGCTCGACGGACTCGACCTGAGCGTCCGCACCGGTGAGGTGCACGGCTTCCTGGGCCCCAACGGCTCCGGCAAGTCGACCACCATCCGGGTGCTGCTCGGCCTGCTGCGGGCGGACGCGGGGGCTGTCCGACTGCTCGACGGCGACCCCTGGCGGGACGCGGTGGCCCTGCACCGCCGCCTCGCGTACGTGCCCGGCGACGTCACGCTCTGGCCCAACCTCAGCGGCGGTGAGGTGATCGACCTGCTCGGCCGGATGCGCGGCGGGCTCGACCCGAGGCGCCGCGCCGAGCTGCTGGAGTCGTTCGAGCTGGACCCGCGCAAGAAGGGCCGGACCTACTCCAAGGGCAACCGGCAGAAGGTCGGCCTGGTGGCCGCGCTCGCCTCCGACGTCGAGCTGCTCATCCTCGACGAGCCGACCTCCGGGCTCGACCCGCTGATGGAGGAGGTGTTCCAGCACTGGGTCCGCCGGGCCCGCCACGACGGCCGCACCGTGCTGCTCTCCAGCCACATCCTGGCCGAGGTGGAGGCGCTCTGCGACCGGGTCACCATCATCCGGGCCGGCCGCGCGGTGGAGTCCGGCACGCTCGGCGACCTGCGTCACCTGCACCGCACCGCGATCGACGCCGAGGTCACCGCCCCGCTCGACGGGCTGGCCGACCTGCCCGGCGTGCACGACCTGCGGGTGGACGGGCACCGGGTGCGCTTCGACGTGGACGCCGCCGCGCTGGACGCCGCGCTGCGCCGCCTCACCGAGCTGGGCGTCCGCAGCCTGGTCAGCACCCCGCCGACACTTGAGGAGCTGTTCCTGCGGCACTACGAGACCGCGCCCGAGAAGGTCGCCTCATGAGCGCGCTCACCGGGACCCGGCACCTGGCCCGGCTGATCCTGCGCCGGGACCGCGTCCTGCTGCCGCTCTGGGTGCTGGTCCTCGCCGTGCTGCCGATGTCGTACGCGACCAGCTTCTTCGAGCTGTTCCCCACCGCCGCCGAGCGGGCCGCGTACACCGAGGGGACCGCCCGCAACCCGTCCATCGTCGCGCTGCTCGGCCCGGTCTACGGCGACAGCGTCGGCGCGCTGACCGCCCAGCGCAGCGGGTTCCTGCTGGTGATCGTGGCGCTGGCCAGCCTGCTCACGGTGATCCGGCACACCCGCACCGAGGAGGAGGCCGGCCGGCGGGAGCTGCTCGGCGGCAGCGTGCTCGGCCGGTACGCCGGGCTGACCGCCGCGCTGCTCGTCACGTACGCCGCCGACCTGCTGCTCGGGCTGCTCACCGCCGCCGGGCTCGCCTCGACCGGGCTGCCGGCGGCCGGCTCCTGGGCGTACGGCCTGGCCGCGGCGTCGACCGGGATGGTCTTCGCCACGCTCGGCGGGCTGGCCGCGCAGCTCACCGAGACCGCTGGCGGGGCGCGGGGCATCGGCCTCGCCGGCCTCGGCGCCGCGTTCGGGCTGCGCCTGGTCGGGGACACCGCCGGTAACGACTGGCCGAGCTGGCTGTCGCCGCTGGGCTGGGCGGCCCGGGTGCGGGCGTACGAGGGGGACCGGTGGTGGGTGCTGCTGCTGCCGCTGGCCGCCACGGTGCTGCTGGCCGCGCTCGCGTACCCGGTCTCGGTCCGCCGCGACCTCGGCGCGGGCCTGCTGCCGCCCCGCCTCGGGCCGGCCACCGCCGACCGGGCGCTGTCCGGTCCGTTCGGCCTGGCCTGGCGGCTGCACCGGGGGCAGCTCCTCTGGTGGTCGGTCGGGTTCGGCCTGCTCGGGCTGATCCTGGGCGGCGCCGCCGAGGCGGCCGGCCGCTCGGTGGAGGGGAACCCGCGGCTGGAGGAGATCATGGCCCGGATCGGCGGGGCGTCCGGGCTGGCGGACGCCTACCTGGGCGCCACGCTCAGCCTGGCCGGGCTGGCCGCCGCCGGGTACGGCATCCAGGCGGCGCTGCGGATGCGCGCGGAGGAGTCCGCCGGGCGCGCCGAACCGGTGCTCGCCACCGGTACGCGCCGCTCGACGTGGCTGCTCTCGCACGTGGCGTTCGCGCTGCTCGGCCCGGTGGTGGTGCTCGCGGTGACCGGCCTGGCCACCGGCCTCACGTACGGCTTCAATGTGGGCGACGTGCCCCGGCAGGTGGGCCGGATGCTCGGCGCGGGGCTGGCCCAGGCACCGGCGGCCTGGGTGCTGGCCGGGCTGGCCGTGCTGCTGCACGGGCTGCTGCCCCGGTTCGCGTCGGCCGCGTGGGCGGTGCTGGCGCTCTGCGTGCTGCTCGGTCAGCTCGGCGCGGTGCTGAACCTGAACCAGTGGCTGCTGGACCTGTCCCCGTTCACGCACACCCCCCAGGTGCTGCGCGCCACCTGGACCCCCACCCCGCTGCTCCTGCTCACCACCCTGGCCGTAACCCTCACCCTGACCGGCCTGCAAACCTTCCGCCGCCGCGACCTCCCCATCACCTGAGTCGGGTCAGCGGATCATCAGGGCGCTGCGGAGGCCGGTGATGTCGAGGACGCGGAGCAGGAAGTCGCCGACGTTGCTCAGCACCAGCACGCACTGGGCGTGGCTGGCCTTGCGGCTGAGCACCACGAGCGTGCCGAGGCCCTGTGAGTCGCAGAAGGTGACGCCGCCCAGGTCGAGCACGATGCGCGGCGGCGGATCCGCCAGCACCTCGTTGACCACCGTGGAGAGCTGGGCGGCCGTGAGCATGTCGATCTCACCGGCCAGGCGAAGCACGGCTTCGTCACCCGTCCGGTGCACGGTGATGGACAGTTCGGCACGATCCACCCGGTCAGCCTATCGCGATCCCCACCAACGGGCCCGTCGAGCGCTTCCCGCCCCACCCGCCCCACCTCCGGGCGCGGGGGTGAGGCGGGTAACGCCCGGGGCGGGGTGCTGGTCGGGGAGGGGGCGGGCGCTGACACAATGGGGGGCATCGTGACCGAGACCTTTTCCGCCGGATCCGGCCGTTACCCGGCCGACGCTCCGGCCTCCGAGGCCCTGTTCGACCGCGCCAAGGCCCTCGTGCCCGGCGGGGTCAACTCCCCTGTGCGTGCGTTCCGCGCGGTTGGCGGCACCCCACGCTTCATGGTCCGGGGGGAGGGGCCCTGGCTGTTCGACGCCGACGGGCGGCGCTACGTCGACCTGGTCTGCTCCTGGGGCCCGCTGATCCTCGGCCATGCCCACCCCGCCGTGGTGGAGGCGCTGCGCGAGGCCGCCACGCTGGGCACCAGCTTCGGCACCCCGACCCCGGGCGAGGTGGACCTCGCCGAGGAGATCGTCGCGCGGACGCCGGTGGAGCAGGTGCGTCTGGTCAACTCCGGCACCGAGGCGACCATGTCGGCGATCCGGCTGGCCCGCGGCTTCACCGGTCGCGCCAAGATCATCAAGTTCGCCGGCTGCTACCACGGCCACTCCGACGCGCTGCTCGCCGCCGCCGGCTCCGGCGTCGCCACGTTCGGGCTGCCCGACTCGCCCGGCGTGACCGGCGCGGCGGCCGGCGACACCATCGTGCTGCCCTACAACGACCTGGGCGCGGTCGAGGCCGCCTTCGCCGCCGAGGGGCCGCACCTCGCGGCGATCATCACCGAGGCGGCGGCCGGCAACATGGGCGTGATCGCGCCCCGCGACGGCTTCAACGCCGAGCTGGCCCGGATCGCCCACGCGCACGGCGCGCTGCTCATCGTCGACGAGGTGATGACCGGGTTCCGGGTCTCCCGCGCCGGCTGGCACGGCCTCGACGCCTCCGACGCCGACCTGTGGACGTACGGGAAGGTCATGGGTGGCGGCCTGCCCGCGGCGGCGTTCGGCGGGCGCGCGGAGATCATGGCGAAGCTGGCCCCGGCCGGCCCGGTCTACCAGGCCGGCACGCTGTCGGGGAACCCGCTGGCCTGCGCGGCCGGCCTGGCCACGCTGCGGCTCGCCGACGACGCGCTCTACCGGCGCCTCGACGAGACGTCCGCCGCGCTGGGCAAGCTCGCCACCGAGGCGCTCTCCGAGGCCGGCGTGCCGCACCGCCTCTCCACCGCCGGAAACATGTTCTCGATCTTCTTCACCGACGCCGACGTGCGCGACTACGACAGCGCCCGCACCCAGCAGGTGCCGGCGTTCAAGGCGTTCTTCCACGCGATGCTCGCCGGTGGCGTCTACCTTCCGCCGAGCGCGTTCGAGTCGTGGTTCGTCTCGGCGGCGATCGACGACGCCGCGTGGGACCAGATCGCCGCCGCCCTGCCGGTGGCGGCGCGGGCGGCAGCAGCGGCGGGACACGGGGGGTAACTGTGAGCGCGAGGAGTGAGCCGGGTTTGCGAGCCCCGCAGTCGCGAACGAAGGGGGCCTAGCATGGCGGAGACTGTGGTGCACGTGCTGCGGCACGGTGAGGTGTACAACCCGGACGGCATCCTCTACGGCCGGCTGCCCGGTTTCCGCCTCTCCGAGCTGGGCGTGCAGATGGCCAAGGCGGCGGCCCAGGCGCTCGCCGAGCGGACCGTGGTGCACGTGGTGGCCAGCCCGCTGGAGCGCGCCCAGCAGACCGCCGAGCCGATCGCGGCGCAGTTCGGCCTCTCCGTCGGCGTCGACGAGCGGCTGATCGAGAGCGCGAACTGGTTCGAGGGCAAGAAGGTCTCCCCGGGGGACGGCTCGTTCCGCGACCCGCGCAACTGGTGGGTGCTGCGCGACCCGGTCACGCCGTCCTGGGGCGAGGCGTACCAGGTGATCGCCGAGCGGATGTTCGCCGCGCTGCACGCCGCCCGCGTCGCCGCCGAGGGTCGCGAGGCGGTGCTCGTCTCGCACCAGCTCCCGATCTGGACGCTGCGCCGGTACGTCGAGCGCAAGCGGCTCTGGCACGACCCGCGCCGCCGGCAGTGCGGCCTGGCCAGCCTCACCTCGTTCCACTTCGACGGCGCCCGGATCGCCGGCATCGGCTACTCCGAGCCGGCGGCCCACCTGATCGCGATCTCGCCGACCGCCCGGACGGCCAAGGGGGCCTGATGCTCACCCGGAGGCTCGCCGCCGCCCTGCTCGCCGCCGTCACCGCCGGTACGGCGCTGGTCGGCTGCTCCTCCGGCAGCCAGGAGAGCCGGTGCGCGGCCGACGGGCTCACCGTGACCTGCGCCCCGGACCAGCGGTCCAAGACCCCGAAGGTGAGCGGTGAGCTGCTCACCGGCGGAAACTACGACGTCGCCCGTGACCGTGGGCAGGTCGTGGTGGTCAACTTCTGGGGCTCCTGGTGCGCGCCCTGCCGGGCCGAGGCGGACGACCTGGAGGCCACCTACCAGGCCACCAAGGGCGCCGGCGTGACGTTCCTCGGCATCAACGTGCAGGACAGCAAGGACAAGGCGATCGCGTTCGAGGAGGGCCGGGTCACCTACCCGAGCATCTTCGACCCGTCCAGCCGACAGGCGCTCAACTTCGACATCCCGCCGAACAGCACCCCGGCGACGGTGGTGCTCGACCGGGACGGACGCATCGCGGTGGTGATCCGCCGCGCGGTGACCCGGGACGAGCTGCGGCCGATCGTGGAGAAGGTCGCCGCCGAGCGGCCGGCACCGAACGGCTCCCGCTGATGGGCGAGACGTTCCGCCAGCTCGCCGCGTCCGGCCCGTTGCTGCTCGCGGTGGGCGCGGCGGCGCTGGCCGGCCTGGTCAGCTTCCTGTCCCCGTGTGTGCTCCCCCTGATGCCCGGCTACCTGTCGTATGTGACCGGCCTCGCCGGCGCCGACCTGGAGGGTGTAAGGAAGGGCCCCCTGTTAACGCCTGCGGTAGAGCAGGGGCCCCCTCTTAACAGCGCCGGTGGCGGCGTCGGCGTCGTGGAGCGGGCGCCGGCGCGGAGCGCCGCAGCCGTCAAGGGGCGGGTGCTCGCCGGCACGCTGCTGTTCATCGCCGGCTTCACCGCCGTGTTCGTCTCCACCGCCATCCTCTTCTCCGGCGTCGGCAAGCTCTTCTTCCGGTACGAGCGCACGCTGGAGATCGTCATCGGCGCGCTGGTGGTGGTGCTCGGGCTCGGCTACCTCGGGGTGATCCCCGGCATGCAGCGCGAGTTCCGCATCCGCGCGCTGCCCGCCGCCGGCCTGCTCGGCGCGCCGGTGCTCGGCGCGGTCTTCGCGTTGAGCTGGCTGCCCTGCACCGGGCCGACGCTCGGCGCGGTGCTGGGCCTGGCGACCACCGAGGGAAGCGCCGACCGGGCCGTGGTGCTCGCCGTGGCGTACTGCCTCGGGCTGGGGGTACCGTTCGTCGTCTTCGGGCTGGGCTTCCAACGCCTGCTCGGGGTGTTCCGCGCCGTCCGGCGCAACAGCCGGTGGGTCACCCGCGTCGGCGGGGCCCTGCTGATCGTGATCGGTCTGGCGCTTGTCACCGGCGGCTGGACGAACGTGGTGATCTGGTTGCAGACGCACGTGGGCGTGGGTGAGGTGAGCATCTGATGACGTCCGTGGACGACCGACCGGCCATCCCGCCGGCGCAGGCGCCCCGGCGGCGGGTCAACCCGGTGCTGGCCCTGCTGCGCAACTCGTGGCGGCAGCTCACCAGCATGCGTACCGCGCTGATCCTGCTGTTCCTGCTCGCGGTCGCCGCCATCCCCGGCTCGGTGCTGCCGCAGCGCGGGGTCAACCCGGAGAAGGTCGATCAGTGGTTCGTCGACCACCCCGACCTGGCACCCCGGCTCGATCAGATCGGCATGTTCGGCGTCTTCGGCTCGGTCTGGTTCTCCGCGATCTACGTGCTGCTGTTCACCTCGTTGATCGGCTGCATCCTGCCGCGTACCCGTGACCACGTCCGGGCGTTGCGGATGCGTCCGCCGGCTGCGCCGAAACGGCTGGAGCGGTTGCCACAGCACGCGGTGCTGGAGGCCCCGGCCGCCTCCGACGCGGCGGCGATCGCGGCGGTGCTGCGCCGCCGCCGGTGGCGGGTCACCGTCCGTGGCAACGAGGTCTCCGCCGAGAAGGGCTACCTCAAGGAGACCGGCAACCTGCTGTTCCACACGTCGCTGATCGCCGTCCTGCTCGGGGTCGCGGTCGGTTCCTGGTACGGCTGGCACGGCAACCGCATCCTGGTCGCCGGCGCGGACAACGCGTTCTGCAACACCCGTCAGCAGTACGCCGAGGCGTCGCTCGGCCCGCGGGTGGACAGCGCCGACCTGCCGCCGTTCTGCCTCACGCTGGAGAAGTTCGAGGCGCGCTACTTCCCGTCCGGGCAGCCGTCGAGCTATCAGGCAACCGTGAGCGTGGAGGAGCAGGACGGCGAGGCACGGACCGCCAGCTTCTCGGTCAACTCTCCGCTGCGGCTCGACTCGGCCAACGTCTACCTGCTCGGCCATGGCTTCGTGCCGATCCTCAAGTACACCGACAAGTACGGCCGCAGCCAGACCAGCAACACGCCGTTCCTCACCAGCGGCGACGCGAACGTCACCGAGGAGGGCGTCGCCGTCTTCCCGGACGCGAACGTCGACCCGAAGACCGGCAAGCGCGTCCCCGACCAGCAGCTGGCTTTCGACGGGTTGTACCTGCCCACGGTGCCGGACAAGGGCCCGCCCAACCGCTCCGCTTGGCCCGAGGAACGTGACCCGGCGGTGAACCTGACCGCCTACCGGGGCAACCTCGGGCTGGACGCCGGCATCCCCGGCTCGGTCTACCAACTCGACAAGCGGCAGGTCGACAACGGCAAGCTGAAGCAGATCGGCACGAAGCTGCTGCGGCCGGGCGAGACGTGGACCCTGGACGACGGCAGCACGCTGGAGTTCGTCGGCACCCGGCCGTACGTGACACTGGCGATCCGGCACGCGCCCGGCCAGACGCTGCTGCTGGTGGCCAGTGGCACGCTGCTGCTCGGGCTGATGGGTTCGCTGTTCGCCCGGCGGCGGCGGGTCTGGTTCCGGGTGTCGCCCCCCGACGGTGGATCTCCGACGGGCGGTAGTAGTTTGGTGGAGGCCGGTGGGCTGCCGCGCACCGAGCACCCAGGGCTCGCCGACGAGTTCGCGCAACTCGTCGCCGCGGTCAGCGGCGGCGGGCCGGAGCAGCGGCGGGCGCGAGAAGGAGACGAGTGATGTCCGCACTCTCGGATCAGCTGGTCACGTTCGCGATCCTGACGTACCTGATCGCGATGATCAGCCACGCCGTGGAGTTCGCGCTGGGCAACGCGCGGAAGGTGGCCGTGGCCGCCCCGGCCCGCGAGCTGGTCGGCGCGGGCGTCGGCAGCACCGGGGGGACCGTCGACGCGCCGGTCGCGCCGGTCGCGCCGCCGCGTCCCGACCGCTCGGCCGCGCGGGCCGCGCTCGCCGGGCGAATCGCCGCCTGGCTCACCGCGCTCGCCGCCGCGCTGCACCTGGGCGCGGTGGTCACGCGGGGCATCGCCGCCGAGCGGATGCCCTGGGGCAACATGTACGAGTTCGTGCTGACGGTCACCTGGATCGGGGTGGCCGCGTGGCTCGTGGTGCTCTGGAAGCAGCCGTCGTTGCGCCGGCTCGGGCTGTTCCTGACGCTGGTGTTGGTGCTGCTGCTGGCGTTCGCCGAGCTGAAGCTCTACGTCCAGGTCGTGCCGCTGATGCCGGCGCTCCAGTCGTACTGGTTCATCATCCACGTGTCGACGATCATCTTCGCCTCGGGCATCTTCCTGCTGGGCGTGGTGCCGGCTGCCGCGTACCTGATGCGGGCCGGTTGGGAGCAGGGGCGGCGCAGCTTCCCGTACACCCTGGCCCGCCGGCTGCCGGCGGCGGCCGGGCTGGAGCGGCTGACCTTCACGACGCACGCCTTCGCGTTCCCGATCTTCACGTTCGCAGTCATCGCGGGCGCGATCTGGGCCGAGGCGGCCTGGGGTCGCGCCTGGGGCTGGGACCCGAAGGAGACCTGGGCGTTCATCTCGTGGGTGGTGTACGCCGGTTACCTGCACGCGCGGGCCACGCCGAGCGTGAAGCGCAACGTGGCCACCTGGATCGCCGTGGTGGGCTTCCTGACCATGTTGATGAACCTGTTCGGGGTCAACTTCTTCTTCACCGGCCTGCACTCGTACGCCGGGGTCAACTGACGCTGGGCCGCGGCCTGGCGCGGCGCCGACCGCCGGGAGTCGCCCGACTCCCGGCGGTCGCGTCGTCGCCCGCTCAGCCGATGACGACCGGGGCGGTGTCGTTCGTCGGGTCGTCGTCGGGCCGGGGGTAGCCGTAGGGCAGGGCGACCGTGCCGGGCGCGCCCAGCGGGCCGTCGATCCGCAGGTCGACGTCGACCAGGAAAGTGTCACCGGCCGGGAAGACGGCGTCCGGCACCGTGCAGTACCAGGTGATCGGCGCGCCCGGGTCCTCCTCGTCGCCGTTGCCCGAACAGTGCTCCGGTGCGTTCGTCACCACCGTCCCGGCCGGTGGGGCGAACGTGAAGCGGGCGGCGTCGCCGCCGGAGACGGTGCCGTCCGGCACGCCCGGCCCGTCGTTGCGCAGGCCGACCCGGACCCGCACCGTGTCGCCGGGCACCCCGGCGGCGGTCGCGCCGAGCGCGACCACGTCGAACGCGCCACGGACGGCGCGGAGATAATACTGACCGGAGGCGGACTGCTGATCCGGGCCGAGCACGTCGACCGGGTCGCCGACCGGGCGCAGCCGCAGCGCCGCGTCCGCCGGGCGACGCCGCAGCACCACGCCCTCGGGAAGCGGGCCGGCGGTCGCCTCGGGCGCCACGGTCTGCACGATCCGCTTGTCACCGATGGCGGCGGGGCCGACGGTGGTCGGGAAGCCGCCGGGCACCTGGTAGCGCACGCCCGGCGTCAGCTCGCGGCCGAAGTGGCAGACCACCACGGTGCTGAGCTGGCCACCCGTGCCGTACCGGCAGTTGCGGAACGCCGCCGGCTCCAGCCCGACCGGGAAGCGGAACGTGGCCCGCAGGCCGGTCACCGGTTGGTCGCCGGCGCTGACCAGGGTCACCGGCACGGCCAGCCGGTCGCCGGTGCCGGTGCCTGCCACGTACGCGTCGACCAGGTCGACGGCGTCGGGCCCGGTGCGCACCGTGACGGCCGCCTGCTGGGCCTCGCCGTCGACGCCGTCGGCCAGCGTCGCCCAGCCGATCGTGCCGGCGGCGCCGTCGACCGCACCGGCCACCGTGCGGAGCACGATCGGAACGGTGCCGGTGACACCGCCGAACTCGTCGGTGGTGGCGTCAGCGGGCATCGGGCAGGTCGCCACCGCGCCCACGAGGTCGCAGCCGGCCGGAAACGTGGCGGTGGCGACGCCGTCGAGGCCGCCCACGTCGAAGCGGACGCGCGGATGCAGAGCGTCGGCGTCGCTGCTGAGCGAGAAGGCGGCGGTGCGGGCGGGTGCGGCCGGACCGCCGAGGGTGGTGTCGCCGAGCCAGCCGCCGACCCAGCCGGGACCGGGGTCGGCGGTGGCCGGGGCCGGCAGTGCCACGACCACCCCGAGCGTGGCCAGCGCCACCGCACCGACCGAAACGCGCAGACGTCTCATCGAACTCCTTGCGAACGGGGACGCCGGCCCGAGCGGCCGGCGTCCGCGATCCTATGAGGAGGGTGTGACGGTGGGTCAGTGGCAGGTGCCGCTGCCGGAGTCGGTGAACGTCGCGCCGGCCACCGGCAGGAACTGCCACGTGTAGGCGTTCGGCGAGAGCGTCAGCTTGAGCACCCCGAACGTGGTCCCGTTCCTGGCCTGGCTGTTCGCCGCCGGCTCGGGGAACGTCTTCATCAGCGGCCGGCCCCCGGTGCCGACCACGAACTCCCGGATGCCCCGGGTCGGGTCGGCGACGCCGGAGGGGTTCTGCGGGGCGAACCGCTCGTACTGGTGGTTGTGGCCGTTGATGACGATCTCGGCGCCCGCGTCGTAGAGCGCCTGGAAGAGTGGGCGGACGGCCGCCGTCGTCCGGCCGCCGGAGCTGAACAGCGGGTGGTGGTACTGGGCCAGCGTGCATTGGTTCGGATGCGCGGCCAGGTCGGCGCGCAGCCATTTCTCCTGGGGCGAGCCGGCCTGGCAGCCGTCGACGTGCGAGCAGTTGGAGTTCAGCACGATGATGTGCCAGCCGGCCTTGTCGAAGGAGTAGTAGCCCTTGCCCGGCGGCAGGACCGCGCCGAAGTAGTTGAACGTGGGGACCGCGCCGGCGGTGAGGTAGTCGTGGTTGCCGAGGATGGGCTTCGTGCGGCTCTTGAACTGTCCCCAGGTCGGGCCGTAGCAGTTGGCGAGCTGTGCCGCCGTACCGCTGTCGGTCAGGTCGCCGCCGGCCATCACGGTGCCGGGCTCGCGGGCGATGATCTGCGCGGTCTGGTTGGCGCCGGTGGTGCTGCACGCGGAGATGTCACCGCCGTTGAGCAGCACGTTGTCCCCGGTCTGCGGCGGCCCGGTGGTGACGATCAGCATCGGCGCGTACGTGCCGGACTCCCGGCTGTCGTAGAACGCGCCGTCCGGGTTGGTGGAGGAGAGCGAGAACGCGACCACGCCGTTGCCGGTGACCGCGCTGGTGACGTCCAGCTCGTACCAGGTGTTGCTCCGGACCGTGCCGAGCGAGCCGAGCGGGGCGCCGACGGACGCCGGCCGGTTGGCGTAGGTCAGCGTGCTCTCCGACCAGGACGTGCCGACCTCCTGCGCGGTGCCGCCGTTGGGGCTGGGGGCGTTGGCGGTGTTCTGCACGTGCAGCCGCAGTCGGGCGGTGGAGACCGGGTCGGTCAGCCGGGTGAGGTTGAACTGGAGGTAGGAGATGCGGACCGGGGCGGCGCCGACCACGAGCGAGTTGGTGTTGTTGAAGTTCGCGTTCGGGCTGGACGAGCTGACGTAGCTGTCCTGGCTCGCGGCGAACGGGACGGTGGTGGTGGCGGCCGAGGCCGGGGGCGCGCCGGCGAGCAGCGCGGCGGTGAGGGCCAACGCGGCCAGCCCGGCCTGGAGAGCGAGCCTTTTCATGGGATCTCCGATTTCCACGGCCGTTCGCCCGTGCCCGTCCGGGCAGATCGGCCGCCTCGTTGCGGGGACCCAGTTGACGTGGGGGCGCGTGACGTGGCTGTCACCGACGACGAGAGGGCCGTGACGGCGGCGGTTCGGAGGTGAGGACGTCCAGCATGACGGAGGGTGGCCCTTGCCTTGACATCGATAGCTGTCTATGGTTTATCTGAAAGCGCTTTCTAACACAGGGTACACACGCTTGAAAGGTGAAACCGGATGAGACACAAAGTCGCCACTCGGTGGCTGACCGGCGGTGCCGCTGCGGTCGCGGGCGCCGTCGTCGCGCTGGCGTTGCAGGTCCCCAGCGCATCGGCCGCCACGAACCTGAGCCTCGGCGCCGGCGCCGACGGCTCCAGCAAGGCCAGTGGCACCAGCTACGGCAACGTCATCGACGGCAACGCCGGCACCTACTGGTCGCCGAGCGGCTCGACCGGCACGGTCTCGGTGAAGTGGGGCAGCGCCACCACGGTGTCCTCGGCCGTCATCGTGCAGGCCTCGGGCGGCGGCTCGATCAGCGGCTGGCAACTCAAGAACTACGACACGGGCTCCGTCCTGGCCAGCGGCGGCAGCGCCCCGAGCGTCATCAACTTCTCCTCGACGTCGCTGAAGAAGATCTCCTTCGTCATCACCAGCGCGTCCGGCACCCCGCGAATCGCCGAGTTCGAGACGTACTCCAGCGGCGGGTCGACCCCGACCACCAGCCCGACCAGTGGCCCCACCAGCGGTCCGACGTCCGGCCCGACAGGCAACCCGGGCACGCCGACGGGTGCGTGGCCGTCGTCGGCCGGCTCGGTGAACATCTCGAGCACGGTCAACGTCTCCGGCACCTTCGACGGCGGAATGAAGACCTACTGCTGCATGGGTGACGGTGGGCAGGGCGAGTCGCAGGACCCGATGTTCAAGATCGCCAACGGGGGCACGCTCCAGAACGTCATCCTCGGTTCGCCCGCCGGTGACGGCGTGCACTGCGAGGGCACCTGCACGTTGCGCAACGTGTGGTGGAACGACATCGGTGAGGACGCCGCCACCTTCAAGCAGACCAACGGCGGTACGTCCTACGTCATCGGTGGCGGCGCGCGCAGCGGCAGCGACAAGACCTTCCAGCACAACGGCAACGGCACCGTCAGCATCTCCGGCTTCTACCTCAAGGGGTCCGGCAAGCTGTACCGCGCCTGCGGCAACTGCTCCACCTCGTACACCCGCCACGTGCGTGTCGACAACGTCCTCGTCGACGACATCGACATGCTCGCCGGCATCAACAGCAACTGGAACGACACCGCGACGATCACCCGCGTGGTCGTGATCGGCTCGGCGGTCATCTGCGGCAAGTACAAGGGCGTGGCCAAGGGCAGCGAACCCAGCTACCTCGGCGAGGGCTGGAACGACGCCAACTGCAAGGTCAACAGAAGTGACGTCATCTTCCGGTAGTGGTGTTCAGAATGGGGCACCCGACGCCGGTCGGGTGCCCCATTCGTGTCCATCACCCGCCGAACCAGCCCGGCACGTCGAGGCGGAACACGTCGGCGGGGACCATCCGGCGCAGGTCGCCCTCGATGGCCGCGACCCGGTCGGCACCGAGCGTGGCCGTCCAGCGGTCGCGCAGCGCGTCGAAGACGACCGCCGAGCGACGTAGCCCGTCGTGGCCCCGGGCGGTCATCCGGACCAGCTTCCGGCGCGCGTCGGCGGGGTCGTCCACGCGTTCCAGGTAGCCGAGCGCGACCAGCCGGTCGACCGTCTTGCCGGCGGCCTGCTTGGAGACGCCGAGGCGTTGCCCGAGGTCCGAGGCGGTGGTGCCGGCTGGTCCGACGGCCTGGAGGACGAAGCCGTGCGCCGGTCGCAGCTCGGGGTGCCCGTGCCTCGCCAGCTCGGCGTGCAGGTCGTCGACGAGCGTACGGAAGCCGGCCAGCAGGAGCAGCGGCAGCGCGAAGCCGGGGCGGTCAGGCGTTGCCATGTTCGACAACCTGGTTTACGGTTTGGTCAACCACGTTGACTATCTTACGAGAGGGGACCGCGGATGTCCCGCTTCACCGCGTACGAACCCGACACCGCACCGGCCGCCGCCCGCCCGGTCATGGCCGGCGTCCACCGCAAGCTGGGCCACCTGCCCGCCGCCGTCGGCCTGATGGCCGGCTCACCGGAGCTGCTCAAGGGCTTCCTCGCCGCCAACGCCGCCTTCGAGGCCACCGACCTCGACCCGGTCGCCCGGGAGGTGGTCGTGCTGACGGTCGCCACCCGCAACGAATGCCACCTCTGCGTGGCCATGCACACCGCCACGCTCACCGGGCAGGACGCCGCGCCCGAGCTGATCGACGCGCTGCGGGCCGGCGGCGTGCTGCCCGAGCCCCGGCTGGAGGCGCTGCGCCGGTTCACCGTCGCCGTGCTCGACCACCGGGGCGCGGTCCCCGACGCCGAACTGGACGCGTTCCTGGCCGCCGGCTGGCAGCCACGGCACGCGCTGGACGTCGTGCTCGGCGTCGGGACCTACACCATCTCGACGTTCGCGAACCGGCTCACCGCCGCGCCGCTCGACGCGCCCCTGCACCGGTACGCCTGGGAGCCGGCCGCCTGAAGCGGGCGTCGAGGCGGCGGGCGTTAAGCGGGGGCCCCGCCTCTACCGGAGGCGTTAGTAGGGGGCCCCTCCTTCGCGTCGGGGGCGGCGCGGGGCGGCCCAGCCGAGGAAGCGCTCGTGCAGCGCGGCGGGCTTCGGCGCGTCCTGCGGGGCGAGCCGGTTCAGATCCTCCACGGCGGTGTAGAGCATCCCGGCGAGATAGACGCAGAGAGTGACGCGGCTGTCCCCGTACTCGGCCAGCAGGGTGAGCCGGGCGGTGCCGCACGGCCACGGGCCGCCGCAGGCCCGGCAGAGCCACAGTGGCCGGTGCGGGTCGTGCCGTCGTGTCATCGCACGGTCCTCTCCTCGATCGCCGGGCTGGAGGGAGGGGCCGTCCGCCGCCGACGAACCGGACGGCCCCTCCGCGGTTTCGTCCGTCCTTTCGGGTCGGATCCGAACGATTCCGCTGCGCCCAGTTTCGGGACGGCGGGACTACTGGCGGAAGGCGTATGGTCACCCAGTGTGTCGGGCCGGGTGGTCGGTGAGGTCGGTGAGAAACCCGGAACGCGGCCGTGAGGAGGGCGTGCGGATGGACGAGCGCTTACAGGTGCTGATCGAGGAGCTGCGGCACATGCGCGCGGCCCGGAAGATGACCCAGGAGGACCTGGCGAAGGCGATCAGCTATTCGCCGTCGACCGTGGCGATGGTCGAGACCGGGGCGCGCAAGCCGCCGCCGGATTTCTGGGAGCGGGCCGACGTGGCGCTCGACACCGGTGGCGCGTTCGGCCGGATGCTGACCCGGTTCGGGTCGCCGCAGTGGATGCGGGCCTGGGAGGCCAACGAGCGGCAGGCCACCGTGCTGCGGTCGTATGAGAGCACGGTGGTGCCGGGGCTGTTGCAGACCTCGGCGTACGCCCGCGCGTTGTTCCGCAGCGTCGGCCTGTTCGACGAGGCGGAGGTGGAGCAGCGGGTGGAGGCCCGGCTGGCCCGGCAGGTGGTGCTGACCGGGGAGAAGCCGCCGCAGCTCGTCGCGGTGCTGGACGAGCACGTGCTGCGCCGGCCGGTCGGCGGCCCGTTGGTGATGCGCGAGCAGGTGCTGCGGCTGATGAAGCTCGCCACCGAGCGGTCCCGGGTCCGGCTCCAGGTGGTGCCCGCCTCGGTCGGCGCATATTCCGGTGTCTCCGGGGCCTTCGTGCTTGCTACGCTCCCCACCGGGGAGGACGTCGTCTATCTCGACGATCAGCTCAAGGGCCAGGTGATCGACCACACCGACGACGTGCTGGCGGTCCGGTCGTCCTGGGAGTCGATCGAGGGGGAGGCGTTGCCGCCCCGGCAGTCGATGGAGTTGCTAGCGGAGGTGGCGGAGACATGGCGGACCTGACCGGCGCCCGGTGGCGCACCAGCACCCGGAGCAGCACCAACGGCGGCAACTGCGTCGAGGTGGCCGACAACCTGCCGCGCGTGGTCGCCGTCCGCGACAGCAAGGACCGCGCCGGGGCAGTGCTGACGTTCCGTCCGGCCGCCTGGCGCGCGTTCGTCGAGTCGGCCCGCCGGGGCTGACCCGCCCGCCCGTCAACCCTTGAGGAACGGCAGCAGCAGGGCGGTTAGCTTCGCCGGCTGCTCCTCGAACAGCCAGTGGCCGCAGTCCTCGACCACCTCGCCGGTGACCCGGTCGGCGTACCGGCGCACCTGCTCGGCCACCTGGGCGCCGAGGCTGGCCTGCGCGCCGACGGCCAGCACCGGCATCGGCAGCTTCGTGCCCCGGTAGGCCGTGTTGTCCGCGACGTCCTGTCCGAACGCCCGGAAGTAGGCGAAGCTGGCCCGAAGGTGCGCCTCGTCGCGGAGGTGACCGGCGTACTCCTCGATGTCGTCCGGGCCGAGACTGCCCTTCCGGATCATGATGGAGTCGGTGAACCGGTCGACCCAGAGCGCCTCCCGGCCGGCGACGAGCTGCTCGGGCAGGCCGTTGGGCACGGTGAAGAAGCCGAAGTTCCACACCGCCGGGCCGGCCGCGGTGAGCGCGGGCATGGCATAGACGCTCTCGTCCGGGATCGGCGCCTCGCTGAGCACCAGCCGGGCGACCGAGTCGGGATGGGCGGCGGCATAGGCGTACGCGACCATGGTGCCGAGATCGTGGCCGACCAGCCGGATGTCCCCGGCCAGGTCGAGCGCGGTGAGCAGCCCGTGCAGGTCGGCGGCGACCGTCTTCTTGTCGTACCCGCCGGGCGGGGCGTCGCTGTCGCCGAAGCCGCGCAGGTCGGGGGCGATCACCTCGAAGGAGCGCGCCAGCTCCGGCAGCACGTGCCGCCACATGCGCCAGCACTGCGGGTAGCCGTGCAGCAGTACCAGCGTCGGCCCCTGACCGCCCCGGACGTAGTTGATCTCCACGTCGCCGACCTGAACCCGCTGCTCGCTGAATCCCGCCGGCACCCGTTCGCCACCCATGCCGCCGACTACCCGCCCGACGGGGCGTTAAAAGGGGGCCCCGCCTCTACCGAATGCGTTAACAAGGGGCCCTTCCTTGCACCTCAGGGGGGTGGGGGAGGATGGAGGCATGGGGCGTGGCTTTCCGTACGACGATCTCAAGGACTTCCTCGCGGCACTGGAGCGCGCCGGTGAGCTGCGGCGGGTCGACGTCCCGGTCGACCCCACGCTGGAGATCAGCGAGGTGGTCACCCGGACCGTCCGCGCCGGTGGGCCGGCGCTGCTGTTCGAGCGGCCCACCCGGGGCGAGATGCCGGTGGCGGTCAACCTGTTCGGCACCGAGAAGCGGATGGCCATGGCGCTCGGCGTCGAGTCGCTGGACGAGATCGGCGCGCGGATCGGCGAGCTGCTCAAGCCGGAACTGCCGCAGGGTTTCACCGGCATGATGGGTGGGCTCGGCAAGGTCATGCAGCTCAAGTCCATGCCGCCGAAGAAGGTCCGGACGGCCCCCTGCCAGCAGGTGGTCTACCGGGGCGACGACGTCGACCTGAACCGGCTGCCCGGGTTGCAGGTGTGGCCGGGCGACGGCGGCATCTTCCACAACTTCGGGCTGACCCACACCAAGCACCCGGAGACCGGCAAGCGCAACCTCGGGTTGTACCGGCTCCAGCAGCACGGTCGGAACACGCTCGGCATGCACTGGCAGATCCACAAGAACTCCACCGCGCACCACGCGGTCGCCGAGCGGCTCGGGCAGCGCCTGCCGGTGGCGGTCGCCATCGGCGCGGACCCGGCGGTCGCGTACGCGGCCAGCGCGCCGCTCCCCGCCGACATCGACGAGTACCTGTTCGCCGGCTTCCTGCGCGGGGAGCGGGTCGAGATGGTCGACTGCCTGAGCGTCCCGTTGCAGGTGCCGGCGCACGCGCAGGTCGTGCTGGAGGGGTACCTCGAACCGGGCGAGCGGCTGCCCGAGGGGCCGTTCGGCGACCACACCGGCTTCTACACGCCGGTGGAGCCGTTCCCGGTGCTGCACATCGAGACCATGACCATGCAGCGCGACCCGGTCTATCACTCGATCGTCACGTCCCAGCCGCCGCAGGAGGACCACGGCCTCGGCAAGGCCACCGAGCGGATCTTCGCGCCGTTGCTGCGGTTCCTGATCCCGGACATCGTCGACTACGACCTGCCCGCCGCCGGCGTGTTCCACAACTGCGCGATCGTGTCGATCCGCAAGCGCTACCCGAAGCACGCGCAGAAGGTGATGAACGCGATCTGGGGCGCGCACATGATGTCGCTGACCAAGCTGATCGTGATCGTCGACGAGGACTGCGACGTGCACGACTACAACGAGGTCGCGTTCCGTGCCTTCGGCAACGTCGACTACGCCCGCGACCTGCTCCTCACCGAGGGCCCGGTGGACCACCTGGACCACGCCTCGTACCAGCAGTTCTGGGGCGGCAAGGCCGGCGTGGACGCCACCCGCAAGCTGCCCACCGAGGGGTACACGCGAGGCTGGCCGGAGGAGATGCGGATGTCCCCCGAGGTGACGTCCCTGGTCGACAAGCGCTGGCAGGAGTACGGAATCTGATGACCGCGGTGGCGGAACGGCCCGGCCGGGTCACGTCCTTCCTGAAGCTCGTCGCGATCGAGCACTCGGTGTTCGCGTTGCCGTTCGCGTACCTGTCGGCGCTGACCGCGATGCGGGTCGACGGCGGGCGGGTGCGCTGGCTCGACCTGCTGCTGATCACCGTGGCGATGGTCGGCGCGCGGACGTTCGCGATGGCCGCCAACCGGATCCTGGACCGGCGGATCGACGCGCGGAACCCGCGTACCGCGAACCGGGAACTGGTCACCGGGGCGGTGAGCGTGCGGACGGCCTGGACCGGCGCGGCCGTCGCGCTCGTGGTCTTCCTGGCCGCCGCCGCGCTGCTCAATCCGCTCTGCCTGATGCTCGCGCCGCTGGCCGTGGTGCCGCTGGTGGTCTACCCGTACGGCAAGCGCTTCACCAACTGGCCGCACGCCATCCTCGCGGTCGCCCAGGCGGTCGGCCCGGTCGGCGCGTGGCTGGCGGTCACCGGCACGCTCGACGGGTCCGGCCCGGCCTGGCTGCTCGGCGCCGCGGTCGGGCTCTGGATCGGCGGCTTCGACCTGATCTACGCCTGCCAGGACTCGGAGATCGACCGGGAGATCGGGGTGCACAGCGTCCCCGCCCGGTACGGCCGGCGCTTCGCGCTGCACGCCTCCACGGTCGCGCACGTGGTGACGTTCGCGCTGTTCATCTGGTTCGGCGCGCTCGTCGGCTTCGGCTGGCTGTGGTGGATCGGGCTGGCGCTGACCGCGGTCGCCTTCGGCTACCAGCACCTGGTGGTCAGCCCCACCGACCTGAGCAGGGTCAACCGGGCGTTCTTCACCGCCAACGGGTTCGTCGGCATCGCGTTGTTCGTGCTCGCGCTGCTCGACCTGGTGGTCCGGCTCGGCCTGCGCCCCTGACCTCCCGGGTCACCGGTCCCCGGTCAGCCGGTCAGGGCGTCGCGGCGACCGGGTAGCGGGCGCTCTCCATCGTCCAGTCGACAGTGCCGCGCACGGCGGCGGCCACCCCGTCGAGATGGATGGTGACGGCCTCGTCCAACGCCGGGCCGAACGACGGCACCGCCGCGCGCAGCGCCATGAAGCGGCTCATCTCGGCGCGCCAGTGCGCGGCCACCAGGTCGACCGCGGCCGGCAACGGCACGCCCCGCTCGGCGGCCACCGCGAGCACCAGATTGTGCCCCCCGCCGGTGACCCGGTCCCGCTCCAGCGAGGCGATGTCGTTGAACCAGGAGAGCAGGTCGTTGGCGAGGTCCGCGTGACGGCGCAGCGCGGGATGGTGGTAGACCGCGTCGGGCAGCGGGCGACCGGCGGCGAACTCGATCAGCGGGTACGACACGTACGCCGCCGAGGTGGCCCGCCGCAACCGGACGTACTCCGCGACACCGGGCGTCCGGCCGGCCGACGTGGCAGCCGTCTCCCGCGACACGCCGTCGAGGTGGTCGGCCACCGCGTCGGCGAAGCGCAGCCGCCAGCGCGCCGGCATCCGGTGCCGTGGCTCCCGCCACGCCTGCACGAGCAGCCGGCGCAGCGGACCGGTGAACCCCGGGTGGCGGGCCCGCGGGCCCTCGCGGAGCAGCGCGAGCGCGCCGTCGCGCAGCGCGCGGATCTGCGCCGGGGCCAGCCCGTCCGGCCCGTCACAGGCGTCGTCGACCAGGAAGAACCAGGTGAACAGCGCGGCCAGCACCCGCAGGTCGGGCTCGGTGGCGTCCGGATAGAGCCGGCCGGCGTACCGGGCGAAGCCGGCGCGGGCCAGCCGTCGGCGGGTGCCCGGATCCAGCGGCAGGCCGAGCTGGTCGAGGTGGTCGACGAGCCAGCCCTGCACCTCGTCGGCGTAGGGGGAGAACCGGGGCGCGACGGGGCAGTCCGAACGCAGCGCCCGCAGCACCGCCGCCGTCATCACCGGCCCTTCCATGGAGGTGGATCGCCGGGTCAGAGAATCCCATGCGGCGGGAAGCCCCGTCGACCCACCGGACATTTGGCCTGGCAGGCTTACGGCATGCGCGAACCATGGGTGGTGGGCGTCTCCGGTGCCTCCGGGACCCCGTACGCGGCGGCGGTCGTCCGGGGACTGCTGGACGCCGGCGCGGCGGTCGACCTGGTCGTGTCCCGGGCCGCCCGGCTGACCGTGCTCGACGAGACCGGCCGGCCCTTCCGGGACGCGCACTGGGCCGCGGACCTGGCCGCGTGGCTCGACCGCGACCTCACCGGCGCGGACCTCCGGTACTGGCCCGCCGGTGACCTGGCCGCCGGCCCGAGCAGCGGCTCCTACCGGGTACGCGGCATGGCGGTCGTACCGGCCAGCACCGCGGCCTGCGCCGGCATCGCGATCGGTCTCTCCAAGGACCTGCTCCAACGGGCCGCCGAGGTGAACCTCAAGGAGCGCCGCCCGGTCGTGGTGGTGCCCCGGGAGACCCCGGTGACCCGCAGCCATCTGGAACACCTCATCGCGCTGCACGACGCCGGCGCGGTGGTGCTGCCGGCCAGTCCGGGCTTCTACGGCGCCGGGGCGTCGGCCTCCGCGCAGCAGTTGGTCGACTTCGTGGCCGGAAAGGTGCTCGACGCGCTCGGCGTCGAACACACGCTGTTTCGGCGCTGGTCGGGCACGCTCGCCGCGGACCGTCGGGACGTGAAGGGCTGTGACGTGGACCGGGCCTGACCGGCTCACCATCGGAGCGGCCGGCACCGGCGCACACCACCGGCCTGGGCGCGGCCCGCCTCACCGGCCGGACCGCGCCCGCTCGCTCAGTACATGCCGGCGTTTGCCGGGCCGGGGCCGGTCGAAGCGGTCGGGCCCATGTTGCGGGCCTTGCCCATGTCCTCCGCCTCGTCCAGCATGCCCTCCCCCTCAAGCAGGGCTCGCACCTCGGATTCCCGAAACCGGCGATGCCCGCCTGGAGTCCGGATGCTGCCGATCCGGCCGGCCGCTGCCCATCGGGTCACGGTTTTCGGGTCCACCCGAAACAGCGCAGCGACCTCACCCGGTGTCAGCAGGCGATCTCCAGTGTCCACAGCCCCCTCCTCGCGTCGACGAAGCCCCCGGCTGAACACACTGCCCCCGGCCGGTGCGAGCCCAGAGCCGTCATGAGGGACGTATGGCAATTACAGCACCAGGGACCGGGCGTGTCCGCCAAACGCGAAATACGCACACACTGCGAAGTTAGGAAATGGTACCGGCGTAGAACCTCCGTGACGGGACGTTTGTGAATGGCAACGTACCGTCATGTTCAACGGGTGCCGTCCGCCTCCGGTCACGGCCCAGAGGATAGGGTCACTCTCCGTGGACACGATCGACCTGGCCCTCGTGGAGCTGCTACGGGGCAACGCCCGCCTGTCGTACGCCGAGCTGGCCCGGCAGGTCGGCCTCTCCGCCCCGGCCGTGCACGAGCGGGTCGGCAAACTGGAGTCCGGAGGGGTGATCCGGGCGTACCGCGCCGAGGTCGAGCCGGAGGCGATCGGGCTCGGGGTCACCGCGCTGATCGGCATCGTGGAGAACTCCGACGCGGACACCGACGACGTGCTGGAGGCGTTCCGCCAGATCCCCGAGATCGAGTCCTGCTACTTCATGGCCGGCGTCGAATCCTTCCTGCTCAAGGCGCGGGTCGGCACCATCGCCGAGCTGGAACAGCTGATCGTCCGGCTGAACCGGACGCCCGGGGTCGCCTCCACCCGCACCGGGATCGCGCTGTCGACCAAGTGGGAGAACCGTCCCCAGCCGCTCGAACCACCCACCTCCTGACGGACGTCCGCCGGCCTCGCCCGGCGACGTTGGTGCCGTCACACCGCTACCAACTTGATGGCACGAACGACTCAGGTGCGCCGCCGCCCGTCCCCAGGGCTGCCCACCAGGTTGCCGACCACCGGCCCGACGTCGACCGGGATCTTGGAGGTACGGGCCTGAGTCATCTGTGCCATCAAGTTGGCAGGCGGATCGCGGGGACACCTCTGCCGCCCGTCGGCCTCCAGCTGCGGCGCGGCTCTGCGGCCCCGACGTCGTCCCTGAAGAACCGGGGCATCCCCGCGCCGGCACAGGTCTGGTCCGCGCCCGGTGCGGGCGGATAGCGTGCGGCGATGACGACCTCGGGGCGGGGTGCCGCCGTGGTGACCGGCGCGGCCGGCGGGCTGGGCCGCGCGCTCGCCGCCGCGCTGCACGCCGACGGCTGGCGGGTGCTGCTGACCGACGTCGACGCCGAGGCGGTGGGCGCCGTCGCCGGGCCGCTGGGCGGCTGGTCCCGCCCGCTCGACGTCCGCGACGAGGCCGCCTGCGCGGCGGTCGCCGCCGAGGCGGCCGGCGGGCCGGGCGGGCTCGGGCTGTGGGTGAACAACGCCGGCATTTTGGTCACCGGCCCCGCCTGGGAGCAGGACGCCGAAACCCGGCAGCGGGTGATCGAGATCAACGCGCTCGGCGCGGTCAACGGCACGCTGGCCGCCGTGGCGGTCATGCGGGAGCAGGGCCACGGCCACGTGCTCAACGTCGTCTCGCTGGCCGGGCTGATCGCCGCGCCCGGCGAGACGGTGTACGCGGCCAGCAAGCACGCCCTGCTGGCGTTCAGCCTCGGCACGCTGACCGACCTGCGGATGGCCGGCGTCCGGGGCGTACACGTGTCGTGCCTGTGCCCGGACGGGATCTGGACGCCGATGCTGCACGACAAGCTCGACGACCCCGGGGCGCTGGCGTCCTTCACCGGGTCGCTGCTGACGCCGGAGCGGGTGGCCGCGCGGGCGGTCCGGCTGGCCCGCCGGCCGCGCCCGGTGGTCAGCCTGCCGCGCTGGCGCGGCGCGCAGGTCCGGCTGCTCGACGCGTTCCCCCGGCTCGCCCTGGCGCTCACGCCGGTGGTGCGTGCCGCCGGCCGGGCCGGGCAGCGCCGGCAGGCACGCCGGGTGCGGCCGGACGCGAGCCGGCCTCGCTTGTAACGTTGCGGCGTGACTCATCTCGACCGGTGTGACGAGGCCGCCCGGCGCTGGCTCACCGAGGCGATCGCCACGGTCGAGGCGGACGCCAATCGGTCCGCCGACACCCACCTCCTGCCGTTCCCGCTGCCCCGGGCGTGGGGGATCGACCTCTACCTCAAGGACGAGTCGGTGCACCCGACCGGCTCGCTCAAGCACCGGCTGGCCCGCTCGCTGTTCCTCTACGGGCTGTGCAACGGCTGGATCCGCCGGGACACCACGATCGTCGAGGCGTCGTCCGGGTCGACGGCGGTCTCCGAGGCGTACTTCGCGCGGATGCTCGGGTTGCCGTTCATCGCGGTCATGCCGGCCTCCACCTCGCCGGAGAAGATCGCCCAGATCGAGTTCCAGGGCGGGCGCTGCCACCTGGTCCGCGACCCGGCCAAGGTGGTGATCGAGGCGCGTTGGCTGGCCGAGGACACCGGCGGTCACTACATGGACCAGTTCACCTACGCCGAGCGGGCCACCGACTGGCGGGGCAACAACAACATCGCCGAGTCGATCTACGCGCAGCTCGCGCTGGAGCGGCACCCGGTGCCGGCCTGGATCGTGGTGGGCGCCGGCACCGGCGGCACCAGCGCCACCATCGGCCGGTACGCCCGCTACCGCCGGCTGCCCACGAAGCTGTGCGTGGTGGACCCGGAGAACTCCGCGTTCTACCCGGCGTGGCAGGCCGGCGACTGGTCGGTCCACACCGGTCGTGGCTCCCGGATCGAGGGCATCGGCCGGCCCGGCGTCGAGCCGTCCTTCCTGCCCAGCGTGGTGGACCGGATGGTGCAGGTGCCGGACGCCGCGTCGCTGGCCGCCATGCGCGCCGGCTCGGCGGTGCTCGGCCGCCGGGTCGGCGGCTCCACCGGCACCAACCTCTGGGGCGCGTTCGGGCTGATCGCCGAGATGCGCGCCGCCGGCCTGACCGGCTCGGTGGTGACGCTGATCTGCGACCCGGGCGACCGCTACGTCGACACGTACTACTCCGACCGGTGGGTGGCCGGGCAGGGCCTCGACCTCGCCCCGTACCTCACCGCCGTCGACCGGTTCCTGGACGACGGCACCTGGCCGGCCTGACCGGCGTCGGTCGTCATCGCAGGTCCGGCGGGTACTCGACAGCGGACCAGGTGCGGGCCCGGTCCCACAGCCGGCCGGCCAGAGCCGGGTCGTTCGCGGGCGCGGCGACCGGGTCGAGGTGCACCCGGTCGTCCGACTTCCGGTTGCCGGGGCCGATGAAGACCCCGCCCCGCGCTCCGGGGGCGGTGGCGGCGAACAGCAGCGGAACCGCCGCGCGTTCGGCCGGCCGGCCGATCAGCGCCTGGAGGACCGCCATCGTCGCGCGCAGGGCCGGGCGGCGGATGTCGTCGTTCAACGCGGTTCTCGCCAGCCCGGGATGGGCGACCAGGCTCTGCACCGGCCGGCCGGCGCGCCGCAACCGGCGGTCGAGTTCCAGGCCGAGGAGCAGGTTCGCGAGCTTGGACGTCACGTACGCCCGCGAGGGCGAGTAGGACCGCTCGGCGGCCGGGTCGTCGAAGGGCGGCGCCACCCGGAAGATCCGGTAGAGGCCGGACCCGACGTGCACGACGCGCCCGCCGTCGCGGATCAGGTCGAGCAGGCGACCGGTGAGCGCGAAGTGGCCGAGGAAGTTGGTGGCGAACTGCATCTCGATGCCCTGCGGGCTGAGCCGGCGGCCCTGGTGGCCGCCGATGCCGGCGTTGTTGACCAGCAGGTCGAGGGACCGCCCCTGCGCGTGCAGGCCGGTGGCGAAGGCGGCGACCGAGTCCAGGTCGGCGACGTCGAGCCGCCGCGCCTCGACCCCGGGCAGGACACGGGCCGCCTTGTCCATGTCGCGGACCGCCGCGATTACGGTCGCGCCGTGCGCCGTCAACTGCCGCGCGACGACCAGGCCGAGCCCACTGGTCGCGCCGGTCACCACGGCCGTGCGGCCGGTCAGGTCGGGGATGTCGGCGAAGGTCCAGCTCACAGCCATGACAGCTCCTCAACGGATGCGCGATCCGATCGGATTATCTATCCGATCTGCGTCCAGCGTAGCAGGCGAGCGGATGAGTTATCCTTTCGCCATGTCGACAGGCCCGGGCGGACGGCTGCGGGCGGACTCCGCCCGGGTCCGCGAGCAGATGCTCACCGTGGCCGGTGCCCGGCTACGCGGCGGCGACCGCGACCTGCCGCTGAACGCGATCGCCAAGGCCGCCGGCGTCGGCGTGGGCACCGCCTACCGGCACTTCCCCAGCCGGCAGGTGCTGATCGAGGCGCTGGCGGCACAGAGCTTCACCCGGCTGGCGGCGGACGCGCGGGCGAGCGCCGCAGCCGCCGATCCCGTCGCCGGATTCGAGCGGCTGATGTCGACCGGGCTGCGGCTGCTCCGCGAGGAACCGGCGCTGGCCGAGGTGCTGGCCGCCCGCGACGACCTCACCGCCGACGCCGTCGCCCCGGCAGCCGATTTCTTCGACGCGCTCGACCACCTGCTCCACCGGGCCCGGCAGGCCGGCGCCGTCCGATCCGACATCACGACCGACGACCTGCGCAGCCTGATGTGCGGCGTGCAACACGCCGTGGCGATCAGCGACGCGGACGCCGCCGACCGCTACCTCGGCGTCCTGCTGCGCGGACTACGCGCCTGACCGGCCGGCCCGACGGTCAGCGCGGGTCGACCCGCTCCGCGAGCCCGGGATAGCGCACCACGAAGCCCTCCGGGTCGACCTCCAGGTCGGCGGTGAACCCGTCCCCGGCGTACCGCACCCGGCCCGGTCCCAGCGAGGTGTAGACCTGCTCGGCGGGGAGCACCGTCAGGCCGGGCAGCAGCACCCACACCACCGTCACGCTCGTCGCCAGGTCGGCGGGGAGCCGGCCCAGCCCGATCCGGCGGATCGGCAGCGTGTTGGTAAGCGGGGAACCGCCCAGGTCGACGTCGAGCGCCTCGGCCAGCCGGTCCGGGTCATCCGTACCGGGCAGGCCCACGGGCGGACGCCCGGCCGCCCGCAGCGCCGCGTCCAGGTCCCCCTCCTCGCCGGTACGCACTCGCCACCCGTCGCCGCCCCGCTCCAGGCGTACGCTCCGCGCCCAGCCGGCGCCGTCCGCGTCGACCTCCAGAAGGCTGGTCGACCAGTCCGGCGCGACCGTCAGGCGATAACGGCAGGTGTACGGGATCGGGTCCACGGCCAGCGCCACGCCCTGCGCGGTCAGCCCCTGGCGGTCGTCGAGCACGACGTGCTCGGATCCGGCGGTGTCGGTCCGGGCCCAGAAGAGCGACTTCGGCATGGACCGGACGTTACGCGACCCGCCGGGTACCGGCAGCGGATGCGCGAACGCCGCCGCCGAGCGGGTGCTCGACGACGGCGTTCGAAGTGATCTCCCGGAGGCTCGGGATCAGTGGGTACGGGCCGGCGGGCGCCCGCCGAAACCGCGCCGGTCGTCGCGCGGCCGGTCGTCCCGGCCCCGGCCCTCGGGACGGAAGCCGCCCCGACGCTCGGCCGGCCGGGCCTCGCCCCGGTCCCCGAAGCGACGCTCGGTGCCGCCGTCCCGGTCCCCGAAGCGCCGCTGGGCGCTGCCGTCGCGGTCCCCGAAGCGACGCTCGCCCTGCGGGCGGTCCCCGTGGCGGCGCTCGCCGAAGTCGCGCCCGCCGGTGGGGCGGTCGTCGCGTCCCCGGTCGTCCCGGTCGAAGCCGCGCCCGCCGGTCGGCCGGTGCCGGTCCCCGAACGGCCGGTCGCCGCCGGTCCGGTCGCGCTGCGCCCGCTCGCCGAAGCGCCGGTCGTCGGACTGCCGGCCCTCGAAGCGGTCACCGCGGTCGTCGGACCGCCGGTCGCCGAAGCGCCGGTCGGTCCGGTCGCTACCGAACCGGTCCCCGAAGCCGCGCTCGCCGGTCGGCCGGTCGCCGTAGCGGCGCTCGCCGCTGGGTCGGTCGCCGTATCCGCGTCCGCCGGTGGGCCGGTCGCCGAAGCTGCGCTCACCGCTGGGCCGGTCGCCGTAGCGGCGCTCACCGCTGGGTCGGTCGCCGTATCCGCGTCCGCCGGTGGGCCGGTCGCCGAAGCTGCGTCCGCCGGTGGGCCGGTCGCCGTATCCGCGTCCGTCCCGGTCGCCGAAGCGGCGAGGGCCGCCGCCACGGCGGGGCTCCGGCTCCTCGCGGACCGGTACGCCGCTGGGCTCGCGCGCGCCGGTCAGCTCGGCCAGCGCCTCGTCGCCGGCGCGGACCCGAGCCTGGGACGGCTCGACGCCCGCCTTCTCCAGCATGGCCAACGTGGTCCGGCGCTGCTTCGGCAGCACCAGGGTCGCCACCGCGCCGGACTCGCCGGCCCGGGCGGTGCGGCCGGCCCGGTGCAGGTAGTCCTTCGGGTCCTTCGGCGGGTCCACGTGCAGCACCAGCGAGACCCCGTCGACATGGATGCCCCGGGCCGCCACGTCGGTGGCGACCAGCACGTTCATCCGGCCCTCGCGGAACTCGGCAAGCGTCCTGGTGCGCATCCGCTGGGTCTTTCCGCCGTGCAGGCCACCGGCCCGTACGCCGACCGCGGTGAGCTGCTCGACCAGCCGGTCGACGCCGAGCTGCGTACGGGCGAAGACCATGGTGCGCCCCTCACGGGCGGCGATGGACGCCGTCACCGCGAACTTGTCGTGCGGCGGGATCAGCAGCATGTGGTGATCCATGGTGGACACCGCCGCGGTGGCCGGCGCGGTCGAGTGGGTGACCGGGTCGGTCATGAACCGCTTGACCAGCGAGTCGACGTCGTTGTCCAGAGTGGCCGAGAAGAGCAGCCGCTGGGCGTCCGCAGGCGTCTTCGCCAGCAGCTCGGTGACCTCGGGCAGGAAGCCCATGTCGGCCATCTGGTCGGCCTCGTCCAGCACGGTGACCTCGACGTCGTCGAGCCGGCAGACACCGCGCGCGATCAGGTCGCCGAGCCGCCCCGGCGTGGCCACCACGATCTCCACGCCCCGGCGGAGCGCGTCGATCTGCCGGTCGTACGGCACGCCGCCGACCGCGGTCTTCAGGAAGATGCCCACCGCCTTGCCGAGCGGCACCAGCGCGTCGTTGACCTGCATGGCCAGCTCGCGGGTGGGAACCAGGACCAGCGCGCGGGGGTGCAGCGGCCGGGCCCGGTTGCGGTCGGCGAGCCGGGCGATCACCGGCAGGCCGAAGGCGAGCGTCTTGCCGGAGCCGGTCTGGCCCCGGCCGAGCACGTCGCGGCCGGCGAGCGCGTCCGGCACGGTGGCCCGCTGGATCTCGAACGGGGTGGTGATGCCCTGCCGGGCGAGCGCGTCGACCACCTGCGCCGGAAGGCCGAGCGAGGCGAAGTCGGGGGCGTCGGTGATCGGGTCGGTGGACGGGGACATGCTGGATTCAGCGAAGGTGGTCAAGAAATACCTTTCGAGCGGGGCGCATCTTCGCGATGGCCTGCCGCGGCACCGTCACGCCGCCGAATCGCCCGCAAGATCGCCCATGGGCGCGCAGTCGGGCGCGCCGGGTCAGTGATCCCGACAAGTGTACGGCGCTTCACCGACACGGCCACCGCATCGCGCTGCCGTAGTGGGCGGGCTCACCCCGTCAGCGCGTCAGCACGGTGCCGGTCAGGCCGCTCAGCGCGTCGTTGGCCAGGAACACCACGAGCAGACTGATGGCGATCAGCGCCGTCAGTGCGACGGCCAACACGATGATGACCTTGGTGTTGCTGGCCCGGCTGGCCGGGGTGTCCTCGGCCCAGCCCTGGGCCAGGATGTGCCCGGTCAGCGAACCGGTGTTCTCCGACGGGCTGCTCTGCGGGAGCGCGACCGTGGCGAAGCCCGGGCCCTCCGTGCCGCCGTACGCGGTTCCGGCCAGGTCCTGACTGCCGAGCTGCGGGCGTACCGGAGGGGCGGTTTCGGTCTGCCGTGCGGAAGCGGCCGGCGGCGGCCAGGTCGGCGGCGCCGGCGCCGGGACGGCCGGGGCCGGCGGCGCGGACGTGGGGGGCCAGACCGGCTGCGCTCCGGGCACGCCGGCCATCGCCGGCGGCGGCGGGAACGGGGGCGCGGGCATCGGGCCGGGCGGCGGTGGTGGCGGAGGCACCGCCGGCCCCGGGGGCGGCACGGGTGGCCCGGGCATCGGCGGAACCGGCCCCGGCGGAACCGGCCCCGGCGGATTCGGTCCGGGCGGATTCGGTCCGGGCGGATTCGGGGACGGAGCCGGCACGGGGGCGGGCACCGGGGGCGTCGGGCGGAGCGGGGGCTCCGGCTCGGGTACGGGCGGAGCCGGTGACGGGGGCGTCGGCCCGGGCACCGGGGTCGGAGCCGGCTCGGGCTCGGGGCCCGGCGGGGACGGCGGCTGCGCCGGCTCCGGCGGCTGGGCGGGCTCCGGCGGTTCCGGGTTGACCGGGGCGGCCCGGTAGAGCTTCGCGGCGGTGGGCGCGGCCGCCACCGACACGGCGACCTCGTCGGCCGAGACCCGGCTCAGGCCGGGTACCGAAGCGCTGGCCCGGGCGGGCGCTGCCGGGGAGTCGGTGCGTGGCGCGGGCGTGACCCGGCCGGCGACCCGGTCGGCCGGCTGCTGCCCGGCGTCGCCGACGGGGCGGGCGTACCGGCTCGCATCCGGGGACTCCGCGCGCGGCGCGGGCACCTGAGCGGCCCCGGAGACCTGGGCGGCGCTGGGCACTTGGGGGGCGCTGGGCACCTGGGCGGAGCCGGAGATCCGGGCGGCGCTGGGGGCCGGGGCGGCACCGGAGGCCGGGGTGGCCGGGGAGTCGCCGTCGGTCGGGCCCGCCGCGGCGTCGTCGGGAGCCGGCCCGGAATGGTCGGCGGCGTCCACGGTCGGAACGGGTGCCGGCGTCGCGGCGGCCGGGAGCGGGATCGGGGCCGCCGGGGTCGGGGCCGCCGGGGTCGGGGCGGCCAGGGCCGGGGCGGCCGGCGATGGCGGGATCGGGGCCACCGGAACCGGCGTCGGCGGCGTCGAGGCGGCCGGCGAACCGGCGTCGTCGTCGGTCGAGGCCGGCCGGTCGGCCGCCGCGAAGGCGGACCAACTGGACGGCGGCGAGACGGTCGCCCCGGGGCGGCGGCGGTCCAGCGGCGGGACGCTCTCCGCCGGGGCACCCGCCCGGTAGGTGGTGGCGGTGGCCGGCGGACCGGGCCGTTCCCCGCCCGACGGCGGCGCTACGGCCGAGCCGGCCACGCTGACCCGGGCCCGCGCGACGGCGACCGGCCCCGGCTGCGCCGGGCGCTCGTCGGCGTTCCCGCCGGGGTCGGGCGTGGATCCCGGTTGGACCGTCTCCGCCGGAACCTCGTGCTCGCCCATCTCGCCCCTCCGCACCCACGCTCGCCCCCGACCGTGGCGCCGGCCGGAAGTGCCTGGATCTCACCGTGCCACATTCCGGCCCGGGAACACAGTCGGAGCGGACGGTTGGGTCAGCCGGTGCTGGTCGGGCTGGCGGACTTGCTGCCGGCCGTGCTCTCCGTCGGCTTCGCCGTGCTGCTCGACGGCGCGGCGGCGCTCTCGGTCGGTTCCGCCGAGGTCGACGACGGCGCGACGGTGGCGGTGCGGCTCGGCGACGGGCTCGGCGTGTCCGACGGGGTGGGCGTCGGGCTGGTGCTCGTCGACGGGGTGGGCGTCGGACTGGACGTGGTCGGCGTGGGCTTCGGCGTGGCGGTCTTCGTCGGCTTCGGCGTGGGCTTCGGCGTGGCGGTCTTCGTCGGCTTCGGCGTCGGCTTCGGCGTGGTGCCGGGCTTCGGCGGGTTGACCGGCACGGTCGGGAGCGGCACCGGCGTGGCGGGCCCGGGGACGGCGCCGACCACCCGGGTCGCCGCGTAGAGCCGGGACCACCGGACCACCGAGATCTTGACCACGTCGCCGGTCCGCGGCGCCTCCACCATCTTGCCGTTACCGATGTACATGGCGACGTGGTGGATGCTGCTCCAGCTACCGCCGGAGGCGAAGAAGAGCAGGTCACCTGGGAGGAGGGCGGTCGGGCTGACGGTGCGGGAGCGGGTCGCGTAGTACTGGTCCCGGGAGACGCGGGGCAGGCCCCGGTAGCCGGCCGACTGGTAGGCGGCGAGCATCAGACCGGAGCAGTCGAACCGGTCCGGGCCCTCCGCCGCCCAGAGGTAGGGGTCGCCCAACTGGGCCAGGGCGTAGCGCACGGCGGTCAGCGCCCGCGGGTCGGCGACCAGGCCGTTGATGCTCTGGTTGACGACGTACGGGTTGCCGAGCCGCTGCTCGGCGGCGTCCTCGCGGCGCTCGATGTCGAGCAGTTTGGCGGCGTTGTCGCGGCGGAGCTTGAGCAGCGCGGCTTCCTGCTTGTGCAGGTCGGTCTCGACCCGGGTGAACTCCGCGGTCTTCTCGGTGACCCGGCGCTGGACCGAGGCGTGCGCCTCGCGCGCGACCCGCTCGTCGGTGGTGGCGCGCAGCAGCTCGCCGGTCACCGACGTGGTGGCCCCCTCGGCCTTGTCGCCCCGGGTGATCCGCTGGAGATCGGAGAACTGGCGCAGGCTGGCGCCGAACTCGCCGGGCGGCAGCGCGGCGTCGGCCTTGACCGCGTCGGCGGCGGCGCTCTTGGCGTTCTCCTGGGCCCGGGCCAGCGCGGCCTGGGCCTCCTTGAGCCGGGCGGCGGCGGTGGTCAGCTCGGCCTGGGCCGCGTCCCGCTCACCCTTGACCCGCAGGAGGTTGTCGCCGAGCTGGGCGACCTGACCGTCGACCTGGTTGATCTGCGCGATCAGCGGCCCGTCGGCCGGGTTCGTGACGCCGGTCGTGGCACCCGGCAGGACCGGTGCGCCGCCGGGCACGGTGGCCCCGGGCAGGCCGGGCACCGGGACGCCGGGCTGGCCGGGGACGGTGGCGCCGGGTCGGCCGGGGACGGTGGCGCCCGGCACGGTGGGAAGCTGGAGCGGGCCGGTCACCTGCGGCCGGGACCCGGTGCTGGGAATGGTGTCGGGCAGCGGATCGGCCCAGGCCGGGGTCGCGAGCGCCGCAGCCGCGACCGCCCCGAGCAGGGCGGACCAGAGCGCCGGGCGCAGCACCGGTGAGATCACCGGTGAGCGTCGCCGTCGCCTTCGGGCCTTGGTGCTGTCGACCATTCCGCTCCCCGTCCGGTCTGGTGCGCGCCACGCGTCGTGGGCGTGATGAGACAGGGCGACCCCTGGTGTGTGTTCCGCCCCACCCTGTCTTACCTCACCGACGCAACGATGTCGATGTGCGGAGCGTGACGACCGGTGAACTGGGTCGCTGCGGTCGACCGCGCGGGCGACGCTCCGGACCCGCGACGTACGCTCGATCGGGACCCCAGGTGGAAGGACGTGGCTTTCGGATGGACGCCGGACTCAAGCGCGAGCTCGAAGCGAAGGTCTACGCGGGGGAGCGGCTGACCCGCGAGGACGGCATCGCGCTCTACGCGAGCGACGACCTGACCTGGCTGGGCCGGCTGGCCCACCACAGGCGTACGGAGCTCAACGGCGACCGGGTGATGTTCAACGTCAACCGGCACCTCAACCTGACCAACGTCTGTTCCGCGTCGTGCGCGTACTGCTCGTTCCAGCGCAAGCCGGGCGAGAAGGACGCCTACACGATGCGGATCGACGAGGCGGTCCGCAAGGCCAAGGAGATGGAGGACGAGCAGCTCACCGAGCTGCACATCGTCAACGGCCTGCACCCGACGCTGCCCTGGCGCTACTACCCCAAGGTGCTGCGCGAGCTGAAGGCCGCGCTGCCGAAGGTCAACCTCAAGGCGTTCACCGCGACCGAGGTGCAGTGGTTCGAGAAGATCAGCGGGCTGACCGCCGACGCCATCCTCGACGAGTTGATGGACGCCGGGCTGGAGTCGCTGACCGGCGGCGGCGCGGAGATCTTCGACTGGGAGGTCCGGCAGCACATCGTCGACCACGCCTGCCACTGGGAGGACTGGTCGCGGATCCACCGGCTGGCCCACTCGAAGGGCATGAAGACGCCGTCGACCATGCTCTACGGCCACATCGAGGAGCCCCGGCACCGGGTCGACCACGTGCTGCGGCTGCGCGAGTTGCAGGACGAGACCGGGGGCTTCCAGGTCTTCATCCCGCTGCGCTACCAGCACGACTTCGTCGACTCGGCGGACGGCAAGGTCCGTAACCGGATTCAGGCCCGCACCACGATGGCCTCCCCGGCCGAGTCGCTCAAGACGTTCGCGGTCTCCCGCCTGCTGTTCGACAACGTCCCACACGTGAAGTGCTTCTGGGTCATGCACGGCCTCTCGGTGGCCCAGCTCTCGCTGAACTTCGGCGTGGACGACCTGGACGGTTCGGTGGTGGAATACAAGATCACGCACGACGCCGACTCGTACGGCACGCCGAACACCATGCACCGGGACGACCTGCTCCACCTGATCTGGGACGCCGGTTTCCGCCCGGTGGAGCGGAACACCCGCTACGAGACCGTCCGTGAGTACGATGCCGCGCCGTCGATGGCCGAGCGCCGCTCCGAGCCGCAGCAGGTCTGGGCCTGACCCGGCGATGAGCACCGGCAGGTCTGGGCCTGACCCGGCGACGAGCACCGGGGAGCAGCGCGGCTTTCCTCGGCGGGACGCCGAGGGACGCATCCTGACGCTCGGTGACCTGCTCGGCGTGACGCTCGCCGGCCTGGTCATCGGCGTGCTGGCGCTGCTGCTCTTCGAGTGGGCGTTCGCCGCCCTCGGCGCCGGCGGGTTCGGGGGGACCAACGGCTGGCTGGCGGTGATCCTGCCGCTCTGGCTGTTCTGGGACGACTTCCGGGCCTGGGAGTTCGGTGCCGCCCGGGTGCTGGCGGCGCTGGTCGGGCTCGGGGTCGGCGTGCTGGCCGGGTTGCTGGCGGCCGGGCTGGCCGCGGGGCTGCCGGCGCTGTTCACCGGCGCGCTGGCCGCGGCGGTTTTCACCGTGGTCTACGCGGTGATCTGGTTTCATGGCGTGCACTGGCTGGCCCGGCGGACGGGCTGAGGTGGCGGAGAGAGTGGGAATGCGGGCATGAGCGCGGCGGTCAAGTACACGCTGGGCCGGATCGGGCTGTTCGTCGCGGTGCTGGCGGCCCTCTGGTTCGTCGAGATGAACATGTTCCTGCGGCTGATGCTGGCGTTGGTCTTCTCCGCCACGCTGTCGTTCTTCCTGCTGAAGGGGTGGCGGGACGAGATGGCCGGGGAGATGGCCGACGCGGCGGAGCGCCGCCGCGCCGAGAAGGACCGGCTGCGCTCCGCCCTGGCCGGCGACGACCAGCCCACCGACGCGCCGGGCGAGCCCCGAGGCTGAGTGGTGAGAAGGGGCCCCTTCTCGACGCCAGGCGTTAACAAGGGGCCCCTCCTTTCAGCTCACCAGTTGGTGGAGTTGGGGACGGTTGGCCAGGGGCGGTTCAGCGGCTTGATCAGGTATGCGATGCCGCCGGAGCCGGAGGCGACGGTGCCGTTGGCCCGGTACCGCTTGGTGCGCTGCCAGATCTGCTCGAACTGCTCGCGCTTGTAGACGTTGCGCACCGCCTCGTTCGACGACGACGCCGGGTCGTTGACGATCACGTCGCCGTCGGCGGTGAAGCCGACGATCACGAACAGGTGCCCGGAGGTGCCGTAGTTCGCCCCGTCCAGCTCCTCGGCCAGGAACGACTGCGACGTGACCACCGGGATGCCGGCCTTGATGAACCGTTCCGCCTCGTCCAGCGAGTGCAGCCGGGTGACGCGCGCCTCCAGACCGGGGAAGCCGGCGGCGTACGCGGTGTTGAACGGCCAGTTGCCGGCGCCGTCGTACTCGTGGTCGTAGGTCATCCGGGCGGCGTGGTCGACGGTCGGGTCGGCGTAGGCGGGGTCGACCCAGGAGGTGTCCTCGGCCGAGGGCTTGCGCCCCCAGTACTCGACCACCATCTCGGTGGAGGTGGGCGAGCACCACGCCTCGCCGCCGCCGTCGTACTCCGGGTACTCGCCGATGTGGACGTTCTGCGAGTAGCGGGGCACGGCCAGCTCGGTGCCCCAGGCGATGCCACCCCGGCTCGGCGTGACGGTGAACCGGTCCGGCACGTTCGAGGCCATCGCGCCGACCATCCGGACCTGCGGCGCGGCGGCCTGTCCGGGCGCGCGGTAGAGCGTCAGCCGGAGCTGGTACGAGCGCAGCAGCACCCCGGCCGAGGCGTCGTCGACGGCGAACGTGTCGGTCCAGATGCTCGACCAGGGGTCACCCTGACCGTCCAGCGTGGCCCGCTTGATGTCCTGGTCGCCGGAGGCCCAGCGGCCCATCACGTACCACGGGGTCTGGGCCCCGGTGTTGTAGGTGCCGTGCAGCTCGACCTGGATCCAGGTGCCGGTGGGGGTGCTGGCGTTCCAGGACGCGACGAGTTCGGTGGCGTCGAACCCGATCCGCCGCTCGGGTGAGGTCCAGGTGGCGTACTCCCAGGTGCGGGTGGTGCCGGTGTGTTCGTCGGTGAACTCGCCTGTGCCGGCGGGCCGGGCGATGGTGAGCGCCGGCTGGCGGCCGGGCACGGCGCGGGTGCCCTGGTGCGTGCCGGTACGCCAGTCGGGGTAGCGGGAGAACTCCTGGAAGGTGATCTGTTCGTCGTGGGTGACGCCCGGCCGGGGGCCGTTGGCCTGGGCGGGTGCGGTGGTGCCGAGCAGGGTGAGCGCGGTCAGGCCGGCGAGGGCGACCGCGCGCAGGGGTCTTCCGAACATGGCAGCTCCACGGGGAAACGGCATCGTTGCCGTTCACTGTCGTCCTTGGCGGGAAGTTTCGCCAGATGTTCAGCCATGGAAAATCATTGCCGACGTGAGGATCAGGTCGGGATGGTACGTGACAACGACGAATGTTGATATGACCATGTGACTGCTGGTGGAGTGTGCGGACAACGGGATCTCCCCGTACCCCGAGGAGGTTGTCCATGGCCCTCCGCACGTCCCCGCTGCGCCGCCGGCTCGCGTTCGTCGCCGCCGTCGGCCTGATCCTGGTCACCGCCGCCGCCGGGCCGGCCGCCGCCCGCCCCGACCCGGACCGGGCCGGCGAGTCGGCCGCCGTCGCCTACCGGGTGCTCGGCCCACGCACCGTCGCCGACCGCACCGCGGTCGCCCGCACCGGCGCCGCCATCGACTACTCCGAACACGGCGTGCTGCACGTCACGGCCACCACCGCCGAGGCGAACGCGATCACCCGGCTCGGCTTCCGGCTGGAGAAGGACGTCGCCCCGGCGCCGGCCGGCGGCGCGACCGCGTACGCGTTCCCGCCCGCCGACTCGAACTACCACGACTACGCCGAGCTGACCGCGGTGGTCAACCAGGTGGTCGCCGACCACCCGAGCATCGCCCGCAAGCTCAGCATCGGCACGTCCTACCAGGGCCGGGACCTGATGGCCGTGAAGATCTCCGACAACGTCGGCACCGACGAGAGCGAACCGGAGATCCTGTTCAACGCCCAGCAGCACGCCCGCGAGCACCTGACCGTCGAGATGGCGATCTACCTGCTCAACCTGTTCACCGACAACTACGGCACCGACTCCCGGATCACCAACATCGTGAACTCCCGGGAGATCTGGATCGTGCCCACCGTCAACCCGGACGGCAGCGAGTACGACATCGCCACCGGCTCCTACCGCTCCTGGCGGAAGAACCGGCAGCCCAACAGCGGCTCCACGTACGTCGGCACCGACCTGAACCGCAACTGGAGCTACCAGTGGGGCTGCTGCGGCGGCTCGTCCAGCTCGAAGTCGTCGGACACCTACCGCGGCCCGTCCGCCTTCTCCGCCCCGGAGACCGCCGCGCTGCGCAACTTCGTCAACAGCCGGGTCGTCGGCGGGGTGCAGCAGATCAAGGCGAACATCGACTTCCACACCTATTCCCAGCTGGTGCTCTGGCCGTACGGCTACACGTACAGCAACACCGCCACCGGGATGAACGCCGACCAGTACAACACGTTCGCCACCATCGGCCAGCAGATGGCGGCCAGCAACGGCTACACCCCGGAGCAGTCCAGCGACCTCTACATCGCGGACGGCACCAGCATCGACTGGATGTGGGGCACCCACAAGATCTGGGCGTACACGTTCGAGATGTACCCCGGCTCGGCCTCCGGCGGCGGCTTCTACCCGCCCGACGAGGTGATCCCGGCGCAGACCTCGCGCAACCGGGACGCCGTGCTGACGCTCTCCGAGTACGCCGACTGCCCGTACCGGGCGATCGGCAAGCAGAGCCAGTACTGCTGACCTCACCCGGCGGCGGGGACCCCGGCCCCACCCCCACCGGGGTCCCCGCCCACCCCGCCCGTCCGGGTGATCTTCGCTGGTCGTGCGCTACGGTGGCACCGACCGTGCCACAGCGAAGCCGGTGCGAAACCGGCGCTGTCCCGCAACTGTGATGCCCCGTACGGTCGGCGTCGGCCTCCCGCCGGCGCCGACGGACGTGGGACGAGCCAGGTCGCCTGCCGCCCGGTCGCGACACGCGCCTTCGAGGAAGGGCGCCTCGCGGACGGGCCCTCCCACCCTGTCGGCGAAGCACCACGCTCCTCGACCGACAGGAGGACCTGTGACCCGACGTACCCCTCGGCTCTTCGCCACCGCGCTCGCGGCCGGCGTGCTGCTGCTCGGCGGCTGCGCCGAGAAGACCTCGACCGACACCCCCGCCACCGGCGCGTCCGGCGGCTCGTTCCCCGCCAGCGTGGGCAACCTGACGTTGGAGAAGCGCCCCGAGAAGATCGTCTCGCTGTCGCCGACCTCGACCGAGATGCTCTTCGCCATCGGCGCCGGCAAGCAGGTCACCGCCGTCGACGACCAGTCGAACTACCCGGCGGACGCGCCGAAGACCGACCTCTCCGGCTACCAGCCGAACGCCGAGGCGATCGCCGCGAAGAGCCCCGACCTGGTGGTGATCGCCAATGACACCAACAAGATCGCCAGCCAGCTCGTCGCGCTGAAGATCCCGGTCCTGCTCACCCCGGCCGCGACCACGCTCGACGACACGTACCGGCAGCTCACCGACCTGGGCAAGCTCACCGGCCACCCGGCCGAGGCGGACGCCGTGGTGCGGAAGATGAAGGACGACATCACCGCGCTCACCAAGGACCTGCCCAAGCGCGCCGAGAAACTGACCTACTACCACGAGCTGGGCCCGGAGCTTTACACCGCGACCAGCAAGACGTTCATCGGCACCATCTACGCGCTCGCCGGGCTGGAGAACATCGCCGACCCGGCCGACGCCGGCGGCAAGAGCGGCGGCTACCCGCAGCTCTCCCAGGAGGTCATCGTCAAGGCGAACCCCGATTTCGTCTTCCTGGCCGACACCAAGTGCTGCCAGCAGAGCGCCGACACGGTCAAGGCGCGCAGCGGGTGGGCCGGCCTCACCGCGGTCAAGAACAACCAGGTCGTGGCGCTTGACGACGACATCGCCTCGCGTTGGGGCCCGCGCGTCGTCGAGCTGCTGAAGGCGATCGTCGACGCCACCGCCAAGGTTCCGGCCTGACCGTGGCCGTACGACCGGCGGACCCCGTGCCGGCCGGGACGCCCGACGCGTCCCGGCCGGCCGGCCGGCTGCCGCACCCCCGCCGAGGCGCGGCACACGCCGACGCTCCGGCCCGGCCGGCCGGGCTGCGCACACGTTGGCTGCTCGCCGGGCTGGTGGCGGTGCTCGTCGCGCTGGTGGCCGGCGTCTCGTTCGGCCCGGTCAGCCTGCCGCCCGGCAGCGTCGCGGCGGAACTGCTCAACCTGCTGCCCGGCGTACACCTCGACAGCGGGCTCACCGAGCAGGAGGTCGCCATCGTCACCGAGCTGCGCCTGCCCCGGGTCGTGCTCGGTCTGCTCGTCGGCGCGCTGCTCGCCCTTGCCGGCGGCTGCTACCAGGGTGTCTTCCGCAACCCGCTGGCCGACCCGTACCTGCTGGGCGTGGCCGCCGGGGCCGGGCTCGCGGTCACCGCGGCGATCGTGCTCGGCGCCGGGGCCGGCGGGGCGCTCACCGGTCTGCCGGTCACCGTCCCGCTCGCCGCGTTCGTCGGCTCGCTCGGCGCGGTGGCGATGACGTACCTGCTCGGCGCCGCCGGTGGCCGGGACCGCTCCCCGGCCACGCTGATCCTGGCCGGGGTGGCCGTGTCGGCGTTCCTCGCCGCCGGGCAGACCTACCTGCTGCAAGCGCACTCGGACAGCCTCCAGCAGGTGTACTCCTGGCTGCTCGGGCGGCTCTCCACCGCCGGCTGGCACGACGTGCTGCTGGTCCTTCCGTACTTCCTGCTCACCGCCGTGGTGGTGCTGGCGCACCGGCGGGAGCTGGACGTGCTCGCCCTCGGCGACGACGAGGCCACCAGCCTCGGGCTGCACCCGCAGCGGTCCCGCTACCTGCTGATCGCCGCCGCCTCGCTGGGCACCGCCGCCGCGGTCTCCGCCTCCGGCCTGATCGGTTTCGTCGGCATCATCGTGCCGCACACCGTCCGGCTGCTCGCCGGTTCCAGCCACCGGGTGATCCTGCCGCTGTCGATGCTCTTCGGCGGCGCGTTCCTGGCGCTGACCGACGTGGTCGCGCGGACCGCCGCGGCACCCGCCGAGATCCCCATCGGCGTGGTGACCGCGCTGCTCGGCGGCCCGTTCTTCGTCCTGATCCTGCGCACCGCCCGCGGGGTGCGCGCGTGAGCGCGAGGAGTGAGCCGGGTTTGCGGGCCCCGCAGTCGCACGCCCGGGGGACCAGCGTGAGCGCGAGGAGTGAGCCGGGTTTGCGAGCCCCGCAGTCGCACGCCGGGGGACCAGCGTGACCGCCGCGGTCGAGGTCCGGGACCTGCGGGTCGAGTTGGGCGGCAGTCCGGTCCTGGGCGGCGTAGACCTGACCGTCGCGGTGGGCGAGTGGGTCACCGTCATCGGCCCCAACGGCGCCGGCAAGTCGACGCTGCTGCGCGCCGTCGGCGGCCTGCTGCCCGCGCCGGACGCCGTCTCCCTCTTCGGTACGCCGATCCGCGCGATGCGCCGGCGAGACCGGGCCCGGGTGGTGGCCACCGTGGCGCAGTCACCGGCGGTGCCGGCCGGCATGGCGGTCGTCGACTACGTGCTGCTCGGGCGCACGCCCCACATGCCGCCGCTGGGTCGGGAGTCCGCCGCCGACCTGGCCGCCGTGCGCCAGGTGCTGGACCGGCTCGACCTGGCCGGGTTCGGCAGCCGCGAGCTGGCCACGCTCTCCGGCGGCGAGCGGCAGCGGGTCTTCCTGGCCCGGGCGCTGGCCCAGGGCGCCACCCTGCTGCTGCTCGACGAGCCGACCAGCGCGTTGGACATCGGGCACCAGCAGGAGGTGCTGGAACTGGTCGACCAGCTCCGCCGTGAGCACGACCTGACCGTGCTCGCCACCATGCACGACCTCTCCATCGCCGGCGAGTACGCCGACCGTCTGGTGCTGCTCGCCGACGGCCGGGTGGCCGCCGCCGGCCCACCCGCCGAGGTGCTCACCGAGGACCTGCTGGCCCGCCACTACCGCGCCCACGTCCGGGTGATCCCCGGCCCGCACGGCCCACACGTCGTCCCGCTCCGCCGCCGGCGCGAAGGAGGGGCCCCCGCTTAACGCATTCGGTAGAGAAGGGGCCCCCTCTCAACGCCACCTGTTAAAAGGGGGCCCCTCCTTACAACCGGGCGGGACGGTCAGCGGAGGGTGGAGATGGAGAAGAGCGCGCCGTGGGGGTCGCGGAGGGCGGCGGAGCGACCGGCCGGGTTGTCCCGCGGCGGGACGAGGATGGTGCCGCCCAGTTCGGCGGCGCGGGCCGCGGTGGCGTCGGTGTCCTCCACCCCGAAGTAGACCGTCCAGTACGCCGGCAGGTCGGCGGGGAGCGGCTCGGCCGGCGTCAGCATCCCGGCGACGATGCGGGCGCCGCAGCGCCATCCGATGTAGGGGGCCGGCCCGGTCGACCGTTCCTCGGGATGCCAGCCGAAGACCAGCGCGTAGAACTCCCGGGCTCCCTCCGGATCGGGGGTGACCAGCTCGTTCCAGCACATTGCGCCGGGCGCGTTGAACAACTCCGCGCCGCGCATCGCCATCGGCTGCCAGACGCTGAACGCCGCGCCGGCCGGGTCGGCGAGCACCGCCATCCGACCCTGCGCGGCGACGTCGAACGGGGCGACGACCACCTGCCCGCCGGCCGCCGCGACCCGGGTGGCGACCAGGTCGGCATCGTCCGTGGCCACGTACGTCGACCAGACCGGCACCTGGTCCGGGGTGGCCGGCGGGCCGACCCCGGCGACCGCCTTGCCGTCCTTGAGGAAGACGGTGTAGCCGCCGGCGTCCGGCACGGTGGAGATCCGCCCGGTCCAGCCGAACAGTTGCGGGTAGAACCGTCTCGCGTCGTCCAGTCCGGGGGTGGCCAGGTCGGTCCAGCAGGGTGTGCCGGGCTCGACGCCGTTCACGGTGACCCCTTCCGCCGGGGGCGGTCCCGCTGGCCCGCCCTGCCGGCATCGTGGCACCACCGGGCCGGCCGCCGGGCCGGAACCGGACAAAACGTCAGCGGAAGCGGCGTCCCTCGTCCCGCCGGTACGCCCAGCCGGCGACCGCGGCGAGCGCCACCACCCAGACCACCAGCATCACCAGCGCCCGGGGATCGGGTCGCCAGTCGGTGACCGCCGCCCACATCAACTCCACCGCGCCCCGGGTCGGCAGGTAGGGGGCGACCGCCTGGACGAAACCGGGGGCCTGGTCCGGTGCGGAGAGCAGGCCCCCGCCGAACGCCAGCGGGAAGAAGAGCACCTGCGCCACCACGATCGCCGCCTTGCTCGGCAACGAGTAGCCGATCGCGAGGCCGAGCAGCGTGAACGGCACCGAGATCACGGCGACCGCGGCGAGCCCGATCAGGAACTGCGCCACGGTGACCCGGGCCGCGGTGGCCACCGCCGCGATCACCACCACCGGCACCATCGACAGGTAGGTCAGCACCAGGCCGGCCAGGATCCGCCCGGCCAGGCGCGGCGCCGGCCCGGCCGGCAGGGTCCGGGTGTACGGGTTCCAGGGCTGGTCGCGGTCCTCGGCGACGCCCACGCCGTACTGGAAGATGTTGGCGCTCATGGTCGCGAAGGTGACCATGGCGGCGGTGGCGTAGGTGGCGCCGGTGGGGTCGTCGCCGGCGAACGGCACCACGAAGAAGAGCATCGCGGCGGCGGGGAAGAACGCGCTGCCCACCACCGCCACCGGGATCCGGATGATCTCCAGGAGCTGGTAGCGGGCGTGGACCAGGGCGAGCGGCACGGCGGTCTCCTAGGCGGGGGTGGGCGCGGGCCGGGCGTCGGCCGTGATGGCGAGGAACGCCTCCTCCAGCGAGGTGGGGCGAACCTCCAGGTCGCGGAACGCCACGCCGGCGGTGACCAGGTCGCGGACGAGCTGGTCGGCGTCGGTGGTGAGCAGGTGGACCCGCCCGTCGACGCGTTCGGTGGCGACCACCCCGGGCAGCGCCGGCAGGTCGTCGGCGACCAGGCTGACCCGGCGTACGCCGACGATGCCCCGGATCGCCGCCACCGAGTCGTCGGCGAGCACCCGACCGTTGCCGATCACCACCACCCGCTGGGCGAGCGCCTCCACCTCCTCCAGGTAGTGGCTGCTCAGCAGCACCGTGCCGCCGTCGGCGTGGAAGCCGCGGATCGCGTCCCAGAGCGCGTGCCGCGCTTCCACGTCGAGCCCGGTGGTGGGCTCGTCCAGCACCACCAGCCGGGGCCGGCCGACGAACGCCAGCGCCACGGCCAGCCGCCGTCGTTGCCCGCCGGAGAGGCCGCCGGTCTGCCGCCGCACCTGGTCGGTGAGGCCGAACCGGTCGAGCAGCTCGCCCCGGGGCACCGGGTCGGGGAAGTGCGCGGAGACGAAATCGACCACCTCGCCGACCCGCAGCGTGCCGGGTAGGCCGGTCTCCTGCGGGGTCACCCCGAGCTGTCGCCGGCTCGCCGGGTCGCGCGGGTCACCGCCGAGCAGCTCGACCCGGCCGGTGGTCGGGCGGCGCAGCCCCACCAGCAGGTTGATCAGGGTGCTCTTGCCGGCGCCGTTCGGGCCGAGCAGGCCGACCAACTCCCCGGCCCGGACGGTCAGGTCGACCCGGTCCAGCGCCAGCACCTCGCCGTAGCGGCGGCTGACCTGTTCGGCGCGGGCCAGGATCATCGCGGGCTCCTCGGGCGGGGGACGGTCCTCCCCTGTGTACCGGGTGCCCGCCAGTCGCCCCGCCCGGGGGCCACCGGTTCCGTCAGCCGACCAGCGGGGCGGGCAGCGGGGCGCGGTGCAGCACCGCCAGCCCGGAGACCGCCCGGGTCAGCACCACGTAGAGGCGGTGCAGGCCGCGCGGCTCGGCGGCCACGATCGCGGCCGGTTCGACGACCACCACGTGGTCGTACTCCAGCCCCTTGACCAGCGTCGCCGGGACGACGGTGACGCGCGCCGCGGCCTCGACGTCGTCGGCGGTCGCGGTCTCGACGCCGGCGGCGTCGAGCGCCGCGCGGAGCCGGTCCACCGTGTCGTCGGCGGCGATCACGCCGACCGAGCCGTCGTGTGCCAGCGCCGCCCGCACCTCGGCCACCGTCGCGGCCGTCAGGTCCTCGACGGTACGCACATCGAGCGCCCCGTCGTGGCGCAGCGACCGGGCCGGGGGTACGTCGACGGCGAGCGCGGGCAGCAGCCGGTTCGCGAACGCGACCACGGCGGCCGGCACCCGGAAGCCGACGCTCAGCGGCACCACCGCGGCGTCCGGCTTGCCCAGGTGGGCCAGGGACTCCCGCCAGTCGGTCGCGGCCCAGGGCGCGGTGCCCTGGGCCAGGTCGCCGAGGAGCGTGATCGAGCCGTGTTCGCTGCGGCGGGCGATGGCCCGGCACTGCATCGGCGAGAGGTCCTGCGCCTCGTCGACCACCACGTGACCGAATCCGGCGGGTCGCTCCAGCAGCCCGGCGACCTCGTCGAGGAGGACCGCGTCGGCGGCGGTCCACCGGGTCGCCTTCGCGGTTCGCCCGACCTTGCCGGCGCGGAACAGCTCCTGCTCGTCGGCGCTGAGCAGCCCGTCGGCGGCGGCCGCGAGCGCTTCGGCGTCGGTCCGCAGCCGGTGCAGCAGCCCGTCCGGGGTGAGCGCCGGCCAGACCGCGTCGAGCAGGTCGGTGACCGGCTTGATCCGGCTCATCCGGCGCAGCCAGGCGTCCGACGGCGACTCGGCGCGGCGGGCCTCGGCCTGGCGTTGCAGCAGCCCCACCACCCGGGCCCGGACCCGTTCCCGCCCGGTGGCGTAGGGCAGCCCCTCCTGCCGCGTCTCGGTGACCAGGCGGTGCAGCGGGTCGAGCCCGATCCGCCAGCGGTACGAGCCGTCCGAGACCATGATCGGCTCGGTGGGCGTACCGATGTGGGCCTCGACGGCGCGACGCAGCACCTCGGCCATCCGGATGTCGTGCTTGAGCGCGGCGGCGGCCGGTTCGTCGACCGCGCGGACCGGCACGCGGGCGACCAGGTCCTCGACGGTGGCCTGCTCGACCTCGACCTCCCCGAGCGCCGGCAGCACCGCCGCGATGTACGACAGGAACGCCCGGTTCGGCCCGACGATCAGCACACCCGAGCGGCGCAGCCGTTCCCGGTGCAGATAGAGCAGGTACGCGGCGCGGTGCAGCCCGACCGCGGTCTTCCCGGTGCCCGGCGCGCCCTGCACGCAGATCGAGTCGGCCAGGTCGGCCCGGACCAGCTCGTCCTGCTCGGGCTGGATGGTGGCGACGATGTCCCGCATCGGGCCGACGCGGGGGCGTTCGATCTCGGCGGTGAGGATGCGGCTGGCCGTGCCGAGTTCCTCGCCCCGGTCGAGGTGTTCGTCCTCGAAGCTGGTCAAGGTGCCGGCGCTGAAGCCGAACCGGCGGCGCACCGCGACGCCCTGCGGATCGCGGGCGCTGGCCCGGTAGAACGATCGGGACACCGGGGCCCGCCAGTCCAGCACCAGCGGTTCACCCAGGTCGTCGGTGACGTGGCGCCGCCCGACGTGGTAGTTCCGCCCGGCGTGGTCCGGGTCCGTCTCCCCGCTGGGCGGGCTGTCGGCGTCCCCGCCGAAGTCCAGCCGGCCGAAGAAGAGCGGGGTGGTCGGATCGTCGGCCAGCTCCTTGACCCGCCGGGCCATGTGCCGGCCGAGCTGCTCGGCGGTGTACGCGTCGCCGGCCACCTTGTCGCCGGTGGCGAACAGTGACTCGGCGCGCTCCCGCATCCGGCGCAGCGCGGCGCGGGAGGTGTCCAGATGGGCCCGTTCGGCGACGAGTTCGTCGTCGAGCGGGGTGGTGGCGGTCAGTTCCGGTGCGGGCACTGTGAACTCCCAGGGCTCAACATGATGCTCGCTCGCGTGTCCGGGGCGGTTGGCCTGCTCCCGGCGCGGGGACGTCCGCTGCGGTGCATGCTCACCGCGGCCGTCGGGCGGTCATCCACTATACGGAGGCCCCGATCGGCGACGCCACCGGATTCCGGCCGGCGCTGCCTCGTGCGCCGGTCGCCGGCCGGCGCGGGATCATGGGGGCATGACCGAGGCGCGTCCCGAACAGCACCGGGTGACGATCAGCGACCCGCAGGTGATGCGGGCGCTCGCCCATCCGGCCCGCATGGCGATCATGGAGCATCTCAGCGCGGGGGAGGGTGGTGCGACCGCAACCGAGTGCGCCGAGATCGCCGGGTTGTCGCCGAGCGCGACCAGCTACCACCTGCGCGAGCTGGCGAAGTTCGGCCTGGTTCAACAGGCGCCGGGCCGCGGTGACGCGCGGGAGCGGGTGTGGCAGGCGGTGAACCCGTCGTACTCCGTCGAGGCGGCGCCGGACGCCGACCCGGACACGCGTGCCGCCGAGGCCGCGCTGGTCGAGGCGCACCTGGTCCGGGACGCCCAGCGGGTCCGGGACTGGATGCGCCGTGCACCGGACGAGCCGCGCGAGTGGTACGAGGCGACCTGGCTCAGCGACAGCGTGCTGCTGCTGACCGCGGAGGAGTTGGTCGAGCTGAACGAGGCGGTCCGGGCACTCACGTCTCGGTACCGGCAACGGAACCGGACCGACCCGCCGGTGGGGGCGCGCAAGGTGGCGGTGCAGTACCGGGCGATGCCGATCGACTGATCCGGGGTTGCGCGCACCAGTTGTGAAGGATTATTTTCGAAGTATGTCCTTCACAACTGGTGCGTCGCGCTGGCCGGACGTCTGGCTCGCCGCCACCGCCCGAGGCGTCTCGAGCTGCGGGGACTTCCTCGCGGCCACCGCGCTGACGCTCGCGCTCCAGTCCGCCGGCGCGGGCGGCCTCGCCGTCTCCGGGCTGATGCTCGCCGCGACGCTGCCGCTCGTCGCGCTCGCCCCGCTGACCGGCCGCCTCGCCGACCGGGTGGACAGCCGGACCCTGCTGATCGTCGCCGGCCTGGTGCAGTCCGCGATCTGCGCGGCGCTGGCGTACGCGACGACGCCGGCCCTGGTCCTCGCGCTGGTGGCGCTGCTGGCGACCGGGCTCGCGGTCACCCAGCCGGTGCTCGCCGCGCTGGTGCCGGTCATGGTCCGGGCCGAGGACCTGCCCCGGGCCGGCGCGCTCAACCAGACCGCCGGCACGCTGGGCGCGCTCGCCGGGCCCGCTCTGGCCGGGCTGCTCGTCGGGCAGTTCGGCACCCGGGTGCCGCTGCTCGTCGACGCGGTCAGCTACCTCGCGCTGGTGGTGGCCGCGCTGCTCATCCGTACCCGACGGGGTGGCCGGGCCACGGCGGCGGCCGGCGTCGCCGTGGCCACGCCCGCCTGGCGGCTGCGTCGCGACCCGATGCTGCTGGTCATGGTCGGCAGCGTGGCCGCGGTGGTCGGCGCGGTGGGGGCGATCAACGTGATCGAGGTCTTCTTCATCCGCGAGACACTGAACAGCTCCACCACCGTGTACGGCCTGGTCACCGGCGCCTGGACGGCCGGCATCGTGCTCGGCGCCTGGCTGTTCGCCCGGTTCGCCCGCCGGCTCGCGGACGACGGTGCGCTGCTCGGGGCCGGGCTGGTGCTGCTCGGCGGCTGCTGCCTGGCGGTGCTCGTCTCGGCGGCGGTGCCGTCGGCGTGGCTGCTCGTGCCGATCTGGCTGGTGGGGGGCACCGCCAACGGCGGCGACAACGTCTTCAACAACCTGCTGCTGGCCCGCCGGGTGCCGGAGGCGGCCCGGGGGCGCGCGTTCGCGGTCTTCGGGGCGGCGGTGCAGGGCGCCGCAATGGGCGGCTACCTGGTCGGCGGCCTGCTGCTGGCGGTGGCCGACCCCCGACCGCTGGTCGTCGGCTGCGGGGTGGTCGGCCTGCTGGTCGTGGCGGCGCTGGCCGGGCCGGTCCGCCGCGCGGTACGCGCCGAGCGCGCCGCGGTCGTTCCCGCGCCGCAGCCCGCCGTCGGGATGGGGCGGTGAGGAGGGGCCCCTTCTCTACCGGACGCGTTAACAAGGGGCCCCTCCTTCCATCCGGTGCGGGATGGGCCACTCCCGCGGCTCCCTGCGGGGCGGGGAGTCCTGGGCGGGGATACGGTCGGGTCATGGCCGACCGCATCGCCCGCCCCCGGGTGGGGCACATCCAGTTCCTCAACTGCCTCCCGATCTACTGGGGGCTGATGCGGTCCGGCGCGCTGCTCGACGTCGACCTGCACAAGGACTCACCGGACCGGCTGAGCGCCGACCTGGTCCGGGGCGACCTCGACATCGGCCCGATCACGCTCGTGGAGTTCCTGAAGCACGCCGACGAGCTGCTGCTCCTGCCCGACCTGGCGGTCGGCAGCGACGGCCCGGTGCTCTCGGTCAACATGGTCTCCACCCGGCCGCTGACCGAGCTGGACGGCGGCAAGGTGGCGCTGGGCTCCACCTCGCGTACCGGGGTGCTGCTGGCCCAGGTGCTGCTCGCCGAGCGGTACGGGGTGCGTCCGGAGTACTTCCGCTGCCCGCCCGACCTGACCCAGATGCTGCTGGAGGCCGACGCCGGCGTGCTGATCGGCGACGTGGCGCTGCGTGCGCTCTACGAGGCGCCCGGCAAGGGCCTCGCGGTGACCGACCTCGGGCAGGCGTGGCACGAGTGGACCGGAATGCCGATGGTGTTCGCCGTCTGGGCGGTCCGCCGCGACTTCGCCGCCGCCCACCCGGGGCTGGTCAAGGAGGTGCACGAGGCGTTCCTGCGCTCGCGTGACCTCTGCCTGGCCGAGCTGGACCAGGTGGCCGAGGCGGCGGCCCGCTGGGAGCCGTTCGACGCGGCGACGCTGGCGACCTACTTCCGCACGCTCGACTTCTCGCTGGGCGAGCGGCAGGTGGCCGGGCTGCGCGAGTTCGCCCGCCGCGCCGCCGCGTACGGGGAGGTGCCGGCGCTGCCGCCGGGCGGCCCGGAGTTCTTCCACCGCTGACCGGGTGCGGCGGTCAGCGCCGCCGCGCCGGGATCAGGTCGGCTCGCGCAGCAGCGCCTCGGTGATCTGCTCGCACGCCTTCATGCCGTAGTCCCACCCGCCGACGCTGAACGGGCTCTTGACCATCACGCCCATCGTCCAGGTGTCGCCGATCGCCAGGCAGTTGACGTGGTACTCCTGTTCCTTCTCCCGGTCGATCCAGCCGTTCTTGATGGCGATCTTCTTCTGCTCGGCGGTCGGGAACGCCTTGCGGATGCCGAAGTCGCCGGAGCCGCGCACCAGGCGCATCTCGTTGAGCAGCCACTTGGTCCACTTCGGCCCGGCCGCCCGGCCGTCGTCGATACAGAGGCCGAGCCGGGCGGTGTCCCGCGGGGACAGCAGCGTACGGCTCCAGCCGCCGTCGGCGGCGACCTTGCTGTCGGTCAGCTTGCAGATCGAGATCAGCCGCCTGATCGAGGCGGCGCTGCCCACGCTCTCGTAGAACTGCTGGGCGCGGGTGTTGTCGCTGTCGCGGATGATCCGCGTGGCGTCGTCGAGCTTGGCGTCGCTCGGGGTCTTTCCCGCCTCGGCGCTGCGGCGCAGGTAGTCGGCGACCACCCAGGACTTGATCAGGGACGCGGTGGTGCTGGTCTCGCCCATGTTCTTCGAGCCGATGATCTGCCCGGTCCGCTTGTCCAGCACGGACCAGGCGTACCAGCCCTTGAGGTCGAGGTCGTCGAGGTTCCTGGCCTGGAACGGCAGCGGCTCCAGCGACGGCGACGGGGCCGGTGCCGGCCGGTCGCTACGGTCGGTGGGCTGCGTGGTGGACCGGTCACCCGCCACGTCGGGATGCGAGGCGGCGGTCGGCCGCAGCGGCGAACCGGGGACCAGTCGGAGCGAGAGGACCAGCAGGCCGACCAGGGCCACCGCCACCGCGCTGAACGCCAGCGGGCGGCGGTGACTGCCGGGCCGTCGCCGGGCGCCGGCCATCAGAGCTTCCCGATCGGCTGCTGCGGCACCTTGAGCGCCGCGCCGGGCTGCGGGGTGACGAGCTGCGTGGCGACGCTCGCGCAGAGCTTCGACCCGTACCACAGGCCGACGGCGCCCGGATAGCGCATCATCACCGCGAGGCTCCACTTGTCGGTGACCGCCAGGCAGTTGACGTGCCAGTTGCCGTCGTAGGCGAGCCGGGTCCAGCCGTTCTTGATGCTCACCGGGCCCTGGGCCTTGATCGAGGCGGGCAGGCCGTCGATGATGCCCCACTTGCCGCCGCCGGACTTCTCCTGCTGGCTCTTGATGCTGCCCCGGACGTTGGCCATCTCGTTCATGACCCACTTCGTCCACTTCGGCCCGGCGGCCTTGCCGTCGGCGATGCAGTCGCCGAGCCGGACCGCGTCCCGGGGGGACATCTCGGTGAAGCTCCACCAACCCAGGTACGCGGGCACGGTGCCGGCCCTGGTGTCGGTCAGGCCGCAGATCTTGACGGCGCGCTGGAGCACCGGGTTCAGCTTGTTGCCCGGCTGCTTCTGGTAGGAGCCGCCGGCCGCCCGGTAGACCCGGTTCGCGCCGTCGTCGTTGCTGTCCCGGATGGCCACGCTCGCCGCCTTCTTCAGCTCGGCGGTGGGCTCCTTGTCGCCGAGTTGGCGCAGGTAGTCGGAGACGATCCAGGTCTTGAGCATCGACTCGGTGGAGCTGGTCCGGTTCATGTTCTTCGCGCCGGTGACGGTGCCGGTCGTGCGGTCCATCAGCGCCCAGGAGAAGAAGTCGCCCCGGAAGTCCACCGAGACCGGGGCGTCGGCGAGCGTCGGGGACGGGGGCGCGCTCGGGGCGGGCGCCGGCACCTGCTCGGTGCCGCCGCCGAAGCCGCCGAGGCTGCTCGGGCCGTCTCCGCCGGAGAGCTGGGCGTACGCGGCGGGCACCAGCATGCCGCCGCCGACGAGCACTGCCACGACGGCGAGCACCATGGTCACGCGAGGTCGCATGAGTGGGTGAACTCCAGATGTATGGCCGGGGGGACCGGCTTCCGCATGTGTTCGGCCCGATCACCACAAGGCCGGGGGACGGTGGCCTGAAAGGTGGCGATCAACGGCAGCCGATCGGTGTGCCGGGGGAAGTCTACTTCCGGACTGGCATTCCGCCAGATCCCGACACCCGGCGACTCGCCGGGTGGGCGGGATATTGAGCAGATATGCGGCTCGTGGGGGGTTTCATTTCCGGCGAGTGGTCGACGTCACAAACGTTTCCCCAGCTCAGGGGCGACCACCCTCGGCTTCCGCGTGGCCACCGGAGGTGATTGCGGAATCCTGTTACACCCTCTGGTGTCATGCGTCGCGAGCTGTAACACTGGCCTCATGTATGGCAACGACTTCGCCCCGCCCGAGGACGCTCCGGGCGGCGGCCTGCTCGGCGAGGTGGAAGCCGCGGAGGCGGCGCTGCGCGAGGCCGCAGCGCGGGCCCGCCGGGGCGGCCCCGGGCCGGACGAGGACTTCGAGGCGTACTTCGCCGACGTGATCGACGCCGACCAGAAGATCGAACCCCGGGACTGGATGCCCGAGGCGTACCGGAAGACGCTGATCCGGCAGATCGCCCAGCACGCCCACTCCGAGATCATCGGCATGCAGCCGGAGGGGAACTGGATCAGCCGGGCCCCCTCGCTCAAGCGCAAGGCCATCCTGCTGGCCAAGGTGCAGGACGAGGCCGGCCACGGGCTCTACCTGTACGCGGCGGCCGAGACGCTCGGCATCAGCCGCGACGAGCTGGTGGAGCTGCTGCTCGACGGCCGGCAGAAGTACAGCTCGATCTTCAACTACCCCACGCTGACCTGGGCCGACGTGGGCGCCATCGGCTGGCTGGTGGACGGCGCCGCGATCGTCAACCAGGTGCCGCTGTGCCGCTGCTCCTACGGCCCGTACGCCCGCGCCATGATCCGGGTCTGCAAGGAGGAGTCGTTCCACCAGCGTCAGGGCTACGAGATCCTGCACACGCTGGCACACGGCACCGGAGCCCAGAAGGCGATGGCCCAGGACGCGCTGGACCGCTGGTGGTACCCGTCACTGGCGATGTTCGGCCCGCCGGACGGCGACTCCACGCACAGCGCGCAGTCCATGGCCTGGAAGATCAAGCGCTTCTCCAACGACGAGCTGCGCCAGCGCTTCGTCGACATGTGCGTCGGCCAGGCGGAGGTGCTCGGCCTGACCATCCCCGACCCGGGCCTGCGCTGGAACGACGAGCGGCAGGCGTACGACTACACCCAGCCCGACTACGCCGAGCTGATGCGGGTGATCAAGGGTGACGGGCCGTGCAACCGGGAGCGGATGGCGCACCGGCAGCGGGCCCACGCCGACGGCGCGTGGGTGCGGGAGGCCGCCGCGGCGTACGCCGCGAAGCGGGTGGAGCGGAAGGAACCGGTGGCGGCATGAGCGAACGCACCGAGCGAAGCGAGGGCCGTGAGGGCATGCCCGGTCAGCACGGCATGAGTGGTCAGTCCTCGCCCCTGTGGGAGGTGTTCGTGCGGGCCCGGCGCGGCCTGTCGCACACCCACGTCGGCAGCCTGCACGCCCCCGACGCCGAGTTGGCGCTGCGCAACGCCCGCGACCTCTACACCCGCCGGCAGGAGGGCGTCTCCATCTGGGTGGTGCCGGCGGGCGCGATCACCGCGTCCAGCCCGGACGAGAAGGACGCGTTCTTCGACCCGGCGGCCGACAAGGTCTACCGCCACCCCACGTTCTACGAGGTACCGGACGGGGTGTCGCACCTGTGAGCGCGAGGAGTGAGCCGGTTTTGCGAGCCCCGCAGTCGCGAACGGAAGGCGGCCCTGTGAGCGCGAGGAGTGAGCCGGTTTTGCGAGCCCCGCAGTCGCGAACGGAAGGCGGCCCTGTGAGCGCGAGGAGTGAGCCGGTTTTGCGAGCCCCGCAGTCGCGAACGGAAGGCGGCCCTGTGAGCGGCCTCTTCGACTTCACGCTCGCCCTCGGCGACGACGCGCTGATCGCGGCGCAGCGGCTCGGCGAGTGGACCACCCGCGCGCCGGAGATGGAAGAGGACATCGCGCTGGCCAACATCGCCCTCGACCAGTTGGGCGCGGCCCGGCTGCTGCTCACGTACGCGGGCGAGCTGGAGGGCGCCGGCCGGGACGAGGACGACCTGGCCTACCTGCGCGACGACCGGGAGTTCCGCAACTGTCTGCTGGTCGAGCTGCCCAACGGCGACTTCGGCGTGACCGTGGCGAAGCTTTTCTTCCTGGCCGCCTGGCAGCTTCCGCTTTACACCGCGCTCGCCGGCTGCGGGGACGACCGGCTGGCCGCGGTCGGCGCGAAGGCGCGTAAGGAGTCGGCGTACCACCTGGACCACGCCTCGCTCTGGGTGAAGCGGCTCGGCGACGGCACCGACGAGTCGCACCGTCGCATGCAGGACGCGGTCGACCAGGTCTGGCCGTACGTCCACGAGCTGTTCACCAGCGACCCGGCGGCGCCGGTCGACCCGGCCACGCTGCGGGCCGACTTCGACGCCACCGTGGCCGCGGTGCTGGACGAGGCCACGCTGACCCGGCCGGAGACTCGCTGGACGCCCGGCGGGGGACGGGACGGCGTGCACACCGAGCACCTCTCCTACCTGCTGGCCGAGATGCAGGTGCTGCACCGAGCCCACCCCGGAGCGCACTGGTGAGCGCGAGGAGTGCAGCGCGGCGGAGCCCCGCAGTCGCGAACAGAGGGTGGCACTGGTGACCGACCCCAGGGCGGCCGTGGCGGCGGTGGTGGATCCGGAGATCCGGGTCATCACCATCGATGAGCTGGGCATCCTGCGCGCGGTCGAGGAGGAGCCGGCCACCGGCCAGGTCGTCGTCACCATCACCCCCACCTACACCGGCTGCCCGGCCATGGACGTGATCCGCGCGGACATCCGCCGGGCGCTCGCCGCCGCCGGGCATCCGGACGCCGAGGTTCGCACCGTCTACGCACCGGCCTGGTCCACCGACTGGATCTCCGACGCCGGCCGGGCCAAACTGGCCGCCGCCGGCATCGCCCCGCCCGCCCCGCGCGGCGACGAGACGGTGGTGCCGCTGACCCTGGCGGTCCGCTGCCCGCGCTGCGGATCACCGGAGACCACGCAGGTCAGCCGGTTCGGCTCCACCGCCTGCAAGGCGCTGTGGCGCTGCCGCTCCTGTGCCGAACCCTTCGACCACCTGAAGGCGCTGTGACTGTCACCATCACCCGGCCGGTCCGCCGCCGGCCGGTCTTCCACCCGCTGCCGGTCGCCGCTGTCGACCGGCTCACCGACGACTCCGTGTCGATCACCTTCGCGGTGCCGGAGGAGCTGCGGGAGACGTTCGCGTTCTCCGCCGGGCAGCACCTCACGGTCCGCCGTCCGGCCGTCGCCGACGACCCGGAGTCCGCGGAGGCGCGACGGTCGTACTCGATCTGTTCCACCCCGGACGAGCTGGCCCGGCACGGCCGGTTGCGGATCGGGGTGCGCGAGGTCCCGGGCGGGGCGTTCTCCGGATATGCCTGCGGCGCGCTGCGCGACGGGGACACCGTCGAGGTGCTGCCGCCGCTCGGGCACTTCACCTCCGCGTTCACGCCGGACCGGGTCCGCCGGTACGGCGCGGTGGTCGCCGGTTCCGGCATCACGCCGGTGCTCGGCCTGGTCGCGACCGCGCTGGCCGTCGAGCCGCAGAGCACCTTCACCCTGGTGTACGGCAACCGCACGGCGAACACGGTGATGTTCGCCGAGGAGTTGGCCGACCTGAAGGACCGCTACCCGACCCGGCTGCACCTGGTGCACGTGCTGAGCCGCGAGATGGGCGAGTCGGCGCTGCTGTCCGGGCGGATCGACGCGGACCGGTTGACCCGGCTGCTGGACACCGTGGTGCCGGGCGACCAGATCGAGGAGTGGTTCCTCTGCGGCCCGTACGGCATGGTGGTGGACGCCAGGGCGGTGCTGGCCGGGCGCGGCGTGCCCGACGCGGCGGTGCACACCGAGCTGTTCCACGTGGACGCCCCGCCGGAGCCGGTGCGCCGCCCGGTCGAGCAGCCGGGCGCGGGCGCCGAGGTGACGATCGTGCTGGACGGGCGCTCGTCGAGTTTCACCATGCGCCGGGACGAGCGGGTGCTGGACGCCGCGCTCCGGGTGCGGGGCGAGCTGCCGTACGCGTGCAAGGGCGGGGTCTGCTCGACCTGCCGGGCCCGGGTCACCTCCGGTGAGGTGACGATGGCCCGCAACTATGCGCTGGAGCCGGACGAGGTGGCCGCCGGTTACGTCCTGACCTGCCAGTCCAGCCCGGTGACCGAGCATCTGACGGTCGACTACGACGCGTGACGCCACGAACGTGTGCGCCGGTGCGGGTCACGCCGCGGCCGAGGGACGACGCCGGGTAGAACGATTCGTTCTACACTTGGCTGATGGAGCAGATCGCGATACGAGAGCTGAACCAGCACACCAGCCGGGTGTTGGCGCGGGTACGCGCGGGTGAGACGGTCGAGGTGACCGACCGCGGGGAGCCCATCGCCCGTCTCGTCCCGGTGCTGGCCGGCGATGCCCTCCTGGGTCGACTCGTCGCCGAAGGGCGCGCCTCGGCACCGACGGCGGTCGGCCCGGTGCCCATGCCTCCGGTTCTCGGTGATGCGTCGGTGGACGTTGCGGCGGCCCTGGTCGAGGCGCGCGATGAGGAGCGCTGGTGATCTACCTCGACTCCGCGGCGGTCATCAAGATGCTCCGACGCGAGGAGGAGACGCCGGATCTGATCGGCTGGTTGAACGACCGTTCCGGGACTGCCCTGGTCTCGTCGGTGCTGGTCGAGGTCGAGGTGCCAAGGGCGCTGCGTCGGGCCGCTCCGCAGGCGCTGGTGGGTGTCCCGTCGGTGCTGGGCCGGCTCTACCGGGTCGAGATCGACGCGGCGGTGCGGGCGACCGCCGGCGCGTACGCCGAACCGACGCTGCGCAGCCTGGACGCGATCCACCTGGCCACCGCGGAGATTCTGGCCCGCCAGGCGGTCACGGAGTTCGAGGCCTTCGTGACGTACGACCGGCGTCTGTTGCAGGCGGCCAAGGCTGTGGGACTGCCGGTGGCGAGCCCGGGACTCGCCTGATTCGGCGACTGCGGCCCTCGTCACCCGGCCGAGGTGGGCGTGTCCGCCGTCGGGGCCGCGACGTAGGCTCGGTGGCGTGACGGCGAACCGGGAGATCGACGACATCCTGCAGCGCGGCGCGGACGGCGGGCGGATCACGCCCGAGGAGGCGCTGCTGCTCTACACCGAGGCGCCCTTCCACGCGCTGGGCGAGGCGGCCGACGCGGTACGGCGGCGCCGGTACCCGGACAACATCGTCACGTACCTGATCGACCGCAACATCAACTACACGAACGTCTGCGTGACGGCGTGCAAGTTCTGCGCGTTCTACCGGGCCCCCAAGCACGCCGAGGGCTGGACCCACCCGACCGAGGAGATCCTGCGCCGCTGCGGCGAGGCGGTCGAGCTGGGCGCCACCCAGGTCATGCTCCAGGGCGGCCACCACCCGGACTACGGCGTGGACTACTACGAGGAGCTGTTCTCCTCGGTCAAGCGGGCCTACCCGCAGCTCGCCATCCACTCGATCGGCCCGAGCGAGATCCTGCACATGGCGAAGGTCTCCGGCGTGAGCCTGGACGAGGCCATCGCCCGGATCAAGGCGGCCGGCCTGGACTCGATCGCCGGCGCCGGCGCCGAGATGCTGCCGGACCGGCCGCGTAAGGCGATCGCGCCGCTGAAGGAGTCGGGCGCCCGGTGGCTCGAGGTGATGGAGCTGGCGCACCGGCAGGGCCTGGAGTCGACCGCGACGATGATGATGGGCACCGGCGAGACCAACGCGGAGCGCATCGAGCACCTGCGGATGATCCGGGACGTGCAGGACCGCACCGGCGGCTTCCGGGCCTTCATCCCGTGGACGTACCAGCCGGAGAACAACCACCTGAAGGGCCGCACCCAGGCCACCGCGCTGGAATACCTGCGCTTGGTTGCGGTGGCCCGGCTCTTCTTCGAGACGGTGCCGCACCTCCAGGCCTCCTGGCTGACCACGGGCAAGGACGTCGGGCAGCTCGCGCTGCACATGGGCGTGGACGATCTGGGCTCGATCATGCTGGAGGAGAACGTCATCTCCTCGGCCGGCGCCCGGCACCGGTCCAACCTGCACGAGCTGATCGGCATGATCCGGTCGGCGGACCGGATCCCGGCCCAGCGGGACACGCTCTACCGCCGGCTCGCGGTGCACCGCACGCCCGCCGACGACCCGAGTGACGACCGCGTGGTCTCGCACTTCTCCTCGATCGCGCTGCCGGGCGGCGGCGTCGGGAAGTCGTTGCCGCTGGTGGAGGCGAGCTGACGGTCCACCGTTCGGTCGGTCGGGAGCGTCGTGCGGCCGGGTGTCGTCCCGTTTCCGGTGGAGCTTCGGCGTGGCCCTCGACGGGCCTGATCGGGAGCCGCTAACGTCCCCGCTCGACACCGCCCATCCGGGCCGCGAGCTGCCAGGTAACAGGTCGGCGGCGACCCGGGCGAGCGTGGCCACGCCGGTCGCCGTCGCGGCTACGCTGGCGGCGTTCGGCGGACCGTCGTCCTCCATCGGCCCATGAGGGCCGTTCACATAACGCACCGCGGCAGGGGCGGGATGGGTGACCATCCCGCCCCTGCTGTCGGTCGGGGCCGGTGGGAATTCCCACCCGTGGGACGCTGGCGCCGCGCCGCGTCGCTCCGGTACCGTCCGTTCGTTCCGTGCCTGATCGGCGCGTCCCTACCCCCGGGGGAACCATGACTTTCCGATACCGATCCACACTGGCGCGTGCCGGTGTGGTGGCCCTGTTCTCCACCGCCGGCCTCGCCGCCGTCGCCGGCCCGGCGCACGCCGCCGACGAGGCCGACCTTCAGCTCGTCCCGCTCAGCTACCAGCTCGCCAAGGGCGTCGACGAGGCCCGGGCCAAGCCGTTCAAGTTCCAGGTGGACAACACCACCGGCACCGTCGACGCGAAGGGCGTCCGGGTCACGGTGGAGACGAAGGGCCTGAAGGACCGCAAGGTCGGCGTGCTGGTCCCGGAGGGCTGCGAGGTGACCGGCACCTCCTTCACCTGCCTGCTCGGCGACCTCGCCGCGGGCACCACCGAGGACTTCGGCATCCCGCTCTTCTCCACCGGCGGCAAGGGCGCGGCCGGCACGCTGAAGGTCTCCATCAGCGCGGCCACCGCCGACCCCGACCTGGAGAACAACTCGGTCGAGCACGACATCACCGTGACCGCCCCCGGCTACGACCTCACCACCTGGGTGCAGGACGTGTACGCCGACGTGCAGGTCGACGGCGACGATGCCGGCGAGGCGAACCTGCGTCCGGTCCGGCCGGGCGAGACCGCGCCGCTGGACTGGGCCGTCTTCAACGACGGCAGCCGGAAGGCCACCGGCGTCGCGTACGGCATCACGCTGCCGGCCGGCGTCACCTTCGCCGAGCTGCCCGAGGGCTGCGTCGAGCAGGACCTGGGCGGCTTCGCGCAGGCGTACTGCGAGGACCGGGGCGCGGTGCTGAAGCCGGGCCAGTTCTACACCGCCGGCGTGCGGGTGAAGGTCGGCGCGGACGTGACCGAGAAGCTGCTCCGGCCCGGCTTCGTCTTCGCCGCCGGCCTGGACTCCGCATCCGGCGAGCCCGAGGAGGAGCCGCGCGTCGCCAGCTCGGCGCAGCGCCGCGCCTTCTCCGAGGTCGACGACGTCGACAACACCGCCCAGTTCGACGTCTTCGTGGACCCGAACGGGCAGCCGACCCCGACGCCGACGCCGACCGGCACCCCGACCGCCGAGCCGACCCCGAGCGGCGGCGCGACCGCGGTCCCGACCCCGACCACGGGTGGCGGCAGCGGCGGTGGCTCCGGTGACGGCGGCCTGCCGGTGACCGGTATGCAGGTCGGCCTGATCGGCGGCATCGGCGCGCTGGTGCTCGCCGCCGGCGCGGCGCTGGTGGTGCTGTCCCGCCGCCGCAGGGTGGTTCTGGTCGCCCCGACCGACGAGCGCACCGGGGACTGAGCCGGACGCTCCGGACACGGCGGGGGCGGGGTGGGCGACCACCTCGCCCCCGCGCCGTACCCGGGTCGATGCGGCTGGCAGAGTGGAGGGGTGAGCCGTACCCCGCAGGGCCGACGCGCCAGCCTGGAGAAGCAGCCGCACGAGGTCGCCGCCATGTTCGACGGCGTGGCGGCCCGCTACGACCTGACCAACACCGTGCTCTCCTTCGGGCAGGACCGGTCCTGGCGGCGATCCACCCGGGCGGCACTCGGGCTGCGCCCCGGCGAGCGGGTGCTGGACGTGGGCGCCGGCACCGGCGTCTCGACCGAGGAGCTGGCCCACTCCGGGGCGTACGCGGTCGGCGCGGACCTGTCGCTGGGCATGCTGCACGCCGGCAAGCGCACCCGGCCGGCGGTGCCGTTGCTGGCCGGCGACGCGCTGCGGCTGCCGTTCGCGGACGCCAGCTTCGACGCGGTGACCATCTCCTTCGCGTTGCGCAACGTGAACGACACCGACGCCGCCCTGCGTGAACTGGCCCGGGTCACCCGGCCGGGCGGGCGGCTGGTGGTCTGTGAGTTCTCCACCCCGGTCAACCCGGCGTTCCGCACGGTCTACCTGTCGTACCTGATGCGGTCGTTGCCGACGGTGGCGCGCGCGGTCTCCAGCAACCCTGACGCCTACGTCTATCTCGCCGAGTCGATCCGGGCCTGGCCGGACCAGGCGGCGCTGGCGGCGCGCGTCGGCGTGGCCGGCTGGGGTCGGGTGGCGTGGCGGAACCTGACCGGCGGCGTCGTCGCGCTGCACCGGGCCGTCCGGAACTGATCGGTCCGGCTCGCGGCCGGGCATTTCGTGAATGTCCGGCTTGAGGATGATTCGCGCCGTAGGCTCGCGCCCATGACGGGACCCGACCACGCCGCCGCCAACGACGACGACGCCGCGGAGCTGATCGCGCAGCTCAAGGAGCTGGCCGGCGCGGATCCCACCGAGGTCCGCCAGGTGGTCGCCGAGGTGCTGGCGGCACTGGACCGGGCGGCCGGAGGCGCGTTGCGTGACCATCTGCCCGAGACCATCCGGCTCGACGCCGGGCTGGGACCGGCCGCACCGGCCCGCCCGTGACCGATCTCCGCTCCCTTACCAGCCGGTTTCCGGGAAGTTAGGACCCCCTCAGCGCATACAGGTGTAACGCCGGTCATAGACTCCAACCCGATCGGCTTGTGAAGCATTTCACGAGCATGCGGGAGGAGGCGCGGATGACCGCGGTGGAGAACGACGCCGACGTCATCGTCGTGGGCGCCGGTCCCGGAGGATCGGCCACGGCATACCACCTGGCGCGGCACGGCGTACGCGTGCTGCTGCTGGAGAAGACGGAGTTCCCCCGGGAGAAGGTCTGCGGCGACGGGCTCACGCCCCGCGCCGTGCGGCAGCTCGTCCGGATGGGTGTGGACACCTCGCCCGAGGCAGGCTGGCTGCACAACAAGGGCCTGCGGGTGATCGGCGGTGGGGTGCGCCTGGAGCTGGACTGGCCCGACCTGGCCAGCTTCCCCAACTACGGCCTGGTCCGGACCCGGCTCGACTTCGACGACCTGCTCGCCCAGCGGGCCGTCACCGCCGGCGCGAAGCTGCGCACCGGCGTCAACGTCCTCGCCCCGGTGCTCGACGCCGACGACCGGGTGACCGGCGTGCAGGCCGAGGTCGGCCCCGACAAGGAGCCGGCCACCTTCCACGCGCCGCTGGTGGTCGCCGCGGACGGCGTCTCCGGCCGGTTCCCGCTCGCGCTCGGCATGGCCAAGCGGGAGGACCGGCCGATCGGGGTGGCGGTCCGCCGCTACTACCGCTCGCCCGCCAAGCACGACGACGACTACCTGGAGTCCTGGCTGGAGCTGCGGGCCAAGGGCAATGACGCGCTGCTGCCCGGCTACGGCTGGATCTTCGGCCTCGGCGACGGCCGGGTGAACGTCGGCCTCGGCGTGCTCAACTCCTCCACGGCGTTCGGCAAGACGAACTACCGCCGGCTGCTCACCGACTGGTTGGCCAACACCCCGGAGGACTGGGGGATGACCGACGAGGCCAACGCGGACGGGCCGATCCTCGGCGCCGCGCTGCCGATGGGCTTCAACCGGGTCCCGCACTACAGCCGCGGCGTGCTGCTGGTCGGCGACTCCGGCGGCATGGTCAACCCGTTCAACGGCGAGGGCATCGCGTACGCGATGGAGTCCGGCGAGCTGGCCGCCGAGGTCGCCGTGCAGGCGCTGGCCCGCCCGGCCGGCGCGGAGCGGGAACGGGCGCTGATGGCGTACCCGCAGGAGCTGAAGGCCCGCTTCGGCGGCTACTACCGGCTCGGCGGGATCTTCGTGAAGCTGATCGGTCGGCCCGAGGTGATGCGGATGGCCACCAAGCACGGCATGCCGCACCCGATGTTGATGCGCTTCGTGCTGAAGCTGCTGGCGAACCTGACCGACCCGCGCGGCGGGGACGCGATGGACCGGGTCATCAACGCCATGACGAAGGTGGCCCCGGCCGTGTGAGGAGACCACCGGCCCGCGGTCGACCGACCACGGAGCGGAGAGATCGACCCCCGCCGACCGAGGTCGTCAGGGACGTGAATAGTGTGATTTTGGCCAACCACCGAGGTCAGGGAAGGACGAGCAGGGGACAACGATGACGCTCTCTCCTTATGCACCCATCATCGGGCTGTTCGCCCTCGCCGCGGGGTTCGCGCTGTTCTCCGTGGCCGCCGCCCGATTCGCCGGCCCCCGGCGTCTGAACAAGGCCAAGCTCGAGGCGTACGAGTGTGGCATCGAGCCGAGCCCGCAGCCGGTCGGCGGCGGCCGGTTCCCGATCAAGTTCTACCTGACGGCGATGCTCTTCATCGTCTTCGACATCGAGATCATCTTCCTCTACCCCTGGGCGGTCTCCTTCGACGCCCTGCCGATCTTCGGCTTCGTGGAGATGGTCATGTTCATCGTCGCGGTTTTCGTCGCCTACGCCTACGTCTGGCGGCGCGGCGGCCTGGACTGGGACTGAGGAGGTAGCAGATGGGCATCGAGGAGAAGCTTCCCTCCGGCGTCCTGCTCACCAGCGTCGAGAAGCTGGTGAACTGGTCGCGGAAGTCGTCCGTCTGGGGCGCCACCTTCGGCCTGGCCTGCTGCGCCATCGAGATGATGGCCGCCGGTGGCCCGCACTACGACATGGGCCGGTGGGGCATGGAGGTCTTCCGCGCCTCGCCCCGGCAGGCGGACCTGATGATCGTGGCCGGCCGGGTCAGCCAGAAGATGGCCCCGGTGCTGCGGCAGATCTACGACCAGATGGCCGAGCCCCGCTGGGTCATCTCGATGGGCGTCTGCGCCAGCAGCGGCGGCATGTTCAACAACTACGCCATCGTGCAGGGCGTCGACCACGTCGTCCCGGTCGACATGTACCTTCCCGGCTGCCCGCCCCGGCCGGAGATGCTCATCGACGCGGTGCTCAAGCTGCGCGAGAAGATCATGTACGAGCCGCTGGGCCCGAACGGCCGCAAGATGCTGGAGGCCCGCAAGGAGCGCGGTGACGTGCCCGTCGTGCCGTACGGCTCGATGCCGTCGTCGTACCGCAACGACAAGGCCCGGCGTGCCGAGTGGACGAAGGCGGTCCGCGAGGGGCGCGAGGAACAGTTGCGGATCGAGAACTGGATGAAGGCGCAGAACCACCTCCAGACGCAGGGGGGCCCGAAATGACCTCGCCGAACGACAGGAACAACGACGGCGGGGTCCCGGTGCCGACCACTCCCGCCGGGGCCAGCAGCACCGCGCCGGCGGAGTACCCGCCGGCCAGCCCGGCCGGGCGGGGCATGTTCGGCAACCAGGGCACCGGTGACGTCTCCGGCTACGGCGGCCTGGTCCGCCAGCGCAAGCCGATCGAGGAGGCCACCCGGCCGTACGGGAGCTACTTCGACGAGGTGCGGGACGCGCTGGAGGAGGCGTACCCGGCCTTCGGTGACGCGATCGAGAAGGTCGTGGTCGACCGGGGCGAGCTGACCCTGCACGTCCGCCCGGAGCGGATCGCCGAGGTCTGCCAGGTGATGCGCGACGACATGTCGCTGCGCTTCGAGCTGCTCTCCTCGGTGTCCGGGGTGGACTACCTTGGCGCCGACGCGCGCCGGTTGCACGTGGTCTACCAGCTCACCTCGATGACCTACCGGCGGCAGGTCCGGCTGGAGGCCGCGGTCTCCGTCGAGGAGCCGCACCTGCCGAGCGTCACCGCCGTCTACCCGACCGCCGACTGGCAGGAGCGGGAGACGTACGACATGTTCGGCATCGTCTTCGACGGCCACCCCAACCTGACCCGGATCCTGATGCCGGACGACTGGGAGGGGCACCCGCAGCGCAAGGACTACCCGCTCGGCGGCATACCCGTCGAGTACAAGGGTGCGGAAATTCCCCCGCCGGACCGTAGGAGGTCCTACCAGTGACCACGTCGAACTACGCGACCGAGCGCGAGACCACCGAGGGCAAGGTCTTCACCGTCACCGGTGGGGACTGGGACCAGGTCGTCTCCGGCACCGACCCGATCAACGACGAGCGGATCGTCGTCAACATGGGTCCGCAGCACCCGTCCACGCACGGCGTGCTCCGGCTGATCCTGGAGCTGGAGGGCGAGACGGTCCGCGAGGCCCGCTCCGTCGTCGGCTACCTGCACACCGGCATCGAGAAGAACCTGGAGTACCGCAACTGGGTCCAGGGCTCGACGTTCGTGACCCGGATGGACTACCTCTCGCCGATCTTCAACGAGACGGCGTACGCGCTCGCGGTGGAGAAGCTGCTCGGCGTCACGGACGACGTCACCGAGCGGGCCACCACCATCCGGGTGCTGATGATGGAGCTCAACCGGATCTCCTCGCACCTGGTCTGGCTGGCCACCACCGGCATGGAGCTGGGCGCGATCAACATGATGTTGTACGGCTTCCGCGAGCGGGAGTACATCCTCGACATCTTCGAGACCATCACCGGCCTGCGGATGAACCACGCGTACGTGCGGCCGGGCGGGGTGGCGCAGGACGTGCCGGACGACGCGATCCGCAAGATCCGCGACTTCCTGGCGTTGATGCCGAAGAAGCTCAAGGAGTACGAGAACCTGCTCTCCGGCCAGCCGATCTGGATCGAGCGCACCACGAACGTCGCGGTGCTCGACGTGACGGCCTGCGTGGCGCTCGGCATCACCGGCCCGGTGCTCCGCTCGGCGGGGCTCGCCTGGGACCTGCGCAAGACCATGCCGTACTGCGGGTACGAGACGTACGAGTTCGACGTCCCGACCCACACCGACGGCGACGTGTGGGGCCGCTACCTGGTCCGGCTGGCCGAGATCCGGGAGTCGCTGAAGCTGGTCGAGCAGGCGCTGGACCGGTTGAAGCCGGGCCCGGTGATGGTCTCCGACAAGAAGATCGCCTGGCCGGCGCAGCTCGCCATCGGCGTCGACGGCATGGGCAACTCGCTGGAGCACGTCGCCAAGATCATGGGTCAGTCGATGGAGTCGCTGATCCACCACTTCAAGCTCGTCACCGAGGGCTTCCGGGTCCCGCCGGGCCAGGTCTACGTCGGCATCGAGTCGCCCCGCGGCGAGCTGGGCGTGCACGCGGTCTCCGACGGCGGCACCCGGCCCTACCGGGTGCACTACCGGGAGCCGAGCTTCGTCAACCTCCAGGCCCTCCCGGCGATGGCCGAGGGCGGCCTGATCGCCGACGTGATCGCCGGCGGCGCCTCGCTGGACCCCGTGATGGGTGGTTGTGACAGGTGAGCGCGAGGAGTGAGCTTGCGAGCCCCGCAGTCGCGAACGGAAGGCGGCTCTGATGAACGTGTTCACTGAGGAGACCCGGCTGCGGGCGCGGGAGATCATCGCCCGGTACCCGGCGGACCGGTCCCGTTCGGCGCTGCTGCCGCTGCTGCACCTGGTGCAGTCCGAGGAGGGGTACGTCTCCCCGGCCGGCGTCGAGTTCTGCGCCGAGGTGCTCGGGCTGAACAAGGCCCAGGTCGGCGCCGTCGCCACCTTCTACACCATGTACAAGCGCAAGCCGACCGGTGACTACCTGGTCAGCGTCTGCACCAACACGATGTGCGACGTGCTGGGCGGTCAGGCGGTCTACGACACGCTCGCCGAGCACCTGGGCGTCGGGCACGAGGAGACCACCGCCGACGGGAAGATCACCCTGGAGCACGCCGAGTGTTTGGCGGCGTGCGACTACGGCCCGGTGATGACCGTCAACTACGACTTCTTCGACAACGTGGAGCCGCAGGGCGCGCTCGGCGTGGTGCAGGAGTTGCAGGCCGGCGGTCGTCCGATGCCGACCCGGGGCGCGCGGCTCTGCACGCTCAAGGAGATGGCGGTCCAGCTCGCCGGCTTCGCCGACGAGCGGGACGGCGCGGTGGCCGACGGCGGGCCGGGCGAGCCGAGCCTGCGCGGCCTGCGCCTGGCCGAGCAGCACGGCATCTCGGTGCCGGGCTTCGACCCGAGGACGCCGATCCGCAGCAAGGCCGAGGCCGACCGGGCCGCCGCCGAGGCGAAGGCGAAGGCCGAGGCCGAGAAGCCGGCCCCCGCGCCGGCGAAGGCCGATGCCACGGGCACTCCGGCCAAGGCCGCCACCCCGGGCAACGCCGGCGCGGCCGAGCCGGCGACGCCGGAGGCGGCCAGCGGCAGCACCGCGCCGGACGTGAAGGCGCCGGACGACAAGTCGCCGCAGGTGCGTACCGCCGAGACCCGGCAGCCGGACGCGCGGACCCCGGTCGCGGACGCGCCCGGCACCAAGGTCCCGACGGACGGCCCGGCCCCGGCGCCCCGCGACGCGCGGGCGGCGGAGGCGGCCGGCGTGGCGGCGAACCCGCCGGCCGGCGACGGCAAGCCCGCCGGCGACGCGGCCGGCGCCCAGGAGCGCAACCTCAAGGACGCCGCAGCCGGTACGGACGCCGACGGCGCCGACCCGGCGGACGCGAACGGAACGGGGGTCCGGAAGTGACCACTCCTCGGCCGGAGACGCTGGCCAAGCTCACGCCGGTGCTCACCAAGCGCTGGCTGTCGCCGGACGCCTGGCGGCTCGGCACCTACGAGAAGCTGGACGGCTACGCCGCCCTGCGCAAGGCGCTCAAGGCGCACCCGGACGACCTGATCCAGCTCATCAAGGACTCCGGGCTGCGCGGCCGGGGCGGTGCGGGCTTCCCGACCGGGCTCAAGTGGGGCTTCATCCCGCAGGGCGACGGGAAGCCGCACTACCTGGTGGTGAACGCCGACGAGGGCGAGCCGGGCACCTGCAAGGACCTGCCGCTGATGACCCACGACCCGCACTCGCTGGTCGAGGGCGTCATCATCGCCTCGTACGCGATCCGGGCCAACCGGGCCTACATCTACATCCGCGGCGAGGCCGTGCACGCCGCCCGCCGGCTGCGCAGCGCGGTCGCCGAGGCGTACGCCAAGGGCTACCTCGGCCGGAACGTCCTCGGCTCGGGCTTCGACCTGGACCTGGTGGTGCACTCCGGCGCCGGGGCGTACATCTGCGGTGAGGAGACCGCGCTGCTGGACTCGCTGGAGGGCTTCCGGGGCCAGCCCCGGCTGCGCCCGCCGTTCCCGGCGACCCACGGCCTGTACGCCAGCCCGACCGTGGTCAACAACGTCGGCACCATCGCCAGCGTGCCCTACATCGTGCTGGGCGGCGCGGACTGGTGGAAGACCATGGGCACGGAGAAGTCGTCCGGCCCGATGATCTACTCGCTCTCCGGCCGGATCGCCAACCCCGGGCAGTACGAGGCGTCGATGGGCATCACGCTGCGCGAGCTGATCGAGCTGGCCGGCGGCATGCAGCCCGGGCACGAGCTGAAGTTCTGGACGCCGGGCGGCTCGTCGACGCCGCTGCTGACCGCCGAGCACCTGGACGTGCCGCTGGACTTCGAGGGGGTGGCGGCGGCCGGCTCGATCCTCGGCACCACGGCCACCCAGATCTTCTCGGACCAGGACTGCCCGGTGTACGCGACCTACCGGTGGCTGGAGTTCTACCACCACGAGTCGTGCGGCAAGTGCACCCCGTGCCGGGAGGGCAACTACTGGATGGTCCGGGTCTACCGGCGCATCCTGGCCGGCCAGGGCACCCACGAGGACCTGGACACCCTGCTCGACACCTGCGACAACATCCTCGGCCGTTCGTTCTGCGGCCTGGGTGACGGCGCGACCAGCTCGGTGACCTCGTCGCTGAAGTACTTCAAGCAGGACTACCTCGACTACATCGAGGGACGTACCGCACCGAAGCTGTCGGAGAAGACCCTGGTAGGGGCGCACTGATGACGGACGTAGCCAAGCAGACCGAGACCGTCACGCTGACCATCGACGGCGTCGAGGTCACCGCGCCGAAGGGGGCGCTGCTGATCCGGGTCGCCGAGCAGTTGGGCACCGAGATCCCGCGCTTCTGCGACCACCCGCTGCTGGCCCCGGCCGGCGCCTGCCGGCAGTGCCTGGTGGAGGTGGAGGGCCAGCGCAAGCCGGTCGCCTCCTGCACCCAGACCGTCGCCGACGGCATGGTGGTGCGGACCCAGCTCACCTCGCCGGTCGCGAAGAAGGCCCAGGAGGGGGTGATGGAGCTGCTGCTCCTGAACCACCCGCTGGACTGCCCGATGTGCGACAAGGGCGGCGAGTGCCCGCTCCAGAACCAGGCGATGTCCACCGGCCGGACGGACTCGCGCTTCCACGAGCACAAGCGGGAGTACCCGAAGCCGCTGCCGATCAGCACCCAGGTGCTGCTCGACCGCGAGCGCTGCGTGCTCTGCCAGCGGTGCACCCGGTTCTCCGAGGAGATCGCCGGCGACAAGTTCATCGACCTGATGGGGCGCTCCTCGCACGAGGAGATCAACATCTACCGGGACGACGCGTACGGCGAGGACGGTGACGAGGGGGACGTCCCCTTCAACTCCTACTTCTCCGGCAACACCGTGCAGATCTGCCCGGTGGGCGCGCTGACCGGCTCGCAGTACCGCTTCCGGTCCCGCCCGTTCGACCTGGTCTCCTCGCCCAGCGTCTGCGAGCACTGCTCGGCCGGCTGCGCGCAGCGCACCGACTGGCGGCGGGGCAAGGTGCTGCGCCGGCTGGCCGGTGACGACCCGGCGGTGAACGAGGAGTGGAACTGCGACAAGGGCCGCTGGGGCTTCCAGTACGCCCGCGCGTTCGACCGCCTCACCACCCCGCTGGTGCGCGACGAGAAGACCGGTGAGCTGCGCGAGGCGTCCTGGAGCGAGGCGTTCACCCGGGCCGCCGAGGGGCTGCGCGCGGCCCGCGACGGCGCGACCGGCACGGCGGTGCTGACCGGCGGCCGGCTCACCGTCGAGGACGCCTACGCGTACGCCAAGTTCGCCCGCGTCGCGTTGCACACCAACGACATCGACTTCCGGGCCCGCCCGGTCTCCCGCGAGGAGGCCGACTTCCTGGCCAGCAGCGTCGCCGGGGTCACCGACGTGACCTACGCGGACGTGGAGAACGCGCCCGCCGTGGTGCTGGTCGGCCTGGAGCCGGAGGAGGAGTGCCCGATCCTCTTCCTGCGGCTGCGCAAGGCGTACCTGAAGAAGACGCTCACCGTGTACGCGATCGCGCCGTTCGCGACCCGCGGCCTGGAGAAGCTCGGGGCCAAGCTGGCCCGGGTGGTGCCGGGCGAGGAGGCCAGCGTGCTGGCCGAGCACGCCACGGTGGCCGAGGCGCTGGGGCAGCCGGGCGCGATCCTGATCGTCGGCGAGCGGCTGGGCGCGGTGCCCGGCGGCCTGTCGGCGGCGGCGGACGTGGCCCGGCGTACCGGTGCCCGGCTGGCCTGGGTGCCGCGGCGCGCGGGTGACCGCGGCGCGGTCGACGCGGGCTGCCTGCCGAACCTGCTGCCCGGCGGCCGGGTGGTCACCGAGCCGGCCGCCCGCGCGGAGTTGGGCGAGACGTGGGACCTGCCGGCCGGGGTGATCCCGAGCCAGGCGGGCCGGGACACCGACGGCATCCTCGCCGCGGCGGCCGACGGCAAGCTCGGCGCGCTGGTGGTGGCCGGCGTCGACCCGGCCGACCTGGCCGATCCGCGCCGGGCCGAGGAGGCCCTGGACGCGGTGCCGTTCCTGGTCAGCCTGGAACTGCGGTTGAGTGCGGTGGCCCGCCGGGCCGACGTGGTCTTCCCGGTCGCCCCGGTGGTCGAGAAGGCCGGCAGCTTCCTGGACTGGGAGGGCCGGCTGCGGACCTTCGAGCGGGTGCTGGACACCGGCGCGATGACCGACGGCCGGGTGCTGGACGCGATCGCCGCGCTGCTCGACGTCCGGCTCGGCACCGGCGACGTGCTGAGCGTGCGCCGCGAGCTGGGCGCGCTGCCCCGGACCCGCACCGAGCGGCCGTCCGCCCCCTCGGTCGAGCCGGCCACCGTGCCGCAGCCCGGTCCGGGCGAGGCCGTGCTGGCGACCTGGCACCAACTGCTCGACCTGGGCAGCCTCACCGACGGCGACGAGCACCTCGCCGGCACCGCCCGCCTGCCGGTCGTCCGGCTGGGCAAGGGCACCGCCGAGGCGCTCGGCGTGGCCGACGGCGACCCGGTCACGGTCGGCACCGACCGCGGCGCGGTCACCCTGCCGGCGGCGATCACCGAGATGCCGGACGGTGTCGTCTGGTTGCCGACCAACTCACCCGGTTCGACCGTGCGGCGCAGCCTCGGCGCGACGTCCGGTCATGTGGTGACGGTGACCGCGGGCTCCATCGACGGACCGGCCGTTCCGGCCGGACGCGTCGCCGCGGACGCCGCCGCACGGCCGGGTCCGCTCCTCAACGCAGGGGGTGCACACCAGTGAACGCGGTCTACCTCGCGGCGCAGGACCCGACGCTGGCCGACTTCGGCAAGGACCCGTGGTGGCTGGTCCTCGGGAAGATCGTCTTCGCGTTCGCGTTCGGCCTGCTGGCCACGCTGCTCGGCGTCTGGTTCGAGCGGCGGGTGGTCGGCCGGATGGCGGTGCGGCCCGGCCCGAACCAGGTCGGCCCGTTCGGCCTGCTCCAGACGCTCGCGGACGGCCTGAAGATGGCGTTCAAGGAGGACATCCTCCCGCGCGCCGCCGACAAGGTGGTCTTCTTCTTCGCACCGACCATCTCGGTGATCTCCGCGGTCACCGCGCTGTCGGTGATCCCGTTCGGCCCGAAGGTGAGCATCTTCGGCCACTGGACGCCGCTCCAGGTCACCGACGTGTCGGTGGCGGTGCTGGTGATCCTGGCCTGCTCCTCGATGGGCGTCTACGGGATCGTGCTCGGTGGCTGGGCCTCCGGCTCGACGTACCCGCTGCTCGGCGGTCTCCGCTCCAGCGCCCAGATGATCTCGTACGAGGTCGCCATGGGGCTGAGCATCGTGGCGGTCTTCATGACCGCCGGCACGATGTCGACGAGCGGGATCGTCGCCAAGCAGGCCGACGGCACGCAGCTCAGCATCGGCGGCTTCGACCTGCCCACCCCGGGCTGGTACGCGATCCTGCTGCTGCCCAGCTTCATCATCTTCTTCATCGCCATGGTCGGTGAGACCAACCGGGCCCCGTTCGACCTGCCGGAGGCGGAGTCGGAGCTGGTCGCGGGCTTCATGACGGAGTACAGCTCGCTGAAGTTCGCGCTGTTCATGCTCTCCGAGTACGTCGCCATGGTGACCATGTCCGCGGTCACCACGACGCTGTTCCTCGGCGGCTGGCGGGCCCCCTGGCCGATCACGCTGTGGTCGGGCGCCAACGAGGGTTGGTGGCCGATGCTGTGGTTCTTCGGCAAGGTGATCCTGCTGGTCTTCGTGTTCGTCTGGCTGCGCGGCACGCTGCCCCGGCTCCGGTACGACCAGTTCATGCGCTTCGGTTGGAAGGTGCTGCTGCCGATCAACCTGGTCTGGATCCTGGTGCTCGCCGGGCTCCGCTCGATCGAGGACTGGCAGACCCGGGACCGGCTGCTCGTCACCGCCATCGGCGCGGGCGTGCTGCTGCTGGCCACGCTCTTCTGGCCGAGCCGGAAGAAGCAGCCGAAGCCGTCGCCCCAGGAGCAGGCGGACAGCCGGCCGTACGGCAGCTTCCCGCTGCCACCGATGGATCTTCAGGTTCCGCCGAGCCCGCGTACCAAGCGCGTGGTCGCCGAGCGGGAGCCGGCCAACGTCGTCGCCGGCTCCGAGTCCAGGGAGGTGTGACGTGGGCGCGATCACCGGAACGTTCAAGGGCTTCGGGGTCACCTTCTCGCACATGTTCAAGAAGGTCGTCACCACCGACTACCCGTTCAAGCCGCCGGTCTCGGCGCCGCGCTACCACGGGCGGCACATCCTCAACCGGCACCCGGACGGGCTGGAGAAGTGCATCGGCTGCGAGCTGTGCGCCTGGGCCTGCCCGGCCGACGCGATCTACGTGGAGGGTGGCGACAACACCGAGGAGCAGCGTTTCTCCCCGGGTGAGCGGTACGCCAGCAACTACCAGATCAACTACGCCCGGTGCATCTTCTGCGGGCTCTGCATCGAGGCCTGCCCGACCCGTTCGCTCACCATGAGCAACGAGTACGAGCTGGCCCGGGACAACCGGCAGGACCTGATCTTCACGAAGGAGCAGCTGCTCGCGCCGCTGCTCGAAGGCATGGAGCAGCCGCCGCACCCGATGCGGCTGGGCGACAGCGAGAAGGACTACTACGTCGGTGCGCTGACCAACCCGGGCACCTCGGCCGGTGCCGAGCACTCGCCTGCGGGCGGCCAGTATCCGGTGGAGGAACACCCCGGCGTGACCTTCCCCGGTGCCGAGCAGGCCGCGCAGCGGTCCGAGGCGGGCAAGGGAGCAGGGGTATGACCACTTCTACGGTGCTCGCCGCGGCGGGCGACGTGACCGGGGGCGAGGAGGTCACGTTCTGGATCCTCGCCCCGCTGGCCCTGATCGGGGCACTCGGCATGGTGTGGGCCCGCAACGCGGTGCACTCCGCGCTCTGGCTGGTGCTGACCATGCTCTGCCTGGGCGTGTTCTACGTGCTCCAGGCCGGCCCGTTCATCGGCATGGTGCAGATCATCGTCTACACCGGCGCGATCATGATGCTCTTCCTGTTCGTGCTGATGCTTGTCGGTCGCGACGCGTCCGACTCGCTGATCGAGACGCTGCGCGGCCAGCGGGTCGCCGCGGTGGTGCTCGGGCTCGGCTTCGCCGGCCTGGTCGGCACCGGTCTCTACCGCGCGCTCGACGGCGTGCGGGCGGTCGGGCTCGACCAGGCGAACGCCGAGGGCAACGTGCAGGGCATCGCCCGGCTGCTGTTCACCAAGTACGTCTTCGCCTTCGAGCTGACCTCGGCGCTGCTGATCACCGCCGCGGTGGGCGCGATGGTGCTGGCGCACGTGGAGCGGCGCAAGGAGGACCGGATGGACCAGGTCGCCACCATGAAGGCGCGGTTCCGTCCCGGTAACTACCCCGGCCCGAAGCCCGGCCCGGGCGTCTTCGCCACCTCCTCCTCGGTGGCCACGCCGGCCCGCCTGCCGGACGGCCGGCTGACCGACCGCGGCATCCCGGAGATCATGCCGGTGCGCGACATGACGTCGGAGGAGACCGCACTGAAGGGCACTGACAAATGACCCCGGACTACTACCTGATCCTCGCGGCGGTGCTGTTCACCATCGGCGCCGTGGGCGTGCTGGTCCGGCGCAACGCGATCGTGCTGTTCATGTGCGTCGAGCTGATGCTCAACGCGGCCAACCTGACCCTGGTCACGTTCAGCCGGATCAACGGTGACCTGAACGGCCAGATCATGGCGTTCTTCGTGATGGTGGTGGCGGCGGCCGAGGTCGTGGTCGGGCTCGCGATCATCATGGCGATCTTCCGGACCCGGCGCTCGGCCAGCGTCGACGACGCCAACCTGCTGAAGTACTGAGGGGCCAGTCGTGGAACAGACTGTGGAATTCGCTACGGCGGATGGGCTGCTGGGCAGTGTCTGGCTGCTGGTGGCGATCCCGCTGGTCAGCGCGGCGGTCCTGCTGCTGCTCGGCAAGCGGGCGGACCGCTGGGGCCACTGGCTGGGCGTGGCGGCCATCGGCGCCGCGTTCGTGCTCGGCCTGACGTACTTCTTCCAGCTCCGTGGCCTGGAGAACAAGCAGGTCCAGTCGAGTCTCTGGCAGTTCATCACGGTCGGCGACCTGAAGGTGGACTTCGGTCTGCTCTTCGACCCGCTGGCCGCGGTGTTCGTGCTGCTGATCACCGGGGTGGGCTTCCTGATCCACCTCTACGCCGTGGAGTACATGGCGCACGACGAGGGCCGGCGGCGGTTCTTCGGGTACTTCAACCTGTTCGTCGCCGCGATGCTGCTGCTGGTGCTCGGCAACAACTACGTGATGCTCTACTTCGGCTGGGAGGGCGTCGGCCTGGCGTCGTACCTGCTGATCTCCTTCTGGTACGGCCGGCCGAGCGCGGCCACCGCCGGCAAGAAGGCGTTCCTGATGAACCGGGTCGGCGACGCCGGCCTGGCCATCGGCATCTTCGTCATGTTCGCCATGCTCGGCACGACTCAGTACGACGAGGTGTTCAACGGGGTCGGCTCGCTGACCTCCACCACCGTGCTGGTGCTCGGCCTGCTGCTGCTCCTCGGCGCGGCCGGCAAGTCCGGCCAGTTCCCGCTCCAGGCGTGGCTGCCGGACGCGATGGAGGGCCCGACCCCGGTCTCCGCGCTCATCCACGCGGCGACCATGGTCACCGCCGGCGTCTACCTGATCGCCCGCTCCAACCCGATCTTCTCGGCGAACGAGACGCTCCAGCTCGTGGTGGTCAGCGTCGGTGCGCTCACGCTGCTGATGGGCTGCGTCATCGGCGCGGCGAAGGACGACATCAAGCGGGTGCTGGCCTGGTCCACGGTCAGCCAGATCGGCTACATGTTCCTCGGCGTCGGCCTCGGCGGCGGCGCGTACGCGCTGGCGATCATCCACCTGCTGGCGCACGGCTTCTTCAAGGCCAACATGTTCCTCGGTGCCGGCTCGGTCATGCACGGCATGAACGACCAGGTGGACATCCGCCGCTTCGGTGGGCTGTCGAAGTACATGAAGATCACCTGGTTGACGTTCATGATGGGCTGGCTGGCCATCATCGGAATCCCGCCGCTCTCCGGCTACTTCTCCAAGGAGCCGATCATCGCGTCCGCGTTCGAACGGGAGGGCTGGACCGCCTGGCTGTTCGGCGGGGCAGCGCTCCTCGGCGCCGGGCTCACCGCGTTCTACATGACCCGGCTCTTCGTGCTGACGTTCCACGGCCCGAAGCGGTGGACCGAGGACATCGAGCACCCGCACGAGTCGCCGAAGCTCATGACGATCCCGCTGATCCTGCTCGCCGCCGGCTCGGTGGTGGCCGGTGGTCTGATGACGCTCAACGACAGCGTGGTGTCGTGGTTGACCCCGGTGCTCGGCGAGGAGGCCGGTGGCGAGGCACACGGCGTGCTCTCGCACACCGTGATCACCATCCTCTCCATCCTGATCACCGTGCTCGGGGCCGGGCTGGCCTGGTTCCTGTTCCGCAACGGCACGGCCACCGAGCCGCAGCCGGCCGGCGTGCTGGTCACCGCCGCCCGCAAGAACCTCTACACGGACACCGTCAACGAGGCGGTCTTCGAGAAGCCGGGCATCTTCCTCACCCGGGCGCTCGTCTTCCTCGACAACCGGGGCGTCGACGGGCTGGTCAACGGCCTGGCCGCCGCGGTGGGCGGGGGCTCCGGCCGGCTCCGGCGGCTCCAGACCGGCTTCGTGCGGTCGTACGCGACCTCGATCCTGACCGGCGCGCTGCTCGTGGTGGCGGCGTTCCTGGCGGTACAGGCGGGGTGGCTGGCGTGATCGACCTCAACGCGGCCGCCCCCGCCGGCGGGCCACGCAGTCACGACGGAGGTAAGGCCGAATAATGTCCAACTTCCCGTTCCTCTCGGTGCTGACCGTGGCGCCGCTGGTCGGCGCGCTGGTGGTGGCGCTGCTGCCACGTCGGCGGCCGGACCTGGCCAAGCTGGTGGCGTTCGGCTGGTCGCTGTTGGTGCTGGTGCTCTCGGTGGTGATGTGGTTCGCCTTCTCCGCCGACGGTGACCGGTTCCAGTTCCGCGAGTCGTACGCGTGGATCCCGAACTGGGGTGTGCGGTTCACCTTCGAGGTGGACGGCATCGCGCTGGTCATGCTGATGCTGATCGCGATCCTGGTGCCGCTGGTGATCCTGGCGTCGTGGCACGACGCCGAGCAGTCGAAGCGTTCGGTGCCGGTCTACTTCGCGCTGCTGCTCGTCCTCGAGTGCACGATGATCGGCGTCTTCGCCGCCGCCGACGTCTTTCTGTTCTACGTGTTCTTCGAGGTCATGCTCGTCCCGATGTACTTCCTGATCGGCAGCTACGGCGGCCACCAGCGGCAGTACGCGGCGGTGAAGTTCTTCCTCTACTCGCTGGTCGGCGGCCTGTTCATGCTGGCCGCGGTGATCGGTCTCTGGGTGGTCGGCGGGAAGACGTTCGACTGGCAGGCGTTGAGTCAGGCCGAGTTCGCCACCAACACCGCCCGCTGGCTGTTCCTCGGCTTCTTCCTCGCGTTCGCGATCAAGGCGCCGTTCTTCCCGTTCCACACCTGGCTGCCGGACGCCGGTGGCGCCGCGCCGGCCGGTGCGGCGGCGCTGCTGGTCGGCGTGCTGGACAAGGTCGGCACGTTCGGCATCCTGCGCTACTGCCTCCCGCTGTTCCCGGAGGCGTCCCGCTGGTTCGCGCCGTACGCGCTGGCGCTCGGCGTGATCGGCATCATCTACGCGGCGCTGCTGGCGGTCGGGCAGAACGACCTGAAGCGGCTGGTGTCGTACACCTCGATCGCGCACTTCGGCTTCATCGGGGTGGGCATCTTCGCGTTCACCACCCAGGCCGGCACCGGCGCGGTGCTCTACATGCTCAACCACGGTCTCGCCACCGGCCTGCTCTTCCTGGTGGTCGGCATGCTGATCGCCCGGCGCGGCTCGGCGCTGATCAGCGACTTCGGCGGCGCGGGCAAGCTGGTGCCGGTGCTGGCCGGCGTGCTCTTCTTCGCCGGTCTGGCGTCGCTGGCGCTGCCCGGCACCGCGCCGTTCGTCTCCGAGTTCCTGGTGCTGATCGGCACGTTCACCGTCAACAAGCCGGTCGCGGTGATCGCCACGCTCGGCATCATCCTGGCGGCGGCGTACGTGCTGTGGATGGTGCAGCGCACCACCCAGGGCACGCTGAACCCGGCGCTCACCGAGGTCGAGGGCATGCGTCGGGACCTCAGCCTGCGCGAGAAGGTCGTCGTCGCGCCGTTGATCGCGCTGATCGTGCTGCTCGGCTTCTATCCCAAGCCGGTCACCGATGTCATCAACCCCGCCGTCCAGGCGACCATGCAGGACGTCGGCAAGTCCGATCCCGCCCCTGAGGTCGGCAGCGTCCAGGAGGCTTCAAAGTGAGTGAACTGAAGCTGCCGTCGATCGACTACGCGGCGCTCGCTCCCATCCTGATCATGTTGGGCGCCGCCCTGCTGGGCGTCCTGGTCGAGGCGTTCGTGCCGCGCCGGCTGCGCAACGCGGTACAGCTCGCGCTCGCCCTGGTGGCGGCGCTGGCCGCGATCACCATGGTGATCCTGAAGTCCGACGCCCGGCTGGTCACCGCCGGCGGCGCGATCGCGGTGGACGGGCCGACGCTCTTCCTCCAGGGCGCCATCCTGGTGCTGGCCGTGATGGCGCTGCTGCTGGTCGGCGAGCGCACGGTGGAGCGGGGCGGCGCATTCGTGGCGCACGCGGCGGTCACCGCCGAGTCGCCCGAGGACCGGAAGCAGGCCGACGGCGTCGGCGGGGCCACCGAGGTCTACCCGCTGATCTCGTTCGCGATCGGCGGCATGCTGATCTTCGTGGCGGCGAACGACCTGCTGACCATGTTCATCTCGCTCGAGGTCTTCTCGCTGCCGCTCTACCTGCTCTGCGCGCTGGCCCGCCGCCGGCGGCTGCTGAGCCAGGAGGCGGCGATGAAGTACTTCCTGCTCGGCGCGTACGCCTCGGCGTTCTTCCTGTTCGGTGTGGCCCTGATCTACGGCTTCACCTCCGGCATCCCGGGCCGTGGCGCCGGCGTCGACTTCGCCACCGTGCACGCCGCGGTCGGCGAGTCCTCGTCCAGCCAGGTGCTGCTCTTCGCCGGCATGGCGCTGCTCGCCATCGGTCTGCTCTTCAAGGCCGCCGCCGCGCCGTTCCACGTCTGGACGCCGGACGTCTACCAGGGCGCGCCGACGCCGGTGACCGGCTTCATGGCGGCCTGCACGAAGGTCGCCGCGTTCGGCGCGCTGCTGCGGGTGTTCCACGTCGCGTTCGCCGGGGCCTCCTGGGACTTCACGCCGGTGATCGGTGTGGTGGCGGTGCTGACCATGCTGGTCGGCGCCGTGCTGGCGGTCACCCAGACGGACATCAAGCGCCTGTTGGCGTACTCGTCGATCGCGAACGCCGGTTACCTGCTGGTGGGTGTGCTGGCCCCCAGCAAGGAAGGGCTGTCGGGCACGATGTTCTACCTGGCCGCGTACGGCTTCTCGGTGCTCGCCGCGTTCGCCGTGGTGACGCTGGTGCGGGACGCGGACGGCGAGGCCACCCACCTGTCCCGCTGGGCGGGGCTGGGCCGCCGCTCGCCGTTCTTCGCGGCGATCTTCACGTTCATCCTGCTGGCGTTCGCCGGCATCCCGCTCACCAGCGGCTTCACCAGCAAGTTCGCGGTCTTCGGCCCGGCGCTGGAGGCCGACCAGGCATGGCTGGTGATCGCCGGCGTGCTGACCAGCATGGTGCTGGCCTTCCCGTACCTGCGGGTCGTGGTGATGATGTGGCTGTCGGAGCCGGGCGAGGCGACCCCGACGGTGACCGTGCCGGGCGCGCTCACCTCGGCCGCCCTGATGATCGGCGTGCTCGCCACGCTCGTCCTCGGTGTGGTCCCCGGGCCTCTGCTGGACCTGACCACCGGTGCCGCCGAATTCGTCCGATGACGGAAGTGGTTCCACCCGGGGGGCCGGTACGCCGTGGCGTACCGGCCCCCCGGTCCGTATCCCCCTCACCGAGCAGGTCGAACGGGTGTGGCATGGTTGAAGACGTGGTGAACCCGGCTGGCGAGCGTTCAGGTCAGTTCGGCGCGCTCGGCCTGCACCTCGCCGACCCGCGCGTCGAAGCGTCCGTGCTGGGCGTCCTCGACCGGGTCGAGGCCCAACTGTGGTCCGGCGTGGCCAGCGCCGACCCGTTGGTCACCGAGGCGGCCCGGCACCTGATGGAGGCCGGCGGCAAGCGGTTCCGGCCGCTGCTGGTGGCGTTGGGCGCCCAGTTCGGCGATCCGGAGGCCGCCCAGGTGGTCCCGGCCGCCGTGGTGATGGAACTCACCCACCTGGCCACGCTCTACCACGACGACGTGATGGACGAGGCGGCCGTGCGGCGGGGCGCGCCGAGCGCCAACTCCCGCTGGAGCAACTCGGTGGCCATCCTGGTCGGCGACTTCCTCTTCGCGCGGGCCGCGGACATCGCGGCCGACCTGGGCCCGGAGGCGGTCCGGTTGCAGGCGCGCACGTTCGCCCGCCTGGTGCACGGTCAGATCGCCGAGACGGTCGGCCCGCGCGGCACCGATCCGGTCGCGCACTACCTGCACGTGATCGCCGAGAAGACCGGTTCGCTGATCGCCACCTCGGCCCGCTTCGGCGGCATGTTCGGTGGCGCGTCCGCCGCGCACATCGAGGCACTGGCCGGGTACGGCGAGGTCATCGGCGTCGCGTTCCAACTCTCCGACGACCTGCTGGACATCGCCAGCGAGTCGGTGCAGTCCGGCAAGACGCCCGGTACCGACCTGCGCGAGGGCGTGCCCACGCTGCCGGTGCTCTACGCGCTGGCCGGCGACGACTCGGACGCGGCCAGCGTCCGGCTGCGGGAGATCCTGGCCACCGGCCCGCTCGTCGACGACGCGCTGCACGCCGAGGCGCTCACGCTGCTCCGTGAGTCCCCGGCGCTCAAGCGCGCCCGGGAGACGGTGCGCAGCTACGCCGAGGACGCCCGGGCCCACCTCGCCCCGCTCCCCGAGGGTCCCGCCCGCCGCGCCCTCGAATCCCTCTGCGACTACATCGCCGACCGCACCAGCTGACCCGGTTCCGGTCGCCAGGCGCGACCGATATCCGTGCGGCCGGGCCGCGGACGCCGGCGCTGTCCCGACCGTTACCGAACGTAGTCTCTGCCAGGAGTAGGCCGCAGTTGAGGCATATACCTCACGGTCATAAATATGACCCCTGGTCATAACCGTCCCCGGCGAAGTATCTTCCCCGGCGGCTCGGCGGCTCGGCGGCTCGGCGGCTCGGCGGCTCGGCGGCTCGGCGGCTCGGCGGCTCGGCGGCTCGGCGGCTCGGCGGCTCGGCGGCTCGGCGGCTCGGCGGCTCGGCGGCTCGGCGGCTCGGCGACGCGTGTCGTGGCGGCGGTGGGGCTCAGGTGGGGCGGGACAGCAGGCGGGCGGCGAGGAGCATGAGCAGGGCCGCGAGGAGCATGGCGCCGGCCGCGGTCAGCCACATCGCCGGATAGCCGGCCGTGCCGGCCAGCGCGCCGAGACCGAGCGGGCCCAGGCAGCCGCCCGCGTACACGCCGGTCTGGGTGATCGAGGTGGCGGCGGCCGGGGCCCGCGGGTGGAGCCGGACCACCGCGAAGTTCAACAGCCCCGGCCAGGCCCAGCCGAGGCCGAAGCCGAGCACCACGCCGGCGACCAGCGGCACCGGACCGGCCACCGCGAGCAGGAGCAGCCCCACGGAGCCCGCCACCAGCAGCCCGGCGATCACGCCGACGTGCCCGCCGGCCCGCCGGTCGGCCAGCCACCCCACGCCGACCCGGGCGGACACGCACACCGCGCTGCCCAGGGTGAGCGTCAGGCCGGCCAGGCCGGGGGAGAGCCCGCGCGCGGCCGACGAGTCGACCAGGAACGTGCCCAGCGCGTTCGCCGCGCCGGCCGCGAGCGTCGCGGCCAGCCCGACCACCACCAGCGCGGCCCGGCCGCCGCCCCGGGCGGTGGAGGCGGACCGGGTACGCCGGTCCCGACCGGACCGGGGTACGGCCGGCAGCGCGGCCAGCGCGGCCCCGGCGGCCGCCACGAACGCCCAGCGCCAGCCGGCGGTCAGCGCGACGGTGGGGACCGCCGCGCCGGCCAGCAGCGTGGAGAGCGGGATGGCGGCCTGCTTCACGCCGAAGGAGAGCCCCTGCCGGTGGGCGGGCACGTGCTCGGCCAGTGCGGCGTTGCTGGCGAGCTGGCCGAGCGCGTTGCCGGCGGCGCTGAGCGCGAGCAGCGCCACCAGTGTGGGGTACGACCGGGCGAGGCCGGCCACGGCCAGCAGCGAGCCGGCGGAGAGCACGATGGCGACGCGGGCCACCGGCGCCGGCCCGTACCGCTCGACCAGGGCGCCGGACGGCACCGAGGCGAGCGCGCTGATGCCGAAGTAGACCGAGACGGCCAGCCCCAGCCCGGCCGGGCTGAAGCCCAACTCGTCGCCGAGCTGCACGGCGAGGCCGCCGACCAGGAAGACGGGCAGGACGCAGGCGATCGTGGTGACGGTGGCGCCGGCACCGACCCGAACCGGTCGCCCGGCCGCCGGCCGACCGGTTCGCGAAATAGTTTCAGTCATTGTCGGTCAACCTACGCCGACCGCGTTTTCGCTGCTGATCGTGTCTGTCGATGCACGTTCTGTGCCCGGTGATCTGACATCCTCGACCCGAACAGGCATTTCGCACCCGGACCTTTTTTCATATGGTGTAAGCCCCGGCGGCGGAGGTGGTTGTGCGCGACCCTCTGGCGGAGCCTTCGGACCTGATCCGCAGCGTCTCCCGCGCGCTTCGAGTACTCGAGTCGGTCGGCCGTGCGCCGAAGGGCCTCACCGTGAAGCAGATCGCCCGCCGCTGCGAACTGACCGTCGCCACCACCTACCATCTGGTGCGCACGCTCGCGTACGAGGGCTACGTGATCCGGCGCGAGGACGGGACGTACATCGTCGGGCTGGAGATCGCCGACCGCTACCGTGAGCTGGTCACCGCGTTCCGGGGCCCGCCCGCGGTCGGTGAGGCGTTGCGCCGGGCCGCCGCGGAGACCGGCTGGAGTCACTACCTCGGCCGTTTCGTCGGCGGGCAGGTGGCGGTCACCGCGTGTGCCGAGGGACCGCGCTCGCCGTACCTGGAGGATCTGGTGCCGGGCTTCGCCGAGGGCGCGCACGCCACCGCGCTCGGCAAGAGCCTGCTCGCCACGCTCACCGCCGAGCAGCGCTTCCGCTACCTGCGGGAGTACGGCATGCGGCCGTTCACCACTGCCACCCTGACCACGGTCGAGGCGTTCGAGGCCGACCTGGCCGCCGGCGACCGGCGCGGCATGCAGCTGGAACTGGGCCAGTTCCGGCAGGGCGTGGCGTGCGCCGCGGTGCTCGTCGCCCCGGACAAGGACATCGAGCGGCGGGTGGTGCTGGCCTGCGCGTTGCCGGCCAGCGAGATGATGACCTCGGCACGGGTGGTGCGGGCGAAACTGCTCACCGTCGCGCGGGCGATCGCCGACGGAATCGCCACCGAGACCTGAAAGGGCCACCATCCTGGCCGGATGGTGGCCCTCCAGCGGGCGGTCCAGCGCCGGACCGCCCCGAGGTTGGCTCAGCTGCCGACCGGGCCGCCGTCGAGGCGCCAGGTGACCACCACGCCGGGCTTGGCGAAGTCACCGTCCGGCCAGGTGGAGGCCGGGTTCTCCACGGACGCGCCGGAGATCTCACCCGGGTGCTGCACGGCCACGAACACCGACCGGTTGTCCCGGGTGATGAACGGGCCGCAGGTCTCCGCGCCGAGCGGCACGGTGAGGAACTGCTTCAGGTGGCCCCGCTCCGGGCCCTCGACGGCGGTGGCGAACAGGCCGTCGTTGCTGCCCAACGCGTTGCCGTCGGTCGAGATCCAGAGGTTCCCGGTGGCGTCGAACGCGACGTTGTCCGGGCAGGAGATCGGCGACACCTTCGTCTTGTCGTACCCGGCGAAGTACGTCGAGGCGTCGGCCGGGTCACCGCAGACGATCGGCAGCGACCAGGTGAACGTCTCGGCGGTGTTGTCGCCGCGCTCCTCGACCAGCTCCAGGATCTGCCCGTGCTTGTTGGCGTTACGCGGGTTCGCCTCGTCGGCCGGCGCCTTGCCGGCCTTGCCCCGGTCGCTGTTGTTGGTCAACGCCACGTAGACCTTGCCGGTGAGCAGGCTCGGCTCGACGTCCTCGGGACGGTCCATCTTGGTCGCGCCGACCTTGTCGCCGGCCAGCCGGGTGAACGTGAGTACGTCGGCGGCGGTCATCCCGTCGACGTACGAGCGGTTGCCGCTGACCAGCTTGATCCACCGCCCTCGGCCGCCGAAGCCGCCGTCGGCGGGGAGCGTGCCGCTGCCGTCGATCTCCCCGGCCGGGCTGTCGCCGGTCAGCGCGGCCACGTAGAGCGTGCCCGACTCCAGCAGCGTCAGGTTGTGCTTGCGGGCCACCCAGGAGTTGCCCGGCAGGAACTTCTTGTCCGACACGAACTTGTAGAGGTAGTCGAAGCGCTCGTCGTCGCCCATGTACGCGACCACGTGCCCGCTGCGGGCCACGATGACGTTCGCGCCCTCGTGCTTCACCCGGCCCAGCGCGGTGTGCTTGCGCGGCCGGGCCTGCGGGTCGAACGGGTCGATCTCGACGACCCAGCCGAACCGGTGTGCCTCGTTCGGGTGCTTCGCCAGGTCGAACCGCTCGTCGGCCCGCTCCCACTTGCGGCTGCCGCTCGGGTAGCGCACGTCGGTCGGGATGCCGTAGCGGGCCAGCTTCGGCTTCAGCTCCTCCGGCGCGCCGTCGCCGCCGACGAAGTACTGGTTGAAGTTCTCCTCGCCGGAGAGCACGGTGCCCCACGGCGTGACGCCGCCGGCGCAGTTGTTCAGCGTGCCGACGACCGTGCGGCCCTTCGGGTCGGCGGCGGTCCGCAGCCACGCCGAGCCGGCGGCCGGGCCGGTCAGCTCGAACTTCGTGGCCAGCGCCGTGACCCGACGGTTGTACTCGCGCCGGCCCCGGCGTACCGGCCGCCACTGGCCGGTGTCCGTGACCCGCTCCAGCTCCACCACGGACATGCCGTGCGCGGCCATCGCCACCCGCACCTGCTCCACGGTCAGCGCGTCCTGGCCGGTGAAGCCGGGGAACATCAGGTCCTCGTTGGTGTACTCGTGGTTGACCACGAGCAGCGCGCGCCTACGGTCGATCGGCAGCACGCCGACGAAGTCGTTGTTGTAGCCGAACTGCTCGGCCTGGGCGGCGGCGCTCTGCTGACGCACGTCGAACGCGGGCGCGCCGGGGACCACCTCGTCACCCCACTTGATGACGACGGCGTGGTCGTACCCGTTCGGCACCACGAGCGTGTCGAGCTTGTTCGGCGGGATCGGCTTGAACGACAGCGCACCGTTGCCCGGGCGGGCGGACGCGGCGACGGCCTCGTCCGTGCCCGGGGCGGTCGGGGTGGCGGGCGCGGCGGCGGCCGGCGTCGCCCCGGCGAGCGCGCCCGCGGCGGCGCCGCCGAAGCCGAGCACCAGCGCGCCGACCGCACCGGCCCGGACCACGCCGCGGCGGGAGACCTCGGTGTCGACCAGGTCGCCGAAGTACGGGTTGTCGGAGGAGTTGGGCACCGGGTGGTCGCAGGCGTTGCCGCACCGGTACAGACAGGTCATCGCGTCGCGGCTGCCGTGGCGGGTGCCACCCAGCAGCGGAAGCAGGCGAGGACGTTCGCTCATGGGGTGGAGCCTCCTGGTCGGACGTCGGACGTCGGACGGCGTGCCGGGCGGTCGACCCGGACGCGTACCTGCCGGACGGTGCCAGCACGCGGTGAGCGCGCGTCGGCCCGAACATGAACCGGACGTGAACAGCTCCGGCGTGACCTGCGGCTGAACCGTTCGGCGGCCCGGCACGTATGGAAGAACGAACGCAACCGCCCGGACGGGCGAACGCATCGCCGGTCTCCCCGCCGCCGGAAGCGAGGTACCGCCATCAGCGACCACGACGCCCAACTGCTGCGCGCGCTGCACGACGAGCACGCCGACGCGCTGTTCGCGCACGCCCTGCGACTGGTCAACGGCGACCGGCCGCGCGCCGAGGACCTGGTGCAGGAGACGCTGCTGCGGGCCTGGCGGCACCCGGAGTCGCTGGACCCACGGCGTGGCTCGGTCCGCGCCTGGCTCTTCACCACCGCCCGGAACCTGGCCATCGACGCCTGGCGTCGCCGCTCCGCCCGGGTCGGCGAGGTCTACACCGACGAGCTGCCGGAAACCGCGGAGACGGTCGACGAGACGGAGCGCGCGGTGGAGGCGTGGACGGTGGCCGAGGCGCTCAACCGCCTCAGCCCGACCCACCGCGAGGTGCTCGTCGAATGCTTCTACCAGGGCCGGTCGGTGGCGGAGGCGGCTGCCCGGCTGGGCGTACCGCCGGGCACGGTGAAGTCGCGCACCCACTACGCGCTGCGCTCACTACGGTTGGCGCTGGCCGAGATGGGGGTGACCGGATGACCCGCTGCGAGTTCGCGCACGACGACGGCGCGTACGTGCTGGGCGCCCTCGCCCCGGCCGACCGCGCCGCCTACGAGCGGCACCTGGGCGGGTGCGCGCAGTGCCGGGAGGCGGTGGCCGAGATCGCCGTGCTGCCCGGCCTGCTGGGTCGGCTCGATCCGGCCGGGTTGGAGCAGTTCCTGGAGGTCGGCCCGGAGACCTCACGGCTGCCCGCGCTGCTCGACGCCGCGCGGGCGCGCAAGCGCCGCGACCGGTCGCGCGCCCGACGACGGTACGCGTCGACCGCGCTCGCCGCCGCCGCGCTCGCGGTGCTGGCCGGCGTGGGCGTGACGCTGGTCCGGCCGCCGGCCGAGTCGGCTCCCCGGCCGGTGGCGCTCACCTCGATGCGGCCGGTCGCCGGAACCGCGCCGGTGCACGCCGAGGTGGGGCTGACCGAGACGCCGTGGGGCACCGAGGTCACCATGCACTGCGGCTACGACAGGCGGGCCGGGCACCGCGAGGCGTACACGTTCCGGCTGGTGGCGCACGGCCCGGACGGCGCGACCGAGCAGATCGGGTCCTGGCTCGCCGCGCCCGGCGACGACCTGCGTTTCTCCGGTGTCACCCGCTTCACCCGGGGTGACCTGGTCCGCCTGGAACTCCTCCGCGGCACCGACACCCCCATCCTCGCCTACGACCTCCGCTGACAGTCCACCTCGCCCCCGCCCCCGGCGGGGAGTGGGGTGCGGGTGCGGCGGGTCTGGCGGGTGTGGTTCAGGGCGTCGACGGTGAAGACGACGAGGGCGAGCCAGACCAGGGCGAAGCCGGCCAGGCGGGCCGGCGGCATCGGCTCGTGGAAGAGCAGCACGCCGCAGCCGAGCTGGAGGATCGGGGCCAGGTACTGCAACATGCCGATCGTGGACAGCGGCAACCGGTTGGCCGCGCCGGCGAAGAACAGCAGCGGGATCGCGGTGGCGGCGCCGGCCAGCACCAGCAGCGCGGTGTGCCCGGCGGAGACGTGCCCGAACGTCGAGTCGCCGCGCGTGGCGAGCCAGCCCAGGTACGCCAGGGCGGGCAGCGCCAGCACCGCCGACTCGACGAAGAGCCCCTCGGCGGCGGGCAGGCCGAGCTGCTTCTTGACCAGGCCGTACCCGGCGAAGCTGAACGCGAGCGTGAGCGCCAGCCAGGGCAGCCGGCCGTAGTCGACGGTGAGCACCGCCACCGCGAGCGCGCCGACGCCGAGCGCCGCCCACTGCGCCGGGCGCAGCCGTTCCCGCAGCACCAGCACGCCGAGCAGCACCGACACCAGCGGGTTGATGAAGTAGCCGAGCGCGGTCTCCACCACCCGGTCGGAGTTCACGCCGTAGATGTAGGTGCCCCAGTTCACCGCGATCAGCGCGGCGGCGAACGCGATCCCGGCCAGCGCGCGGGGTCGCCGGGCCAGCGCCCGCAGGAAGTCGACGTGGCGCATGGCGGCCAGCAGCAGCGCCACGAACACCACCGACCAGATGATCCGGTGCGCGAGGATCTCCACCGGCCCGGCCGGCCGGAGCAGTTTCAGGTAGATCGGGAAGAAACCCCAGAGCAGGTACGCGCCGATGCCGTACAGATAGCCGAGGCGGAGCTGGTTCACGGCTCCACCGTAAGTGGTGAAGCCGGCTGTTGGTCCTTTCCGGTGACAGGCGTCACCGCTCGTCCAGCTCCATGTACCGGTCCGCCGCCACGGGCTGGAAGCCGAGCTTCCCGTACACGCCGTGCGCGTCCATGGTGGCCAGCACGATCCGGCGTACGCCCAGCTCGGCAACGTGGTCGCGGACGCCCGCGGTCAGCCAGGTGCCCAGCCCGCGGCCCCGCTCGGCCCGGTCGACGTAGACGTCGCACAGCCAGGCGAACGTGGCCCGGTCGGTCACCACCCGGCCGACCGCGACCTGCCGGCCGTCCCCGGGACGGTAGACGCCGAAGCCGATCGAGCCGGCGAACGCGCGCTCGACCGTCTCCCGCTCCCGCCCCCGCGCCCAGTACGCGTCCGTGGCGAGCCAGGTGTGCACGCGGCCCAGGTCGAGCCGGTCGGGGTCGGTGCTGAGCTGGTAGCCGTCGGCGCGCGTCAGGGTGAACACCCGGCCGAGGCTAGTGCCGCTCCGGGGGCCGCTCGCCAGCCAATTTCCGCGCACTGGCCTGCCCGCCCGGACGGAGTGCCGGGCGGGTGGCGAAGACGTCTCAGTCGCGGTCGAGGACCGCGCCCAGGATCCAGGTGACGATGCCGACGAGGAGCGCGCCGAGCACCGCCGCCGGCCAGAACCCGTCCACGTGGAAGGGCAGGCCGGCCTCCCCGGCGATCCAGCTCGTGAGCAGGAACAGCAGGCCGTTCACCACCAGTGCGATCAGCCCGAGGGTGAGCAGGTAGAAGCCGCACCCCACGGTCTTGATGATCGGCTGGAGCACCGCGTTGACCACGCCGAAGATCACCGCGACGAGCAGCAGCGTCGCCACCGTCTCGGTGACGGACCCGGAGTCGAGCGTGATGCCCGGGATGAGCAACGTGGCGAGCCAGAACGCCACCGCCGTCGACGCCACCCGGATCAGAAGACCCTTCAGGAAATCCATGGCCGGGATCGTGCCACGCCGCTCCCACCGGCGGAAGCGCGTACGCCTCAGCGGCGGACCGGACGACCGACCAACCGCGACTCGACAGGGGTCGGCGACAGCAGCGCCCACCGCAGCGCCCGCCGGTTGACCACCGCCACCATGTCGTCGCGGATCCGGGTGAGCCAGCCGGCGGAACCGCCGAGCCCCAGCGCGGTGCCGGCCAGTTCGGCCTCGGCCGGGTCGAGCGGCTGGAGAACGGCCAGGTCGGCGCGGGCCAGCGCCGGGGCGTCCGCCGGGGTCAGCTCGTCGCGAACCACCAGCACCGACTGCCAGGCCGCCGCCGGACCGACCTCCGGCGGCACCGGGCCGGCGTCGACCACCAGCAGCAGCGGCCGCAGCGGCGAGCCGGGCGCGCCGCCGACCGGCCGCCCCGGCGGGAGCAGCGGCACCCCGTCGCCGGGCCCGCCGACCCCGCGCGCGAACGCCTCCCAGGCGCGCGGCCTGGTGGTCTGCACCGCCACCCGGGCACCGAGCGCCAACGCCCGCAGCACCAGCAACTGCGCGGCGGGCACCCCGCCGACCAGCAGCACCCGGGTCGTCGCCGGACGGAACAGGCGGACGGTCAGCGGGCCGCCGCGCCGGTTGGCGCCCACCATCAGGCCGGACCCACCGACCGGCAGGTCCGGCGCGGCCGGCGGCGACCCGGCCGGAGGCGCCCCGCCGCCGGTCGCCGCCAGCGGCAGGGTGGCGGCCAACCCGGTGAGGTGCTCGCCGTCGAGGCGGTGCAGTTCCGCTCCCGCGTCCCCGGCCGCCCGACGGAGCGCCCGTTCGGCGACCGCCAACTCCGCCGCGCTCCCGGCGGCCACCCGGACGGTCAGCTCGGCCCGGGCCGGCGGGGCGTCGGCGCGGGGGCCGACGCAGAGCGCGACAGTGGTGGCGGTGGCCGGTACGGCCAGCAGCCGGGGCACCAGCCCCCGGGCGGCCTCGCCCCGTGGATCCGGCCAGCGACGCAGCCGCCAGGTGGCTTGTGTCAGCCCACCCACGGTGAGCAGCGGCCAGGTCTCCCGGGCCGGGGCGCCGGTCTCGTGATGGGCCAGCTCGTCGATCACCCGCAGGGCGGCCGGCGCGCCGAGCGGCCGGCCGTCGAGCGAACCGAGCCGGCGGACGATCCGCCGGACCGTCCCGGAGAGCGCCCGCAGCAGTTCCTCGTCCGACCAGCCGTCGGCCCGCAGCACCCGCACGGCCAGCACCACCCGCGCACGCCCGGCCAGCCGGCCGTCGGTGAGCTGGCGGTAGGACGTCCCGACCGGCCCGGACGCGACGGGCGGCACGGGGGCCGGCGAGGCCGAGAAGACCAGCTGGAGCCGGACCGGAGGGCTCTCCGGGCCGGCGGGCGGGAGCAGGTCGGGCGGAGCCGGGAGCGCCTGCGGGCGGTCGCCGATCAGGTCGTCCGGATCGCCGAGCTCCAGCAGCGCGGTCAGCCCGGCGGCGTCGTGCAGCACGGCGGCCGGACCGCCGGCCAACTCCGCGGCGTGCACCACCGTGCCCGGCCCGACCAGGCCCAGCAGCGCCGAGGGATCGGTGGCCGCCGGCAGGGCGCGGCGACGGCTCAGGTACGCCGCGCCGACGGTGAGCCACTCGTGCAGCCAACGGCCCCGGAACCGGACCCACGCGGCGGGCACCAGCAGTGCCGCGCAGCACAACGCCACGGCGGTCGGCGCGACGCCCCGCCCCAGGGCGGCCAGCAGGACGGCGGCCGCGACCTGCGTGGTCACGATCTGTCCGGCGCGGAGCCGCCGGAGCCTCCACTGTGGAAGTGGAGGCGGCGCGGGCGCGGGCCGCTCCGTCGTGCTCGCGGTCACCGCACCTCCTCGTCGGGCCGCCGGGTGACGCCGCCGTGGCACATCGTAGTGGCGTCGTTGTCCACAGGGGAGGCCCCGGGGGTAGCAGAACCGGACTGGGACCGCTACCGTCAGCGACGAAAATCGTTGCGCGTGCGCCCGCCGTCTCCCTCCCCCTTCCGGCGGCCGCGAGCGCCGCGCCGACGAGTCCACGGTGGTCACCCCGGGTGGCCAGCCACGACCGAGGAGACGAGGTGACGTCCGGGATGTCCCAGACCCAGGCAGAAGCCGCGGTGATGCAGCAGACCGCCGCGAAGTTCGAGCACGTCGACCAGTCGCTGCAGACCATGCTCAGCGGCCTGATGGCCGAGCTGGAGGTGCTGCAACAAGCGTGGCGAGGCGCCGGCGGGCGCTCGTTCGCGCAGGTCAAGCAGCAGTGGGCGCAGGATCAGGCGGCCCTGCAACGGGCCCTGCGCGAAACCGCCACCGCGATCCGCACCGCCGGCCGCCAGTACGACGTCTCCGACACCGAGGCCGCCGGCCGGGTGGCCGGCACCAACCGCGGCATCCAGCTGCCGCTCTAGACCATCGGAAGGATCGAACCCATGGAGCACGGTGTGCTGGTCGTCAACTTCGCCGCCCTGCAACAGGCCGGCGCCGACATCCAACGGGCGCTGACCACCCTGGAGAGCCAGCTCGGGCAGCTCGAACGGGACGCGGCACCGCTGGTGGCGAGCTGGAACGGTGAGGCGCGCGAGGCGTACGAGCAGCGGCAGTCCCGCTGGCGGGCCGCCTCGCAGGACATGCAGGCGATGCTGCGCGACATCAAGCTCGCGGTGGAGGACTCCGCGGCCGACTACCTCGACACCGAGAAGCGCAACACCAACCTGTTCCACTGAGACCGGCGGGTACGGCCCGGGTGCCCGTCACCCGGGCCGCCCCCACCCTCCCGGCCCTCCCCGGCCCCCACCCCGCTTCCGCGATCTTGCACTTTCGGCCCTCGGCTCAGGCGTCTTGCCCGTTTCGTCCGGGCACCAACTGCAAGATCGGGCGCGCGGGGGCGGGTGTGGGGGGTCAGGTGGGGTTGGCGGGGTGCCAGCGTCGGCGGGTTCCCCGGGGTAGCACCACGGCCAGCAGCGCCACGAGCGCCGCCGCGCCACCCGTCACGCCGGCCACCAGGAGTGCCCGGTCCCGGGCCGTGGCCCGGCGGGACTGGCGGGCGAGCGTGGCCGGGTCCGGGCGGTCCGCCGGGAGCGCGACCGCACGCCCGGGCCGGACGTCCGCCCCGCCGGGCGACTCGGTCACCGCGCGGTACGGGTTGAGCACCCCGGCGCCGTAGCCCTCGCCCCGCCCCGGTGCCGGGTCGGTGCCGGCCACGATCCGCCCGGCGACCTCGGTCGCGTGCAGCCCGGGGCGATACTGCCGCAGCAACGCGGCGGTGCCGGCGACGAACGGCGTGGCGTAACTGGTGCCCTCCGCCCGCCGATGGCCCTGCCGGGGCGCCGCCATCAGCACCTCGCTGCCCGGGGCGACCAGGTCGACGTACGGGCCGGTCTGGGAGAACGCGGCACGCGTCCCGTCCCGCCCGATCGCGCCGACGCCGAGCACCCCGTCGTACGCGGCCGGAAAGGGGCGGGGATCACCGCTGTCGTGCAGGTTGCCGGCGGCGGCCACCACCACCACGTCCCGCCGCACCGCGTAGGCGACCGCGGCGCGCACCGCCGGGTCGTCCGCGTACAGCACGACCGAGAGGTTGAGCACGTCGGCGTCGTGGTCCACGGCCCAGCGGACGGCCCGGGCGAAGTCGGCCGCGTCGACCGTACGCCCCGACTCCCGCCCGTCGACCACCTGCTGTTCACTGACGCGTACCGGCAGGATGCGCGCGCCCGGCGCGAGGCCCCGGAACGCGACACCCGGCCGTGGCGTGGCGGCGATGATGCTCGCCACGCCGGTGCCGTGCCCGGCGCAGTCGCGGGTGCCGTCCCCGCCCGGGTCGAGGAAGTCGGCGCCGGCCAGCACCCGACCGGCGAGCTGCGGATGGGACCGGTCCACCCCCGAGTCGACCACCGCCACCACCACGCCCGCGCCGGTCGCGAGCGGGGCCAGCCGCTCCGGCGCGTACCGTTGCTGGGGCCACGGCTGCTCGGCCACCGGGCGGGCCGGCGCGGGCGGCGTGGCGCAGCCGGACGGCGCGCGGGCCGCTGCCGCCGGGGCCGCCGGCAGACCGGAGACGAGGAGGGTCGCCAGCGCGACCGCGGTGGAGCGCGCGAGGGGCCGGGGCATCGACGACCTCCGTAACGTGTCGACTCCGGAACGGGATGTTAGCGCCTCGCCGACGCCACGGCCGACCGTCGATGGCCAGGCATTGTGATCTTGTTACCACCTTGTAGGTTGTAGGCGATGCCTGTGGCCTGTGCGCGGAAGGAGAGGTGGCCCGTGACCGGATGGGAGCCGGCCACCGAGGCCGAGGTGGCGATGCGGGACGCGCTACGAGCGCAGGACCAGCAGCAATACTTCCGCGTGCTGACCCATGTCGATCTGGTGCTGCCGATCGCCGGCGGCCCGACCGCGGGGTGGGGCACCTGGACCTCCGAGGGCCGCACGCACGTGCTGGCGTTCACGTCGGTCGCCGCGCTGCGCGCCAGCCTGGGCGAGAACGCCGGCGCCACGCGTCTCGTCGCGTACCCGGACCTGGCCGCCGCCTGGCCCAACCAGGAGTGGTGGCTGGCGGTGAACCCGGGCCTGCCGATCGAGGGCTACCTGCCCGCCTGGTACGTCGCCCAGCTCGCCCGGGGCGACGTCCGGCTGCCCGGCCGGACCATGGGCGCCCGAGCCCGTCTGGAGCGGGTGGAGAGCGCCGCCCGGGCCGCCCGCGACGGCGTCCTGGGGCCGGCGCGTGACAGCGTTCCCGGGCCGGTGCGTGACGGCGTCCCCGGTTCGGTGCGCGACGTCGGCGCCGAATCCGGCCGCTTCGCTGTCCCGGAACCCGCCCGCGAGGCGCCGTCCGTTCCGGTTCCGGCCGCCGCGACACCCCCGGCCCCGTCGGGCCGTGGCGGGCGGGTGGCGGAGGTCGAGGAGCCCGCCACCGTACCCATGCGATCCGTTCCCCTCCTCGGCCGCCGCGCCCCGACGGCGCCGCACCGCCGCCCGGCGTCCGGTGACCACGGCCGCGCCGGGGCGGGCGACGGGGCCGACCCGGACGCGCTCGACGGCTGGCTCACCGACCTGCGTCGCCGTCCCGACGAGCCGGACCCGTTCGCGGCCGGCCGTGCGACGCCGGACGAGCCGCCGACGCCGCCGGCCCCACCACCGGCCCGTTCCTTCTTCGAGCCCACCTCGGGCCGCGCGACCCGGCGGCCCTCGCCGCTGGACACCCCCAGGCGATCCGGCGAGCGGGCGACGCCGCCCTCCCGGTTCGCCGGCGGCCAACCGTTCCCTCGGCGCCGGCCGCTGAACGAGCCGGTGCGTGAGGACCAGACCCGACCGTTCCGGGTGGGAGCGGACGAGCCCGCGCCGACGCCGGCCGAACCGACAGCGCCGTTCCGGCCGGCCCGGCCGCCCGAGGACACGCCTCGGACACTGCCCCGCCGGCACTCCGGCCCGCCCGCTCCCGACCGGTGGGCCGGAACGCGTACCGACCGCGACGCGCCGGGCTGGACCCCGCTCGACGATCCGGCGGAAGCCGAGGCGCTGCCACCGTCGATGGCCGAGCCGGTGTCCGCTCCGCCCGCGCCGCGCCGGGACTTCACGCCGATCGTCATCGAGGGCACCGTCATCGAGGCCCGTGACCTGACCGCACCCGCGGCGACCGGGCCAGCTTCCGAGGGGTACGCCGCCACCGGCCCCGTCCTCTCCCGGGTGGACGCCGCCGAGCCGGCCGGGTCGCCGGCCGTCGACGTCGACGAGCCCGCGTGGACTGACGACCGCAGGGCGCCCGAACCATTCGTCACCGAGCCGTCTGTCGCCGGGCTGTCTGTCTCCGAGCCGTTTGTCTCCGAGCCGTCCGTTGCCGAGCCGTTTGTCACCGAGCCGTTTGCCACCGAGCCGTTTGCCACCCAGCCGTCGGCCACCGACTCGTTCGACGCCGGTTCATCGGCCCCCACCGAGCCGTTCGCCACCGGGTCGCGCTCGGACCGGGTCGGGTCGGCGTGGGAGACGACGACGGCACCGCTCTCGCCGGCCGCCGCCGAGCCGTTCCCGTCCCCGGCCAGCGAGCCGACGAGCTCGGTGTTCGATCCGCTCCGACCGGCGGCCGAGGCGTCCGTCCCGGCGGACGCGGCACCGCTGCCGACCGGACCGGACGAGCCGACGGTGTCGCTCGCCCGGCCGGCCAGGCACCCGGACGAGCCGACGGTGTCGTTGTTCGAGCCGACCACACCGCTGTTCTCGCCTTCGCCGACGCCTTCGTCTTCGCCGTCTCAGCCCACGTCGCCAGCATCGGCGTCGCCGTCGGACGAGCCGGGCACCCCGGTGACGTCCTCCGCCGGGGAACCCACCAGGTCGCTGTTCGAGCCGTTGTCCTCGCCGGCCGTGCCCGTCCCGGCCGAACCGACGGTGTCCCTCTCCACGCCGGTCACGGAAGAGCCGACGACGTCCCTGTCCAGCCCGGTCCCGGACGAGCCGACGACGTCCCTGTTCGCGCCGGTCGCGGCGGAGCCGACGGTGTCCCTGCCCGCGCCGGCAACCGCGGACGAGGCGACCACGTCGTTGTTCGCGCCGGCCGGGGACGAGGTGACCACGTCGCCGTCCGTGCCGGGCGCAGCCGAGCCGACGGTGTCCCTGTTCGCGCCGGTGCCCTCGGACGAGCCGACCACGTCGTTGTTCGCGCCGGTCAGCCGCCCGGCGGCGGACGAGCCGACCACCTCATTGTTCTCGTCGGTGGCGGACGAGGCGACCACGTCACTCTTCGCGCCGGCGACGGACGAGGCCACCACGTCACTCTTCGCGCCGGCCAGCCGGCCGGCGGCGGATGAGCCGACCACGTCGCTCTTCGCGGTGTCGCCGTCCGAGGAGCCGTCCCCGTCGTCGGAGACGGGGCTGGAGACGGAGACGATCCCGTACGTCACCGCCGAGGAGCCGCGCGTCGAGCCGGTGACCGACGGCACCGGTCGCCCGGCCGTGGAGCCGGACTTCGTGCCGGCGAACGAGGTGGAGGAGGAGCTGCTGGCGGCCGCCGCCAGCGGTAACACCGACGGCTTTCTCACCACGCTGCTGCTGGCCCGGGTGATGTTGCCGGTCGCGTTCGACTCGGCGGCGGGCAGCCGGCCCGGCGATCCGGGTTTCTCCTGGCGTACCGAGACGGTCGACGGGGTGCGGTACGTGGTGGTCTACACCTCGCCGGAGCGGCTCGCCGATCACGCCGGAGGGCCGGTCGACACGGTACGGGTCAAGTTCGTCCAGCTCATCCGTCAGTGGCCGGACGTGGCCTGGTCGTTCCGGGTCAACCCGGACACGCCGGTCGGCGCGGCGTACCCGGGGGAGCAGGTCCTGGCGCTGGCCAACTGGGCCGCCGAGGTGGGGCTCGGCGACGACCCGGAGACCGAGCCCGAGCCGCCCGCCACCGGACCGGCGCCCACGGCCGAGCCGCGGCCGGACGCACCGGCGGCGAAGCCGACCCGGCCGGTGGTCATGCAGAAGGCCATCGCGGCGAGCCAGCTCGCCTACTACCTGGAGCGTGGCTACGACCGGGTGTCCGGCTTCGTGCACCGGGCCGGCGAGCTGGCCCACCTGCGTACGCCGGCGGAGCTGTTCGACGCGCTCGGTCTCGGCCATCCCGGGTCCCCGTTCTCCCGGGACGCCGAGGAGCTGTACCTGCTGCGCTGGCCGGCCTACCGGCCGAGCCTCTACCGGATCCCGTACGGCGGGCAGAACGAGGCCGCGATGCGGGCGATGGAGGGCTGGGTCATCGAGCGGTACCCGTTCCGGGGCAACGGCTTCGCGCCGGGCGAGAGCAGCGACGTGATCGCCGAGTTCAAGGTGGACAGTGCCCGGCTGCCGCACGGTGCCGAGCTGTGGCGGGTCGCCGCCGACGGCGATGCCCGGCTGGTCGCGGTGCTGGACACCGACGCGTTGCTGTGGCGGAAGGCGGACGGGGCGTGAGCCGCGACGGTTACGTGGCCCGGTGGCGCGGCCGGGAGTACCAGGCCAGCCCGGACGGTGACGACGTGCGGCTCTACCAGCCCGAACCCGACGAGGGCTTCACGGAGGCGCGCCCCGGCCGGTACGTCCGGGTGGTGCCGGCGGCCGAGGTCGACGACCTGGCGTACGTGCGGACCACCTGCACCTGGCAGGGGCAGCCGTTCATCGTGCTGGCCGAGCACGAGGGCTGGCTGCGGGTGGAGTACACCGGTGGGCGCTGGCCGGTGGCGGAGGCGATGGGGCTGGAGGCGTTCGACTTCGGCGTCTACCAGGGCTGGGCGCCCGCGACCGAGGTGGCCGGGCTGGGCGAGCAGCGGGTCTGAGTCAGGACTTCGCCCACCGCAGGATCTCGCCGAGCACCACGTCCCGCGCCTCCACGTGCGGGAAGTGGCCCACCCCGTCGAGCAGCCGCCACTCGTACGGGGCGCTGACGTACCGGCCGGAGCCCTGCGCCGTGCGGGGGAGCGAGGCCCGGTCCAGCGCGCCGTGCAGTTGCAGGGTCGGGGTGACCAGCGGCTTCTGCATCAGCTTGACGAACCGGTAGCCGTGCAGCCGCAGCACCGACCGGAACGCCCAGCGGTAGCCCTCCAGGGCGCAGAACGCGGCCTGCGGGATCTGCATCGCCACCCGGCAGCACCGGGCGTAGTCGTCGAAGTCCGGGCCGTCGACCCACGCCGGCCCGCCCCAGCGGCGCAGCATCTCCGCCACCTCGGCGGCGCCGTCCCGGGTCAGTACGTGCTCGTAGCGGGGGAGCTGGAACTTCAGCGTGGCCGTGGCGGATGCGAACTGGCCGCGCGGGTCGGCGACGATGGCGGCCCGCAGCCGCAGCGGGTGCGGTGCGCCGAGCACCACGAGCCGGCGGACCAGCGTGGGGTGGAACGAGGCGGCGGTCCAGCCGATGAGGCCGCCCGCGCCGGTGCCGACCACGGTGGCGGACCGCTCACCGAGCGCGCGGATCAGGCCGGCCACGTCGGCGGCGAGCGTGTAGCCGTCGTACCCCCGGGGTGGCTTGTCGCTCGCGCCGTAACCGCGCAGGTCGACGGCGACCGCGCGGAAGCCGGCGTCGGCGATTGCCGGCAGCATCTCGTGCCAGGCGTACCAGTATTCCGGGAAGCCGTGCAGGAAGAGCACCATCGGGCCGGTGCCCGCCTCGACGACGTGGAACCGGCTGCCGTTGGCGCCGACGAACCGGTGCGTCCACGGCCCTTCGGGCAGGACGCAGGATTCGTCGGCGAACCCGCCGCGCTGGTCGGTCATGGGGCACAGCCTAGGGCCGCCGGTCGCCCGCCGGCCCCGTAGGTGCCCAGGATCAGGGGATTCTCCGGGACAGGGCGTCGAGCGGGTCAGCCCACGCGTTCGATGCGCAGCAGGCCGACCAGCCGTCCCGGTCCGCACTCCACACCCGCCGGCGGCGGGCCCACGGTGACCCGGACCCAGGTGCCGGTGGGCCAGGTGCCCTGGTCCGGGCCGTACAGGGCGTGTTCCTGGCCGTCGTCGGTGACCAGCGTGTAGCAGGGGCCGCTCCCGCCGTGGCTGAGCCGGCCGGCGAGGACGTTCGGCTTGCGTTGGTCGGTGGGCTGCCGTGGTGGACCGGTCGGCGGCCGGAGCGTCGGCAGATCGGTCGCGGATAGCGGGGGCCGGCCGGCGGAGGCGGCCGGGGCCGGTGCGGTCGGCGTCAGCGCGGTCGTGCGCGGTGCGGTCGGGGACGAGGGCTGCGGCGTGGCGCCGACGGGTCCGGTGGGTACGCCGGGACCGGCGGGGGGTTCGGACGCGGACACGTCTCCTCCGTTTTCCGGGTTCGCGCAGCCGGCCAGCGCCAGGGCCAGCGGCAGTGCGAGGACCGCGGCGAGGCGGCGGTCGAGGGTTGTGGTCACCCGCTTGGGACGCGCCGCGGGTCGCGACGGTTCCCGCCCGGCACAGGGCGAGGCCCGGGCAGGTGACCTGCCCGGGCCTCGTCGTGGTGTCGCGTGGATCAGTGGCTCAGGAGAAGCGGACCTTCAGCGAGGTGCCGTCCTGCTCCAGGACCTTGATCTTGGTGCCGGTGGCCGGGAGCTTGACGCCGTGGTTCGGCAGCTCCGGGTACCAGTACTGCTTGGTGTCGTCGAACAGCGGCTGCGCGGCCTGGCCACGGATGTACTGCGGCTGGCTGTTGAGGTGCAGCGTGAACGAGTCCGCCTTCTTCAGGCCGAACGGCGCGTCGTAGACCTGGACGCGGGCCCGCCAGGGCGCCCCGGTCAGGTTGTAGATCGGCCGCGGGTGGGCGTCGATGATCATGTTCCGACCCTCACCCGGGTGCACGAACGTGTCGTTGTCCGCCCACCGGAGGTTCCAGTAGGAGATCAGCAGACCCTCCTGGTACGCGTAGTGGTCCACGTAGTCCGGGCGGGTGTTCGCGTAACCGAAGAAGTACGGGCCGGTCTTGAGGTACTTGTCGTACGAGACGTACGACCGGTTACCGGCGATGTAGTAGTTGTCGAACAGACGGGTGTAGGTCTCCTCGACGATGCTCCAGCCGTTGAGCGTCCAGCCGGGGGCACCGGCCTCGGCGCCATCGGTGAGCAGCGTCTGACCGTCGGCGGTCACGGTGAGGGCGTCACCGTAGAAGCCGCCCTCGGACACGCCACCGTCGGTCTGGTAGCGGAGCCGGAACTGCACGGCCTTGCCGACGACCGAGTCCAGGTTGACGTTGACGTCGACCCAGTTGCCGTCGCTGGAGCCGTCCAGGGCGTAACGCCCGGGGGAGATCTCCTTCAGGGCCTGGCCGTTGGCCGTGCCCGGGAGCGAGACCCAGTTCTGGCCACCGTCGGTGGAGGCCTCGAAGAAGAGGTAGTCGAAGTCCGCCTCGATGCTGTAACGACCCTTCATCGACACCGCGGCGCTGCTCTTCCCCGTGAGGTCGATGCTCCGCGTCATCGTGGTGTTCAGGTCGTCCTCGTTGCCCGAGAAGAACTGCTTCGTACCCTCGAACGGCTTGCCGTTCTGGAACTCGTACGCCCGCTGCGGCAGCACCACCACGGCGCCCTGCGCCTTGGCGGAGTTGTACTCCTGCGGGCCCAGCTCCAGGGTGCGCTTCTGACCGGCGACGACCACCTCGTAGTCGAGCCAGCCGAGCTGGAGCTTGTTCCAGGCGCCGAGGTCGCCGCCGCGGTCGCCGATGCCGGCGTCGTTCTTGGCGCCGAGCCGGCTCTGGGCCATCAGGGTCCAGTGCTCGTTGTTGTTGTCCCCACCACTGGTGACGTTGTAGTCGTCCGGCAGACCGAGGTCGTGGCCGTACTCGTGGTAGAAGACGCTCCGGCCACCGTTCTCCGGCTGGATCGTGTAGTCACCGATCCAGACGCCGGTGTTGCCGATCTGGGTGCCGCCGGCCGGGAAGTTCTCCGGACCGGTGTTGCCCTGGTCGCTGGCGAACGCGTACCAGCGGTGGCTCCAGATCGCGTCCTCACCCTGGATCGGGTCACCGTCGGCCTGGTCGCCGCCGGCGTGGACGATCTGGAAGTGGTCGATGTACCCGTCCGGCTCGTTGAAGTTGCCGTCGCCGTCGAAGTCGTAACGGTCCCACTCGTCCATCGACTTGACGTCGGCCGCGATCTCCTCGTCGGAGCGGCCCTGGGCCTTCTGGTCGGCGACCCACTGGTTCGCGGCGTCGCGGACCAGCGCCCAGGTGTTGTTGCAGACGTTCGAGGCGCACGGGTAGCCGTTGGAACGGCCGTAGCGGGCCTCGTTGTACTTGACCTTCACCCAGTTGGTGACCTCGCCGTCGACGCTGTACCGACCCGACGACTGGGCCTCGTAGTACTGCTTCAGCGACTCGTCACCCGGCTTGGTGCCGAAGTAGACCTGCCGGAAGTGGTCGGCGCTGAAGTCCGGCTGCCAGATCGTGGAGTTGTCCACAGCCCGGTTGGGCTCGGGGATCTGGTTGACGCGCGGCCCGTCGAACCGGGTCGGACCCGGCACGGCCGGGGCGGTGTCCTGGTCCGGGTAGTTCGGGTGCCGCTCGTCGCCGAACTCCGCGAGGATGACGAAGATCTTGTCGGTCTTCTCGCGGGAGAGCTCGACGTACTGGTCCTCGGTGGGACCCTTGCCGGCCTTGGTGCTCCGGGCGGCCTTGCCCGCCGCGGCACCCTCGGCAGCCTTCTCGCCAACCTTGACGACGGTGCTGCCGTTGATCTTCTGGGCCTTCGCCCGGCCCGACAGGACCTCGCTCAGGCCCTCCTGGCGCAGTGCGCGCCGCTTGTCCTCGAGCGGGTTGGGCAGGTCGTGCTCAGCCTGCGCAGGCTCGGCCACCGACGGGGCGGCGGCTGGCAGCTTCGGCGTCGGCGCGGCGCTGGCGGACGTGCCCGCCATCAGCCCCGTTGCGGTCAGCGAAAGCCCGAGCAGACCCACTGCGACTTTGCGCACGTGGTACCTCCGGTGTGAGGGAACCGGCCCCATGGGGGTACGGGCCGGCGGTGGAACGTCCCACAAGTGGGACCCACGGTGAACATAGACACTGCTGGGACTGCTGTGAAGATGCGTGCGTCGATTTGTAGCAACTTTTTGTTGGGGTTGACTTTCGCCGTCACACTCTGCTTTGTTACCAAGGCGTTGACCAGCGGCGATGGCCGTTCGGCCGAAGGCAGCGAAACGGATGGATATACGGAACGGGCCGGGAGCGCTACCGCTCCCGGCCCGTCCGTCAGCCGGCTCGTTCGGCCCGTATTCCGGGCATTCCGGTTCCGGTTTGAAGGTGTCGATCAGCTCCGCGGCGGAACCACGTACACCTGGGCGTACGAGTTGTCCTTGGCGGCGCGCTTGATGATGATCGACGTGCCGTACCCGACGCCCGCGTCACCCGGGTTGCCGGTGCCGAGCACGATCGCCCCGCCACCCAGCGTCGAACCGTAGTAGTCGGTCGCCGGGGTGCCGTCCGGGTTCACCACCCGGGTCGTGTACTGCTGGTTGCCCTTCGACGGGACCACCACCGAGGCGTCGTTGTCCCGCGCGTACGGCGAACCGTCGCGGATCTCGATGCCCGGGTACCAGCCCTTGTTGTCGGTGAAGCCCCGCACCGGCGCCTGCGCGCCGAACTTCGTGCAGTACTCGCTGTACGGCTCGTCGGCCGCCTCCAGGCACTCCTTGAACGGGTAGGTCTTCGTCAACCCGAACGCGGCGTTCGAGGACTGCGGCCGGCTGGGCAGGTTGTCCAGCACCGACGGGTCCTTCTCGGCCGCCACGCCCTTGCGGCGCAGCGGGTCGTTGTGCGAGTCGACGATCAGCAGCCCGCCCTTGGCGCCGTAGCTGGGCAGCGCGGTCATCTGCGCGGTGACGTGGTTGACGTCGCCGAGCTCGGTGTCCCGGTACCAGACCAGCATGCCGGGCGCGTTGTACGCGATCCGGTCGACCTTCCACGCCTCGTGCGAGTAGACGGTGTCGTAGGCGTACTTGAGGCCCTTGTCGAAGCCGTCGAAGTTGCGCCACTCGGCCAGGTAGTAGTGCGAGCGGACCTGGGTGCCCGAGTCGACGTGCCAGCCCGCGCCGGTGGTGTCGGTGAACGTGCCGCCGGTCTGGGTCCAGCCGGCCGCGCCGCCCTCGACGTCGTCGCTCCAGGTGGTCGCGCCGCCGCCGGTCACCGAGAAGTCGTCGGCGAACCAGCCGCGCTCCTGGAACGCCTCGTCGGTGGCGTACCGCAGCCGCACCTGCACGGTCTGCCCGGCGTACGGCGAGAGGTCCACGTAGTCGTGGCGCCAGCCGCCGGTGCTGCCGGTCAGGCCGTACTTCTTGTTGCCGAAGTCGACCATCCGGCCGTTCGGGTCGGCGTAGCCGTCATCGGTGGAGACCAGCGCGCCGGAGGAGTCGTACACCTTGCGCTCGGTCCAGGTGGCGCCGCCGTCCGTGGAGACCTCGACGAAGCCGTAGTCCCAGTCCTCCTCGATGACGTAGTCGTTCCACATCCAGAACTTCGCGTCGGCGGCGTTCGGGACGCTCACCGTGCGGCTCAGCTTGACGTCCGCCCACGCCTGGTCGGCACCGGAGTACCACATGTTCGCGCCGCTGTGCGGCTCGGCCAGCGTGATCACCTTGTCCGGCAGGTCGATCTTGATGCCGTCCTCGGTGCCCACCGGCGTACGCGAGGTCTGCCCGAGCTTGACCAGCTTGGCCCGGTCGCCCGGCCCGAACGTCTTCGGCTCGGCCCAGCCGAGCACCCACTTGTCCCAGAGGCCCATGTGGGTGGGGAGCGCCTGGAAGATCTCACCGGAGTGCGAGCCGGACGCCATCAGGTCCCAGAAGTCCACGTCGGAGTCGGCGTTGCCGGACGTGTCGTAGAGGTCCGGCAGGCCCAGGTCGTGCCCGAACTCGTGGGCGAAGACACCGACCCCGGCGTCCTCCGGCTGCACGATGTAGTTCGACACCTTCAGGTTCGTGCCCGGGATGGTGTAGCCCCCGGCCACGGTGGAGGAGTGCGCCCAGACCGAGTAGACGCCGACGTCGCCGCCACCACGGGACTTGCCCTGGTTGGCGTGCACCAGCACCAGGTGGTCGATCACGCCGTCCGGCTCGTGGAAGTTGCCGTCGCCGTCGCGGTCGCTCTGGTCCTCGATGTCGTAGTCGGCCCAGGGGAAGCTCGGGTCGGCGGCGGCCAACGCGTCGATCGCGTCGGTGGCGAGCCGGCCCGCGCCCTGCGGGTTGTCCGGGTGACCGTTCATCGACTGCTCACGGCCGGCGACCCAGTTGCCGTTCTCGTCCTGGAAGCAGCGGGAGGCGGCGTACCAGCCCTCCGAGTGCGGCACCGTGATCCACGGGCTGGCCTGCCCGTCCACGGTGTACGCGTTCTTGGACATCTCCAGGTACATGTTGTGCATGGTCCGGCCGGCGAGGCTGATGCCCGGCTTGCCGTCCGGTCCCTTGAGGTCCTTGCGGACCCGCTCGGTGATGCCCTGCTTGGTGTAGAGCATCTTGTTGTAGTGGGCCGGCGAGAAGTCCGGCACCCACATCGAGTTGTTGTCCTTGTGCGGCAGCGTGGCCGGGTTCGGGATGGTGTTGTGCCGCGGCCCGTTCTGCACCGTGCCGGGCACGCAGGTGCGGTCCTCGAAAACCGTCTTCGGCACCATCACGCCTGTGAAGTCGTCGTTGGCCTTGTCGTTGAACTCCACCAGCAGCGTCAGCAGCTTGGCGGTCTGGGTGTTCTTGGCCTTCTTGATCTTGCGGGGGCTCTGGCCGGTCCGGATGGACTTGGCCTCCAGCTTGGCCAGCTCGCGGGCCGCGATCGGGTTGCCGCCGGCGTACTTGCGGTCGTAGGCGCGGGCCTCGTCCGCCGGTGCGGAGAAGACCCCGTCCTTGCCCTTGGCCTCCTTGCCGCCGGTGTCCGGCTGCACCTCCGGCTCGGCGTAGTTGATGTAGAACTCGTCCGCCGCGATGGTGGCCGGCGCGGACCGGGACGGCTGAGCCGACGCACTACCCGTCACGGTCAGCGACGTGGCCGCGAGGGCGATGGCGGGCAGCGCGACGAGTAGTCGCCAGCGGGCCCGGGACTGCGAACTGGGGAGCATGCCACTCCGTTCGTAGGGAATGGTGAGGGACCGGCCGTCTCAGTGACGCGTGTCGAAATTTGCCGGTGCGGCTGAACGTAGCCGACGGGAAGCGCCATCGGCAGGGGTGAACAGACCAGTGCGCCTCCGCCGATCGACCGGCACGGCTCCCGGGTACGCCAAGGGGCGGGCCGCCGCGCGACCCGCCCCTCGTCGTACCGGTGTCGTCAGTCCTCGTCGGACTTGCCGCCGCTCATCCCCGACGAGATCAACTCCATCACCGAGGAGTCCTGCAACGTGGTCACGTCGCCCAGCGACCGGTTCTCCGCCACGTCCCGCAGCAACCGGCGCATGATCTTGCCGGAGCGGGTCTTCGGCAGCTCCGGCACCAGCATGATCTGCCGCGGCTTGGCGATCGGGCCGAGCGTCCTCGCCACGTGGTTGCGCAGCTCGGCGATGAGCTGCTCGCCCGCGTCGCCGGTGATCTCCGCGCTGCCGCGCGGAATGGCGAACGCGACGATCGCCTGCCCGGTGGTCGGGTCGGTCGCGCCGACCACCGCCGCCTCCGCCACCGACGGGTGGCTGACCAGCGCCGACTCCACCTCCGTGGTGGAGATGTTGTGCCCGGACACCAGCATCACGTCGTCGACCCGGCCGAGCAGCCAGACGTGCCCGTCGTCGTCCTTCTTGGCGCCGTCACCGGCGAAGTAGACCCACTTGTCGCCGGCGTTGGCGCCCGCCCCGAACCGCGACCAGTACGTCTCCAGGAACCGGTTGTCGTCACCCCAGATGGTGCGCAGCATCGACGGCCACGGCTCGGTGAGCACCAGGTAGCCACCCCCGCCGTTCGGCACCGACTCGCCCTGGTCGTCGACCACGTCCGCGACCACGCCGGGCAGCGGGGTCATCGCCGAACCCGGCTTCGCCTCGGTCACCCCCGGCAGCGGCGAGATCATCATCGCTCCGGTCTCGGTCTGCCACCAGGTGTCGACCACCGGCAGCTCACCGCGCCCGACGTACTGCCGGTACCAGATCCACGCCTCCGGGTTGATCGGCTCACCGACGCTGCCGAGCAGGCGCAGCGACGACAGGTCGTAGCCCGCCGGGATGTCCTCGCCCCACTTCATCATGGTGCGGATCAGCGTCGGCGCGGTGTAGAGGATGCTGACCTGGTACTTGTCGACGATCTCCCAGAACCGGCCCTTGTGCGGGGTGTCCGGCGTGCCCTCGTACATGACCTGGGTGGCGCCGTTCGAGAGCGGGCCGTAGACGATGTAGGAGTGCCCGGTCACCCAGCCGATGTCGGCCGTGCACCAGTAGACGTCGGTCTCCGGCTTCAGGTCGAACACCGCGTGGGCCGTGTACGACGTCTGGGTCAGGTAGCCGCCGGTGGTGTGCAGGATGCCCTTCGGCCGGGCGGTGGTGCCGCTGGTGTAGAGGATGAACAGCGGGTGCTCTGCGTCGAACGCCTGCGCCTCGTGCTCCGGCGTGGCGGTCTCCACCGTCTCGTGCCACCAGTGGTCCTTCGCCGACCAGCCGACCTCCTCGCCGGTGCGGCGGACCACCAGCACGTGCTCCACCGACGGGCAGTTCGCCACCGCCTCGTCCACGGTCGGCTTGAGCGCCGACGGCTTGCCCCGGCGGAAGCCGCCGTCCGCGGTGATCACCACCTTGGCGCTGGCGTCCTGGATCCGGTTGGTCAACGCGTCGGCGGAGAAGCCGCCGAACACCACGCTGTGCGTGGCGCCGATCCGGGCGCAGGCGAGCATCGCCACCGCCGCCTCCGGGATCATCGGCAGGTAGATCGCCACCCGGTCACCGGCCGTCACGCCCAGCTCGGTCAGCGCGTTCGCCGCCTGGCACGTGAGCCGGTGCAGGTCCGCGTAGGTGACCGTGCGGGTGTCGCCCGGCTCGCCCTCCCAGTGGATCGCCACCTTGTCGCCGTGGCCCGCCTCCACGTGCCGGTCCAGGCAGTTGTACGCCACGTTGAGCCGGCCGCCGGTGAACCACTTCGCGAACGGGGCGTTCGACCAGTCGAGCACCTGCTCCCACGGCTCGGCCCAGCTCAGCCGGCCGGCCTGACGCGCCCAGAAGGCGAGCCGGTCGGCGGTCGCCTCCTCGTACGCCTCCGCGGTCACGTTGGCGTTCGCGGCGAGTTCGGCCGGCGGCGGGAACTGGCGCGTCTCGCTCAGCAGATTGGCCAATGCCTCGCTCATACGGTGACTCCTTCGTCGCGTGACCTGCGTCTCCCTACTCCGGGGAAGGTTAGCCCCGGCACCGCCGACCCGCGACCGCCCGCCCCGCTCCGCGCGCTCAGCGGCTCCCCCTCCGCGCCGAGGTGCAAGGCCGGGCCCCCGGTTAACGCCTCCGGTAGAGAAAGGGTCCCCTCTCAACGCCCCGGACCGTGTCGCTAGCGTGACGGGGTGACCACCGATCCGCTCGCCCCGCTGCTCGCGCTCGCCGACGTCGCGCCCGCCGTCGAGCAGGCCCGGGACCGGGTCGACCAGGCCCACCGGCACCGCGCGCTGCGCCGCCAGGGCGGTCCGCTCGCCGCCGAGATCAGTCTCCGCTCGGCCGTCGCCAGCGCCGCGCTGGAGGGCCGGGACCACGACCGCGAGGAGGTACGCGCCGGTACGGTCACCGACCCGGTGCTCCAGGGCGCGCTGCGGGTCGCCGGCGCGCTGCCCGGCCTGAGCGACCTCTGGCCGAAGGCGCCCCGACAGGTGCTCGCCCGGCTGCACGTGCTCGCCGCCCGGGACGTGGTGACCGAGGAGGAACTGGGACGCCCGGTCGCCGACCCGGTGGTGGCGGCCCGCCTCGACGGCCTGTCCGGCCTGGTGGCCGGCGGCACGAAGGTACCGCCGCTGGTGCTGGCCGCCGTCGTGCACGGCGAGCTGCTGAACCTACGCCCGTTCCCGGGCCCCTCCGGCGTGGTCGCCCGCGCCGCCGCGCGACTCGTACTGATCTCCACCGGGTTCGACCCCCGCGGGCTGGTCGCGGTGGACGTCGGGCACCGTGAGCGGGAACCGGAGTACGTCGGCGCGGCCGGCGCCTTCGCCACCGGCACCCCCGACGGCCTACGCTCCTGGCTGCGGCACTACATGGCCGCGGTGGAGGTCGGGGCGGAGCAGATCACGCTCATCGGCGACGAGATCCTCGCCGCCTCCTGACGCGCGCTTCCGTCTTCTGGACGCTTCCGCCTCTTGGGCGCTTCCGCCTCTTGGGCGCTTCCGCCTCTGGGCGCTTCCGCCTCTTGGGCGCGCGCAGCCTTCTTCCGGTGCTGCCGCTGGCGGTCGCGGCCGGCCGGGTCAGGCGGTGGGCGCGACGGCCCGGGTGCGGCGGTGCCGGCCGTACCAGGCGATGCCGATGGCGACACCGACACCCACGCCCAGCGCCGCCGCCGCGACCGGTACCGCCGGCCGCTCCCGCAACCGGCGGCCCAGCGGGATCGGGTGCCGGAACTCCAGCACCGGCCAGGCGTTCTCCATCGCCAGCCTGCGCAGCGCCCGGTCCGGGTTGACGACGGACGGGTGGCCCACGCACTCCAGCAGCGGCCGGTCACTGTACGAGTCGGAGTACGCGTACGACTCGGCCAGGTCGTAGTCGCGCTCCTGGGCCAGCTCGCCCACGGCGTCGACCTTGCTCGGGCCGGCCGCGTAGAACTCGACCTCGCCGCTGTAGCGGCCCTCGACGACCGCCATCCGGGTGGCGATCACGTCGGTCACCCCGAGCAACTCGCCGATCGGTCGGACCATCTCCTCGCCCGAGGCGGAGACCAGCACGACATCCCGGCCGGCAGCCTGGTGCTCCTCGATGAGGGCGGCCGCTTCGGCGTACACATAGGGGTTGATCAGCTCGTGCAGCGTCTCCGCGACGATCTGGCGGACCTGTTCCACCGGCCAGCCCTTACAGAGCGTGGCCAGATAGTCTCGGGTGCGGGCCATGGTCTGCTCGTCGGTGCCGCCCAGCCGGAACATCAGCTGCGCGTACGCCGACTTGACCACGTCACGCCGAGTGATCAGCCCGTCCCGGTAGAACGGCCGACCGAACGCCAGAGCGCTCGACTTGGCGATGACGGTCTTGTCGAGATCGAAGAAAGCGGCACCACGGCCCACGGCGCGAAAGTCTAGCCGGACGGGACGCCCAGAGCCGCCCGGCCCGGACCCCTAACCTGAGGAGCACCCGGCTGAGTGACGCCGGTCACACGGACGCGCGAGAAATTAGCTTTGCGTGGAGTGAACACCACTCGACGTATAAGGGTCGGCTGCGGCATGCTTGTCCTCACGACGGGAGTTCACGTCCTGTCGCTGCTGGAGGCCCTCGGCGGTTGCACCCCCCGTGACCGCTGAGTCGGTTCGGCTCGACCCCCCCGGAGCCGAACCACCCGACGACCCCCGTCTCCCCCCGACGGGGGTCGTCCCTTTGTGTGGAGCGCTCCCGCACTGGTGGGAGCGTCTTTTCCCGGCTTACCCGACGCGGGGTGTCAGTCGGAAAGTCAGCAAATGTCAGCCGCCCGCCCCGTCACCCGCACCTGGAGGAGCGAACAGCCGCACGGGTACGAGGACTTGAGTGTGCTTACCCCGCTGACTGCGCGGCGCTGCCTTGATGCCCTCGACCCAGATCCACTGCTCGCGCTCGGGACGGTTGAGCACCAGGCGGACGCCGGTCACCCGGAGCATCACCGGGCCGTCCGACGGGCGGTAGCGGTCGGCAGCCTCCACCCGGAGCACCGCGCCGAGCCGAATCCGAAGGTCAAACACCACGCCTCCCTGCCGTCCGCCCCAGTTCCGGCGACGGCACGCTGGATGGAGGGCTGATCTGAAGGCCGGCGATCTGCGCCAAGACCTCCCGCCGCGCCAACGCCTGCCCGTCGACCGGGTTGATGACGTAGCCGGTCAGCCATACCCAGCCGTCATACGCCGGCCAGTCGCCGACTGCGGTGACCCGCAGCCACAGCACCCGATCGCCGCCGAACTGCACCGACGCGCGACCGTCAAGCAGGACCAGCGCACCCGGCTTGGGCGCGCCCGCCGGAACAGGCGGCCGGCTGCGGGGCGCCGAGGTGGGCGGGCTCTCTCGTGACCGGCGTTCGGGTCGCGGTCCCATGCCAGCACCCACCCCGGGCCAGCCTCAGCAGGTCGCCGCGCGACCGGCGCGCTTCGAGCTCCCGCGAGTGCAGGATTGACATGTGGTCGAGTCGTTCAGCCTCGTCATGAAGCCAGGTTGTGGCCGAAACCGCCCAGTGACCCGGAAAATCCTTCCGGGGTCGCAGCCGGCCGAGGGGAGAAGGTGAAACGGTGCGCCGGACAACCAACACCCTGGCCATCGGTGAGCGCATCGCCTGGTACCGCCGCCGGCGCGGCCTGTCGCAGGAAGTCCTTGCCGGGCTCATCGGCCGCACCGCTGATTGGCTCGGAAAGGTCGAGAACAACCGCATCGAGCTGGACCGGCTCTCCGTCATCAAGTCCCTTGCCGAGGTCCTGGACGTATCCCTTGGTGATCTTCTCGGTGAACCCGTGTTGCTTGACTGGACCGCCGACACCGGCACCGACACCGTCCCCGCTCTCCGGTCGGCGCTGATGAACTACCGCGCCATTGCCCCGTTCGGCGGCACTTTTCACGACGAGCCACCGACCGTTGCCATGCTGCGCAAGGACGTCGGCGCGCTCTGGGACGCCTACCAGGACTCCCGATTCGGGTATGTCACCGGCCGCCTACCCGACCTACTCCACCGCGCCCAGGCCGCCGCCGACCGCCACGAGGGCGACGACCAGGACCAAGCCCGCCGGCTCCTCGGCCTTGCCTATCAGCTGACCGCCACCCAGCTCACCAAGCTCGGAGAGGTCGACCTCGCCTGGATCGCTGCCGACCGCGGCTTGGCAGCCGTCCGGCCCACCGGCGACCCGCTCATCACCGGTTCTCTGTTCCGGTCCGTCGGTCACGCCCTGCACGCCACCGGCCGTTACACCGAAGCCGTACGTCTCACCGAAGACGCCGCCGGCTACCTGGAGCCCCACCTGGCACACGCCTCGCCGGCCCTGCTCTCCGTCTACGGCACCCTGTTCCTGTCCGGCTCCATGGCCGCCGCCCGCTCCAACGACGCCGGCACCACCCGCACCTTCCTCACCGCGGCAGAGCACGCCGCCGACCAGCTCGGAAACGATGCCAACCACCTCTGGACCGCGTTCGGCCCGACCAACGTCGCCATCCACCGCGTCGCCACCGCAGCCGAGCTGGGCGATGTACAGGTGGCCGTCAACCTCGGCCCGCGCGTCGACACCACCGGGCTCCCGATGGAACGTCGGGTACGGCACGCCCTCGAAGTCGCCCGCGCCTACAGCTCGTGGAACCGCGTCGATGACGCCCAAGCTGCGCTGCTCGAAGCAGAGCAGATGGCGCCCGAGCAAGTCAGGCATCACTTCCTCAGCAGACAACTGGCGCTGACCTGGGTCCGCCGGCAGCGCGGTAAGCCGCCGGCCGAGCTGGTCGGCCTGGCTCGCCGGCTGAAGGTGCTCGACTGAATCGAGGCATCTAGGCTGCCCTGGTGACGGCCAACGAGATGCCACCCGTGGCGACCCCACGCGTCGCCGCCGGCGCCCTGTTCTTCGACGACGAAGGCAGGGTGATGCTCGTGCGCCCGAGCTACAAGAAGCACTGGGACATCCCAGGCGGCTACGTCGAACCCGGCGAGTCACCGCGGGCAGCCTGCGTACGGGAGATCCGAGAGGAACTCGGCCTCACGCCCGCGCTCGGACCGATGCTGGTCGTGGACTGGGCACCCGCCGAGCGCGAGGGCGACAAGCTCCTCTTCATCTTCGACGGCGGGTCACTCGGACCCGACAGCGAGCGCGAGATCCGCTTTGCGGACGGCGAACTCACTGAATGGCGCTACGTGGACGAAGAGTCCTTGGAAGAGCATGGCCCGTCGCGGCTGGCCCGCAGGATCCGCACCGCAATCGCGGCACGCCGGGGCGGCACGCCCGCCTACGCCGAGCATGGCAGCGCCATCTGAGGAAGTCAGTAGCGTGGCAAACTAACGCATTTTACGACAGCAGCGACATGCCGATGATCTGATGTGGGCGCGCGGCTCCCAAACGCTGGTGCGACTGGGGCCATCGGCTGACGTGCCCGGCTCAGTCGTGGCGGTGGCCGTTGAGGTCGCCGCGTGACCAGCTGACTCGTTTTGGCCGGTCGCCGGTGTCCCCGTAGCAGAACTCTTCCACGGCCAGACGAATCTGGGCTATGGGCAGTGTGCTGCGAGGACTGTGGATCAGTCCAGCATCCGGGTTCGCCACGACCTGGGGGTCGGCCTTCGGTGGTCTTGAGTTGTCGGTCAGCCAGACGTGCTCATAGATGCCGCCGCGTCTCGGGCTGCGGGAATCGACGCACCACATCAAGGCTCCGTAGCCAGCGGTCTTGTTGACCGCGACGGCGAGCCAGGTGTCCGACGTCAGCTCGTCGTCACTGACTGGTCGGTCGGCGATGCCGAACCAGGCAAGATCGTCGGATGGGAGCCGGTCCATCGTTAGCTCAACCAGTTGAGCCTTCTCCTCCCACGTCGTCGCGTGGCGCCAGGCCTCATCGAATACGCGACTGCTCACCGACAGAATCACGCCCGACACCGTAGCGATCCTGCCCGGCCCTCTCGAAAGGTAGGACCACAGCCGTCTGCCGGCATGCGCGCACTATCGCGGACCGTGAGGGCTTCCCAGGGCTTTGAGGATCACGTCAAGTATCTGGCGGGACGCAGTGTCAAGCATGTCCCGTGACGGGACAACGTTCACAAGGACACCACTGCCGAAACACTCTCTTCAGGATCAAGACGGCCCGCAAGCGGGCCGCACCCGCCGCGCACGGCCTGCTGGCGGCCTTCGGCCGGCATCGGCCGACGCGGCGGCGGCCAAGGCTCGATCGCTCACAAGGGGCGGGACGATCGCGTGACTAGTCGGGCAGCGCGGAGGGCAGGGCGATCGACTGCCGCGCCGCTCCGCGGCTTGCCATCGAATTCGAGGGGATCAGATGGTGGACTGCTGGGGCAGAACGAAGCGGCCCCGGCCGATGACCGGGGCGAGCCTCGCATCGCATCGCGCATAAACGCGACGTTGATCCTAGACAGGACACCGCCAGATCAACCATCACCTCCTAAAGGCGCTTAGCTCATCCGCAATAATCGTTCATTGGGGTGCGGGACTGGGCCACCGTCGGAGTGCTCCTCTGTCTGATGGCAGCACGTCCCCGCCGTCTAGGCCGGAACTACGCAGCAGCTCCCACATCCGTTTCAATTCGGTCAACGGCAGACGCCCGTCCTGATATTCCGCGATCAGCACATCAAGCGTGCAATGAGCACGGATCCCGAGATTGCCGGCGACCTTCCGGCCAGCATTCTCGTCAATCATTGCGACAGAGGCGGTCTGTTGGGCAAAGAGAAGTGTTTCGGACTCGCCAAGGTCTGAATCGTCCGACTTTGGGTTCCGAGACGCCGCACGAACCAACTGCCGCATTTTTTCGACGTCGGCGCGCTCTGCGAAGCAGTGCGGCTCTCCAAAAGCGCCACGGTCGCGTCCGGTCCACTTTTTGGCAGCCGCCGAGAGCTCTGCGTTGTCGGTATTCGTTCCACGTCTTTCAGCATGATGGACAATCTCATTCATGACGGCTTCAGTCCAACGCATTCGCTGGAAGTAGCGCTGTCGAACGATTCTGACCCCACGCGGAAGATGGCCGAAGCAAAGAAGTGGTCCTGTGTCGAAGGTGACGAGAGTTCCCGAGGTGGCAGTAGCCTCATGCATCGTCGCCCTCCCTTCTAGAGCGAGGACGATCACCTCGGGCGACCATCTTTCGAAGTTGCAGATCGTCGTACAAGTCATCAAACGCGGCCCAAGGCTCCTGGCCGAAGACCGGCCAAAAGTCCGGAGTCAGGCGAACGCAGTCGCTCGCGTCAAGAACCTCGCCAGGTTGGTAATCACTGTCAATCGTCACAACCGGATAGTCAAATCCGATGGTTCGCACCGGGCTTCCGCGCAGGACCGTCATTTGTTCCGCGAGCGCCTCCGCCTCCGGAAGGTGACTAGACGCATCCAGCAGGAGAGCATCCACCAGCGAATCGAGCCCGGCGCGCCACCATCGTCGTTCGCCGAGTTCCGCTAGGTGGCCTGTATACCGGCATTGATTAAGCGCCTCAGCCAACCCATTGTCTTCTGAAGTGATCTCCCGGAAGTCTTCAAGAGGTAGGCGCAGCAGGGTCGCGGCCCAGATATCCGGAATGATAAAGGTCGGGAACGGAAGAACTCGTTGGGCGAACCAGCGTAACCAAGCGCTGCCGGAAGTATACGCCGCCACGAAATTCTCCGGCGGCCGGCAGACCTGAACGTCTGCGAGGGCAGCCTCTTTCCACTTGGTCTCTGGTACATCCAACCAAGCGCAGCCTTCGTTCCACCCCGTTGGATCTGCTACCAGTGATTCGAGGCCGTCAACGGCTCGTGCAATGCTGTGAAGGCCATCAGCAATTGCAGGGTCTCCCTTACGGAAGACCCAGTCGAGTCCGTTCTCGGCGGCAACCGCAGGCTGGCGCAACTGGCTCGGCAGAGGGCCTGCGATACTATCCAGATTGCCCGTTCGCAGAACCACGGCGGCATGATGATCCATGTCCCGAAGGTGGCCGGTAACAACGGCCGCGACCGCGAGGCCGTCGTGCGGCCAGTATAGACACTCAGATGGATGTGGGACCACGGCCCAATCAAAGTGATGGTCGATTGCGATGACCTTAGACGACCGGAGATCGTTCCGCGTCACCGTGTTCGGAGACCGCACCTCTACTAGCAAGTTCGACAAGCGCAGCCCGGCGGCTACGGACTCCTCTTTCGAGACCTCGTCGTCAATCAGAAGGATGCGAGGGGTGTTGGAGCTCACTGACCTGTCCTCCGGCCGGGTATTCTGACCTCAATGGCGGTTTTGTATTCGCTCGTTGGTGCGACGAACCGTGCACTTCCGTTGTATTCAGCTACTAGTCGCCGCACAATCGGCAATCCCATTCCCATTCCTTGTCCAAGCACGGTATCGACCTCCGTGGTAGTGGACTCAAACGGGCGGAACCAGCGCTCCGACTGATGGAGATCGACTTGTACCCCAGTGTTCTCAACTCTCAGCACCAAGCCGCTATCTGCGCCCTGTGTCGCGGAAATGAGAATTCGGCCCTTCTCGCCCGCAGCTTTAACCGCATTCGTAAGAACGTTGGTCAGGATGATGGTTATCTCCGCTGGGAATACTGGCGGTGTTCGAGCGCTCTGGTCGACCTCCTGCACTACCTCAATTCGGCGCTCGATGAGCGTTGTGGAGAGAAGACGGAGGCTAGGCTCGATTGCCGCCGAATAAGGGATGCGTCGCCGACGCCTCCTCGCATCAGGGCCAACCACCTCTACTAAGTAACTGCTTTGGCGGCTTAGTGACTGTACGAGCTCGTCTGTAGCTTTCTCCAAGTCGGTTAGCAATTCATCGCGTCTTCGTTGGTCGTTCTCGCTAGCAGTGGCCAACGCAATTGTTCGAATCGCCTGGGCTAGGCCGAGGATGCCGTTGATGTCATGCACGAACGCAGCCAACTGGAGGCCCACGCCAGCCAGAATTTGGAGGGTAGCTCTGACCTCGTCCCCACGCTGGGCTTCCTCGATGTAATCGATCGCCTTCTCGATGAGGGCTAGTCGAGGGGCAACGTCCGAGTTGGCACCTAGTTCTACCTTAAGTGTGCGGATCTCACGGCGAGTGATTGAGATCGGCAAGGAGAGACCGTCGCTCGTCTCATCGGAGGAAGATTCGGCCGATTCAGCAATAGCTGAACTTGAGGAGCTTTGTATTTGGTGGCCAGGGGATGGTGCCGCTGATGGCGTCTGTGGTGGAGAAAGCTCGCGGCGCATCGTGTTCAAGCGGGCCGTTTGCTCAGTACGAGCATGGGACGCCCTCACGCGGGTAAGCAAATCGACGCCGTTTCGGACTAGCTCGCGCAGTACTTCGAACGCCGCGTCTTGGACAAACCCTTCGCGATTAACTACAGGGCGCAACGGCGAAGCGCCGGCAGCAGTCATGAAAACGGCACCGACATACTGATCGTTGCCCTGATTGAAGTAGGCTTCTTTCTCAACCGGCATGAGCAGGCGGCTCGATGCGTCATCCAGCTCGATAGAGAACTCACGCTCTCTACGTGCATAGTCGCGATCCAGGTTGAGCCAATCATCGCCCTGATCGCCATAAGGCAGAACACGGAACCCCTCGACGTATACTCGTACGCCGCGAGATGTCCGAGCGAACTTCCGGAGTGAGGAGGTTCTCGCTCCGATTCCGCGTACTTGACCGACTCTCGCATAGATTCGAGCTGAAAAGAATGGCCCTACATGAGGATCCGGGTGGTCGCGGCGGAGTTGATAGTCGCTACCACCGTGCTTACTGGATATCTGCCCCATGGAAGGTTGGATGTTAAACTCAACGCCGTCTGGCTTTGCTCTAATTTCTACGAGCCAGTCGGTCTGTTCTAGGAGTTGAGGCCATAGATCCTCCCCTGCATTGAGGTCGCCTTCAAACTTGATCCGGAACCCTGGGTCCTCAGGCTTACGCGACGAGACAACAAAGTCATCGAATAAATCGCTTGAGGAGAAGAGGTTTGGTGGCGGCCCTTGCGCGAGCTCTATTGGTGGCGTGCATGACGAGATCTGGGAGACGAAGTTTGAGAGAGCGGCGCCAGTCCATCTGCGGCGTAGTCTTTCAAGTTGGAGTCGTGTGCCGTGTGAATGCTGGGGTGTTACTGGGAAAGTGCGGACATCGAGTCCTTGGCGCGCGTCGTCGAAGGTCTCGTACTCCTCCTCTAGCTTCTGCCAGTCAATCGTTGCCTGCACACCCCTAAGGTCATTGCCGGCGAGGTTTTGAGGTACTGAGTTGACAACAAGCTTGCGAGCGAGTTTATGGGCGCTTAGCCTTCCGACGCCTTTTGCGCCAGTGTAATGGCGCCCATACACCGGGCTTTGTTTGCTTCCCTTTTCCTTATAGCGCCCCGCGATTCGGAGGAAGGCGCCCCGAAAAACGTCAGGGGCCATGCCCACTCCATTATCACTTACGAGTATTCGCCCATTCGGCCCTCGCAGGTCCTCGCCTCGGACCGTGACCACCGTGGCGTCGGCGTCATATGCGTTTTTTACCAACTCAATCAGGGCAGTGCTATCGCGGCCGACAAGGAGCTCGCCCAGCTCCCGGAACAAGTGGGTGTCGACTGAGAACCCGAAAGACTCCTGGGTCTCGTTGAGCGCCAACGCGTACTCCTTCCCGTGAAGAGCCGAGCGTAGCGTTAGGGCTACGGTCAGTCCAGAGCTTGGGCAATCTGGATCGGGATCTGAAGGTCGGCAAGGTCCCGCGGCTCGATCTTGAGCGTGCCACTGCCATGCTGTCGTGACGCATTGGCTAGGGCATCCTGTCCTGCGGGGCCTCTGATCCAGGATGCCAAGCACGCAATGGGCTCGGCTGCCTTGGGCGCGCGACGAATTGTGATGCCGTAGAAGGTGTTGGTAGGAATGGCCTTCGCGGAGTTTACGATGAGTCGAAATTGGCCCTTTGACATCGGCCCGAACAGTAGGTCCGGTGCGGGGATTTTCTCGACAACGTACCAAGGGCTTCGTGCGCTACAAAGGTAGGCATCAGGAACGCCCTTTAGTCTGCCCAGTTCAAGTAGTTGGCGAACAATCGGATCGCTCGCGTCCTGTTCGCTGAGCCATAGGAGCCACCTGCGTAATCCCCGAGCCCCTATGGTGTCGTGCGCCATTTCGTCTAGGTGGTCGGTCGGGATGTCACGGAGTCTGGTTGCCGCTGGAACGTATGCGGTGTCGGGCAACTTCGCTACCTGTTCGTCCGTCAGTAGGAAGAACTGGTTGCATCCCGTTGCGACGCCTCTCCGTATGCGGGCAATCGAAGCTAGTGGGACAGTCTTCTGCCGTACTTTCGAATGGGTGGTGTGGGCGAAGAGGAAGCTTTTGGGCGGCGCTCCTTCTCGCTGAACCTCTTGAGATGCAGCGCGAGAGAAGCCCAAACCAAGCTCGCCCTTCAATCGGATGACGTGTAGTTTGTTGACCGTTGAATTCACCGGCCCGACCCAGAGGACCATTGCAGCCACAGAGGCGATGGGGAATAGATTCAAGGCGTGGGGAAAGATGTGGAGCTCTACCGGTCGCTCCTTGACGCTCCATAGGTAACGCCGGAGGCTCTCCGCGTAATCCGCTTCGAGCCAATTGGAGGGCAGTAGGAGGCACAGGCTGTCAGCGGGATCTAGATGTGCGAGTGATGCTGCTAAGAAATAGGTCGAAAGCCCTGCTCGGCCACCTGGTGCCAAATAACCCGAAGCCTTCTTTGCTAGCTCTTTAGCTGCGCGGGTCAGCCCTTGATGTCTTGTGTAGGGAGGATTGCCCCAGATTAGACGCGGTCCCGGAATCGCAGCCCACTGGTGCAATGACCAATCCAGGAAGTCGGCATGGTGAAGGAAAACCCGGTTGGGTAGGCTTGACGTAATCTGCGGGGTGGCTGCAAGTAGACCGAGTGTTGCCACATTAATGTCGACGGCGTGGATGTTAGCCTCTGGCCATGCCTCAAGTGCTGTTCGGGTAAAAGCGCCCACGCCCGCGCCCGGGTCAATGACCGCCTTTGGCGGGCAGGAAAGGCGCTGCTCAACAAGCTTCTGCATATAGCTTGAGATGTCGGGCGGGGTGAAGAATGTCCCTAGCGGTCGACGTCGGGGTGCTGCGACTAACCGCTCGTACAAGAGAGCGAGGGGATCCACTCGGCGGCTCAGGCTAGCCCTCAGAGGCTCAAGGAGCTCCGGAGGCAGTAGCGGAGCATTAGCGGCCCATTCAGCGACGGCCCGAGGAAGTAGGGGCTTAACGCCGTCCGCTAAGGATCCCATCAGGGACCTTGAGACGCCGCCTAGTGCTGCTAGCTGCGCTTGTTCTGTCGCGTTCGGCCCTGGCACGTGAGCTGCGAGGCTCGCTTCCCGGCTGTTGGCACGGCACCAAGAGGCCAGCCGGCGCAGCAGGCGTTCGTCCTCAGAGGGGTTGCCTTGGTGTCTGGGCGCGAGCTGGCGACCGGGGGGGCGGACGACCACACCCTCCGCTTGGCGATGATCATCAACGGAAATCCTCATGCGTTTCGTCTGTGAGCGGACTTCGAAGAGCCTGCCGTCTCGATGGTCGCCATGGCCGCAAGTTTGCCAGACGCAGGGTGCTAACCGTGATCCGAGAGCCGTCACTACTTGGAGAGGCGGTTGGATGCTGGTGGCTCGTCCCGCAACGAGTTGAAGGGCGAGTCAGGGGATAGCGAGCGAACGTCGTACCATCTGCCGGCACTCGATCATGGCATGGCACTACCCAGTGTTGACCCCGACATCACAGGAGGCATATGCGCCAGCCACCGCGGAGCTTCCCGCGCAGGAGGCGAGCACGGCGAGGACCAGAGTTGCGAGATGGTGGCGACCGGAAAGTAGCTTCTGACGGCTGGGTTCCTGAGTCACCGTGGTCTCCTTCGCGCAGTCGCGCTGGCCGCACGGATTCGATCACGTAGGGCTGTCGACAGCAACGAGCCGGGACCGATGCAGCCGGAGCACGTCGCAGACGGACGGCCGTTCGAGGTGAAGGATGCAGCCCCGGATTGCACCGCATCGACCGCAGTGCCGGACGCGGCGCGTCAGCCGATCGTCAGCGAACGCCGTATCACGTGGCAACTCTCGATCATGCTCGACGGCAAGACGGATGCGTCTGACCACGCGGCACGGCACTCGATCACTCTCGCTGCTACGTCAGGTCACTTTCCCCCCGACGGGGGTCGTCCCTTTGTGTGGAGCGCTCCCGCTGAGGTGGGAGCGCCTTTTTCGGCTCGGTCGTCTCCGGGTGCCGGCGTGGCGGAGCGGCCGACCCTTCGCCGGGCCGGCCGCTCCGATCGGCGGATCAGCCCTTGATCAGGTTGACGACCGCGGTGTCGTTGACCTCGACGTACTGGTTGTACTCGCTGTCGTACCCCTGTGCCCTGGTGCTGACCTCCACGTCACCCTTGACGAACGGCACGGTGCCGGTCGGCGTGGCGGTGGCGGCCCAGGCCGCCGGGGTGCCCGGGACACAGTCCACGCGGGTGGTGAAGTCACCCCGGACGATGGTCTTCTTGACGATCTCGGTGACCGTGCCGTAGAGCGCCACGGAGGTCGGCTGGTTGCAGGTGACCGTGCCGTGCACGACCGCCTTGCCGCTCACCGTGCTGGCCGTGCCCTGGGTGGCCACGGCGAGCGCGAGGTCCAGCGGCGCCGGGGCCGGCGGGTTGGCGATGTGCACCTCGCCGCGGGCCGCCGTGGTGCCGCCCTCGCAGTGCTGCTCGAAGGTGGCGTCGAACGTCTGGACGTAGCCGTTCGGTCCGAAGACGGCGTTGAGCACGGTGAACGTGCCGGTCAGCTCGTTGCAGCCGCGGCCGTTCCCGTCCAGGCTCAGGCCGGGGCCTGCGCCGTTGAACGGGTAACGGGTCGCGTTTTCGTAGGTGCCCGGGGTCAGCGGCTGGCTGCCCGGGGCGTCGAAGTCCAGGTACCACCAGTCGCCGCCGTAGCCGTTGACGTTGACCGACACGTGGCTGGCGTCGGTCGACGCGGAGGTGGTGAGCTGGTCGCCGCCGGCGACCGAATAGGCGTACGACCCGCCGCCGGTGATGTAGTCGCCCTGGTCACCGCTGAAGGTGACCGAACCGGACGCCACCGGCTGTGCCTGTGCCGGCGCGGCAGCGACCAGCCCGCCCAGCGCCCCCGTGATCGACAGGCTGGCCGCCAGGGCCGCCCTCCGCCAGGTCTTGTGCATCCCCGCTCCTCTCGGTGAGACAGCTGGGCGGTCGTACCGCCCAATAGTTGCTGTCGATCAATTACCGCACAGCGTGGTGATGTCGTTACACCGCGAGGGCAAAGCGTCCGAAAGGGACAGTCAGCGGATCACGGCGCGCAGCGTCTGCCGGGCGGGCTCGAAGCAGGCGAGCCCTCGGCCCTGCTCGTCGGTCACCACCCACGGGTGGCCCACGTACGTCTGCTGCCGGTAGGACTGCCCCGCCTGGAGCACCGCGTACCGCTGGCGTCGGCCGTCGTAGTTCAGCCAGTTGACGACCACGGGCGCGGTCCGGGCGTTGACGAAGTCGACGAAGGTCTCCGGCCCGCCCCCGCTGGAGCGCAGCGTCGACTCCCGGGACGCCGGCAGCGGGGTGAGTTCGCCGGGTCGGGACACCGGCGGCTTCGTCCGGCTGGCCGACGGCTTCGGCGCCGGTGGTCGGGCGGCCGCAGTGGTGCGGCGGGGCGGGGCCGGCGCGCGGGTCGGCAGCGCGGCGCGGGTGGAGAGCGACACGGGCGCCGGGGAGTACGACTCGGTCGCCAGGTCCGCGGCCGGCGTGCCGGGCGAGGCCAGGATCGCCTCAGCGCCGCCGGGCGGCGGCAGGTCGGGGCGGCGCGGCATGGCGAAGTAGCTGAGCGTGCCGACCAGCACCACCACCATGACCCCGATCGCCACCGAGGCGAGCGTGGCCGGGGACGGGTCGCGGAGCCAGACCTCGCCGCCGCTTGGCAGGGCTGGCCGGGGGTGGCGTCGGCCGGACGGGGTTCCGGTGCCGTGCGGTGAATCGGTCATGGCCTCGATTCCGCGAGCGGTGCCGTCCGTTCCACGGCAGGGGGCTCCGATTATGCGGGACGGGCAGCGTTCCCAGTCAATGGCTGGCGGGGCCGCCGGTTCCGGCCGGTGAGCTGGGCCGGACCAGTCGTCCGGGCAACGTTCCCCGCCGATCCGGCCGCGCCGACGCATAGCAGATCGACTCGTTCGGCGAGGTCTGTCCACAAGCCCCTTCGTTGTCCACAGGCGAGCGGTTGCGGCACCCGCACGGTCGGCCGGATGGGGACGCTCCACCACGGCACGTCCGAGTCCGACCGTTGGAGGCCGCCATGGCGCCCCGCACCCCGCTTCCGCCGTACCGTCGACTGCCGCTGCTCGTCACGGCCGACGGTGACCTGCTCGACGAGCTGTTGCGCCTGGCCGCGGCCAGCGGCACCGAGGTCGAGCTGGCGGCCGACCCGGCAGCCGCCCGCGCCCGCTGGGCGCCCGCGCCGCTGGTGCTGGTCGGCGCCGACCAGGCCGCGGCCTGCCTGCGGGCCCGCCTGCCGCGGCGTCCGCGCACGGTGCTGGTCGGGCGCTCCGGCCAGCTCGATCCGGGTACGGAGTTGGCCGAGCTGATCGGCGCCGAGCATGTCGCGGCGCTGCCCGCGGCGGAACCCTGGCTGGTCGACCGGTTCGCCGAGTGCGTGACCGGGCCGGTCGGCGCGGGCCCGGGCCGGGTCGTGGCGGTGCTCGGCGGGCGTGGCGGCGCGGGAGCCAGCGTGCTCGCCGGCGGGCTCGCGGTCAGTGCGGCCCGGTCCCGGCTGCGCACGCTCTTGGTCGACGCCGACCCGTTGGGCGGCGGCCTCGACCTGGTGCTCGGGTGGGAGCAACTCGACGGGTTGCGCTGGCCCGAGCTGGCCGGCGCCGACGGCCGGGTGGATCCACCGTCACTGGTCCGCGCGCTGCCCAGCCGTGGCGATCTGGTCGTGCTCTCGTGGGACCGGGGGGACCTGCGGCACCTGCCGGCCGAGGCGATGGCCGCCACTGTCGACGCCGGCCGGCGCGGGCGGGACCTGGTCGTGCTCGACCTGCCCCGGCATCTCGACGACGCGGCGGTGATCGCCCTCCAGGCGGCCGACCGCGCGTTCCTCGTGGTGCCCGCCGAGCTGCGTGCCACCGCCGCCGCGGCCCGGGTGGCCGCCGTGGTGGCACCGCAGTGCGCCGACCTCTCGGTGATCGTGCGCGGCCCGGCGCCAGGCCGGCTCCGGGCGGCCGAGGTGGCCCGCGCCCTCGGCCTGCCGCTCGCCGGGACGCTCCGGCCCGAGCCCGGCCTGTGCCGAGGGCTGGAGCGCGGCGAGGCCCCTGGCGCCACCGGCAAGGGCCCGCTCGCCGTGCTGTGCCAGCGGCTCGTCGACGAGCTGACCGGTCGGTCCGCGGCGGGCGCGGCGTGACCGGCCCGGCCGATCCGGGAGAGCTGGCCGCCCGGGTCCGGCACCGCTTCGCCGCCGACGCCACCCCGGTCACCTCCGCCGCGGTGGTCTCCGCGGTACGCGCCGAGCCGGGCGCCGGCGTGCTCGGCGACACCACTCTGCTGCGGATCGCCGACCGGGTGCACGACGACCTCGTCGGCGCCGGCCCGCTCGCGCCGCTCCTCGCCGACCCACAGGTCACCGACGTGCTGGTGAACGGCGTCCGGGTCTGGGTCGACCGGGGGCGGGGCCTGCACCAGGTGGCCGTGCCGCTCGGCACGGTCGACGACGTACGCCGGTTGGCGCAGCGATTGACCGCGGCGGCCGGTCGCCGGCTGGACGACGCGTCGCCCTACGCCGACGCGCGACTGCCGGACGGCACCCGGCTGCACGCCGTGCTGCCACCGGTGGCGACCGACGGCCCCTACCTGTCGCTGCGCACCTTCCGGCAACGGCCGTTCACGCTGGCGGAACTGGTCGACCACGGCACCGTGCCCCGTCCGGTCGCCCCGCTGCTCGACGCGGTGGTGGCCGCCCGGCTCGCGTACCTGGTCACCGGCGGCACCGGCTCCGGCAAGACCACGCTGCTCAACACGTTGCTCGGGCTGGTGCCCGGCACCGAGCGGATCGTGCTGGTGGAGGACGCCGCCGAACTGCGCCCGGTGCACCCGCACGTGATCGGGTTGCAGGCGCGCACCGCGAACGTCGAGGGCGTCGGGGCGGTCGGCCTCAGCGACCTGGTCCGGCAGGCGCTCCGGATGCGACCGGACCGGCTCGTGGTGGGCGAGTGCCGGGGCGCCGAGGTGGTCGACCTGCTGGCCGCGTTGAACACCGGCCACGGCGGCGGGGCGGGGACGCTGCACGCCAACGCCCCGACGGATGTGCCCGCCCGACTGGAGGCGCTCGGGATGCTCGGCGGGCTGCCGCGGATCGCGTTGCACGCCCAGGTCGCCGCCGCCCTGCAGGTCGTCCTCCAGGTACGCCGGACCGGCGAGGGGCGGGTGCTCGACTCGATCGGCCTGCTCCTCCCGGGTGGCCCCGAACGGGTGGTGACAGTGGTTCCGGCCTGGATCCGGGGCCGTGGTCTCGGCCTGGCCGCCCGGCCGCTCGGCAACCTGCTGCGCGAGCGGGGCGTGCCCGTGCCGCCGATCCTCTGTGCGGTCTGGCCCGACGCGGCAGGCCCCTCGTGACCGGCCAGCTCGTGACCGGTCAGCTCGGGCTGGTGGTCGTGCTGCTGGTCGGTGCCGCGGTGACGGTCGGCTGGCCGGTACGCGCCGGCCGGACCCGACAGCGGGCGGTCCTCGACCCGGGACCCGGTCCCGGCAGCCGGCCCACCCCTGACCGGCGGCCCGCCTCGACGTCGGGCGGTCGGGCTGCGTTCCCGACGCGGCCGGCCCCTGACCGGCGGCCCGCCTCGACGTCGGCGGGTCTGGCCGCGTTCCGGGCCGTCTCCGTCCGGCGGTTCCCGCCGGCGGCGGCGCTGCTCGGTGGCGGGGTGGGGGCGTTCCTCGGTGGTCCGGTGGCCGCGCTGGCACTTGCCGTATACGGCACGCTCGCGGCCCGGGCGGCGGTACGCAGGCGCACCCGGCAGGCGGCCCGGGCGGAGCACCGTCGTGATCTCGACCGGCTCGGTGCCGTCGCCGCCGATCTGCGGGCCGGTCTGCCCACCGGCCACCTGCTCGACACTGGTGCGGGGCGGATCGCGCGGCTGACCCGGGCCGCGGTGCGACTTGCCGACCGGACCGGAGCGCCGCTGGCCGACCTGCTCGAACGGATCGAAGCCGACGCCCGCGCGGCCGATCGAGGGCTCGCCGCTGCCGCCGCCCAGGCCGCCGGCGCGCGGGCGACGGCGTGGCTGCTCGCCGCCCTGCCACTCGGCGGGATCGGTCTCGGCTACGCCATCGGCGTCGACCCGGTGGCCGTGCTCCTGCACACGCCGGTCGGCGGTGGCAGCGCCGTGGCGGCCGTGGCCCTGCAGGTGGGCGGGCTGCTCTGGGCGGAACGGCTCGGCGCCGGGCCAGGGCGGGCGGCCTGATGTCCCGCCAGGTGGTCGCCGCCGTCTGCCTCGGCGGAGCCGCTTCCCTCGTACTCGTCACCGGGGCCACCGCCCGGCCGGTCCGGCGGCTGCGCCGGCTCGCGCCGATCCCTTCGCAAGGCCGCCCGAGCTGGTGGCCGGACCGGATCCGGCTGGGTGCCGGCCTGACCGCCGTGGCCGTGGCGGTGGTCGCCGGCGGCTGGCCCGGCCTGCTCACCGGTCTGCTGGCCGGTGTGACCGCCGACCGTCTGCTACGCCGGATCGAGCCCCGCGCCGTACGGGAGCGTCGCCTGCGCGAAACCGCGGACCTGCCGCTCGCCGCCGATCTGCTGGCCGCGGCGCTCCGGGCCGGCGCACCTGTCGACCGCTCGGCGCTCGCGGTCGCCGAGGCGCTCGGCGGGCCACTCGCGGACCGGCTCGGCCGGGTGGGCCGCACGCTGGGCCTGGGCGGTACGGCGACCGAGGCGTGGGCGCACCTGCGCCCGGTCGCCGGGGCGGAGAGCCTGGTGACCGCCGCGGTCCGCTCGTCGAACAGTGGCGCCGCGCTGGCCGGCGCGCTCACCCGACTCGCGGACGACCTGCGGGCGGAGCGCTCGACCGCGGCCGAGGCGGCGGCCCGACGCGCGGGCGTGCTCATCGTGTTGCCGCTCGGGTTGTGCTTCCTGCCCGCCTTCATTCTCGCCGGTCTGGTGCCGGTGATCGTCGCCGTCCTCGGCGACGTGCTGTAAACCATCGAGAAGGGACGTACGACATGCGCAAGCTCCTTACCCGACTGCGGGGTGACGCCGGCATGAACACCGCGGAGTACGCCGTGGGCACCCTCGCCGCGGTCGCCTTCGCCGGCATCCTGCTGAAGGTGCTCACCTCCGGGAACGTGCAGTCCGCGCTGACCGCTGTCATCGACCGGGCCTTGAAGTGACCGGGCGCCGGTGGGCCGGTCGACACCGTGGCCGGTGCGCCCACGTTCCGGCCGCCCCGGTGGCAAGTGGCGGGGCGCCGTACGGCGTCCGGTGCGGCGCTGCCCGCCGTCGCCCCTGGGACGCCCGGGAACGGGGCTCGTTCACCGCCGAGCTGGCGGTCGGCCTGCCGGCGTTGATGTTCCTGCTCGTCGCCGGCCTCACCGCGGTCGACGCGGTGACCACGCGTGCCGGCTGCGTCGACGCGGCCCGGGAAGCGGCACTCGCCGCCGCACGGGGCGAGCCGGGCCCACCCGCCGCCACCCGGTACGCCCCGGCGGGCGCGGAGGTGACGCTGACCGTGACCGGTGACCGGGTGACCGCGACCGTCCGGGCACCCGTGCGGACGTTCGGCACGAGGCTGCCCCGGTCGACCGTCTCCGGCGTCGCGGTGGCCGCCGTGGAACCCGGCGCTCCCGGGCCGACGCCGTGACGCCGCAAACACCGGCGAGGCCGGAAATGCCGGCGAGGCCGGGAACGCCGGCGAGGCCGGGAACGCCGGGGCGGCTGGGGAAGCTGGGGAAGCTGGAGACCTTGTCACCGACCGTCAGTTCGGCCGATCGGGAGCCGCACCCGGATGAGCTGTCGGACCCGGCCGGGATTCACCTTGCCGGATCGGCCCCTGCCGGGCTGCGCCTCGCCGGGCCGGACCTCGCCGGGCCGAGCCCTGACAGGCCGCACCCTGCCGGGTCGAGCCCTGACAGGCCGAGCCCTGACAGGCCGAACCTTGCCGGGCCGAGCCCCGACGGGTCGAGCTTTGATGGACCGCACGCACGCGGACAACCCACCGGCTGGTCGGCGTCCGAGCGGGGTGGGGCGACCGTGTGCCTGCTCGCCATCGGCCTGGTGTTCGTGCTCGTCGGGTTGTTCGGCGCCGGGCTCGGGGCCGCCCGTTGCGCCCGCCACCAGGCCCGGGTGGCGGCCGACTTCGGCGCGCTCGCGGGCGCGAGCCGGGTGCTCGACGGGGCGGACGCTGCCTGCGGGTCGGCCGACGCGCTGGTGTCCGCCAACGCCGGCCGGATGACCGGGTGCCGGGTCGACGGCCTCGACCTGATCGTCACGGCGCACGTGCGGGTCACGCCGCTACCCGGGTTGACCCGCGTCGCCACCGCCACGTCCCGGGCCGGCCCGGCGCGCGAACTCGCCGCCACGCCATGATCATCATTGCCGACTGGAGACTCGGCAGTCGGCCGATGAACCTAGCCAGCGGTCGACCGGTGGAGCCCGCCGCGACGGGCCGCACCGGTCGACGTCGGCGTCAGCGGGACTGGAGCGCGTCCAGGCCCACCGCCATGGCGATGACCAGGCGGCGATCGATGTGCGGGTGCTGGATGTCGACGACGTACCGGTCGCGCAGGCCCCACTTCTTGTCGACCGAGAACACCGGCTGGCCGCCGGCCAGGAAGTCGAAGTGGTAGGGCAGCCAGGAGAGCGAGTCGACGAAGCGGCGCAGCAGCGCCACCGGCAGGCTGCGCTCCTGTCCCGTCGCGGGCGGCAGACCGGGCTGCTCGACGTGCCAGGTCGAACGCAGCAGCGACTGGGCGAAGTCCTTGCGGAACAGGCCGATCGGGGTGCCGGCGTGGTCGGTCACGTCGTAGGTGGCGCCGAGGTCGAGCCGTTGGCGGGCCTTGAACCCGAGCAGGGGGTACTGCTTGGTGTCGTCGGTGTAGATGGTGACCTGCTCCTTGAAGGCGAGCCGCTTCTGCTGCGCGAACGCGAGCAGCCCGCCCTCGGAGCCGTCCGGTGCCACGGCGTGCACCTCGTACTGGTTGACCATCATCCGGATCCGCTGGCGGACGATGAACCGGTGTTGGGCCTGCAGGCTGTCGAGCGACATCTGATCTCCTTCGAGGGGTCGCCGGAGTGTCGCACAGCGCCGCCACCAGCGCGCACCGCTGGTCCGCCCTGCCGGTGACCTTGATCGACTCCCGCGCACCGAAGTGACGGTGCCGGTCATCGTCCGACACCGTCCTCCCGGTGAGCTGGCGAGACGCCCCCCGGTCCGACCGCGCTCACCGCACAGCGGTTCGTGCCGCGACGGGCGGTCAGCGTCCGCCGTCGACCGTGGCCTTCATCGCCCACGTGTTGAGCACCTGGTGGATACCGCGCAGGCGTTCGTTGATCTGGTCCAGCCGCTCCGCCTGGGCCAGGTTCGCCAGCGCGGTACCCAGCGCTATCTGCTGGTCCGGGGTGAGGCTTTCCTGGTCGATGGTGTAGAGCAGCTCGACGGTCTCGGCGATCGTGTCGGCCACGGCGGCACCTCCGGCGGGACGGGTCTCGGGTCGCGTCTGCGCTACCGGAATGATGCATGGAAGCGCTCCCATACATCAATGCCCCGCAACGCCCGTCCTCATGCCCCGTCCCACCCACCAGACTCACTCCTCCCGCTGACCCGCCCCGTCGATCTTGCACCTTGCGCCCAGGCGTACCGGGCAAAGAGGGCGAGGTGGGGGCCGAAACTGCAAGATCGATGGGGACGGTGGGGCCTGCGCCGGGTGAGCATCGGGCGGCGCGTCGGTGACGGGAACAGTCCTCGCTCGCTGGCGTCACCGCCTCGGTGGGCCGAGGTGGTGACGAGTGATCTGGCGAGGTCAGTCCGTCGTGATGCGGTCGGTCGCCGATCGCCGGGCTGCCCGGTCGTCCTGCCGTGGCAGCACCCCGTCGCGCTCCGCCCCTGGCCCCGACCCGTCATCCGCCGCGACGTCACCCGGCAAGCCACCGCCCGCCGCCGCATCGACGCCCACCGCATGGACGCCCGTCGCGCTGCCGTCCGCCGCGCTGACGGCCGCCGTGCTGCCGTCCGTCGCGTCGACGGGCGTCGTGCTGCCGTCCGTCGCGTCGACGGGCGTCGTGCTGCTCGACGCGGCGGCGAGGTTGGTGAGCACCACGTCGAGGACCTTGACGGCTTCCGGCTTGGCCAGCGGGTTGTTGCCGTTTCCGCACTTCGGGGACTGGACGCAGGACGGGCACCCGGTCTCGCACCCGCACTCGACGATCGCGTCGCGGGTGGCGCGCAGCCAGGCGGCGGCCGTCCGGTAAGCGCGCTCGGCGAAGCCCGCCCCGCCGGGGTGACCGTCGTAGACGAACACGGTCGGGGCTTCGGTGTCCGGGTGCAGGGCGGTCGACAACCCGCCGATGTCCCAGCGGTCACACGTCGCCATCAGCGGCAGCAGGCCGATCGCGGCGTGTTCGGCGGCGTGCAGCGCGCCCGGCACGTCGGCGGCCTCGACGCCGGCACGAGCCAGCGACTCCGGCGAGAGCGTGAACCAGACCGCGACCGTACGCAGCTCGCGCGCGGGCAGGTCCAGCGGGCGGGTGTCGATCACCTCGCCGGTGGCGATGCGCCGGCGCTGGTACGACACCACCTGGCTGGTCACGTCCACCTCGCCGAGGAACAGCCCGACCGGGCCGGCGTCGACGTACGAGCGGACGGACACCACGGACAGCGAGGTGACGTCGCGGGCGTGGGTGGACCAGTCCGGCTCCTCGGCGTGCACCAGCGCGCAGCCGTCGGCCAGGTCGAGCGCGTCGACCACGTACGAGACGCCCTGGTGCAGGTAGACCGCGCCGGTGTGGAGCAGGAAGTGCGCGGAGCCGCCGTCGACGGTGCCGAGCAGCCGCCCGGTGGACTCCTCGACCACGCAGACCGGGGCGCCGCCCTCGCCGCGCAGGTCCACCTCGGGGCGTTCCCGGTGCCGCCAGTACCAGCCGGTGGGCCGCTGCCGCAGCGCGCCCGCCTCGACCAGCGAGTCCACCGCCTCCTTCGCGCCGTCGCCGAACAGGTCCAGGTCGGCGGCGGTGAGCGGGGCCTCGTGCGCGGCGCAGGCGAGTTGCGGCGCGAGCACGTACGGGTTGGCCGGGTCGAGCACGGTGGCCTCGACGGGACGCCCGAACAGCGCCTCCGGGTGGTGCACGAGATAGGTGTCGAGCGGGTCGTCGCGGGCCACCAGCACCGCGAGCGCCTCGTCGCCGGAACGCCCGGCCCGGCCGGCCTGCTGCCAGAGCGAGGCGCGGGTGCCGGGCCAGCCGCAGATCAGCACCGCGTCCAGCCCGACCAGGTCGACGCCGAGTTCGAGCGCGTTGGTGGAGGCGAGCCCGAGCAGGTCGCCGTGCAGCAGCGCCCGTTCCAGCTCGCGACGCTCCTCGCGCAGGTAGCCGGCCCGGTAGGCGGCGACCCGGTCGCCCAGCCCCGGCACCGCCTCGTCGAGCGACCGCCGCGCGTTCGCGGCGACCACCTCGGCGCCCTTGCGGGACCTGACGAACGCGAGCGTGCGGACGCCCTCGACCACGCTGTCGGCGAGCAGGTCGGCGGTCTCCCGCAGCGCGGAGCGCCGGACCTGGACGAGATCAGCGTCAACAGACGAATCCGTGGGCGGCAGCAGCGGCGGTTCCCAGAGCGCGAACGTCACCCCGCCGCGCGGCGACGTGTCCTCGGTGACGGCGGTGACGGGCAGGCCGGTGAGCCGCCCGGCCGCCGTCGCCGGGTCGCCCGACGTGGCCGAGGCCAGCAGGAAGACGGGCGTACGCCCGAAGCGGGCGCACTGTCGACGCAACCGCCGCAGCACGTGCGCGACGTGTGAGCCGAAGACGCCCCGGTAGGTGTGGCACTCGTCGATGACGACGTACGCGAGCCGGCGCAGGAAGCCGGACCAGTGGGCGTGCCCGGGCAGGATGCCGTGGTGCAGCATGTCCGGGTTGGTGAGCACGAACCGGGCGTGCCGACGGATCCACTCCCGTTCGGTGCGCGGGGTGTCGCCGTCGTAGGTGGCCGGGCGTACCCCGTCGAGGTCCAGGCCGGCGACGGCGCGGAGCTGGTCGGCGGCGAGCGCCTTGGTCGGGGCCAGGTAGAGCACCGTGGCGCGTGGGTCGGCGAGCAGCGTGCTCAGCGCGGGAAGCTGGTAGGCCAGCGACTTGCCGGACGCCGTGCCGGTGGCGACGACGACGTGCTGCCCCGCGTACGCCAGCTCGGCGGCCTCGGCCTGGTGCCGCCACGGCGCGACCACGCCGCGTCGCGCGAACGCCGCCCGCAGCTCCGCGGGCGCCCAGTCGGGCCACGGCGCCGGCTCGCCGACGCGGGCCGGCACCCGCTCGACGTGGGTGACCGGGTCGGTGGCGTGGCGCAGCCGCAGCCGGCGCAGCAGCTCGTCCGGCGTACGCCTCGGGCCGGGGCTGTCGTCGGTCACGTCCTGCACTCTCGCACTGGTGTTCGGAATTGGGAACCGCCGGGTCGGGGTATGGGGAGGGCCGGGCCGGTGACCCGAAGCGGTCGCACGGGGGGATGGTTAGATGCCCAGGAGAGTTTACCGAGGAGGGGCCGATGGAGCTGTCGCTGGCGACCCGCACCGTGGGGGAGCACACGGTGCTCGAGGTCGGCGGTGAGGTGGATGTCTACACCGCACCCCGCCTGCGGGAACGGCTCATCGAGCTGATCGACGGAGGGGCCCGCCACGTGGTGGTGGACCTGGGTCGGGTGGACTTCCTCGACTCGACCGGCCTCGGCGTGTTGGTCGGCGCGCTCAAGCGGCTCCGGTCGGCCAGCGGCTCGTTCGCGCTGGTCTGCGACAAGGAGCCGCTGCTCAAGATCTTCCGCATCACCGCCCTGGATCAGGTCTTCCCGCTGCACCCGACGGTCGACGCGGCCATCGCCGCCGACACCACCGGCGCGTGATGGCCACCGTCAAGCTCTCCTTCTCACCGGCGCCGGTGCACGTGCGCACCGCCCGCCTGGTCGGGGTCGCGGTGGCGCGGCGGGCCGGGGTCCGCGAGGACCTGCTCGACGAGGTGCGGCTGGCCATCGGTGAGGCGTGCACCCGGGCGGTCGCGCTGCACCGGCAGTACGGGCTGGCGGAGCTGGTCTACGTGGAGATGTCCGACGGCGGGCCGTACACGGTGCGGGTGGTGGACCGGGCCCCGATCGAGGCGGGTCTCGGGTTGGCCGCGCTCGGCCCGGACGAGCTGGCGAAGGAGTCGCTCAGCGAGGACGCGCTGACCACCGGCGTGGGGTTCGCCCTGCTCGCCGGTTTCGTGGAGGACCTCCAGGTCCGCCCGGTCGACGAGGGTGTCGGCACCGAGGTCCGGATGGCCTGGCCGACCGGCCGCGGCTGATCCGATCGTTCCGCAGGCCGCGTTCCCCGCACGGGGAGCGCGGCCTCGTCGTGTTGACCGGCCTATATATCAGATTTCCTCGCATAACACAGTTACGAAGATCATCGAGACACGGTGCCCCCTCGCTGTGACCCTCACCACGCCGGAGGGCTACAGTACCCGGGTTGTCAGCAAGTGATCGCTCCCCGCAGCCAGCGGGAACGGGTGGATGGCGCGCGCTGGCGAGTTCGCATCCAGGCGTCGGCCCGTGCGTCTCCACGAGCCGACGCGAGTGTTCGGTACAGGAGGACACAGATGTCCGGGACCTTGGCCGCCGACGGCGGCGCACTGTCCCTTACCGGAGCCAACGTGACGTACGTCGTCATCGCCGCGGTCATCGCGCTGGTGGCGCTCGTCTTCGCCGCCGCCTTGACCAAGGCGGTACTGGCAGCCGGTACGGGAACCACCAACATGCAGGAGATCTCCGGGGCGGTGCAGGAGGGCGCGTCCGCGTACCTGCTGCGGCAGTTCCGCACCCTGGCGATCTTCGTGGTGATCGCCGTCGTGCTGCTGTTCCTGCTGCCGGTGCACGACACCGACGGGAACCAGACGCTGGTGAAGATCGGCCGGTCGGCGTTCTTCGTGGTGGGTGCGCTGTTCAGCGCGTTCATCGGCGGCGCCGGCATGTGGCTGGCCACCCGCGCCAACCTGCGGGTCGCCGCCGCCGCGCGGGAGCGCGAAGGTGGCCGCGAGGGCGCCATGAAGATCGCCTTCCGCACCGGCGGCGTGGTCGGCTTCCTCACCGTCGGCCTCGGCCTGTTCGGTGCGGCGCTCGTCGTCATCCTGTTCCGGGGCGACGCGCCGACCGTGCTGGAGGGCTTCGGCTTCGGCGCCGCGCTGCTGGCCATGTTCATGCGGGTCGGCGGCGGCATCTTCACCAAGGCCGCGGACGTCGGCGCCGACCTGGTCGGCAAGGTCGAGCAGGGCATCCCGGAGGACGACCCGCGCAACGCCGCCACCATCGCCGACAACGTGGGCGACAACGTCGGTGACTGCGCCGGCATGGCCGCCGACCTGTTCGAGTCGTACGCGGTCACGCTGGTCGCCGCGCTGATCCTGGGCCGGGCCGCGTTCGGCGAGGACGGCCTGGTCTTCCCGCTGATCATCTCCACCATCGGCGTGCTGGTCGCCATCGTCGGCGTGTTCATCACCCGGCTGCGCGCCAGCGACCGCAACGGCCTGACCGCGATCAACCGGGCCTTCTACCTCTCCGCGGTGATCGCCGCGGTGCTGGTGGCGATCGCCGCGTTCGCGTACCTGCCGGCCACGTTCGGCGAGCTGGAGGGCGGGCTGACCGACGTCGACCGCAACCCGCGGCTGGTGGCCATCGGCGCGGTCGTGATCGGCATCGTGCTGGCCGCCGCGATCCAGGCGCTGACCGGCTACTTCACCGAGACCAACCGCCGCCCGGTGCAGGACATCGGCAAGAGCTCGCAGACCGGCGCCGCCACCGTCATCCTGGCCGGCATCAGCATCGGCCTGGAGTCGGCGGTCTACTCGGCGCTGCTGATCGGCGCCGGCGTCTTCGGCGCGTTCCTGCTCGGCGGCAGCTCGATCACGCTGTCGCTGTTCGCGGTCGCGCTGGCCGGCACCGGCCTGCTCACCACCGTCGGCGTCATCGTCGCGATGGACACGTTCGGCCCGATCTCGGACAACGCGCAGGGCGTGGCCGAGATGTCCGGTGACATCGACGAGCACGGCGCGCGCACGCTCACCGAGCTGGACGCGGTCGGCAACACCACCAAGGCGATCACCAAGGGCATCGCGATCGCCACCGCGGTGCTGGCCGCGACCGCGCTGTTCGGCTCGTACACCGACACGCTGCGGACCTCGTACTCCGACGCGGGTGTGGGCGACGTCGGCACCGAGATCCTCAACGCGCTGAACGTGGCCAACCCGCGCAACCTGGTCGGCCTGATCATCGGCGCGGCCGTCGTCTTCCTCTTCTCCGGCCTGGCCATCAACGCGGTCTCCCGCTCGGCCGGCGCCGTGGTGATGGAGGTCCGCCGGCAGTTCCGCGAGCTGCCCGGCATCATGGACCGCACCCAGCGTCCCGAGTACGGCAAGGTCGTGGACATCTGCACCCGGGACGCGCAGCGCGAGCTGCTGACCCCCGGCCTGCTGGCCATCCTGGCCCCGATCGCGGTCGGCTTCGGCCTCGGCCCGGGCGCGCTCGCCTCCTACCTGGCCGGCGCGATCGGCGCGGGCACGCTGATGGCGGTCTTCCTGTCCAACTCCGGTGGCGCCTGGGACAACGCCAAGAAGCTGGTCGAGGACGGCGCGTACGGCGGCAAGGGCTCCGAGGCACACGCCGCCACGGTCATCGGCGACACGGTCGGCGACCCGTTCAAGGACACCGCCGGCCCGGCGATCAACCCGCTGATCAAGGTGATGAACCTGGTCTCGCTGCTGATCGCGCCGGCCGTGGTGGCCTGGAGCGTGGGCGACGACAAGAACCCCGCGCTGCGGATCACGATCGCCGTGGTGGCCGCGCTGATCATCGCGGCGGCGGTGGTGTTCAGCAAGCGCAAGGGCGTGGCCATGGACAGCTCGGACCACGGTGCGGGCACCCCGGGCCAGCGCACGGAGACGGTGGGCGCCTGACCGACGGGACGGTTCCCGGCCGGCCCCGGTCGGCCGGGAACCATCCCGTGCACGAAACCTGACCGGTGGCGGTTCCCCCCGGAGGTCGTACGCTGCATCGCATGCGTACGCGCCGGGCGGCAACCGCCGGAAAGCTCACGGTGGTCCTGGCCACGCTGGTCCTCGTCGCCGCCGGCTGCGGCGGGCCCAGCCCACGGGCCTGGGCCGCGTCGGTGTGCCAGGCGCTCACCCCGTGGCGCGCGGAGATCTCCAAGCTGACCAGCAGCACCCGGCAGCAGATGACCGCGCAGACCACCCCGCCGCAGGCCAAGGAGAACCTGGTGCGGTTGTTCGCCGGGGCGGAGCAGGCCAGCGAGACGGCCCGACGCAAGGTCGAGGAGGCGGGCGTGCCGGAGGTCGACCACGGCCCCGAGGTCTCCGCCGGGTTCCGTGGCTCGCTGAGCAAGATGCGGGACGCGTACGGGCGGGCGCGGACCACCATCGACCGGCTCGACACCGCCCAGGCCGGCCCGTTCTACGACGGCGTGCGCGCCGCCGTGGACACGCTGAACCAGGAGTACGACGCGAGCGCGCTGGACACCAGCAAACTCAACTCACCCGAACTCAAAGAGGCCTTCGACGAGGTCCCGGAGTGTCGCTGACGCCACCCTCCCCGAATCCGAACCCGGCCCGCCAGCCCTCGCTGTTCTCCACCGAGGCGGCCGATCCCGCGCTGGCGGACCTCGCCGGCCTGCTCGCCGGGCCGGGTGAGGTGGTGCGGATGGGCGGCACGGCCCGGCTCTCCGTGGTGGTGGACGCGGCCTGGCGGGTGCACGTGCTGGTGGCCGAGCTGGGTGCCCGGGGCGTGCCGGCGGGCTGGGAGCCGACCGGGGACGGCCGGTACCGGGTGCGCACCGCGTACGCGAGCACGCTGACGCCGCTCGCCCGGGGCTGGCTGCACGGCGCGGCGAAGCGACCGCCGGCCCGGTTCCACCTCGACGGGCGGCGGTTACGGCTCTGGGCCGCCGCGGCCGGGGCCGCCGAACCGGCCGGGTTCCGCCTCGGGCTCGGCCCGGCCGACGAGCAGTGCTGGAAGGCGGTGCGCGCCGCGCTGGCCGCGGTGGGCCTGCCGGCCGCGTTCGTGGAGCCGGGTGAGGGCGGCCCCGCGTACCGGATCGGTGGGCGGCGGGTGACCCGGCTGGCGGAGTTGGTGGGGGAACGGCCGCCGGCCGCGCCGGCCGCCGACTGGCCGGGCCCGCACGGCTGACCCGTCGGCGCAACCCCGCCGGCTGTCCGATCGCCGACCGTCCCGGCGGCGGTTTGCGCAGGAATTCGACTGGAGCCGCCTCCGCCGGGGGGTGTGTGATCGTCACAGTGACCCGCCCGGCGCCCTACCCACGGTGTACGGTGGCGCCGTCCGGCAGGGTGCGGCCGGCGACCGCCGGGGAGGCGGCCCGTTCGCCGCCCACGAAACCCGGGGCGCGGACGGCGCGTTACGTTGGACGTCCGGGCCGACCGCGGTCCGGGTGGTGCAACACGGCCCGGAGCGGGCGTGGCGTAGGAGTGAGGTCGGGGAGAGACGTGCCGAGCAACGCTGGAACCACCCGTCTGGTCATCGTCGAGTCACCGGCGAAGGCCAAGACGATCTCGGGCTACCTCGGCCCGGGGTACGTCGTGGAGGCCAGCTTCGGCCACGTCCGGGACCTGCCCCGCAACGCCGCCGACGTGCCGGCGAAGTACAAGGGCGAGCCGTGGGCGCGGCTCGGCGTCGACGTCGACAACGGCTTCCACGCGCTCTACGTGGTCTCGGCCGACCGCCGCCAGCAGATCAACAAGCTGGTGAAGCTGGCCAAGGAGGTCGACGAGATCTTCCTGGCCACGGATGAGGACCGCGAGGGCGAGGCGATCGCCTGGCACCTGGTGGAGACGCTCAAGCCCAAGGTGCCGGTCAAGCGGATGGTCTTCCACGAGATCACCAAGCCGGCCATCCAGGCCGCGGTGGCCAACCCCCGGGAGATCGACCGCGACCTGGTCGACGCCCAGGAGGCCCGGCGCATCCTGGACCGGCTCTACGGCTACGAGGTCTCCCCGGTGCTGTGGAAGAAGGTCATGCCGAAGCTCTCGGCGGGCCGGGTGCAGTCCGTGGCGACCCGGATCGTGGTCGAGCGGGAGCGCCAGCGGATGGCGTTCCGCACCGCCGAGTACTGGGACATCCTGGCCACCCTCGCGGTGGCGAAGCCGGGCGAGGGTCCGCGCACGTTCAACGCCACGCTCGTCGCGCTGAACGGCGACCGGATCGCCACCGGCAAGGACTTCGAGCCGACCACGGGTCGCGTCAGGCCCGGCGCCGGGGTGGTCCACCTCGACGAGGGCGGGGCCAGAGGGCTTGCCGCCCGGCTGGCGGCCCGGCCGTTCACGGTCACCCGGGTCGAGGAGAAGCCCTACCGCCGACGCCCGTACGCGCCGTTCATCACCTCCACGCTCCAGCAGGAGGCGGCCCGCAAGCTGCGGTTCTCGTCCCAGCAGACGATGCGCACCGCGCAGCGGCTCTACGAGAACGGCTACATCACCTACATGCGTACCGACTCGGTGAACCTGTCGGAGACCGCCATCGCGGCGGCCCGCCGGCAGATCGTCGAGCTGTACGGCGAGCGCAGCGTGCCGCCGGAGCCCCGCCGCTACACCGGCAAGGTGAAGAACGCGCAGGAGGCGCACGAGGCGATCCGTCCGGCGGGCGACAACTTCCGCACCCCGGGCGACGTGGCCAAGGAGCTGTCCGGCGAGGAGTTCAAGCTCTACGAGCTGATCTGGCGGCGCACCATCGCCTCGCAGATGACCGACGCGGTCGGCTCCAGCGTGTCGGTGCGCATCCGGGCCGTCTCCTCCGCGCAGGAGGAGGCCGACTTCGGCGCCACCGGCAAGACCATCACCGACCCGGGCTTCCTGCGCGCGTACGTCGAGTCGAGCGACGACGAGAACGCCGAGGCGGAGGACGCCGAGCGGCGGTTGCCCACCCTGGTCAAGGACCAGCCGCTGACCGCCGACGAGCTGGCCGCGCAGGGCCACCACACCCAGCCGCCGTCGCGCTACACGGAGGCGTCGCTGGTCAAGGCGCTGGAGGAGCTGGGCATCGGCCGCCCCTCCACGTACGCCTCGATCATGCAGACCATCCAGGACCGCGGTTACGTCACCAAGCGCGGCCAGGCGATGATCCCGACGTTCCTGGCGTTCGCGGTGATCGGGCTGATGGAGCGGCACTACCCGCGCCTGATCGACTACGACTTCACCGCCAGCATGGAGAACGAGCTGGACGAGATCGCCGGCGGCGACCACGCCGCGGTCGACTTCCTCACCTCGTTCTACTTCGGCAGCGCCAACGGCGCCGGCGACCAGGCCATCGCGCACGCCGGTGGGCTGAAGAAGCTGGTCACCGAGAACCTGAGCGACATCGACGCGCGCAGCGTCAACTCGATCCCGCTGTTCACCGACGACGAGGGGCGGGAGGTCGTCGTCCGGGTCGGCCGGTACGGCCCCTACCTCCAGCGGGCGGTGCCCGGCGAGCAGCAGGCGCCGGCCGCCCCGGCCGAGGGCGAGGAGGGCGGCTCCCAGGGCGACCGGGCGCCGATCCCGGAGGGCCTGGCGCCCGATGAGCTGACCCCGGAGAAGGTGCACGAGCTGTTCCTCGGCGGCGGGGGTGAGCGCAAGCTCGGCGACGACCCGTCGACCGGCGAGCCGATCCTGCTGAAGTCCGGCCGTTACGGCCCGTACGTGGCCAGCGGGGAGCGGAAGTCGTCGCTGCTGCGTTCGCAGTCGCCGGACGACCTCACGCTGGAGCAGGCGCTGCGGCTGCTCAGCCTGCCCCGACTGGTGGGCGTGGCCCCGGACGGCGGGGAGGTCTTCGCCAACAACGGCCGCTACGGCCCGTACGTCAAGCGTGGTGACGAGTTCCGCTCGCTGGACTCGGAAGACAAGATGTTCACCGTCACGCTGGACGAGGCGCTGGCGCTGCTGGCCGCCCCGAAGACCCGCCAGCGCCGGGCCGCCGCGCCGCCGCTGCGGGAGATGGGCGTCGACCCGCTCACCGAGAAGCCGCTGGTGATCAAGGACGGGCGCTTCGGGCCGTACGTCACGGACGGGGAGACCAACGCGTCGCTGCGGCGCGCGCAGACGCCGGAGGCGCTGACGCTGGAAGAGGCGTCGGAGATGCTCGCCGAGAAGCGGGCGAAGGGCCCGGCGCCGAAGAAGAAGGCCACCAAGAAGGCCGCTCCCGCCAAGAAGACCACGGCGGCCAAGAAGACCACGGCCGCCGCGAAGAAGACGACGGCCGCGGTGAAGAAGACCACGGCCGCGAAGAAGGCCCCGGCGAAGAAGGCCGCCCCGAAGAAGGCGTCCTCAACTTCGAAGGAGTAATCGTGGTACGCATCCGCCCCGGGAGGGGCGGGCGCGTACCACGATCTCGGTCAGGAGCCGAGGACCTGCTTCAGGTAGGGGTTCGTGAAGAGGTTCTGCGGGTCCAGGTGGGTGCGGAGGGACTGGAACGCGGCGAACTTCGGGTAGGCGGGGGCCAGCGAGGCCGCGTCGCGCCAGTGCAGCTTGCCCCAGTGCGGGCGACCGCCCAGCTCGGTGGCCACCTGCTCGAACGCGCGGAAGTACGGCTCGTACGGCATCCCCACGTACTGGTGGACCGCCACGTACGCGGAGTCCCGCCCGTAAGAGTGGGAGAGCCAGATGTCGTCGGCGGCGGTGAACCGCACCTCGACCGGGAACAGCACCTTGAACGGCAGCCGGTCCACGATCCGGCGCAGTTCGGCCAGCGCGGTGGGCAGCGCGTCGCGCGGCAGCCCGTACTCCATCTCCACGAACCGGACCCGGCGCGGGGTGCAGAAGACCCGGTCGGAGCGGCCGGTGTAGGTGCGTTCGGTGAGCGCCCGGGCGGAGACGGCGCTGATGCCGGGCGCGAGCGCCGGCACCGCGCGGCCGAGGCGGCAGGCCCCGGCGAAGACGGTGTTGGCGAGGAACTCGTCGTCCAGCCAGCCGCGCCAGCGGGGCAGCGGCCGGTCGTCGGCGGGCACCCGGTCGTTGGTCTTGACCTGCACCCGGTCGGTGTACGGGAACCAGTAGAACTCGGCGTGGTCGTGCGCCTGGTGGAGGCCGGGCAGGTCGGCCAGCACCTCGGCGAGCACGGCCGGCCGTTCGTGTGCGCGCAGCACGAAGGCGTCCACGCAGCGCAGCGTGACCTCGACCAGGATGCCGACCGCGCCGAGCCCGACCCGCGCGGCGTCGAACACGTCGGGGTGCTCGTCGGCGGAGCAGCGGAGCACCTCGCCGGTGCCGGTGACCAGCGTCAGGCCGGCCACGAACGTGGAGAGGCACCCGAGTGTCGCGCCGGTGCCGTGGGTGCCGGTGGAGATCGCGCCGGCGACGGTCTGCGCGTCGATGTCGCCGAGGTTGGGCACCGCCAGCCCGTGACCGGCGAGCAGGTCGTTGAGCGAGTGCAGCGTCATCCCGGCCGGTACGGTGACCAGGCGACGCGCCACGTCGACGGTGACGTCGGTCGCCAGGTCGGCGAGGTCGAGCCGGTGTCCGTCGGCGACGGCGGTGGCGGTGAAGGAGTGACCGCTACCGACCGCCCGGATGGTGGTGCCGGCGGCGGCGGCCCGGCGGACCGCCTCGGCGACGTCCGCCACGCTCCGGGGTCGCGCGGTGACCAGTGCCGTGCTGTGTTGGTTGCCGGCCCAGTTGGACCAGTCGGCGGGGCTACCGGCCATGGCGAACACTCCTCGACATGAATATGAACTGAATTCATATCAGGAACGTTGTGCCTGGTAAATACCGCAATCGAGGTCGGCTCGTTGTACCGGTAGTCACAGACTCGTGACGTGCGGATATGTTCAACCGTCGAAGGGGGGTGGCGCCGAGTGTCCACACCAGCCGCCACGACCGGGCCGCTGCGTCGGGTACCGGTGCAGGGTCGAAGTGTCGCGCGGGTCCAGCGGATGCTGGACGCCTGCGCCGAGCTCGTCGACGAGGTGGGGTACGAGGGGTTGACCACGACCCTGCTCGCCGAGCGCGCCGAGGTGGCGATCGGGTCGGTCTACCAGTTCTTTCCGGACAAGCGGGCGATCGTGCAGGCGCTGACGTTGCGGACCATGGAGTCCTACCTCCAGCGGCTCGACGAGCGCTTCGCCTCGGACGACCTGACCCACTGGTGGGACGGGGTCGACGCGGCGATCGACGAGTACATCTCGATGCACCGCACGGTGCCCGGTTTCCGTACCCTGCACTTCGGCGACGTGGTCGACCTGCACCTGCTGGACGACCAGCGCGACAACAACGGGGTCATCGCGGAGCAGCTCGCCCGCGTGCTCACCGAGCGGTTCGGTCTGGCCGGCGTGCCCGACCTGCGGTTCCACCTGGAGGTCGCGGTGGAGGCCGCCGACGCCCTGATCAAGCTGGCGTTCCGCCGCCGTGCCGACGGCGACGAGCGGGTGCTGGTCGAGGCGAAGGCACTCATCCGGGAGTACCTGCACCGTCAGGTCGACGCCCCGACCGAGGCCGTCCCACAGGGCTGAGCGGCACGCCGAGCGGCGGGTTCTGAGAGTGCGCCGGGGCCCGCCGTCGTCATGTCCCGACCTGTTCCTGCCCGGTCAGAGGAACGCGTGGCCCTCGCCCCGGTAGGTGGGCACGGTCGCCACCACGGCGTCGCCGTCGACCAGGTGCACCTCGTTGACGTGCTCGCACACCTCGCCCGCCTTGGCGTGGCGGAACCACACCCGGTCGCCGACCCGGAGGTCGTCCGCGGCGTCGCCGGCGAGCGGGGTCTGCACCTCGCCCGCGCCCTCCGCGCCGAGCAGCTTCAGCCCCTCCGGCAGCCACGGCCGGGGCAGCCGGCTCTCCGCCGCCGGGCCGGAGGCGATCCAGCCGCCGCCGAGCACGGTGGCCAGCCCGGGCGCCGGCCGGCGGACCACCGCGCAGGCGAAGAACGCCGCCGGGGTGGGCCGCCAGGCGCGGTACGCGTCGAACAGCGTCGGGCCGTACAGGCCGGAGCCGGCGGTGACCTCGGTGACCGCCGGGTCGGCGCTGGTGGCGGCCACGCTGCCGGTGCCGCCGCCGTTGACGAACTCCAGGTCGGCGTGCTCGCGGACCGCGGCGACCGCGGCCGAGCGGCGGGCCAGCAGTTCCCGGTACGACCCGCGCTGCGCGACCCGGATCGCCGAGCCGAGCGCCGCCTGCCCGGGCGGGGCGTCCCCGAGACCGGCGATCTGTGCCTCGTACGACATCAGGCCGACCAGCCGGAAGCCCGGCCGGCCGGCGACGGCGGCGGCGAGCGTGCCGGCCGCCCGGGCGCTGTGCACCGGGGAGCGGCGCACGCCGACGTGCACCCGGCCCCGCAGTGGTCGCCAGGAGGCGTCCAGGTCGAGGCAGACACGCAGCGCGGGCCGACTGCCGGGCGGGCACACCCGGTCGATCAGGTCGAGCTGCCCGGCGTCGTCGACCATGAGCGTGACCGCGTCGGCGAGCGCCCGGTCGGCGGCCAGCTCGGCGAGCGCCCCCCGGTGTGCGGTCGGGTACGCGACCAGCACGTCGTCGGCGACGCCGGTGCGGGCGAGCCAGAGCGCCTCGGGCAGCGTGAAGGCCATCACACCGCGCCAGCCGGGGCGCTTGAGCGCGCGGGTGAGCAGCTCGCGGACCCGCACCGACTTGCTCGCCACGCGCAGCGGCTTGCCCCCGGCCCGGCCGGCCAGCGCGTCGGCGTTGTCGTCGAACGAGGAGAGGTCGACCACCGCGTACGGCGGGTCGAGGTGGGCGGTCGCCCGGTCGAGACGATCGCGAAGTTCGGCACGGTCGATGGCCACGTCTGCACGCTAACTGTCCGGACGGCAATGCGAAATACCCTCGCGTCTGTCCGGGCTGCGGGCGGTGGTCCCGGCGGCCTAGGCTCGGCGAACAGGCGATGTCACGGGGGGCGACGCCCTCCGCGCGGCTAGAGTGTTCCACCGGGGATGCCCAGACCTGGGCCGGCACGTGGAGGTACGGCCATCGAAAGCCAGAAGAACGGCGAGTCGTCCGGCGTGTCGTCGTCCGGGACAGCCGCCGACCGGTCCGGGTTCGCCGCCATCCGCTCGGTGCTGCGCATCCGGCCGTTCCGCCGGCTGTGGATCGTGCTCAGCGCCGCCTCCTTCGGCGACTGGCTCGGCCTGCTCGCCACCGCCCTGTTCGCCGCCTCGCAGGTCTCCGGCAGCACCGCCCAGGGCGCGGCGTTCGGCGGCGTCACCGCGATCCGGCTGCTGCCGGCGCTGGTGCTCGGCCCGGTGGCGGGCGTCTTCGCCGACCGGTTCGACCGCCGGTGGACGATGGTCATCTGCGACCTGCTGCGCTTCGTGCTGTTCGCCTCGATCCCGCTCTACGCGCTCACCGGCGCGGCGGGCGGCCTGGTGGTCGGCTGGGCGCTGATCGCCACCTTCCTGATCGAGTCGATCACGTTGCTGTGGATCCCGGCCAAGGAGGCGGCGGTCCCCAACCTGATCCCGCGTACCCGGCTGGAGGCCGCCAACCAGCTCACGCTGATCACCACGTACGGCCTGACCCCGGTGGCCGCCGCCGTCGCGCTGGCGGTGCTGACCCGCGGCCTGCCCGGCGTGGTCGGCGGCAACCTGCCCGACTGGGCCCAGCCGGCCCAGCTCGCGCTCTGGTTCAACGCCTTCTCCCGGCTGGCCACCGCGCTGGTGGTGGCGTTCGGGATCAAGGAGATCAGCGAGGCCCAGCGCGGCGAGGCCCAGCGCACCGAGCAGAGCATGTTCCGCCAGTTCGCCGACGGCTGGAAGTTCATCGGCCAGACGCCGCTGGTCCGTGGCCTGGTGCTGGGCATCTTCGGCGCGTTCGCCGGCGGCGGTATCGTGGTCGGCACCGGCAAGTTCTTCGCCAACTCGCTCGGCGCCGGTGACGCCGCGTTCTCGCTGCTCTTCGGCGCGATCTTCGTCGGCCTGGCGCTCGGCATCGGGCTGGGGCCGATGGTCGTGCGGGACATGTCCCGACGCCGCTGGTTCGGCATGAGCATCGTGCTGGCCAGCGCCTCCGTGCTGGTGCTGGCGTTCGCCATCCACCTGTCCATGGCCATCCTCGGCGCGATCCTGGTCGGCGCCGGCGCCGGCATGGCGTTCCTGGCCGGCACCACGCTGCTCGGCGGCGAGGTCGCCGACGAGGTGCGCGGCCGGGTCTTCGCGGTGGTGCAGATCGGCACCCGGCTGGTGCTGATCCTGGCCATCGCGCTGAGCAGCCTCCTGGTCGGCGTCGGCGGCTCCCGCCAGCTCACCATCGCCGACCTGGGCATCTCCATCTCCTCGACCCGCCTGCTGCTGCTCGCCGCCGGCGCGGCCGGCATCTTCGCCGGGATCAGCGCGTTCGGCCAGATGGACGACAAGAAGGGCGTGCCGGTCCTGGCCGACCTCTGGGGCTCGATCCGGGGCCGCCCGCTGATGCCGGCCGAGTCGTTCGTCTCCTCCGGCCTCTTCGTGGTCTTCGAGGGCGGCGAGGGCGCCGGCAAGTCCACCCAGCTCGCCGCGCTCGCCGAGCGGCTGCGCGGCGACGGGCGGGACGTGGTGGTCACCCGCGAGCCGGGCGCCACCGGGGTCGGTGAGCGGATCCGCTCGCTGGTGCTGGGCACCACCTCCGACGACGCGCCGTCGCCGCGTGCCGAGGCGCTGCTCTACGCCGCCGACCGGGCCCACCACGTGGCCACCGTGGTCCGCCCGGCGCTGGTGCGGGGCGCGGTGGTGATCAGTGACCGGTACGTCGACTCGTCGCTGGCGTACCAGGGCGCCGGCCGGACGCTGCCGGTGGACGAGGTCTCGTGGCTCTCCTCCTGGGCCACCGGGGGGCTCAAGCCCGACCTGGTGGTCCTGCTCGACGTCGAGCCGCGCACCGGGCTCGGCCGGGTGACGGCCCGTCGGGAGGGCACCGACCGGCTGGAGGCCGAGTCGCTGGCGTTCCACGAGCGGGTCCGGTACGCGTTCCTCGACCTGGCCGCCGGCGACCCGAAGCGTTACCTGGTCCTCGACGCGTCCCGCCCGGTCGAGGAGATCGCCGACGCGGTCGCCCGCCGGGTGGACGAGTTCCTCGTCGACCCGGCCGGCATCGTGCACCCGCGTCCGGCCCAGGGCCCGGACACCTCGGTCCAGCCCGAGTTATCCGAATCGGAGCTGGTGACGATGGAGCAACGCCGACAGTGACGGACGTCTTCGGCGATCTGGTCGGGCAGGACGAGGCGGTGGCCACGCTGCGGCGCGCCGCCGCCTCGGCCGCCGCGCTGCTGCGCGCCGCCACCCTCGGGGCGGCCGGCGCGGGCGCCCCGACCGGCGGCGGAGACCCCGACGGGTACGACGACCTCGACGCGCTCGCCGAGCAGTTCGACGAGCCGGGCGACCCGGAAGGGCCCGGTGCGACCGGCGACCCGGGCGCGACGGCGCCCACCGCCGACCCCGCCTCCGCCGACCCCGGTGCCGGGATGACGCACGCGTGGATCTTCACCGGGCCACCCGGTTCCGGCCGGTCGGTGGCCGCCCGGGCGTTCGCCGCCGCGCTCCAGTGCGTGCACGGCACCGGCTGCGGTCGTTGCCCCGGCTGCCACACCACGCTGGCCGGCACCCACGCCGACGTGCGGCTCGTGGTGCCCGAGGGGCTCTCCATCGGCGTCGGCGAGATGCGCGCGCTGGTGCTGCGGGCGGCGAGCACGCCCTCCGGCGGTCGCTGGCAGATCGTGATCATCGAGGACGCCGACCGGCTCACCGAGGCCGCCGGCAACGCGTTGCTCAAGGCGGTCGAGGAGCCGCCTCCGCGTACGGTATTCCTGCTCTGCGCCCCGTCCACCCACCCGGACGACGTCTCGGTGACCATCCGGTCGCGGTGCCGGGTCGTGCCGCTGCGCCAGCCACCGGCCGGCGCGGTGGCCGAGGTGCTGGTCCGTCGGGACGGCATCGCCCCGGACGTGGCCGAGTGGGCCGCCGCAGCCGCCCAGGGGCACGTGGGCCGGGCCCGGCGGCTGGCCCGCGACCCGGAGGCCCGGCAGCGGCGGGACGCCGTGCTGGCCGTGCCGCGCCGGCTCACCGGCGTGGGCGCCGCGTTCGACGCCGCCTCGGCGCTGATCGAGGCCGCCGAGGCGGAGGCCGCCGCCTCGGTCGCCGAGGTCGACGAGGCGGAGCGGGCGGCGTTGCAGACCGCGCTCGGCGCCGGCGGCACCGGCCGGGGTGCGGCCGGGGCCATGCGGGGCGCCGCCGGCCAGCTCAAGGACCTGGAGAAGCGGCAGAAGTCGCGGGCCACCCGGGCCCAGCGGGACGCGCTGGACCGGGCGCTCGTCGACCTGGCCGGCTTCTACCGGGACGCGCTCACCATGGCGCTGCGGGCGCCGGTCGCCCCGGTGCACACCGACACCGCGACGCTGGCCGCCGCCGGCGCGCAGAAGTGGGACGCCGAGGGCTCGCTGCGCCGCCTGGAGGCGGTGCTGGAGTGCCGGGCGGCGATCGAGACGAACGTCAAGCCGCGGATCGCGGTCGAGGCGATGATGTTGTCGCTCTGGCGGGGCTGACCCCACCCCACCCCACGCTGTCCACAGGGCATCGACACGCGCGATTGACGTGCGGTACGGTCCGGGGAATGCCGTGGTCACCAAGGCGGCACGCTCAGTGAGGGTGGCGTCGGGGTGGGGCGGCGGCGCCGACCGGGGAGGAGTCCGCCGATGGCGCGGGGGGAGATCGACGAGGCCTGGATCGAGGAGGCGGTGCGGCGTTACCGCCGCATCGAGACGCTCCAGGCCGAGTTCGACGAGGCGGTCGCCACGGTGGAGGTCACCGTCCGGTCACCCGACGGGCTCGTCGAGGTGGTGGTCACGGCCGGTGGGCGGATCACCGACGTGCGCTTCCTCGGCCCGCTGCACCAACGCAACCCGCGTGACGTGGCCGGTTCGGTGCGGGCCGCGGTGAGCGCCGCCGCGGACGCGGCGCAGTGGGCCCGGGAGAAGCTGCACAACGAGACGTTCGCGGCCTACCGGCCGCTCGCGGGAGCCTGACATGGAATCACTGCGTGCGCTGGCCGCCCGCCTCGACGAGGCCGCCGCCGGTCTCGCCACGCTGGCCCGCACCGTGCCCGCCACCGACCCGCCGCACCCGGCGTTCGGCGCCCACGCGGCCGGCCGGCCCGGCGAGGTCGGCCGCGCGCTGCACCGGCAGTGGACCGCCGCCACCGCCGACCGGGCCCGCGAGGCGCAGGCGGCCGCGAACCGGCTGGCCGCCGCCGCGGCGGCGCTGCGCAGCGCCGCCGAGCGCTACGCGGCCACCGACGACGCGGTCGTCCGCCGGCTGGCCCGGGAGGCCTGATGGACGCGCTGGACCGTCTCGCCGAGCCGGGCCTCGACCTGCTCACCCGCGTCGACGCGCTGCTCGCCGCCGGCGCGCCCGAGGGCCACCGGCTCTGGCCGCTGCTGCGCCGGATGCAGGTGCTCCCCGGCGTGGCCGTGCGGGAGTTCCTCGAACTGCACCCGGCGCCGCTGACCGGCGCGGGCCACGCCGTGCGCCGGCTCGTCCGGGGGTACGACGACACCTGCGCCGTGCTCACCGACCCGGTCGCCTGGTCCGGGTCCGCCGCGTCGGCCTACGACGAGGCGCGCACCGCCCTGCTCCGGCATCTCGACGAGGGGCCAGAGAGTCTGGTCGGGCGGCTGGAGTCGACCGCGGGTTACGCGGACGCGCTGGCCGGCTGGGTGGAGAGCAGCCGGGCCGCCCTGGCGCGGGCGCTCGCCGAGGTGGTCGGCTCGGCCGAGGCGGTCGCCGTGCACGCCGCGAGCCGGCCGGGCGTCGAAGCCGGCCCGGTCGGCGCGTCGGCGGCGGCCGAGATCGCCACCCGGGTGCTGGGTGTGCTCGGGGTGGCCTACGACGGGGCCGAGACGCTGCTGCGCCAGTGGGGGCCGAGCCTGACGGAGACGACCTGGCGGGACCGCGCCGTCTCCGCGCCGCGCTACGGCGGCACCACCCGGATCGGCTACTGACGGCCCACGGCGTCGCACGCCGCTCCGACCGTGGCCGGGCACCGGCGTGCGACGCCGTGGCTTTCCCCTGCACCCCCCGCAGGTATGCCTTCACTCAACGCGGTGGATGGGCGTTTGTCCCGGGGCCGGCCCAGGTTTCAACCGTCCGGGCGAGGCGCGGGGGCCGGTTCGGTCCGGTCGACCGGGATGGATCGCTGCACGGTGTGACCGGACGGCGACCGGTGGGCCGTCCGACCGCTCCGGTCCGCGTAGGGTAGGCGCATGGGCATGCTCTGCGCGGTCAGCTTCAACCGGTACGGGCGCCTCTACTACCTCGATCCCGGCGAGTTCCGCCCCCGGGTGGGGGACCGGGTGCTGGTGCCCACCGACGAGGGCCCCGAGGTGGCCGAGTGCGTCTGGGCCGCGCAGTGGGTCAGCGAGGACACCGACGGTTTCCCGAAGCTGGCCGGGCTGGCCGGCGAGGACGACCTGCACCGCGACGAGCTGCTGCGCCGGCGCAAGGCCGACGCGAAGGTGGCCGCCAAGCGGCTGATCCGCGAGCACGGCCTGCCGATGAAGGTGGTGGCCGTCGACCACGTCCTGGCCACGCCGGAGTCCGGCAGCGACCGCACGACCATCTACTTCACCGCGCCGCACCGGGTGGACTTCCGTTCCCTGGTCCGCGATCTGGGTGCGACGCTGCACTGCCGGGTCGAGCTGCGGCAGCTCTCCGCCCGCGACTCGGCGCGCGTGCAGGGCGGCATCGGCTCGTGCGGTCGTGACCTGTGCTGTGCCACGTTCCTCACCGACTTCGAGCCGGTGACGATCCGGATGGCGAAGGACCAGGACCTCCCGCTCAACCCGCTGCGCATCTCCGGCGCGTGCGGCCGGCTGATGTGTTGCCTGAAGTACGAACATCCTCTGTATCAGCGGTTCCAGGAGTCCGCTCCGGCGGTCGGCACCCGGGTGGAGACCCCGCAGGGCGAGGGCAAGGTGGTCGGCCACAGCGTTCCGCGCGACGCCGTCACGGTCCGCCTGGACGCCGACGGCTCCCGCTGCCAGTGCAGCCGGGCCTCCGTCTGCGCCCCCCGCCAGTCCCACGACCAGCACTACAACCCCACCCCCTGACCGCCGGCGGGGGCGGTCAGCGGAGCGTGATGGGGGGTTCGGCCAGGCGGGGAGTCAGCGGGGTCTTCGGAGTCAGCCACGGGGCCGTGGGGGACTGGTCCGGGTTGAGCTGCCAGGCGTGGGACACCCGGTCCAGCGCGACGGGGTAGATCGTCACCGTGCCGTCGGGGTCGAATCGGAACCGGAGGAACGCCTTCGAGTCCTCGATGCCCTGGCCGGCGAACAACTCGTTCAGGTTCACTCCGAACGCGCCCGCCACCAGCAGATAGAGCGCCACCAGTTGACTGGCGACCAGCCCGCTGACCGGGCCGTAGAGCACCGCCGCCGCGACCGCCGGCAGCGGCCACGGCCAGTCGTAGAACGGCAGGTGCAGCCAGAGCCAGGTGCCGCCGGCTGCCAACGTCACCTGCGCCACCCCGTGCGCCACCCCGAGGATCCAGTGCCGGGCGTGCCGCTTGCCGCCCGCGCTGGGCGGCTTCGCGAAGAACGCCGCGCCCAGCAACGTCACCGCGAGCATCGCCACCAGCGGGACGCTGAACAGCCGCTGCGCGGTGGCGTCGGCGCGCTGCGCCGTCACGCCGGCCATGGCCAGCATCAGCAGCGTGTGCAGCGTGCCGAGCAGCGTGGTGAAGCCCGGGTTGCGCAACGGCAGCCGGCGGAAGATCCCCCAGCCGTACCGGCGGGAGCGGGCCTTCTCCGGATAGCGGGCGGCCAGGTCGTACTCGCGGGTGCGGCTGGCCCGTCGGGTCAGCGTGTCCCGCGGCGGCACCTCCAGCCGCTGGGGAAGCTGGTGCGTCGGGTAGAGGTACGCGCCACCGCCACCGCAGGTGATGAGCTGCCGCTCCGGGCCGGCGTACCGGGCGTAGTGGTGCAGGTCGCCGGAGACCAGCACCCGGACCTGGGCCCCGGTGGGCGCCACGATGGTGCGGATGAAGTAGTCGACCGAGTCGTACGCGTTGGGGTGGTCGGCGGCCTTGACCCACGTCGGCGCCGGCACCGCCACGATCACCCGCGACCGCGGGGTGAGCTTGCGGGCCACCGCGTCGAAGTAGGTGAGCTGTGGGTCGTCCAGGTACGAGCCGGACTGGTCGTCGAGGCCCAGCAGCCACCACCCGGCCGGCAGCTCCACCGCGAAGTAGGAGCGGGACTGGCCGGTGCCCCAGCCGGCGAAGTGGCGGTCCCGGGAGCGCACGAACAGCCGCAGGAACGCGGTCAGGCCGTCGTACCAGTCGTGGTTGCCGGGGACCGCGAAGAGCGTCGGCCGCTCCGGCGGGGCGACCGGCAGCGCCGCCTGGTACGGGCCCTTGCACCGGTCCTCGTACGCCTCGTAGCCGGCCGACGGATAGACCTGGTCGCCGCCCATCACCAGCGTCTGCGCCCGAGGCAGCCGGTGCCCGTCCACGGTCAGCTCCGGCTGGGCCAGCAGGTAGGCGATCGAGTACGTGGCGTCGAAGCCGTCGCCCAGGTCGGCCACGTAGTCCAGCCAGAGCCCGCCGTCCGGCCCGACCTGCCGGAACGTGTCGTCGCCGAACGCGTTCTGCAACTCCCGCTTGTCCAGGTACGCCCCGAACAGCATGGCCAGCAGCGTCCGCAGGCCGGTGCTGATCAGCAGCAGCGGCGCGAGCCAGGGCACCGGCCGGCGCGGGGTGAAACCCAGTTCCCGCGGGTCCAGGCTGTGCGGCCGACGGCTGGCCCGCTCGCCCGGGCGCACCTCCGGGTCCGGCTGTCGCGGCGGTACGTGGTCGTCGCTCACCCGCCGCAGGGTAGTCCGGACCGGGCGGGAAGTCTCTCCCGTGCCGGGGCCGAGGGGCCCGGTTGTCCGGTTCCGGACGAGGGGGATCCGGTTCGGCTCCCGGCGGCGCGTGCCGTACACTTGGTGGTCGTTGCCGCCTTAGCTCAGTCGGCTAGAGCGACGCACTCGTAATGCGTAGGTCGACGGTTCGATTCCGTCAGGCGGCTCCAGATGAGCCCCTGGCCAGCAGAAGTGCTGGCCAGGGGCTCAATTTCGTCTATGGCGGACGGGGCCGCCGAAGATCCGGAGAAATAGTTCCGGGTGGCGGCAACCTGCGGGCGGTGGATCGCATGTACCCGGATGTAAGCAACGATCGCCACGATCCATAGGGGCCCGGAAATGTCTGCACGTCGTCTGCTGCTGCCCGCTGCCACCGTCCTTTTCGTACTCACCGCCTGTGCCGCCACGGAGGAACCCGGCACCGGCGCGACCGCATCCGCTCCGGCCTCGGCTGCCCCGACGAACGGCACCCCCGGTGCCACGCCCACGGTGACCGCCAAGGCGGCCGGGGGTGTCCGGAGCGCCGACTGTCCCTCGGGGACGGACCTGCAGAAGCTCGTCGAGCTGCCGAACGGCACGACCTTCGGCAGTGTCGAGTGCGTGCAGGGCTGGGCGGGCGCCGTCCCGCAGGGCCCGAAGACCGGTGACGGCGTCTACCTGTTCCACCACACGGCCGGTACGGGCTGGAAGTACTACGGCGAGGGCAGCGGATACGACTGCACGGACCTCGGCCTCACCGAGCCGGCGCCGTTCTGCGTCTCCGGCTGATCAGCTCGACCGCGGTTGCGCGCTGCGGCGCACACTGACTACGGTGTGCGCCACAGTCAGCCGGCCGCACCGATGCCGTCGCGCCCTGACCACCTGTGCGGGCACCTGGGGATGCGAGCGGGGCATGGCGGACTCGATCGACGATCAGTTCCGGGAGTTCGTCCGGACCCGCTCGTCCGCGTTGCTCCGGACGGCGTTCCTGCTGACCGGCGACCGTCACCTCGCCGAGGACCTGGTGCAGGACGCGCTGGCCCGAACCCATCGGGGCCGGCGGCGGCTGCACGATCCGGGGCACTTCGAGGCCTACACCCGTACCGCGATGTACCACCAGCAGGTGAGCTGGTGGCGGCGCCGCAGGGTGGTCGAGTCCCTGCCCGGGGAACTGGCCGACGTGGTCCAGCCCGGGAGTGACCACGCCGGCCGTACCGATCTCAAGCTCGCCCTGCACCAGGCGCTCGCCCAACTCACCCCGCGACAGCGCGCGGTGCTGGTGATCCGCTTCTTCGAGGACCGCAGCGAGGCCGAGGCCGCGCAGCTTCTGCAGTGTTCGGTCGGCACGATCAAGAGTCAGACCAGCAAGGCGCTGTCCCGCATGCGGGAGATCGCGCCCGAGTTGCTCTCGGCCGTGATGGAGGAGGCCTGATGACCGACAACCTCGGGCCGCTGCGTCAGGCCATGTCCGATCTGAGCGAGCACGGCGGCAGCGCCGACCTGTACGAGCGGACCCTGCGCAGGTCGCGGCAGTTGCACCGGCGGGCAACCGTCACCACCGGCGCCGCAGCCGCAGCGCTGGTGTTCGCCGTCGGCGGTACGGTCGCCTTCGCCGTCAGCCACTGGTCCGACCCGGCGACGCCTCCCGCGGCGGCTCCCGGGCAACCCGACTGTCCGTCCATCGAAACCTTGGGTGACCTGGTCGAACTGCCACCGGGCTGGTCCTTCGCGTCCACCGGTGTGCAGTGCGCGGAGACGTGGGCGGCGGTCGACGTGAAGCGCCCGGCCGACGGCGACGTCCGCTACCTGTTCCACTACACGTCCGATGCGGGTTGGCGGTACCAGGAACAGGGCAGCGAATGGGACTGTCGGGAACTCGGTCTCACCCGGCCGGCACCGTTCTGCACCTCCTGACCGCGCGCCGATGATTCGTGACCGGCTGGCCGGTCCATCCGGTGACCGCTCCTTCCGTCCAGACCTGGAGTCGCCACCGTGCCCACCTCGCCCGTGACCGTCAGCCTGCCGATCGCCGACCGCGTGACCGCGCACCGCTTCTACGCCGAGGCGCTCGGCTGGCCGACGGTCGGTGAGCCGGCGGCGGACGGCATTCCCGAGCCGCTCCAGTTCGCCGTGCACGACGGCCTGCGCCTGATGCTGGTGCCGAGCGGGGGTTTCGGCTGGGTCATCGGCGACCACGAGGTCGCCGAGCGGGGCCGCAGCGAGTGCGTGCTCGGCCTGACCGCCGCGGATCCCGCCGAGGTGCGGCGGGTCGTCGACCGGGCCCGGACCGCGGGTGCCCGCGTCGTGACGGCGCCGGCCGAACAGCCATGGGGGTACGCCGCCACGTTCGCCGACCCGGACGGCCACCTGTGGATGGTCACGGCGTCCTGACGCACGGTCCGGAACCGGCGCGCGGAGCCCGGTTCCCCGTCGGCCGTCGGGCCTCGTCCGAGGCGGAACCGGCACCGCACCGGTGGCGGCCCCGACCAGCCGGTACGACATTGCCCGCATCCGTGAGAGCCGCTATCGTTCCCTGGCCAGACGCCCCCGGAGTTCGAGGATCGCGGTGACTTCCCCGGAGTTGACGAACCAGGTTGCCCGGCACGATCCCCGCACCGAGGAGAAGACGGCCGGGCGCGTCCCGAGCCGGTTCCGGGGCGACGTCGCCGGCCTCCGCGCCGTGGCCGTCGCGGTGGTGCTGCTCTACCACGCCGGGCTGTCGTTCCTGCCCGGCGGTTTCGTCGGCGTCGACGTCTTCTTCGTGATCTCCGGCTTCCTGATCACCGGGCAGATCGTCGCCGAGATCGAGCGCACCGGCCGGCTCTCCCTCGTCGGGTTCTACGCGCGCCGGGCCAAGCGGATCCTGCCCGCCGCGACGGTGGTGCTCGCGGCGACCGCGGTGGCGGTCCGGCTCTTCGTGCCCCGCGGCGACTGGCAGGCCATCGGCGGCGACATCGCCGCCGCGGCGGTCTACGTGGTGAACTGGCGGTTCGCCGACCGGGCGGTCGACTACCTCGCCGCCGACAACGCGGTGGTCTCGCCGGTGCAGCACTACTGGTCGCTCGCCGTCGAGGAGCAGTTCTACCTGGTCTGGCCGCTGCTGATCGTGCTGGCGCTGCTCGCCGCGCGGGCGCTGCGGCGGACCAACGTGCGGCCGGTCCTGTGGGTCGGTCTCGCGGTCCTGGCGGTGCCGTCGTTCGTCTGGTCGATCGTCGAGACGGCGAACTCGCCGGCGCGCGCGTTCTTCGTCTCCACGACGCGGTTGTGGGAACTCGCCGTCGGGGCGGGCGTCGCGCTGATCGCGACGCGGGCCGCGCGGATGCCACGGGCGGTGGCGGTCGTCCTCGGGTGGCTCGGGCTGGCCGCGATCGTGGCGGCGGCGGCGTTGGTGAGCGGCAAGACGGCCTGGCCCGGGTACGCTGCCGCGCTGCCCACGCTCGGCGCCGCCGCGGTCGTCGCGGCCGGCCCGGCGGCGGGGTCGCGGGGGCCGGTGGTGCTGCTCGGCACCGGCCCGTTCCGCTGGGTCGGTGACCTGTCGTACTCGCTGTACCTGTGGCACTGGCCGATGCTCATCGTGGCCGCCGCCCGCTTCGGCGAGCTGTCGACGGTCGAGGGACTGGCGGTGGCGCTCGCCTCGGTGGTTCCCGCCTGGCTCACGTTCCGGCTGGTGGAGAACCCGCTGCGGTACTCCCGGAAGATCGCCACGTCGCCGCGGCTCGCGTTGAGTCTCGGCGGCAACTTCACCATGGCCGGGATCTGCGCCGGCCTGGCGCTGGTCCTGCTCGGCGCCTGGGCCGCCGCCGCGGTCCCCACCAAGAGCCGGTACGCGCCGGGCGCGGCGCTGCTGTCCACCACGCCCGGCACCGCCCCGATCGGCCCGGTGCCGGAGCGGTTCGACGTGATCACGCCGGATCCGCTCCAGATCCGGCAGGGGTTCCTGGACGTGCCCGTCACGAAACGGGACAACTGCTTCCAGCAGGTCGAGGGCGCCGAGGTGTTGTGGTGCACGTACGGCAACCCTCAGGGCGCCACCACCGTCGCCCTGGTGGGCGACTCGAAGATGGACCAGTGGCTGCCGGCGTTCCAGGTGCTCGCCGAGCAGAACGACTGGAAGCTGGTGATCGCCGCCAAGGCCGGGTGCGCGTTCACCAGCGCCAAGGTGCTCAAGGGTGACAAGTCCGGCAAGCCCTACACCGACTGCATCGAGTGGAACCGGGCGCTGCTGAGCCGGCTGCTGCGGGAACGCCCCGACTACGTGGTCACCTCGCAGTCGGCGCCGACCGCCCTGAACGCCACCGGCAAGGGGGTCTCGGTCGACGCGATGGTCGCGGGCGTGCGGGCCTCCTGGAAGAAGCTCGACTCGGTGGGCGCGCAGGTCGTCGTGATGGCGAACAACCCGCTGCCGCCGGGCGCGCCGGTGGCGTGCGCCGACGAGAACCGCAAGCGGCTCTCCACCTGCGCGTTCGACCGCGTGCTCCACGACCAGGACCAGGCGTACCGGATGCAGCGGCGGGCGGTGACCGGGGTGCCCGAGGTCAGGATGATCGACCTGTTCGACGCCATCTGCCCGACCGAGCGGTGCCCGGTGGTGTTCGGCAACGTGCTGATCTACCGAGGCGGATCGCACATCGGCGCCGCCTACGTGAAGACCACCGCCCCGCACCTCGCCCGCGCCCTGTCCGACGTGGGCGTGCCGGCGGTGTACGCGCCGCAGAAGTGACCGCTCAGACGTAGAGCTTCTTGGCGTAGTCGGGGCCGTAGTGCCGTTCCAGGTCGGCCAGGCTCTCCGCCGGGGCCTCGACCTCCTTGACCAGTCGGGGCCGCGACGGTAGCGCGTCCGGCTGCCAGGTCTCCGGCTGCCACAGCTCGGAGCGGAGGAACGCCTTCGCGCAGTGGTAGAAGATCTGCTCGATCGCCACCTCGACGGCGAGCAGCGGCCGGTGGCCCTTGACCTCCAGGTCGGCGAACCACGGCGCGTCCCGGACCAGTCGGGCCCGCCCGTTGATCCGCAGTGTGTCGGTGCGCCCCGGGATCAGGAAGATCAGCCCGACGTGCGGGTTGGCCAGGATGTTGTGGTAGCCGTCGGCGCGCCGGTTGCCGGGCCGCTCCGGAATGGCGATGGTGGTGTCGTCCCGCACCAGCGTGAAGCCGGGTGGGTCGCCCTTGGGCGAGACGTCGCAACTGCCGTCCGCGCCGGCGGTGGCGATCAGGCAGAACGGCGAGGCGGCCAGCCACTCCCGGTCACGTTGGTGCAGCGTACGGCGCTCCTTGGCGACCGCCCGCGGCATCGGCGCCCCGATCAGCTCGCGCAGCTCCGCCTCGTCGGTGATCTCCCGCGTCGTCACGTCTTCCTCCCCCGTCCGTTGACCTTGACGACGGTTCCGGCCCGCGACGGGTCGGAATCCGTCATCGTCAGTCTAGGGGCGCGTCGGACGCCGGGTTCGCCCCCGGAAGCGACGGGCAGGGACCGGAACACACCGCGTGTCCGGAACGCGACGGATGGAGGCCGCGATGGAGAGCCGACTGAAAGTGCTCGGCCATCCCGTGCACCCGATGCTGGTGATGTTCCCGGTGGCGCTCCTGGTCACCGCTGTGATCTTCGACGTGGTCGACACCGTGGGCGGGCCGGACCTCCTCGGCGAGGTCGCGTACTGGAACATCACCGTCGGCCTGATCGGTGGCCTGCTCGCCGCCGGGGCCGGCGCGTTCGACCTGCTCGCCCTGCCGACCGGCACCCGCGCCAAGCGGGTCGGGCTGCTCCACGCCGCGGCCAACATCGCGGTGATCCTGCTCTTCGCCGCCGTCTGGGTGGTCCGGCTCAACGCCGGGTCGCGGAACGCCGGCGGTGCGCTGATCGCGATCGAGGTGGTGGCCGTGGCGATCCTCGGGATCAGCGCCTGGCTGGGTGGCGAGCTGGTGGACCGGCTCGGCGTCGGTGTCGACCCGGACCACGACCTCAACGCGTCCAGCTCGCTGCGGCCCACCTCGGCGAACCACCGGATCGGAGACGTGCGATGACCGAGCCGGACGGCGGCCGGGGCTGGCGGGGTCGCCAGCAGGGCTGGGACCCGATGGGCGAGTTGCAGGCGCTGCGCGCCGAGCTGAGCCGCCTGGTCGGCGGCCGTTCCGGCACCCCGGACGTGGACGTCACCGAGGTGGCGGACGGCTGGGAGGTGACGGTCCGGCTGCCCGGCGTGGCACCCGAGGAGGTGGCCGTCGAGCTGGACGAGCGGGAACTGTGCGTACGGGCCCGGTCGGAGGCCGAGGTCAACGCCGACCAGGGCATCCCGGGCGGGTTCACCACCCGGGGCTTCGAGTACCGCGTCGACCTGCCGTCGCGCGTCGACCCCGAGCGGATCGACGCGGTGATGGACCACGGCCTGCTCCGGGTGCGGCTGCCCCGGGCGGCCCGGCCCGCGCCGCGCACCATCACCGTCGGCCGAACCGGCCCGCGCGACACCGTCGGCCGTACGCCGGCCCCGGTCGACCCGGCCGCGGACCGGGAACTGCACCACCCGGACACCACGCTCGACGAGACCGACCGGCCGTAGGGGCGGCGTGACCAGCCTTCCCCTTGGTCCGGTGGGCGCGCGGGTGCCGGACGTCGAGCGGATCGCCGTGCTCCGGGCCAACGCGCTCGGCGACTTCATCTTCGTGCTCCCCGCGCTGGCGGCGCTGCGGGCCGCGTACCCGTCGGCGGAGATCGTGCTGCTCGGCGCGCCGTGGCACGCGAAGCTGTGGCGCGACCGGCCCGGCCCGGTGGACCGGGTGCTGGTGGTGCCGCCCGGGCCGGGCATCCGCGACGCCGGCCCGGACGAGCCGCCGACCGCCGCGGCGGACTTCCTGGCCGCGGCGCGCGCCGAACGGTTCGACCTGGCGTTGCAGGTGCACGGCGGCGGCGCCAACTCCAACCCGTTCGTCACCGCGCTCGGCGCCGGGGTCACCGCCGGGCTGCGCGCCGACGACGCGCCGCCGCTGGACCGCTGGCTGCGGTACGTCTACTACCAGCACGAGGTGATCCGCTACCTGGAGGTGGCCGCGCTGGTCGGGGCGCCGGCCACCACGATCACCCCGGCGCTGGCGGTGACCGACGCGGACCGGGCCGAGGTGGCGGCGGTGCTCGGCGCGCCCGGCCGACCCCGGGTGGCGCTGCACCCGGGCGCCACCGACACCCGACGGCGCTGGCCGGCGGAGAGCTTCGCCGAGGTCGCCCGCGTGCTGGTCGGGGGCGGGTACGAGGTGCTGGTCACCGGCACGCCCGCCGAGCGGGAGACGGTCGACGCGGTGGTCGCGGCGGCCGGCGTGCCGGTGCGCCCGCAGGTCGGCACGCTGAGCCTCGGCGCGCTCGCCGCCGCGTACGCGGACTGCGCGCTGGTGGTCTCCAACGACACCGGGCCGCTGCACCTGGCCGCCGCGGTGGGCGCGCCCACGGTGGGCATCTTCTGGGTCGGCAACCTGATCAACGGCGCGTCCCCGCTGCGCGGCCGGCACCGCCCGATCGCCGCCTGGACGACCCGCTGCCCGGTCTGCGGCGTCGACTGCACGCCCGGGATCTACCCGTACCGCCCCGGGGACGGCGACTGCCCGCACCGGGTGTCGTTCGTGGCCGACGTGCCGGTCGTCGAGGTGGTGGAGGCGGCCCGCGAGCTGCTCACACCTCCGCGCCCGACTCGTTGAGCACGACCTCCCACGCCTCCACGTCCCGCTCCGTGACCGTGGTCGGGGACTCCAGGTGGTAGGCCCCGCTGGGCAGCACGCCGGCGCCGCCGTGACGCTCCAGCACCGCGAGCTGCGCGGCCACGTCCTCGCCCTGGTGCCGCTCGGGCAACCGCTCCCAGAAGTCGAAGCCGCCGGCGTCGACCAGCTTCGCCCGGTCGTAGAGCACGCAGCCGCCGATCCAGGAGACCTTGTACGCCCGCCACGCGCCCACCGGCAGGTCGAGCTTCTCGGTGACGTGCAGCAGGTTCGCCGCCGGATGGATCGACGCCCGGTGCCACTCCGGCGTGCCCGGCCGGATCCGCTCCGGCTCCGGCCGGCCCGGCCACTCCTCGTAGTGCCGGTGCGTGTCCGGGCGGACGTCCTCGGTGTAGGAGAGCCCGTGCACCGCGTTGCCGACGAACCCGCAGCCCAGCTCGTGCAGCGCGGTGACCAGCCGGGACAGCGTGCCCGGCTCCAGCCAGACGTCGTCGTCGAGGCAGAGCACGGCGTCGGCCGCCGACCGGGACAACAGGTAGGAGCGGTGCTCGGCCAGCCCGCGCCGAGGCAGCCGCCGGGTCAGCAGCACCGGGTGTCCCCGGTGGCGCAACGCCCGGACCATGGTGGCCGCCGCCGGGTGCGTGTACGCGGGGTCGCCGTCGGACTGGTCGCTGACCACCACCCCGAAGCCGGGCACGCCCTCCTGGGCGGCCAGCCCGGACAGCGTGACCGCCAGCTCGGCCGGCCGGTTGCGGGTGGGGATCAGCACGTCGAGCCGTCGGGGATGACGGAACTGCTCCGGGGTGCCCGGGTCGAGCGGTCGGGTCACGCCGGCCTGCTCTCGCCGACCGACTGGGCTCGGATGCGGTCGATGATGGCCGAGGTGGAGCGGTCCGGCACGTAGCCGAGCGTGCGGACCTGGCCGCCGAGCCGGCGGACCAGCGGCGCCTCCGGCACCATCTCCGGCGGGTAGTCGCCGCCCTTGACGTAGACGTCCGGGCGGACCGCCTCGATCAGCCGGGCCGGTGAGTCCTCCTCGAAGACCACCACGTGGTCCACGCAGGCCAGCGCCGCCAGCAGCGCGATGCGGTCCTCGACCGGGTTGACCGGCCGGTCCGGGCCCTTGAGCCGGCGTACGCTGCCGTCCGAGTTGACCGCCACGATCAGCAGGTCGCCGAGCGCGCGGGCCTGGGTCAGGTAGCGGACGTGCCCCGGGTGCAGCACGTCGAAGCAGCCGTTGGTGAACACCACCGACCGCCCGGACCGCCGGTGCTCGTCGACGAGCGCGGCCAGCTCGTCGGCGCCGACCAGGGCCGGGTGCCCGGCCTCCTCGCCGCCGGTGCCCAGCGCGGTGAGCAGGTCCTCCCGGCGGCACACGCAGGTGCCGGTGTCGGCGACCGTGATGGTGGCGGCGAGCTGGGCGAGCTGCGCGGCGGTCGGCAGGCCCGCCTCGGCGGCCAGCGCCAGCGTCATGGCCGCCAGATACGCGTCCCCGGCGCCGACCGCGTGGCTGGCCGGGACCGGCGTGCTGTGACTGCGCCGGGGCGAGCCGTCGGCGCCGCCGACCACCGCGCCGTCGGTGTCCAGGGTCACCGCGACCACGTCCGCGCCGGTGTGCGCGCGCAGCTCGGACAGGCGCGACTCGGCCAGCTCGGCCCGGTCCACGCCCTCGCCGACGGCCGCGTTCACGGTCACCCCGGTGCCGGTGACGCTGAGTCCGTTGCCGGTCAGCGCCACCCGCTCCTCGCCCGGAGTCGGCTCGCCGGTCGGCCCGGACGAGCCCACGGTGGATCCGTGCACCGGCGCGCCGGAGGCGGGGTGCGGGCTGCCCGGCGTACGGTCGCCGGACGTGGCGTGCGAGGCCCGTTCACCGGCCTCGCCGGAGGCCGCGGCCACCGCCCGTTCGCCGGCTCCGCCGGGTGCGGCGCCGACCACCAGCTCGGACGGGCCGTCGGCCACCGCCGGATGATCCAGGTGCAGGTCACCGGTGCGGACGACGCCGCGCTCGGCGTGGGCGAACCCGGCGGCGGCGCGGGCCAGCAGCCGGGTCGCCTCGGCGAAGCTCGGCGTCACCACCGTCGGGTTGAGCCCGCGCCAGTCGGCCAGGTCGTGCGCGTCGAGCGCCACCGTGCCGTAGAGGTCGCGGTTGGCGACCAGCCAGGCGCGTACCGCCGACGGCAGCGCGCCCAGGCCGTAGTCGCAGACCACAAGCGTGAGCGGCTGCCCGGCGGCCACCGCGCGCAGCTCCTCGGTGGCGCAGTGCAGCGCGGTCAGCAGGCGGGCCACCCCGTCGTCGTCGAGCGTGTCCTCCGGGCCGCCGGAGTCCTCCCGGAGCAGGATCTGGTTGCCGGCGAGCATCCGGCGCTTGACCGGGGTGGGGCGGCCGGGCTGGCTGACCGTCCGGTCCCAGACCGTCGCCCGGTCCAGGCAGTCGTGCAGCTCGTCGCCGGCCACGTCGGCGCCGACCGGGGCGACGAGCGCGGCCCGGCCGCCGAGCGCGGCGACGTTGACCGCGGTGTTCGCGGCGCCGCCGGCGGCGGAGATCCGGCGGCGCAGCGTGAGGACCGGCGCGGGCGCCTCCCGGCAGAGCCGCTCCGACTCGGCGAACCGCCACTCGTCGAGCATGGCGTCGCCGACGACCAGCACGGGACGCCCCTGCCAGCTCGCCACCACGGTGGCCAGCCGGCGATCTTCCGCTGCTGCTCCTGCCATGCCCTGCCGGGTCCCCCGGCGTCGGCCGGCCAAACCAGCCCGGCCGCGGCCCGGCTGCGACGCGGGCCACCCGGTGCGTCCGGTTTCCGGGCATCGGCCGGGGGAATCGTCCAGACACACCCCGGAGAGGAGAAGCAGCATGGCAGCGACACTTCAGGGCAAGCGGATCGCGTTCCTGGCCGCCGACGGCGTCGAGGAGGTCGAGTACACCAAGCCGCGCGAGGCGGTGGAGAACGCCGGCGCCCGGGTGGAGCTGGTCTCCATCGAGTCCGGCTCGATCCAGGCGTTCAACCACCTGGACCACGGCAAGCAGTACCAGGTCGACGTCACCACCAAGGAGGCGGACGCCGGCGCGTACGACAGGTTGGTGCTGCCCGGCGGCGTGGCGAACCCGGACTTCCTGCGGGCCGACCCGGACGCGGTCCGGTTCGTGAAGTCGTTCTTCGACGCCGGCAAGCCGGTCGGGGTGATCTGCCACGGCCCGTGGACGCTTGTCGAGGCGGACGTGGTGCGCGGTCGCCGGATCACCTCCTGGCCGAGCCTGCGCACCGACCTCACGAACGCTGGCGCCAACTGGGTCGACGAGGCGGTCGTCACCGACAACGGGCTGGTCAGCAGCCGTAAGCCGGACGACCTGCCGGCGTTCTGTGCCAAGATCGTCGAGGAGTTCGCCGAGGGCCGGCACACCGCCGGCTAGAAAACTCATCCGCCCACCGGGGGCATGATCCGCCCCCGGTGGGATAGGAAGCGGGATGACCGCCCAGGCCGCTGCACCCGCGTTGCCCGCCCGCCAGATCCGGCTGCTGATGTTCGGTCTGATGACCGGCATGCTGCTGGCCGCGCTCGACCAGACCATCGTCGGCACCGCGCTGCCCACCATCGTCGGCGAGTTGGGCGGCATCGACCACTACTCGTGGGTGGTCACCGCGTACCTGCTGGCGTCGACCGCCTCGACGCCGCTCTACGGCAAGATGGCCGACCTGTACGGACGACGGCCGGTCTTCCTCTTCTCCATCGGCACGTTCCTGGTCGGCTCGCTGCTGGCCGGGCTGTCGCGGGACATGACCCAGTTGATCGTCACCCGGGGTGTGCAGGGGCTCGGCGCGGGCGGCCTGATGACGCTGGCGTTCGTCATCATCTCGGACGTGGTGCCGCCCCGGGAGCGGGGCCGCTACCAGGGCCTGTTCGGCGCCGTGTTCGGCGTGTCGTCGGTGGCCGGCCCGCTGGTCGGCGGCTACTTCGCGGAGACCAACTGGCGGTGGATCTTCTACCTGAACGTGCCGCTGGCGATTCTCGCCATCGTGGTCTGCTGGCACGTGATGCGGCTGGTGCCGTTCCAGCGCCGCGAGCACACCGTCGACTGGCTCGGCGCGGCGCTGCTGGTCGCCGGCGTGAGCTGCCTGCTGCTGGCGCTGAGCTGGGGCGGCACCTCGTACGCCTGGGGCTCCGCCGTGATCGTCGGGCTGTTCGTGGCCGGTGCGGTGCTGGGCGTGGCGTTCCTGCTCCAGGAGGCCCGGACCCGGGAGCCGATCCTGCCGCTGCGGCTGTTCCGCAGCCGCACGTTCGCGCTGGCCAACACCGCCGGCTTCGTGCTCGGCCTGGTGATGTTCGGGTCGATCATCTTCATTCCGCTCTACCTCCAGATCGTCAAGGGCGCCTCGCCGACCCGTAGCGGTCTGCTGATGCTGCCGATGATGGCCGGCATCATCGTCACGTCGATCCTGACCGGGCGGGCGATGAGCCGGATCGGCCGGTACAAGTGGTTCCCGGTGACGGGCGCCGCCGTGCTGGTGGTCGGCATGCTGCTGTTCCGCCAGCTCCAGGTGGGCACGTCGCTGTGGGCCGCGTTCGGCTACATGGTGGTGATCGGCGTCGGGCTGGGTCTGTGCATGCAGTCGCTGATCCTGGCCGTGCAGAACGCGGTGGACGTCCGCGACCTGGGCGCGGGCACCTCCTCGGCCACGTTCTTCCGCTCGCTGGGCGGGTCGTTCGGGGTGGCCATCCTGGGCGCGGTGCTGTCCATGCGGCTCACCGGCGCGTTGGCCGACCGGCTGCCGGGCGCGCTCGCCCAGCTCCCGCCGCAGCAGCGGGCGGCGGTGGCGGCCGGCGGCACGGAGAACATCTCGATCAACGATCCGGCCACCATCCTGGCGTTGCCCGGCCCGGTACGTGCCGCGATCCAGTCCTCGTTCGTCGACGCGCTGCACCTGGTCTTCCTGACCACCGGGCTGATCGCGGTGCTGGCGGTGCTGGTCACCCTGGCCATGCCGAACCACCAGCTCCGCGGCGCCGGCCCGCAGGGCGCCACCGGCGGCGCGGACCCGCTGGGCGGGAAGGCCGCCGCGCCGGGTGGCAAGTCGCTGCCGAAGGAGTCGAAGGACGAGGCCGCCGCCGAGATGGAGGCGAAGTCGCAGACGATGCTGTGAGCCGCCCTATTTCAGGATCAGGCGGTTGGTCTGCTCGAAGACGTCCAGGTCGGCCAGCGTCTCGGCGACGCTCGACGAGAGCGGGGTGGGGAACTCCGTCCGGTGGAAGAAGCCGGCGTCGGTGGTCTCGTCGGTGAACCGGGACAGCTCGCCGTCCCACTCGTCGACCCGGAACGCGGCGGTGAAGACCTGGTAGGTGTGCCCGTACATGTTGGTGTGGGTGCGGTCCGGGCCGGTGTAGAGCGCGAACGCGCTGACCCGCAGCGCGCGGAGGCCGGTCTCCTCGCGGACCTCGCGGACCGCGCAGTCGGCGATCGACTCGCCCAGCTCCATCGCGCCGGCCGGCAGTGCCCACTGGCCGTTGTCGGAGCGCCGGATCAACAGCACCCGGGCGGCGTTGTCGCGCACCACGGCGCGGGCGCCGACGAACATCAGCGTGCGGTCACCGGCCAGCGCGCGGAGCTGCCCGACGTACGAGTCGGCCCAGGAGATGCTCACCCGGACAATCTACGCAGCATTGCCGGCCGGCTCGGCCGTTCCGGGGGTTCCGCTGGTGTGAACGGCGACACTACGTTGTTACCCATGCGTAGCACGATGATGGACGCCCCGCTCCAGGTAGCCCGCATCCTCGAACACGGCGCCACCGTGCACGGCACGGCCGAGGTGGTCACCTGGACCGGCGCCGAACCCCGCCGGATGACGTACGCGGAGGTGGGGCGCGCCGCCGCCCGGCTGGCGCACGCGCTGCGCGACGAGTGCGGCGTGACCGGTGACGAGCGGGTCGCCACCTTCATGTGGAACAACAACGAGCACCTGGTGGCGTACTTCGCGGTGCCGAGCATGGGCGCGGTGCTGCACACGCTCAACCTGCGGCTCTTCCCGGACCAGGTCGCCTACATCGCCAACCACGCGCAGGACCGGGTGGTGCTCGTCGACAGCACGCTCATCCCGCTGCTGGCCCGCGTGATCGGTGAGCTGGCCACCGTGCGGCACGTGGTGGTGGTCGGCGGCGGCGACCCGGCCCCGCTGGTGGCCGCCGCCGGCGACCGGATCACCGTGCACCACTGGGACGCGCTGCTGGCCGACCGGCCGGACACGTTCGACTGGCCGGAGGTGGACGAGCGGGACGCGGCGGCGCTCTGCTACACGTCCGGGACCACCGGCCACCCCAAGGGCGTGGCCTACTCGCACCGTTCGATCTACCTGCACTCGCTCCAGGTCTGCATGCCGGAGGGCTTCGGTCTCGGGCCGGGCGACCGGGAGCTGGCCATCGTGCCGATGTTCCACGCCATGTCGTGGGGACTGCCGTACGCGGCGTTCCTCTCCGGCGCCTCGCTGATCATGCCGGACCGCTTCCTCCAGGCCGAGCCGATCGCCGCGATGATCGCCGCCGAGCGGCCCACGCTGGCCGGCGCGGTGCCGACCATCTGGACCGACCTGCTGGCCTACCTGGACACCCACGACGTGGACACGTCCTCGCTGACCGAGGTGATCGTCGGCGGCTCGGCGTGCCCGCCGGCGCTGATGCACGCGTTCCGCGACCGGCACGGCATCGAGGTCATCCACGCCTGGGGGATGACCGAGATGTCGCCGCTGGGTTCGGTGTCCCGCGCCCCGGCCGGTGCGACCGGCGACGACGCCTGGCGCTACCGCTACACCCAGGGCCGCGTCCCGGCCGGGGTGGCCGCGCGGATCGTCGGGCCGCTGGGTGAGCCGCTGCCCGCGGACGGGACGTCCGTGGGCGAGCTGGAGGTGCGTGGGCCGTGGGTGACCGCCCGGTACGTCGGCGACGACGAGCCGGACGCCGAGAAGTTCCGGGACGGCTGGCTGCGGACCGGGGACGTCGGCACGCTCTCGCCGGACGGGTTCATCACGCTCACCGACCGGGCCAAGGACGTGATCAAGTCCGGCGGGGAGTGGATCTCCTCGGTGGAGCTGGAGAACGCGTTGATGGCGCATCCGGCGGTGCTGGAGGCGTGCGTGGTGGGTGTGCCGGACGAGCGCTGGGACGAGCGCCCGCTGGCCACCGTGGTGGTCCGCGAGGGCGCCTCGGTCACCGCGGAGGAGCTGCGGGACTTCCTGGCCGGCTCGGTGGCCCGCTGGCAGTTGCCCGAGCGCTGGGCGTTCATCGACGCGGTGCCGAAGACCAGCGTCGGCAAGTTCGACAAGAAGGTGGTGCGCTCGCGATACGCCGACGGCGGGCTTGAGGTGCGGGAACTGTCCGCGCCGTAACGCTTTCCGGCGTACCGTCGCCTACACAGGTAGGAACACGTTTCCCACGGACATTCCTCCCAGAGGGCGGCCCCGGCGTTCGCACCGCGCCGGGGCCGCCCGTCCGTTACGGGGTGACCCGCACCGCCATTGTTGCGAAACTTGTTCGCCTCTGTCCCGGTGTCGGGGAAATCCCCTACTCCTCGGCGGTGCTGACCAGCACCTTGCCCACCGCGCCGTCCCGCACCGCCTGCTGCGCCGACGCGGTCTCCGCAAGGGGATACCGGTGCAGCGGCAGCCCGGCCTCCGCGCCGACCCGGATCGCACCCTGCGCCACCGCCGCCGCGATGTCGGTCACCGCCTGCGCCTTGGCCACCTTCGGCGCGGTGTAGACCAGCACGAACTGCCAGCGCGCGTTCGGCCCCATCAACGGCCGGATCGGCAACGTCACCTCGTCGCCGCCGTCGTCGGCGTAGACGCATACCGCGCCACCGGTACGCAGCATCCGCACGTCGGCGGCGGCGTTGCGGGCGGCGGAGACCTCGACGATCGTGTGCACCCCGTCGGGCGCGACCTTGCGGACCTCCTCGACCACGTCCTGCTCCCGGTAGTTGATCACGAAGTCGGCCCCGGCCGCGGCGGCGAGCTGCGCCTTCTCCGGGGTGCTCACCGTGGTGATCACGCAGGCGTCGGCCCAGCGGGCGAGCTGGATCGCCGCGTTGCCCACCGCGCCCGCCCCGCCCTGCACCAGCACCACGTGGTCACTCAACGCGCCGGCGTGCAACGTGTCCGGCATGAACTCGCCGACGGTCAGGCAGCGGTGCGCGGTCATGAACGGGATGCCCAGCGCCGCGCCCAGATCGAACGAGGCCGACCCGAGCGGCACCGCGTGCCGGACCTGGACCACCGTGTACTCCGCCGCGGTGCCCCAGGGGCGCTGCCACGCCGCCTCCCACAGCCAGACCCGCTCGCCGATCAGGATCCGGTCGACGCCCTCGCCGACCGCCTCCACCACCCCGGCGCCGTCCTGGTGCGGGATCTGCCAGCCGGCCGGCAGCGGCCACGCCTCGCGCGCCTTCCAGTCCGTCGGGTTCACCCCCGAGACGGCCATCCGCACCAGCACCTCGCCCGGGCCGGGCTCCGGCACCGGCCGTTCCGCCACCTGGAGCACCGAGGCGTCCCCGCTGCGCTCGTACACGATCGCCCTCATCGCCGTCCCTCCGCCGTCGTCGTCCGATGCGCTACCCGAACCCCGGCCGAACATGCCGGGCCCCGTCTCAGCCCAGCCCGGCCAGCAGCTCCGGGGTGAGCGCGCCGATCGAGGGAAGCCGCACGGCGGCGAGCGCCTCGGCGTCCGGATCCAGCGGGTACGACAGGTGCGGCACCGCCACCACCCGGCACCCGGCCGCCGCCGCGGACCGGACCCCGTTGGACGAGTCCTCCACCGCCACGCACCGGGCCGGGTCGACGCCCAACCGGGCCGCCACCGCCAGCCAGACGTCCGGCGCCGGCTTGCCCCGGGCGGTCTCCTCCGTCGACAGCGTCGCGCCGAACGCGTCGACCAGGCCCGTCGCCTCCAGCGCCGCCGCGATCAGCCGGGTCGGCGAGGAACTGGCCAACCCCAGCGGCCACCGCGCGGCCGTCCGGCGCACCACCGCGTCGGCGTCGTCGATCAGAGGTACGCGTTCCGCGTACCGCCGGGTCATCTCCGCCACCACCTCGGCGGCGACCTGCTCGGCCGACCGGTCGACGCCCAGCTCACCGCTCAGGTAGGCGGCCCACTCGCCGGTGCTCATGCCCATCAGCCGGCGTTGGGTGTCCGGCTGCCAGACGCCTCCGTGCTCGGCCACGTACGCCCGCCGGACGTCCTCCCAGACCGGCTCCGAGTCCACGATCACGCCGTCCAGGTCGAAGAGCACCGCGTCCACCATGCCGCCATCCTGCCCCAGCCGGCGGCCCGGCTCACCCCGGCAGCGTCGCCCCGACGGAACGCTGCGCCGGCAACCCGATCGGGGCCTGCGCCGGGATGATCGTGCGGCAGCGCGTCGCGACCGGTTCGAGCAGCTCCCGCAGCCGCTCCGTACGCTCCGCGCCCAGCGCCCGCCACGGGCCCGCCGCGGCCCGGTCGGTGGCCTCCTCGACGGCCCGGAACGTGGCGGTGGCCTGCGGGGTCGGCCCCCGGTCGGCGGTCAGCCAGCCCTTGTCGACCAGCCGCTCCTCGGCGGCGGACCACTCCTCGTCGGTCCAGCCCCGGGCCGGCTGGTGGAACTCGCGCGACTGGTCGACCCGGCACCGCCAGGCCACCACCTCGACCGGCTCCAGCCCGGTGCCGACCAGCGCGGCCACGTGCCCGTCGCCCCGGTGCTCGCGCAGCGTGGCGGCGGCCTGCCAGAGCCGGGCCAGCGGGTACTCCCCGCGCGGCAGGGCGGCGTTGACCGCGCCGAGCACCCGCCCGGCGGTGTCCACCCGGTCGGCCGCCGCCTCCAGCAGCTCGGCGGCCTCGACCAGGTGCGACTCGGGCAGCTCGTAGGTGAACTCGGCGAGCGCCTGCACCGCGCCGGTGAGCCGGGCGCGCAGCGCCTCCTCCGGGGTGGCCAGCCGCCACACCGACGGCAACGCGCGGGCCACCATCGGCGGCGCGAAGCTGAAGAACGCGGCCGTCACCGTCGGCGCGTCGACCGGCCCGAGCGGCGCGGCCCGGCCGGCGAAGTAGCCGCGCCAGTAGCCGCGCAGCCCGACCGCCTCGAACGCGGAGCGGGCGCGCGGGTGGAAGTAGGTCACCGCGTGGACCGGCTCGAACAGCGTCCACATCTGCCGGGCCAGCCCGGGGTCGTCAAGCGCCGCCACGTGCACCTCCGCGTCGGTGGTCGGGTCACCGCGGACGGACGGACGGACCGTCCGCGGTGACCACGAACCTACTGCCGTTGGGTGACCGGACGGAAGCCTGGAGTGATCTACTGCGCAGCCAGCACGTCGACGACGAAGCGCAGCGGCCCGGCCGGACGGCCGCCCTCGGCCTTGTCGCCGTACGCCAGGTCGGCCGGGAGGTCGAGCTGCACGCGGCTGCCCACCGGCACGCCGACCAGGCCCTGGTCCCAGCCCTTGATGACCTGGCCCACACCGATCTGGAAGGTGGCCGGCTGGCCGTTGTCCCAGGACGCGTCGAACTGCTTCCCGTCCTTGTAGAAGACGCCCACGTAGTTCGTGGTGATCGTCTGTCCGGCCTTCACCGCCGGCCCCTTGCCCTTGACCAGCGTGGTGACGGTCAGCTTCTTCAGCTCACCGGAGCCGGCCTTGACCGCCGGCTTGGTCTTCAGCGCCGGGTCGACGTTGGCGGGCAGCTCCGGCGCGGGCGGCGCGGTGGGCTCCGCCTGGTCGGCGGGGGCGCTGGGGCTGGCCGAGGAGGCGGTGGTGGCCGGCTTGTCGTCGTCCCCGCTGTTCAGCCAGACGAGACCACCGACCAGGGCCACCACGGCGAGCACACCGGCGGCCGCGCCCAGCATCGACTGCCGGCGCCGGCGCGCCTCGGCAGCCTTCTTCTCGGCCAACTGGGCGGCCAGCCGCCGCCCGGCCTTGGTGGCCGGGGCGGCCTGGTCCTCCGACCGGTTCTCCACACGCTCGCTCACGTCGACTCCCTGCAGGTGGGGGGTGGGTACGCCCCCGGCGGGCCGCCGCCGAGGCCAGCGCACACGGTACCCGCCCGCACCCCCACAGCGACGAAAGGCGGGGGCCCTTCTTAACGCATTCGGTATAGGCGGGGCCCCTTCTTCACACCCCGGGCTGGACCGGACACCGAACGGGTACGTTCTCAGACATGGCGATCCTCACCGAAGAAGACCTGGCCCTGCTCGGCGAGCCGCAGCTCGCGCACGTGGCCACCATCGAGTCCGACGGCACCCCGCACGTCACCCCGGTCTGGGTGGACACCGACGGGGAGCACATCGTGTTCAACACCGCCAAGGGCCGGCAGAAGTACCTCAACATGTCCCGCAACCCGGTCGTCGCGGTGTCGGTGGTCGACAAGGCGGACGACTACCGCACGCTCTGGGTGAAGGGCACTGTCGAGTTCGTCACCGAGGGCGCCGACGAGCACATCGACCGGATGGCGAAGAAGTATCTCGGCCAGGACACCTACCCGTGGCGGCGCGCGGGCGAGGAGCGCGTCATCGTCCGCATCACCCCGACGGAGAAGCTCGGCCGCGGGTGACGGGTGGGGCCCCGCCCGTAGCGAAGACGTCGGGCGGGGCCTCTGCGTACCCTCAGGCGGTCTTCTTCTTCGCGGCGGTCTTCTTGGCGGCGGTCTTCTTCGCCGGCTCGGCCTTCTTCGCCGCCGTCTTCTTGGTGGCGGCCTTCTTCGCCGGTTCGGCCTTCTTCGCCGGTTCGGCCTTCTTGGCCGGGGTCTTCTTCGCGGCGGTCCTCTTCGCGGAGCGGGCCGACGAGATCGGGGTCGGCTCGGCCCCGCCGCCGGACGGCGCCTCGCCCCGGGCCGCCCGGGCCCGCTCGACGGACGCCTTCAACGCGGCCATCAGGTCCACCGCGGCGGCCGGCGCGGCCTCTTCCTCCTCCGGCTGCACCACCTCGCGGCCCTCCACCTTCGCGTCGATGACCTCCTGCAACGCGGCCCGGTAGTCGTCGGTGAAGGCGTCCGGCTCGAACTCGCCGGCCATCGAGTCGATCAATGAGCTGGCCATCGCCAGCTCCGGCGGGCGGACCTTCAGGTCCTCGTCCAGGAAGCCGAAGTCGGGCTGACGGATCTCGTCCGGCCAGAGCATCGTGTTGAGCAGCAGCACGCCCTCGCGGACCCGCAGCGTCGCCAACTGCTCCCGCTGGCGCAGCGCCACCTTGACGATCGCCACCCGCTCCGAGTCGGTCAGCGCGTCCCGCAGCAGCACGTACGGCTTGGTGGCGGTGCCCTCCGGCTCCAGGAAGTAGGCCTTGTTGTAGAGGATCGGGTCGACCTGCTCGGCCGGCACGAACTCCAGCACGTCGATCGCGTGCGAGGTGCTCAGCGGCAGGTCGGCGAAGTCCTCGTCGGTCAGGATGACCATCTCGCCGCCGCCGAGGTCGTAGCCCTTGGCGATGTCGTCGTAGGTGACCTCCTCGCCGCAGACCGAGCAGGTGCGCTTGTAACGGATACGGCCGCCGTCCTCGCGGTGCACCTGATGGAACCGGATGTCCTTCTCCTCGGTTGCCGAGTAGACCTTCACCCCGATCGACACCAGGCCGAACGACACCGCTCCTTTCCAGATGGCCCGCATTCCCGCGCTCCTCTCCCCGGTTGTAGACCAGAATCCCAAACGATCGAACGGCACGCACGCCCTTCCGTGCCCTACTACAGTCAGGAGGTGCCCGGCGCGCCGTTGAAGCCGATGCTCGCGATGACCGGGCAGCTCCCGGCGGGTGCCGCATGGGCGTACGAGTTCAAGTGGGACGGCATCCGCGCGCTCGCCGACATCTCCCACGGCGACCGGCACTTCTACGCCCGCTCCGGCGTCGAGATCACCACCGCGTACCCGGAACTGCTCAACCTGGCCGAGCAGGTCGACGACGCGCTGCTCGACGGCGAGGTGGTGATCTTCACGGACGGGCAGCCGTCGTTCACCGCGCTGGCCGAGCGGATGCACGTGCGCAACCCGGCCAAGGCGGCACGGCTGGCGGCGACCGCGCCGGTCACGTACATGATCTTCGACCTGCTGCGGCTCGACGGCGTGGACCTGACCGCCCGGCCCTGGCACGAGCGGCGGGCGGCGCTGGAGGCGCTCGGGCTCGGCGCCGCCCGGTGGGCGGTGCCGCCGGTCTTCACCGACGGGCCGGCCACCTACGCGGCGGCCGGTGAGCACGGGCTGGAGGGCGTGCTGGCCAAGCGGGCCGACTCGGCCTACCGGCCCGGGGTGCGCTCGCCGGACTGGGTGAAGGTCAAGCTGGAGGTCACCGGCGACTTCGTGGTCGGCGGCTGGCGGCCGGGCGCGCGCCGGGTCGGCGGGCTGCTGGTCGGCGTGCCCGGCCCGGACGGACGGCTGGTCTACCGGGGGCGGGTCGGCGGCGGCATCGGCGCGGCCGTCGAACGGGAACTGCTGCGCGAGCTGGAGCCACTGCGCGCCGGCGCGTCGCCGTTCGCCGGGGACGTGCCGCGCGAGGATGCGCGCGGTGCGATCTGGGTATCACCCCGGGTGGTGGTGGAGGTCAAGTACGGCCAACGCACCCCGGACGGGCGGCTGCGCTTCCCCCGGGTCCTGCGCCTGCGCCCGGACAAGCCGCCCGAGGAGGTCGAGGATGCCGGCTGACCGGTTCAAGGTCGAGGTCGAGGGGCGCTCCCTGGAGCTGTCCAACCTGGACAAGGTGCTCTTCCCGCAGGCCGGCTTCACCAAGGGCGAGGTGATCGACTACTACACCCGGATCGCCCCGGTGCTGCTGCCGCACCTGCGCGACCGCGCGCTCACCCGGATCCGCTTCCCCAACGGCGTCGACGGCGGCTCGTTCTTCGAGAAGAACGCACCGGCCGCGACCCCCGCTTGGGTACGTACCGAGAACCTGCCCGTCCCCGGGTCGACCAAGGGGCGGGAGACCATCGACTTCGTGGTCTGCGACGAGTTGCCCACGCTGGTCTGGCTGGCGAACCTGGCCGCGCTGGAGCTGCACACGCCGCAGTGGAAGGTCGGCGAACACCCGGACATGATGGTGGTCGACCTGGATCCGGGCGCCCCGGCGGCGCTGCGGCAGTGCTGCCAGGTGGCGCTGCTGATGCGTGACCGACTGGCTGACGACGGGATCGACGCGTACCCGAAGACGTCCGGGAAGAAGGGCATGCAGCTCTGCTGCCCGATCGCCGGCACCCAGGACGCCGACGTCGTCTCCGGCTACGCCAAGCGGATCGCGCAGGAACTGGAGCAGGCGCACCCGAAGCTGATCGTGTCGAAGATGGCGAAGAACCTGCGCGGCGGCAAGATCTTCATCGACTGGAGCCAGAACAACGCGGCGAAGACGACCGTGGCGCCGTACTCGCTGCGCGCCCAGCCCGTACCGGCCGCCTCCACGCCGCTGACCTGGGACGAGGTGGCGGCCGGTGCGGCCGGGAAACGGCCCGCGACGCGGCCCTACACGGCCACCGAGGTGCTCAGGCGGGTGGCGAAGCAGGGTGATCTGCTGGCGCCGCTGCTCGACGGCGGTCCCGAGCTGCCCGCCGGCTGACCCGCCACCACGCGCCGCCGACCAGCAGCAGCACGATCACGCTGATCGCCACGTCACCCACCAGGTCGGCCGCCGGGCCCGCCGGGGTGTAGGTCGGCACGCCGTACGCGAAGACGGCCGCGACGACCACGGCGGCCGAGCCGGCGGCGAGCACGTGGCGCTGCCCCCAGCCGGCCCGCCGGGACCAGCGCGTCAGCAGCACGGCGGGGACCACGGCGAGCGCGAGCGCGACGCCGATCCCGGTCCACCCCGGCACGGCCCCGGCCCCGGCGTAGGCGACCAGCACCACCAGCCCCGCCCAGGCGGGCCTCGGCGCGGTCCTGGCGGTCCGGTCGACGGGCGTGCCGGCGGCCGGGTCGAGGCGTGCGTCGGCGGCGCGTCCGACGCGCAGCAGCGCGGCGGCGATCAGGGCCAGCGCCACGCCGGCGGCGAACGTGAGCTGGACCGGCGAGGCCAGGAAGCCCTTGCGCCCGCCGTCGTCGGCGAAGACCAGCAGGCTGCCGCCGAGCCAGAGCAGCGCGGCCACGACCAGGCCCGGACGCCCCAGCCAGGACCGCGACCGGCGACCCGCCCCGAGGTACGACTCGACGAGCGCGATCGACGCGCAGATGGTCAACGCCACGTGGTTGCCCACGTAGTCGACCGCCTGCCGGGCGCTGAACCCGAGGCCGGGCACCAGCGTCGCCTCGGCGACGGCACGGGCGTCGGCGAACTGGGTGTCGTCGAGGTAGTCCGGATTGAACAGCGACTGGTCGACCAGGCCGGCCTGGACCACGCCGAAGGCGGCGGCGAGCAGCACGATCCCCGGCCAGCCCAGTCCGAGCCGCCGGGCGGTCTCCCGGATCAGCAGCGCGGCCCCGCCGTACATCGGGGCGAGCACCAGCACCACGAACGGCATGCCGACGAGCGTGAATCCGCCCCAGGAGCACTCGGCGGTCCAAGGCGCGAGCAGCAGCAACGCGACCGCCGGCGCGAGCCGACGGCGTAGGGGTTCGGTCGTCATGCCCGCACCGTGCCGCAGCCGTCCGGCCCGTCGATACGGCCATCGGCCGCGGGGCCCGTGACCAAAGTCGACGGTCACGGACCCGAGGGGCGGCGGCTCGGCTAGAGCGCGAACAGCAGGGCGGCGTCGAGGAGAATGACCAGCGCGGTGGCGAAGTGGATGCCGAAGGCGACGGCCCGGGTGCCGCCGTGCCGCAGCACGATGACGGTGTCGCCCAAGGGGGCGAGCGCGACGACAAGCATGAACCAGGCGACGGCGTCGGCGCTGGTGAAGGCGATCAGAGCGAGTCCGACCAGGCCGTAGGTGAGGTCGCGGACGCCCTTGACGGTGAGGTAGGCGGATTCGGTCCCACCCGTCGACGCCGGAACGCCGTAGCCGGCGGCGGCGTTCCGGGGCGTCGTCAGGAAGCGGGCGCCGATGAAGACGATGAACAGGCTGAGGACGACGGCGAGCCCGTAGGCGAGGACGTTGAGCATGGTCGACTCCGAATCTAGCGCTGCTAGGGGTAAGAGCGACGCTAGCAGAGCGCCGTTAGATTGCCTAGCGGTGCTAGAGTTGTGGCCATGTCCATCCAGGCGCGCCGAGAGCGGGAGCGGGCGGAGCGCGAGCGGGCCATCGTCGCCGCCGCCCGGGAACTGGCCGAGTCGGAGGGCTGGGACGCGGTCACCACCCGCCGGCTCGCCGCCGAGATCGAGTACAGCCAGCCCGTCCTCTACAGCCACTTCAAGGGCAAGGACGCCATCATGGCGGCGGTCGCCGTGGAAGGCTGCGGCGAGCTGGCCGCCGAACTCGCCGCCGCCCGCGCCGCGGCGGCCGACCCCCGGCAGGCGGTGGCCGGCATCGCCACGGCGTACGCCGCATTCGCCGAACGTCGGCCCGCGCTCTACGACGCGATCTTCAGGCTCCCCGTCGCCCTCTCCTTCGCCAGCCAGGACGCCCCGGTCGAGCTGGCCCGAGCCTTCGCCGAGCTGGCCGAAACCCTGCGTCCGTTCGCCGGCGAGGACGACCTGGAGACATTTACCGAGACCTTCTGGAGCGGGCTGCACGGCCTGGTCACGTTGATGCGCGACGGTCGGCTGCGGCGGGCCGAACACGAGCGTCGGCTGGCGCTCCTGGTGGACCGGTTCGCCCCGCTAGGCTGAGCCGGCCGCCCGGGAGGAGCACATCCGATGGCCACCCACGCACCCGCACCCGCTTCCGTCGCCACCGACGAGCCGCTGCTCAGCTACCTCGACGACGCCACCGGTGAACGCACCGACCTGACCGCGTCGCAGCTCGGCGCGTGGGTCGCTCGCAGCGCCGGGCTGCTGCGGGACGGCTGTGGGCTGCGTCCCGGTGACCGGGTGGCGGTGCTGCTGCCGCCGCACTGGCGTACCGCGGCGGTGCTGCTCGGCGCGTGGTCGGTCGGGCTGACGGTGTCCTTCCGGCCCCGGGCGCTGGCCGGGTTGCCGGCGCTGGAGCCGGGCGCGGACCGGCCTTTCGACGCGGTGTTCGTGACCCCGGAGCGCCTGGACGACTGGCTGGAGGACGTGCCCGACGGGACCCACCGCTACCTGGTCGGCGTGCGTCCCGACCCGGTCGACGAGGTGCCGCCGGGCTGGCTGGACTGGTCGGCCGAGGTGCTGCGGCACCCCGCCGACCCGCCGGACTACACGGCGGTGGACCCGGCCGACCCGGCTACCCCGGACGGCACCAGCTTCGGCGCGTGGCGGCGGCTGGCCGCGGAGATCGCCGCGCAGCTCGACCTGCGTCCCGGCGACCGCCTCCTGGTCGACCCGGTCGAACACGAGCAGCCCCTGAAGTGGCTGCTCGCCCCGCTCGCCGCCCGCGCCACCCTCGTGATCCACGCCAACCCCACCCACCCCGCCCCACCCCACACCCGCCGCCTCTGACCCCCGGCGCCTCGCGTCGATCTTGCAGTTGTGGTCCGGGAAATGCCGTTTTCGTGGCTTCTGCCGGGGCGTAAACTGCAAGATCAACGCTGTCGGGAGGGGTGCATGGTGAGTCGGGGGGACGGGCTGGTCTGGCGGGCGTACGGCGAGAGTGACCTCGCCGCGCTGACCGGGCTGGTCGAGGCGTGCCTCGCTGTCGACGGCGGATTGCCGCTGTTCACGCGTACTCCGCTGCTGCGGGCGCGGCTGCTCCAGACGCGTACCCTCGGTGCCTGGCACGACGGCGGCCCGGTCGCGGCCATCGGGGTCGGCACCGGACGGGCGCCGGCCACCGCCACCGGCCTGGTGCATCCGTCCTGGCGCGGACGCGGCCTCGGCGGCACGCTGCTGGACTGGGCCAGCGAGCAGGCGGGCGGCACGGACCTGCTGCTCACCACCGAGACGTGGACCGCCGAAGCGGAGGCGCTGTTCGTCGCGCGCGGACTACGGCGGACGTTCCTGGAACGGGTGCTGCGGCACGACCTCGACGCGCCGCCCGACGTGGTCGCGCCGGACGGTGTCACGCTGGAGCCGGCCACGCTCGGCCCGGAGCTGTTCGACACCTACCGGGCGTCGTTCGCCGACCGGCCCGGCTTCGTCGAGCCGGCGGCCGAGGAATGGCTGGGTGACCTGCGCGACGACGAGGGCTACCGACCGGAGCTGTCGATGGTCGCGCGTGGGCCGGACGGCGGCGCGGCCGGCTTCGTCACCGTGCTCGACAACTGGATCGACCAGGTCGGCGTGGTGCCCGGTTGGCGCGGCCGGCGGGTCGGCGCGTACCTGGTGGCTCGCGTGCTGCGTGGGCTCGCCGAGGTGGGCGCGGACGCCGCGTGGCTCTGCGTCAACGACGACAACCCGGCCACCGGGCTGTACCGCCGGCTCGGCTTCCGCGAGGCCGGCCGTCGGGCACGCTACCTGCGTCGCTGACGGACGACCCGGCGCAGGCGGTGTGAATTGTCGACGACGTCAACGAACGGGAGGTGGGCGAGCGGTCTGCTGGGCGTGTTGGTGGGCCGCCCCGGCTGGGGCGTCTTTGTTGCCGAGTACCCGCTTCGCTGACGGCTGAGACGGTCGTGATGGGATCGGTTTTGACCGCGTGCGGGGCCGAGTTGTGGGCATTCCGCTGCCCTATGCTCGTCGAGTGAAGGCGGTAGCAGCACAGACACGGCAGCTTGTGTCAGGCGAGACGGTGCCGTTCCTGACGGCCATCCCTGCGGAGTCGGTCGAACACGGCGAGGTGTTCACCCGTCGTTGGGTTGTCGAGTTGATCCTCGACCTTGCTGGGTACACCGCCGACCGTGATCTTGCTGAGCTGGTGGCGGTCGAGCCGGCGTGTGGCGGCGGCGCCTTCCTGGCGGTGATGGCGTCCCGCCTCAGCGCCTCGTGCCGTAAGCACGACCGACCGCTCCTCGACGCCAAGTCAGCTCTGCGCGCCTTCGACCTGCTCGCCCCGAACGTGGCTACCAGTAGGGCGCTCATCCGGAACGTGCTGGTTGATGAGGGTTGGTCGCTTCCCGAAGCGCGCGAGGCGACAACGGCGTGGGTACGCCAAGGTGACTTTCTGCTCGACCCGCACGTGCCGACTGGGGTGGACTTCGTCGTAGGTAATCCGCCCTACGTCCGTCTTGAGGATGTGCCTCCGGACCGCATGCAGGCCTACCGAGCAGCCTGCCCCACCATGACGGGTCGGTCGGATCTCTACGTCGGCTTCTACGAACGCGCGCTGCGATCCCTTCGCGTAGGAGGAGTCCTCGCGTTCATCTGTGCGGACCGTTGGATGCGCAACCAGTACGGGCGTCAGTTGCGAGAGCTCGTCGCCGCGGGTTACAGCGTCGACGCCACCATCAGCATGCATGATGTCGATGCGTTCGAGGAGCAGGTGTCGGCGTATCCGGCCGTCACTGTGCTGCGCCGAGCCCAGCAGGGTGCCGCCATGGTCGCGGATACGCGACGAGGCTTCGGGCCGCAGGACGCACCAGAACTGGTGGAGTTGATCCACGCTACGGAACAGCGGACCGCGGCGAACGGCAGTTTCGAGGTGGCCCGGTTGCCCCACTGGTTTACCGGGGGCGAGTCTTGGCCGGCTGGCTCACCATCGAGGATCGCGCTGATCGAGACATTGAACGACCGTTTCCCCCCGCTGGAGGATCAGAGCACCGGCACTCGGGTCGGCATCGGTGTAGCGACGGGCGCTGACAAGGTCTTTGTCACCACGCACGCCGACGTCGAGCCGCGGCGACTGCTGCCGCTGTCCATGGTCAAGGACACTACTTCGGGGACTTTTTCCTGGTCGGGTCACTATCTGGTGAACCCTTGGGACGCGGAAGGCGCCCTCGTCGACTTGGCTTCGCTGCCGCGATTGCGGGAGTACTACCAACGGCACGCGGCGGCCCTCAAAGGCCGACACGTGGCGGGCAAGCGGCCGGCGCACTGGTACCGGACCATCGACAAGGTCGATCATTCTCTGATCGATCGACCAAAGCTGCTTTTTCCGGACATGAAGACCGTGATCCATCCGGTGCTGGACGAGGGCGGCTTCTATCCTCACCACAACCTGTACTACATCGTCTCCGACGTCTGGGATCTGCGGGTACTGGGCGGCTTGTTGTTGTCAGGTGTGGCACAGGCCTTTGTGGAGGCTTATGCGGTTAAGATGCGGGGAGGCACCCTTCGCTTCCAGGCTCAGTACCTGCGTCGGATCCGTGTACCCAGGCCCGAGAACGTCTCAGCCGCTGACTGTGCCGCGCTTGCCGCCGCCTTTGACGAACGGGATTCACGAGCGGCGACGAAGGTTGCGCTGCGCGTGTACGGAATCGAGGCGATGGGGGAGTAGCCGGTGGATCAGCGCTCATGGGAAGCGGCGGTACGTAGCTCCTGGGACATCCGGGAGTCACAGGCTGCGAAAAAGTTGCTGGGCGGCAAGACCGATACCGGTGGGCGAGGCGCGGTCACCGGCGGTGCTCACCTCGACGCGCTGACCACATTGCTTGCCCAGGTGTTCCTCGATGCTGGATTCCCACCCGATTCCGTTCGCTCCAAGTCCAAGGTCGAGTTACCTGGCTACTTCCGGCCGACGAAGAAGTGGGACCTGGTGGTGCTTCACGAAGGTGAACTGGTCGCCGCCATCGAGTTGAAGTCCCACGTCGGTCCGTCCTTCGGCAACAACTTCAACAACCGGAACGAAGAGGCGATCGGCAGCGCGGTCGACCTGCGGCGGGCCTACGATCACGGACTGCTCGGTCGGCTGCGGCCTTGGCTGGGATATGTATTGCTCGTGGAAGAGGCGCCAGCCTCCCTCCGCCCGGGCGTGCCGAGGAGCGGCACCTTTCCGATCGACCCCGCTTTTACCAAGACTTCATATGTCGATCGCTACGTGATTCTGTGCAAGCGGCTGCGCAGCGCCGGCCTCTATGACGCAACTTGTCTCGTCACCTCCTCTCGCGAGGCCGATGCTCCGGTCCGGCAGCCCGATCTTGAGGTTGGTTTCCCCGCATTCGTCGGTGCCATCATGGATCGGACTGAGGAGTTCGGCGTCGTGCAGCCCAAGCGAAACTGAACTCGCGGGTGATGTGCGAATACCGTCGGGGACTTTCCCGCTTCACCTACCGCGTCACGTGGTCGGCCGAGGACCATGAGTTCGTCGCCACCTGCGCAGAGTTCCTGTCCCTCTCGTGGCTGGACGCCGACGAGATCGAGGCGCTGCGAGGGCTCCAGGATCTTTGCGTGGGGTGATCGCCGACATGGCGCACCAGGACGAGCAGGTCCGCTGAGTCGTTTCCGCTCTCAGCTCGAAAGGGCCGGGAGGTAGTGCCGCCTCGGGCGGGCAGGGACTGTTGCGGAGGCCGCTGACGTGGTCTTATGTCGGAACGACGACGTCATCGACCCGCAGCTTTGACAACCCCGCGTCGGTTCCGTGTTCCTTTCATGCCTCTCGAAAGGTGCAGCGATGCACAGGAAACCGACAATCCACCTGGCGGTGCTGGCCACGGCCGCCGCCACGTTCCTGACCGGCGGAGCGCACGCCACGGCCGCACCCGTGACCGCCTCCGCCCAGGTCGCCGCCTGCCAGCCGGGCGCCGACCAGCACAGCGTCGCCCGGGTGAGCGAGGGCGCCACCGCCCAGGAGCCGGAGCTCTACTCGAAGAACGAGGCCAACGCGTACGGCGTGATCAAGGACGTGCCGCGCCTGGCCAACGGCAGCGTCACCGTGCCGACGATCTTCCACATGATCTCCGACCACGAGCTGAGCGCGGCCGAGAAGGCCCGGTGGAACACGCTGATCGCGGCGCAGATGACCGTGCTCAACGACTCGTACGCCGGCCGCACCGCCGGCGACGCCTCCGACACGCCGTTCCGCTTCTCGCTCGTCGACACCACCTGGACCGTGAACAGCACCTGGTACACCGTCGAGCCGGGCAAGAACGAGCGGGACATGAAGAAGGCGCTCTACACCGGTGACTCCCGCACGCTCAACGTCTACGCGGCGAACATCGGCGGCGGGCTGCTCGGCTGGGCGTACTTCCCGAAGGGCTACAACAACGGCCGCGACTACATCGACGGCGTGGTCATGCTCGACGAGTCGATGCCGGGCGGCACGGCCGGCAAGTACGCGCTCGGCGACACGCTCACCCACGAGGTGGGGCACTGGCTGATGCTGGAGCACACGTTCGCGCACGGCTGCTCCGCCTCCGGCGACTTCGTCGCCGACACGCCGCGTGAGGCGGCGCCGCAGTTCAACTGCCCGGTCGGCGCGGACACCTGCACCGCGCCCGGCCTCGACCCGATCCACAACTTCATGGACTACACGCAGGACTCCTGCATGGACATGTTCACCCCGGGCCAGGCCGACCGGATGAGCGACGCCTGGGTCGCGTTCCGCGCCAGCGGCCAGGGCTGACGCGTCGGAGGGGACGGCCACCTCGCACCTCGGCCGTCCCCTCCGCTGCCCGAATCAGCAGCCCCGCATCAGCAGGTCGTGTTGCCCAGCGGCACCCAGCCGTCCAGCGACGGGTCCTCGGCGCCGTGGCCGTACACCCAGGCGTCGTTGTCCTCGGCCCAGCCCCCGTGCGCGCGGAACCCACGCCCGGCGGTCAGGGTGCGCAGCACCATGCCGTGCGGTGCGGCCCGCAGCCAGGTGTTCTGGGTGAGGTTGCAGACGAAGCCGGGCGCGTCGCTAGCCGAGGCCGGCGAGGCCGCCACGGCCGCGCCGGCGAGGCCGACGGTGGCGACCGTCAGTGCGGAGAGAATTCGGCGTTTCACTCGGGTCCCTTCCGGTGTTCCAGTGACGGCCACGATTGTGCCACTGTGGACCGACACCCGGGTGGACCCGGTTCGTCTACTCGACCGTCGGCAGTTTCGGGCCGAGCACGTCGTCGGCGTCCACGATCGTGTACGCGTACCCCTGCTCGGCGAGGAACCGCTGCCGGTGCGCGGCGTACTCGGTGTCGATGGTGTCCCGCGAGACCACGGTGTAGAAGTGCGCCTGCCGGCCGTCGGCCTTCGGGCGGAGCACCCGGCCCAGCCGTTGCGCCTCCTCCTGCCGCGACCCGAACGTGCCGGACACCTGGATCGCCACCGCCGCCTCCGGCAGGTCGATGGAGAAGTTGCCCACCTTCGAGATCACCAGTGTGCGCACCTCGCCGGAGCGGAACGCGTCGAACAGCCGCTCCCGCTCTTTGTTCGTGGTGGACCCCTGCACGATCGGCGCGTCCAGGTATTCGCCGAGCTGGTGCAGTTGGTCGAGGAAACCACCGATCACCAGCACCTGCTCCTGCGGGTGCCGCTCCACCAGCGCGCGGACCACCGGCAGCTTGGTGCGGGCGGTCGCCGCCATCCGGTAGCGCTCCTCCGCCTCCGCCGTCGCGTACGCCAGCCGCTCCGCGTCGGTGAGCGTCACCCGTACCTCGGTGCACTCCGCCGGCGCGATCCAGCCCTGCTGCTCGATGTCCTTCCACGGCGCGTCGTACCGCTTCGGGCCGATCAGGCTGAACACGTCGCCCTCCCGGCCGTCCTCGCGGACCAGCGTCGCGGTGAGGCCCAGCCGGCGGCGGGCCTGGAGGTCCGCCGTGAAGCGGAAGATCGGCGCGGGCAGCAGGTGCACCTCGTCGTAGACGACCAGACCCCAGTCGCGGGCGCCGAACAGGTCCAGGTGGGTGAACGCGCCGCCGCGCCGCGAGGTGAGCACCTGGTACGTGGCGATGGTGACCGGGCGGATCTCCTTGCGCTCGCCCGAGTACTCGCCGATCTCCTCCTCGGTCAGCGACGTGCGGGCGATCAGCTCCCGCTTCCACTGCCGGCCCGCCACCGTGTTCGTGACCAGGATCAGCGTGGTCGCCTTCGCCTCCGCCATCGCCGCGGCCCCGACCAGCGTCTTGCCGGCGCCGCAGGGCAGCACCACCACGCCCGACCCGCCGGCCCAGAACGCCTCCACCGCCTCCCGCTGGTACGACCGCAGCGTCCACGGCCTACCGCCGTCCTTGCCGGACTCGGCCAGCTCGATCGGGTGCGCCTCGCCGTCCACGTACCCGGCCAGGTCCTCCGCCGGCCAGCCGAGCTTGAGCAGCGCCTGCTTGAGCCGGCCCCGCTCGGACGGGTGCACCGCGATGGTGTCGTCGTCGAGTTTCGCGCCGAGCATGCCGGCGAGCTTCTTGCTCTTCGCCACCTCGATCAGCACCACCCGGTCCAGGGCGCGCAGCACCAGCCCGTGCACCGGGTCGTTGGCGAGTTGGAGCCGGCCGTACCGGTCCATCGTCTCGGCCACGTCGACGAGCAGGCCGTGCGGCACCGGGTAGCGCGAATACTTGATCAGGGAGTCGACCACGCCCTCCGCGTCGTGACCGGCCGCCCGCGCGTTCCACAACCCCAGCGGGGTGAGTCGGTACGTGTGCACGTGCTCGGGGGAGCGCTCCAACTCGGCGAACGGCGCGATGGCCATCCGGCAGGCCTGCGCGTCCGGGTGGTCGATCTCCAGCAGCAGCGTCTTGTCCGACTGCACGATCAGTGGTCCACCACTCACGCCGCGTCCTCCTCGCCTGGCCCGGAAACCTGCCCGCACGGCGGCTGACCTGCCGAAGGCGGACCATCCAGTGTTGCACGCCGGGGAAGGTCAGAAAAAAGTCTCGCTGGACAGGCAACGTCATACTCCTCTCACACGTCTAGCAAGCGGGACAACTGTCCAGGGAGGGCCCATGAAGCGTGTCCGGTTTCTCGCCCGGGTCGCCGGCCTGGCGGTGGTCGTGCTGGTCGGCGTCGGCGCGTGCGCGCTCGATCCGCAGACGGAGGGCGCCGGGGTCACCACCCCCGCGCCGGTCGGGCTGACGGAGGGAGCATCGGGGGCGAGCGCGCCGCCCACGCCCGAGCGGTCGGCCACGTCCCCGCCGGCGCAGCCGAGCCGGACGGCCACGCCGAAACCCTCCCGGTCGCCGTCGGCGACCGCCTCCCCGAAGCCCAAGCCGAAGCCGAGCCGCTCCGCCGGGTGCCCGCAGGGCGAGCACCAACGGGCCGTGGAGCGCTACCTGAGCCGGCTGGGCGGGTTCGGGACGCTGACCGTGGACGGTGCGCAGTCCGCCGCCGACTGCGTCGCGATCAAGAAGTTCCAGAACCGGTACGGCATCAGCCCGGCCTCCGGTCGCGCCGGCCCCACCACGTACGACGTGGCGAAGCGGCTGGCCGACACAGACGTGTCCCGCTGCCGGGCCGGCGCCCGGCTCACGTTCTGTGTGGACCTGACCCGGCAGACCGTGTGGGCGATGCGCGGCGGCACGGTGGTGCTGGGCCCGACCGTCACCCGCACCGGCATGTCCGGCTACGCCACGCCGGCCGGCACGTACTCGGTCGGCTGGAAGAACCTGCGTGAGTGGTCCAACCCGTACGAGGTGTGGCTGCCGTACTGGCAGCAGTTCAACGGCGGCATCGGCTTCCACGAGACCACCACCTACCTGCACAACGGCGCGATCGGCTCGCACGGCTGCGTCAACCTGCTGCACCGTGACGCGGTCCGCCTCTGGGAGCTGGGCTCGGTCGGCACCCGCGTGGTGGTGATCGGCCGCCGTCCCGGCACCTGAGCTGCCGGTACCCTGGGAGCCGGGTCCACCACCGGGCGGGGAGGGGCTGGCATGACCGTCGATCAGGACGTGCTTCCCGAGGACGAGCGGACGCCGCCGCAGGTCTCCACCGCGGTGCTGGTCGGCTACGCGACCGCCGCCGCGGGCGTGTTCGGTTGGTTTCTCTTCGGGCTGCTGGTGCAGCGGCAGGGCTTCGTCGACTCGGTCGGCGAGTCCGCCGGCGCGGCGTTCGCGCTGCTGCTGGCGATCTCGGTGATCGGCACGTTGCGCCGCAACGGGGAGTGACTCACTCCTCCAGCACGGCGGCCGTGATCCGGTGCAGCGCGAACGTGTGCAGCATCTCGGTGCGGTCGTCCTCGGCGCGCAGGTAGCCGGCGCCGATCGAGACCGGCCGGACCAGCCGGGACGCGGTCGCCCCGTGCGCGTCGACGTAACCCACCCAGACCCGCGCCTTGTCCCGTACCGCCTGCTGGAGCACCGCCAACGCGTCGCCGTGCCCGGGCACCGCCGTCGGGCCGGTGACCGCCGGTCCGCCGCGGACCACCGCCGGGGCCCGCCGCGCCGCCCGGGCCGCCGCCTCGCCCCGGCGGATCTGCTCCACCACGCCCAGCAGGCGGGGCATCGGCAGCCTCGGCGTGGCCAGCGGGTCCACCGTCCGGCCGGTGAGCGGCGTCCGGGCCGGCGCCCGCCGGTTCTTCGGCCGGGACAGCACCGTCGCGCCGCTGGCGTCCTCGGGCACCGGCGCGTATCCCGCGTCGCGCAACGCGAGCAGCATCCGGTTGACCTGGTACGGGGTGACCAGCACGGTCGGGGCCAGCCGGCGGAACGCCAGCGACTCCAGCCGCCGGTCCGCCTGCACCTCGGTGAGCAGCGCCTCGTCGTCGCTGCGCACGTACCCCCCGGCCGAACCGACCCGCAGCCCGCCGTGCTTGCGGGCCACGTCGTCCACCAGATAGGTCAGCCCCTGCGGCACCGGGGTACGCGACCGGCGGCGGAACAGCGCGTGCAGGTCGTCGGCGGTGTACCCGGCGTCCAGGGCCCGCCGGATGCTGGCCGTGGTCACCCGGTGCACGCTCGCCCCGCCCGCCGACTCGTGCTCGGCCACCACGTCCAGCTCGGCGGCGAGCGCCGGGTCGGGCGGGCCGGGCACCACCACGCTCAGGTCGGCCTGCACGAGGACGTGGTCGACCGGGGCGGGCAGCAGCCCGTCCAGTGCGCGTACCGCCGTCGACGGGTCGCCCGACTCGGCGTCGGAGCGCAGCCCCAGCGGGTCGTCGCCCCGCTCGTCGGCGTCGGCCAGCTCGGCCAGCAGCAGCCGCCCGTACGAGGTGAGCGCGCCCAGCCCGGTCACCCCGAGCCGGGCCGCCTCGGCCAGCACGTCGCGGTGCGCCGTCTCCCGTCCCCGGGCCCGCCGGGGCGCCCGCCACTCCAGCAGCGCCAGCACCTCGTCCGGTGTCGGCGCGGTGGCCGCCGGCAGGTCGGCCAGCACGGCGAGCACCGCGCGGCGGGCGGCCGGCGCACCGGCGCGTTCCGCCTCCGGCGAGAGCACCGAGATCGGCCGGTCCCGGTCGTCCCGCTGGCCGACCAGACCCACCTGCCGGGTCATCGCCAGCCACGCCCGGGCGAGCTGCTCCCAGCGCTGGGCGAGCGACGCCGCGCGCCACACCTCGTACCCGCCGGTGGGCGCGATCTGCTGGTCGCCGCCGTACCGGGTGGTGGCCGCGCCGGTCAGCTCCAGCTCACCGGTCAGCCCCGCCGCGTACGCCACCTCGAAGATCAGCGCGGTGGTCGGCTCGTCCAGCCCGAGGAGCCGGGCGAGCCGGCGCAGGTCGCGTACGCCGACGCCGCCGGACCGCAGCACCGGGGCCGGCTCGACGACAAGCGCCTCCAGCAGCGCCTCGGTGTGCCGGACCGCCTCCATGGTCTGCCCGGCCCCGGCCGAGTCGACGGCCTTGGTCTCCCGGGGCGGGGCGGACACCTCGGGCGGGCTGGTGCGCAGCGGGCCGAGCGGACCGGTGTCGCGGCGCAGCACCAGCCCCACCTCCCGGGGCAGCTCGACCGTGCCGTGGGGGCCGCCGGACATCCGCACCAGCAGGTGGTGCTCGACCAGCCAGCGGATCGGGGAGCCGGTGGGCGCGCCGCCGTTGACCAGGTCGGGCGGGAGCACGTCCTCGCCGCCGGTGGCGGGGGCCTCCAGTGCGCCCGGCGCCACGGTGCCGACCGGCGGCCCCGCGGCGAGCCGGTCCAGGACCGCCCGGGCCGACGGCGGCGCGGCGAGCAGCGCCCGCCGCAGCTTCGCCGGGTCCGCGCAGAGGGCCGCCGCGCGCGCGTCCAGCTCCGCCGCCGGGCGACCCAGCCCCGCCGGGTACGGGGACACCTCGTCGACGCCGCCCACCACGGTCAGGTCGTGCTCGGGGCCGTACAGCAGGAACCGCGCCCGGAGCCGGTCGACGGCGGCCCGGACCGCGGTCGGGGCGGGCGGGTGCGGCCCGGCGGTGGCCGTGGCGAGGATCTGGTCGGTGGAGGTGGCGCCGTCGGGGCCCCGGGTGAGCCGGGCGGCGTCGAGGATCTGGAGAGTGAACTGGTCGAGCCCGTCGAGCGCCCGGGCCACGGAGACCCGGGACTGGGCGCGCAGGGCGAGAGCGGACACGTCCGCCGGCACCGGCACGACGAGGTCCGGCCGCAGTTGGAGCAGGGCGGCCAGCGACTCGTCGGGGAGGGCCCGCAGATGGTCGGCGAGTGAGGTGGTCATCGTCGTACCACGCTAGCCCGCTGGGTACGTTCTCGGCATGCCTCCGCTGATGGTCGGCTTCGACCTCGACATGACCCTGGTCGACTCCCGTCCCGGGATCGCCGCCGCCTACCGGGCCCTGACCGAGCGCACCGGCGTGCCGGTGGACGCGGAACTGGCGGTGTCCCGACTGGGCCCGCCGCTGCGCACCGAGCTGGCGCACTGGTTTCCGCCGGAGCGGATCGAGGAGGCGGTGACGCTCTACCGCGAGCTGTATCCCGCGTACGCGATCACGCCGACGGTGCCGATGCCGGGCGCGGAGGGCGCGGTGCGCGCGGTGCACGAGCGCGGTGGGCGGGTGATGGTGGTGACCTCGAAGATCGGCCGGCTGGCGAAACTGCACCTGGACCACCTCGACCTGGCCGTCGACGAGCTGGCCGGCGACCTGTTCGCCGAGCAGAAGGCGACCGCGCTGCGGGAGCACGGCGCGACGCTCTACGTGGGTGACCACGTGGCCGACATGGCGGCCGCACGAGCAGCGGGAATCCCGGGCGTGGGAGTGGCAACGGGCCCCTGCTCGGCGGCCGAGCTGAGCGCGGCCGGGGCCGAACTGGTGCTTGATGATCTCGGCGAATTCCCGGCGGCGGTGGACCGGATCATCGGGCTAGCCTTGGAGGGGTAGACGGTTCGAGTGGAGCGGGGTTCGACAGGTGCCGACGGGTCGAGTGAAGTGGTACGACGCGGCCAAGGGATACGGGTTCGTCACCAGTGACGAGGGTGGCGACGTGTTCCTGCCCAAGGGCGCGCTACCGGCGGGTGTCGCCGACCTGAAGGGTGGCCAGCGGGTCGATTTCAGCGTGGTGGACAGCCGGCGGGGCGCCCAGGCCATGGGCGTGAAGCTGCTGGAGGCGCCGCCGTCCGTGGCGGAGCTGCGTCGCCGGCCGGCCGAGGAACTGCACGGCCTGGTCGAAGACATGATCAAGGTGCTGGAGGCGAAGGTCCAGCCGGACCTGCGCCGGGGGCGCTTCCCGGATCGCAAGGCCGCGCAGAAGATCGCTCAGCTGGTCCACGCGGTGGCGCGCGAGCTGGAGGTCTGAGGGACGAGCCCGGCGTCGGCGGCCCGGCCCAGCAGCGCCTCCACGGCGGCGAAGCCGGCCTCACCCAGGTCGGCGGTGAACTCGTTGACGTAGAGGCCGATGTGCCGGTCCACCACGTCGGGCTCCATCTCCTGCGCGTGCGCGAGGACGTACCCGCGGCTGGCCTCCGGGTCCGCCCAGGCCTGCCGCACCGACTCCCGGATCCAGGCGGCGGCCTCGACCGGGTCGACCGCGCCACGGCGGGCCAGGATCGCGCCGAGCGGGATCGGCAGCCCGGTGTCGCCCTCCCACCATTCGCCCAGGTCGACCAGCGCGGTCAGCCCGTGGCGCGGGTAGGTGAAACGGGCCTCGTGGATCACCAGACCGGCGTCGTACCGGCCGGCCGCCACGCCCGGCATGATCTCGTGGAACGGCACCACCTCGATCCGCGCCGGCGCCTGGTCCGCCGCCCAGAGCCGGAACAGCAGGTACGCCGTGGTCCGCTCGCCGGGCACCGCCACCGTCGCGCCGGACAGGTCGGTCCGGTCGCCCCGGGTGAGCACCAGCGGGCCGCAGCCCCGGCCCAGCGCGCCGCCGCAGGGCAGCAGATGGTAGTCGTCGAGCAGCCACGGCAGCGCCGCGTAGCTCACCTTCACCAGGTCGAACGCCCCACGCTCGGCGGCCGTGTTGGTGACGTCCACGTCCGCGTAGGTCACCTCGACCGGCGGCGCCCCGGCCACCCGGCCGTGCACCAGCGCGTCGAAGACGAACGTGTCGTTCGGGCAGGGGGAGATCGCCAGGGAGAGCGCCACCCGTTCACCGTAACTCCGTCGCCGGTGCCGACCGCCACCCCGACCCGACCAGTGTGACCGACGCGGCTCGCCCGCTCCCTGGTGGCGGAGAGTCATTCGCCGGCCCTGCGAACTTGATGGCGTGAACGGGTCGGCCATCGGTCCGGTCGTTCACCCCCGCCCACGCGGGCACACCCCGCCGGGTCAGTCCCCACTGGGCAACCTCGCCTGTGCTGGTCACGCCGGGACGTGCACCGCTGGCGGAAGGACTGACTCACCTTTGCCATCAAGTTTGCAGGGGCCGCTCGCGGACCCCTCGTCCCCAGCGGAACGGCTTTTCCACATGGTTATCCACAGGAAGTTGCCGCAGGGTGGAGGACGACGCGGTGACGGTCGAACATGGCACGGTGACTGACGCCGAACCGAACACCGATCCGCGGGCGACAGATGTGGGAGCGACGGATCTGGGAGCGACCGATCTGGGAGCGACGCTGCGGGCGTTGCGTCGGGCGGCCGACCTCAGTCAGCGTGAGCTCGCCGAGAGGTCGGGAGTCCCGCAGACGACGGTCGCCCGCATCGAGTGCGGGCGGTCGGTGGGTTCGAGCTTCCGCACCGTCGCGCGGCTGGTCGTGGCAGCGGGCGGGCGGGTCATCATTGCGCCCCCGGGCGAGAGGGATCGGCTGCTGCCGACGGTGTCGGAACAGTTGCGGGACGCGGCGGGGCGGCACTGCCCGGCGCACCTGGACGCCCGAGAGGTCCGCGAGCCGAAGGACTGGCCGGGGGCCTGGTGGGCGCACTTCCCGGCCCTCTCCGGTTACGCGTCGGCCCTGCCGGCCGTGACCTACCGACTCGACCGCGAACACCGGGACCGCGACCGGGCCCGGGCCTGGGTGCGCCGGGAGTGTCAGGTCCGGCGACACCTCGACCCCACGCTGCCGGCGACGTCCTGGCGATTCGTCGCCGAGCTGCCGGACGGCGAGTTGATCGGCGAGCTGCGCGCACACGAGCGCAGCGACGAACTGCTCCTCGGCTTCCCGTTGCCGGGCCGGTGCCACCTCGTGCTGGACGGGGTGCTCGTGGCGCCGGCGTACCGGCTTCTCGGCATCGGTCGGCGGCTGGTGGCTGCGCTGACCGCCGAAATGGCCCGTTGCGACATACCGTCGGCACACGCCGTCACCGATGAGCCGGGAGTGGGCCTGCTGCGCAGATGCGGCTTCCGGGTCGAGTCGAGAGGGGCCGCGGTGATGCGGTTCGAGCTGCCGGTCAGCGGAGAGCCGCGGCTGCGGTGGTGAGCGCGGCGAACGCCTCGCGCATGCGCCACGCGCCGCGGTCGCGGGGGCCGATCGGGTTCGAGACCGTCCGCAGCTCGGCGAAGGGGACCCCGGCGTGGGTGGCGGCCACGGCGACGCCGTACCCCTCCATGGCCTCGGCCACGGCGTCCGGGTGCCGGTCGGCGAGCGTGGCGGTGCTGGCGGCGGTGCCGGTCACGGTGCTGACCGTGAGCACGGTGCCGACGGTCGCCGTGGGCAGCGCGGCGCGCAGCGCGTCCAGCAGGGCCGGGTCGGCGGGCACGGTCCGGCCGCCACCCAGCAGCTCGGGCGCCATGCCCAGCTCCTCGACCGGGATGAACCCGGCCGGCGACTCGGCACCGAGGTCGGCGGCGACGCTGCGGTCGGCCAGCACGGTGCCGCCGACCGCGACCCGGCCGACGAAGCCGCCGGCGATGCCGGCGCTGACCACCGCCCGGTACGGCCGGCCGGCCGCCTCGGCCAGCGCCAGCAGGCGCGCGGTGGCGGCGCCGGCGACGGCCGGGCCGACGCCGACCGGTCGTACCGTCACGGTCGGGTCGGTGAGGCCGGCGCGGACCGCCTCGGCCTCGGCGGGCACCGCCGTGACCACCAGCAGACCGGTCACGCCACCGGCCCCCGGGGGTCGCGCCGGTTCTCGTCCTCCGCCGCCCCGACCCCGCCGACCGACGAGGAGGGGCGGTAGATGTGGAAGCCGGGCGGAGCGAGCGCGTCGTCGTCCGGCGGGGGGATGTCGACCCGCTGCGGCGCGGGCGAGGTGGGTGCCGGGTCGTCGAACGAGGTGACCGGCGGGTGACCGCTGATCACCTCGTCGTCGCCGAGCGGGTGACCGCTGATCACCTCGTCGTCGCCGAGCGGGCGACCGACCAGGTGTTCGCCGCGCAGTCGGCCGGCGATCAGCACACCGCGTACGGCCACGAGCGCGGCCACGCCGGCGGCTACCGCCACCCCGATCAGGCCGGTGAACGGCACCAGCCCCAGCCCGCCGCCGGCCACGAACGCGAGCATCAGCGCGGTCTCCGAGTGCGCGAACGAACTGGCCCGCAGCCGCTCCGGGATGCGCTCCTGGATCGAGGCGTCCACCGCCAGCTTGGCGATCCCGCTCATCAGCGCCGCCACCAGGCAGAGCAGCGCCACCATGGGCAGCGAGAACTTGATCGCGGCGAGCAGCGCCACGCCGGCCACGACGATCGAGCCGCTGGACTGGATCGCGGTCGGCCGGTGGATGCGCAGCCGGGTGCCGAGCGCGGTGGCCAGGAACGTGCCGACCGCCAGCGCGCCGCCGACCAGGCCCAACGCGGCCTGGGCGCCGAGTTCACGGCCGAAGAAGTCGGTGGTCAGGTCGCCGGCCTTGATGGCGAAGGCGAGGAAGAGAAGCAGGAAGCCGTAGATCCCGCGTAGCGCCGCGGCCCCGATCAACGTGGCGATCACCAGGCGGCCGGCGGGGCGGCCCCGGCCCAGCGGGCGCTCGCCGTCGCGGCGGCGCATCGCCCGCAGTGGGTGCGGCATCCGCTCCGGCGGCTCCGAGTCGGCCTTGGGCGGCAGCCGGAGCGAGACGACCATGCCGATCAGGAAGATCACCGTGGCGACCCGGAGCGGCCACTGCGGCCCGAACCAGAACGCGGCCAACCCGATCGGGGCGACCAGCGCGCCGGCCACCGTGCCGTAGACGCTGGCTCGCGCGCCGACCTGGGACAGCCCCAACCCGTCGGGGAGCAGCCGGGGCACCGCCGCGGACCGGGCCACGCCGTAGGCGCGGGAGAGGGCGAGCACCCCGAAGGCCGCCGGGTAGAGCCCGAGCCCGCCCATGTAGTCGGAGATCAGCCAGGCCAGGAACGCCCGGCCGAGCATGGTGGTGGCCAGCGCGTACCGCCGGCCGTGGCGGAAGTGGTCGAGCAGCGGGCCGACCACCGGTGCGAGCATGGCGAACGGGACCATGGTCACCAGCAGGTAGAGCGCGACCTTGTTGCGCGCCTCGCCCAGCGGCACGTCGAAGAAGATCGTCCCGGCCAGGCCGATGGCGATCAGCGTGTCGCCGGCGCAGGAGAGCGCGTGCAGGTCGAACAGGCGGACCATGCCCACCTCGTTGCCGGCGCTGCGGGCCCGGGCGGTGCCGGCCCGGCGGGTCATCCAGCGCCCGCCGTGCAGTGAGCCCCGCAACAGCAGCCGGGTGGCGCGGATGCCGGTGCCCACGGTCCGCCCGAGGAAGGAGCGGCCGGAGCGGGAGGACAGCGCCATGTGTCCCATCCTGACCCATCTACTCCGTGCGTGCCGCATCACCCGGAGAGAACCCGCCGACGGGCATGGGGAACAATGGTGGAGTGACCAGGCCCGCCTCCGCCCGCGCCCCCCGGCTCGACCAGGTCTGCGCCGCCGCCGTCGAGGTGGCCCGCGACGCCATCACCGAGGTGGAGCCGACCGACGTCGGTGACCACCTCCAGGCCGTCGCCGAGGGCGACCGGGTCGTCACCCACTACTTCGACTGCCGGATGGCCGGTTACCGCGGCTGGCGCTGGGCCGTCACGGTGACCCGGGTGCCGCGCAGCAGACACGTCACCATCTGCGAGACCGTGCTGCTGCCCGGCTCGGACGCGATGCTCGCCCCCGGCTGGCTGCCCTGGCAGGAGCGGCTCCAGCCGGGCGACCTGGGTCCGGGTGACCTGCTGCCCAGCCCGGCCGACGACGAGCGGCTCGCCCCCGGGTACCTGCTCTCCGACGACCCGGCCGTGGAGGAGACCGCCTGGGAGTTGGGCCTCGGTCGGGCCCGGGTGCTGTCCCGGGAGGGGCGCGCGGACACCGCCCAGCGGTGGTACGACGGCGACCACGGCCCGGACGCCGCCATCTCGACCGCCGCACCGGCCGCCGCCCGCTGCGGCACCTGCGGCTTCTACCTGCCACTGGCCGGCTCGCTGCGGCAGTCCTTCGGGGCGTGCGGCAACTTCTTCGCCCCGGACGACGGTCGGGTGGTGAGCGCCGACCACGGCTGTGGCGCGCACTCGGAGACGCTCGTCGACACCACCGAGACGCCGGTCGCCGAGCTGCCCACCATCTACGACGACAGCGCGGTCGAGGCGGTGCCGGTCGGCGGGGCCCCCGCTCCCGCCGAGGCGGCCGAGCCGGCGGAGCCGTACGCGCACTCCTGACCGGTCAGCGCTGACGCGCGGCGGCGGCCCGGCGGCGACGCCGGTTGGCGTCGTGCCGCATCATCGTGGCCAAACCGGGAAAGCCCCACAGAAAACCGGCAAGACAGGTCCAGAGCCAGTTCTGGTGGCCGTGCGCGGTGAGCCAGCCCCGGCAGAAGATCAGCAGCACCAGACCGGCCACCGCCCAGGCGATCAGCCCGGCGACGGCGAACGGCACCATCGGCGGGTCGAGCGGCTCCGGCCGCGGCTGTTGCTCCTGGGGCACCGGCCCAGCGTACGTGATCGTTCTTTCCTGTCCGCCGGGTGATCTGGCACGATGCGCGCGACAAACCGGTTGATCGACAAGATGAGGACCCGATGGCCATTGCCCCGCCGGCGGACCACGGCACACCGCCCGATCCCGCGCACCCGCGCAACGCGTTCGACCGCTTCTTCGAGATCTCCGCCCGCCGGTCCACCACGGGTCGGGAGATCCGAGGTGGCTTCGCCACGTTCTTCACGATGGCGTACATCGTGGTGTTGAACCCGCTGATCCTCGGCGGCGCGGAGGACGCCGACGGGCGTACCCTCGCCATCCCGGCGCTGGCCGCGGCGACCGCGCTGGTCGCGGGCCTGATGACCATCCTGATGGGGGTGGTGGCCCGGTTCCCGATCGCGCTGGCCGCCGGGCTGGGCGTGAACGCGCTGGTGGCCTTCGAGATCGCGCCGCAGATGACCTGGGCGGACGCGATGGGCCTGGTGGTCATCGAGGGTGTGCTGATCGGCATCCTGGTGCTCACCGGGCTGCGTACCGCGGTGTTCCGTTCGGTGCCGACGCAGCTCAAGACCGCCATCGGCGTCGGCATCGGCCTGTTCCTGACCATCATCGGCCTGGTCGACGCCGGGTTCGTGCGGCGGGTCCCGGACGCCGCGAACACCACCGTGCCGGTCGAGCTGGGCATCAACGGCAAGATCGTCAGTTGGCCGATGCTGGTGTTCGTGGTCGGTCTGCTGGTGACCGTGGTGCTTGTGGTACGGCGGGTGCGCGGCGCGATCCTGATCGGCATCCTGGCCTCCACCGTGCTGGCCGTCGTGGTCGAGGCGGTCGGCAACATCGGCCCGTCCTTCGTCGACGGCAAGCCGAACCCGAAGGGCTGGGCGCTGAACGTGCCCGAACTGCCGAAGCAGGTGGTGGACCTGCCGGACCTGTCGCTGCTGGGCAACTTCAACGTGCTGGACTCGTGGACCCGGGTCGGCTGGCTGGTTCCGCTGATGTTCGTCTTCACGCTGCTGATCACGGACTTCTTCGACACCATGGGCACGATGGTCGCGATCGGCCAGGAGGGGGACATGCTCGACGAGCAGGGCACCCCGCCGCGCGCCAAGGAGATCCTGCTCGTCGACTCGATCGCCGCCGCCGCGGGTGGCGCGGCGTCGGTGTCGAGCAACACGTCGTACATCGAGAGCGCCGCCGGTGTCGGTGAGGGCGCCCGGACCGGCGTGGCGAACCTGGTCACCGGCGGCCTGTTCCTGCTGGCCATGTTCCTCGCGCCGCTGTCGGCGATCGTGCCGTTCGAGGCCGCGTCGACCGCGCTGGTGGTGGTCGGCTTCCTGATGATGACGGCGGTCCGGACCATCGACTGGACCGACTACGAGATCGCGATCCCGGCGTTCCTCACCATCGTGCTGATGCCGTTCACCTACTCCATCTCGAACGGCATCGGGGCCGGCGTGATCAGCTACGTGCTGGTGAAGCTGGCGAAGGGCAAGGCCCGGGAGGTCCACCCCCTGCTGTACGGCGTGGCCGCGCTCTTCATCCTCTACTTCCTGCGCGGGCCGATCGAGTCCGTGCTGCTCTGACGCTGGTGAGCCTGGTCATAACGGACGTCGTTAGCCAGGCTCATTAGTTAGGCTAACGAGTGTGACGGAGCGGACGGTGACGGCGAAACGCGTGCCACCGGCGCAGCTGGCCCCCCAGCTGCGTGATGCGATCACCCGACTCAACCGGCGGGTCCGACAGGCCCGACCGGTCGGCGACCTCACGGTCACCCAGCTGTCGGCGCTCACCAGCCTCAAGCTGGCGGGCGCCCTCACGCCACGGGAACTGGCCGACGTCGAACGGGTGCAGCCGCCGACGATGACGAAGATCGTCGCGAAGTTGGAGGAGCGCGGCCTCGTGCAGCGCACCCCCCATCCGACCGACGGACGGCAGGTCATCCTGGCGGCGACCGAGGGGGGACGGGCCGTGCTCGACCAGTTCGAGCGCGCCCGCAACGAGTGGCTGGCCAGCCGACTGGCCGCACTCACCGAGGAGGAACGCGACACGCTGCGGCGGGCCGCCGACATCCTCCAGGGCATCGCCCGCGGCTGACCCCGCGTCGCGCGGTCCGCTTCGTCAGTTGTCGATGAGGCGTACCTGACGCGAGGAGGCGCACCTAGAGTGCAGGCCAAGCTGAGCACGATGTTCCAGTCCCTACGAGTCCGCAACTACCGACTCTTCGCCACCGGGCAGCTGATCAAACTGATCGGCGTCTGGATGATGTTCATCGCCCAGGACTGGCTCGTCCTCGAGCTGAGCGACAACTCCGCCACCGCGCTCGGCGTGGTCACCGCGTTGCAGTTCACCCCCGTACTCCTGCTCACGCTGCTCTCCGGCCGTCTCGCCGACCGGTACGACAAGCGGATGCTGCTCTTCGTCGCCAACGCGTTCTGGACCGTGCTGGCGCTGGGGATGAGCATGCTGGTCGTCACCGGCGTGGTGCGGCTCTGGCACGTGTTCGCGTTCGCCGCGCTGCTCGGTGTCGCCAACGCGGTCGAGACCCCCGTGCGGCAGGCGTTCGTCTCCGAGCTGGTCGGCGTGACGCTGCTGCCGAACGCGCTCTCGCTCAACGCGGCCGTGTTCAACTCCGCCCGGATCGTCGGCCCCGCCGTCGCCGGCCTGGCCATCGCCGCGTTCGACGTCGGCCCGGTCTTCCTGGTCACCGCGCTCAGCTCCATCGCGCCGCTGGCCACCGTGGTCAAGATGCGCCCCGCCGAACTGCACCGCAAGGACCTGCCGCCGGCCGGCGAACGGGACCAGGCCCGGGTGGTGGACGGCCTGCGGTACGTGGCGCGCCGCCCCGACCTGCTGCTGCCGATGGTCGTCATGTCGGTGATCGGGATGAGCCTGTTCAACTTCCAGCTCACCCTCGCCGCGCTGGCCAAGACCGTGTTCCGGACCGGGGCCGCGTCGTTCGGCCTGTTCAGCACCGCGCTGGCGGTCGGCGCGCTGGTCGGCGCGCTCGCCGGCACCGGCCGGCGCAGCCGGCCCTCGGTCTGGCTGGTGCTGGGCGCCGCCATCGGCTGTGCCAGCTTCGGCACGCTGGTCGGGCTCGCTCCGGCGTACTGGATGGTGGTGGCGCTGCTGCTGCCCACCGGGTTCTTCATGGTCTTCTTCGCCCAGGCAGCCAACCAGCGGGTGCAGCTCGGCGTCGACGCGTCCTTCCGGGGACGGGTGATGGCGCTGTGGGTGCTGGTGTTCCTGGGCACCAACCCGGTCGGCGCGCCGATCATCGGGTGGACGGCCGAGACGTTCGGCGCCGGCGCGAGCATCTGGATCGGTGGCCTCATCTCGCTGGCCGCCGCGCTGCTGGCGCTCACCTGGCAACTGCGCCGCTCCGGCGCGCGCCTGCGCCTGCGGGTGCTGCCGATGCCGCGCTTCTACGTGGTGTCCCCCCGGGCCGAGTGAAAGGACGGGCCCCCTCTTAACGCATTCTGCATAGAAGGGGGCCCCGCTCAACACCGCACAAATGCGTACCGGCCGGTTTCGGCAAACGGGTGGCGGGTGCGGTCGACAGGGCTTAGCGTCGATGTGTGGGATTGGGGCAGGGGCTGCTGCTGGCGCTGGCGATCCTCGCTGTCTGCTGCCTCCCCGCCGTGTTCGCGCTGGTCTTCTGCGCCGACGAGATCATCGACCGGTTCGCGTGCGGGTGGGCCGAGTGGCGCGAGCAGCGCCGTGAGCGCCGCACCATCGCCCGGCTCGATCGCGCCATCGAGGCCGAGGCGCTGACCCGCGACATCGACCTGACCGAGTTCGAGCGGGAGGGCCGCCGCCCGCTGGAGCAGCTCGCCACCGATCTGCGCCGGCTCGGCGGCCACCGGCTCGCCGCCGCCGACCGCTCGGTGGTGTGGCACGGCGCGGTCATCGAGGCGTACGACGAACGGCTGCGCGCCGCCTGCCACGCCCTCGGCATCGCCGAGCACCTGGCCGAGCTGGCCGGCGTCGACCGGGAGATCGAACGGGTCCGGGTGGAAGGGCTGCTGCACGCCGCCGGGCTGACGCTGCCGGCCGCCCGGGCGGCGCACCACCAGCGGCACCGCTGAGCGGGTGCGTCTCTTCGCGGCGGTCTACCCGTCTGCGGCGGCGGTCACCGACCTCACCGCCCGGGTCGTCGGGCTGCGCGTCGGCGTCGCGTCCGCCGCCGGTGTGAACGTCCGGCTCGCCGACCCCGCCCACCTCCACCTCACGCTCGCCTTCCTCGGTGAGGTGCCGGACGACCGGCTGGTCGAGGTGACGAGCGCGCTCGGTCTGGCCGCGGAGTCCTTCCGGGACGGTCGGGGCAGCGCACCGCGGCTGCGCCTCGGCGGTGGGGGCAGTTTCGGCCAGGGCCACTCCACCGTGCTCTGGGTGGACGTGCGCGGCGAGACCGACGCGCTGGACGTGCTGGCCCGCCTGGTCCGCCACGCGTTGCGACGGGCCGGACTGCCGCACGACGACAAGCCGTTCCGGCCCCACCTGACCATCGCCCGCCCCGGCGACCGCGTCGACGTGCGCGCGGACCGGGAGACGCTGCACGGGTACGCCGGCCCGGAGTGGCCCGCCGAGGAGCTGGTCCTGGTCCGCAGCCACCCGGGCGCTCGCACCCACCACACCCGCCTCGCCGCCTGGCCCCTGTGACCGCCGGGCACGTCAAGTGCCCGGCACGTCAACTGTCGATCAGGAGGACTCGCGGGCCGCCGGGCCGCTGCCGAAGAGGACGTCGTCCCAGCTCGGCAGCCGCTTGCGCGGCTTGCCGCCGGCCTCACCGGACTCGGTGCCGGAACCGCCGGACGCTGGCGGGTTGCCGGTGCGCCGAGGCCGCAGCACGGCCAACGACGGCACGGCGGGGATCTCCTTCGGCGCGTCCGAGTCGTCGTCGAACGCCGAACCCTGCCCGCCGCCGAGCAGCGCGGCGGCACCCCCGGCGACAGCCCGCTGGCGGGGTGCCTCCGAACCGGCCAGCGCGGCCGGGGAACGGGTGTCGAGACCGCGGCCGGACGTGCCGCCGAGCGGCCGGTCCAGCGAGGCGAGCAGCGCGTCCCGGCCGGCACGGATCGGGTCGCGCCCCGGACGGGCCTGCTCGACCCCGGACGGCAGGCCGTGCCCGCCCCGGCTCGGCTCGCCGCGCGACGGGCCGGGCAGCGCGTGGCCGCCCCGCTCGGGCGCCGGCTCCTGGCCGAGGATCGGCGTGGGCCGCTCGGCGCACAGGTATTGCGCCATGTCGTCGTGCGCGATGACGTTCTGCCGGGACTTGTCGAGATCCCACACCGCCTGGGCGGTGGCCTTGCCGGACGGCCAGGTGGCGATGATCCGCCAGGTGCCGTCGTCGCGGCGGTAGGCGTCCCAGGAGATCTTCTCGGTGTCGATGCCGTGCTGGGCCAGCCGGCCGTTGACCACCTCGGCCAGCGGGGTCGGCTTCTCAGCGCCCTTGAGCCGGGTGCGGCGGGCGTGCTGGGCGAGCATGGCCCGCTCCTGGAGCACCGGGCCGGCGTAGCGCAGCACGCGGTCGACCGGCACGCCGGCGATGCGGGCGACGTCCTCAGCGGACTCGCCGGAACGGATCCGGGCCTGGATGTCGCGTGGGGACAGCGACGGCGTGGGATCGGTGGAGGCCGGCACCACCGCGAGCGGGGGCGCGCCCGGCTCGGCGTGCAGCACCGAGGCCACGCGCTCGTCGATGGGGAGGGCGAGCAGGCGGCCCACCTCGTCGGTGAGCACCAGGGCCTGGCCGTCCTCGGAAAGGGCGACGAAGCGTACTGGGCGCATGGGCTTGCCTCCGTCCCGCTTCGCTGGCCGTCACGCCACGAGCCGGCCACCCGGGGCGTCCCCACCACCGTACGCTCATCTACCCGACGATGGGGACTGCGACACCCCGGCATGTCGCGACTGAGCTGCGGCGATGATCACGGTGGGTGGCCGCCGGAGCCCCGACGACCACCCAGCGTCACGGCGTGATCAGAGTCGCTCGACCACGTAGTCGATGCACGCGGTGAGCGCCTCGACGTCGGCCGGCTCGACGGCCGGGAAGAGCGCGACCCGGAGCTGGTTGCGGCCGAGCTTCCGGTAGGGCTCGGTGTCCACGATGCCGTTGGCGCGCAGCGCCTTGGCGATCGCCGTGGCGTCCACCCCGTCGGCGAAGTCGACGGTGGCGACCACGTTGGAGCGCAGCGCCGGGTCCGCCACGAACGGGGTGGCGAACGACGAGCGCTCGGCCCAGCCGTACACGATGCCGGCGCTCTCGGCGGTGCGCTTGGCCGCCCAGGCCAGCCCGCCCTGGGAGTTCATCCAGTCGGTCTGCTCCGCGGCCAGGAAGATGGTGGCCAGCGCCGGGGTGTTGTACGTCTGCTCCAGCCGCGAGTTGTCGATCGCGGTGACCAGGTCCAGGAAGGCCGGGATGTAGCGGCCCGAGGACTTGATCTCGGTGGCCCGGGCGAGCGCGGCCGGCGACATCAGCGCCAGCCAGAGGCCGCCGTCGGAGCCGAAGCACTTCTGCGGGGCGAAGTAGTAGACGTCGGTCTCGGCGACGTCGACGTCCAGCCCGCCCGCGCCGGACGTGGCGTCGACAAGCAGCAGCGAGCCCTCGTCGGCGCCCGGCACCCGGCTGATCGGCACCGCCACACCGGTGGAGGTCTCGTTGTGCGGGGTGGCGTAGACGTCCACGCCCGCCTCGGCGACCAGGGTCGGCGCGCTGCCCGCCGCCGACTTGCGCACGGTCGGCTCGCCCAGGAACGGGGCGTCGGCGACCGACTTGGCGAACTTGGCGCCGAATTCGCCGAAGCTGGCGAACTGGGCCCGGTCGCGGACCAGGCCGAACGTGGCGACCTCCCAGAACGCAGTGGTGCCGCCGTTGCCGATGATCACCTCGTAGCCCTCGGGGAGGGAGAAGAACTCGGCGATGCCCCGGCGCAGCCGGGCGACCTCGTCGCGGACCGTCTTCTGCCGGTGCGACGTGCCCAGGTAGCTGGTGGCGACGTCGGCGAGCGCGGAGACCGCCGCCGGACGAACCTTGGACGGGCCGCAGCCGAAACGGCCGTCGGCGGGCTTGAGGTCGTCGGGAATCCGGATGGTCGGTGCGTCAGCCACGGTTGTCTCGATCCTTCCGCATGGGCGAGGGCGGGCCCTTCCTGCGGGCGCGGATCGACGACCGGCTCGTGCGCCGGACGCACGGGGCGGCCGGGATCCGAACCCGGCCGGCAGCGCTGCCGGCCTTCATCCTCGCACCCGCCCGGCCGGCACCACCCGCTGGTCCCACCGTGAGTGCTGAGTCGTACGCCACAGCGGCAGCGTCAAGAAGGGGCCCCGCCTATGCCGAAAAGCGTTAAGAGGGGGCCCCTCCTTACGGCTCAGACGCCGTGCGGGATGGCGTCCCAGCCCTCGACCTGCTGCGGCTTGCGGGTGCCCGGGCCGACGTAGGTGGCGGACGGGCGGACCAGCCGGTTCAGCTTCTTCTGCTCCAGGATGTGCGCGGACCAACCGCCCATCCGGGCGCAGGTGAACATCGAGGTGAACATGTGCGCCGGCACCTCGGCGAAGTCCAGCACCACGGCCGACCAGAACTCGACGTTGGTGGCGAGGACACGGTCCGGGCGGCGGGCCTGCAACTCGGCCAGGGCGGCCTTCTCCAGCGCCTCGGCGACCTCGAAGCGGGGCGCGCCCAGCTCCTTGGCGGTCCGCCGCAGCACGCGGGCGCGCGGGTCCTCGGCCCGGTAGACCCGGTGCCCGAAACCCATCAGCCGCTCGCCGCGGTCGAGCACGCCCTTGACGTACCCCTCGGCGTCGCCGCTGCGCTCGACCGACTCCAGCATGCTGAGCACCCGGGACGGCGCGCCGCCGTGCAGCGGGCCGGAGAGGGCGCCGATGCCGGAGGAGATGCAGGCCGCGGCGTCCGCGCCGGTGGAGGCCACGATCCGCGCGGTGAAGGTGGAGGCGTTCAGGCCGTGCTCGGCGGCCGAGATGAAGTACGCGTCGACGGCCTTGACGTGCCGGGGGTCGGGTTCGCCGCGCCACCGCTTCATGAAGCGCTCGACGATCGTCTCCGCCTTGTCGATCTCCTTCTGTGGCACCGCCGGCAGGCCCAGCCCGCGCGCCGACTGGGCGACGAAGGACAGCGCGGTGACCGACACCCGGGCCAGGTCCTCGCGGGCCTGGGCGTCGGAGATGTCGAGAAGCTGACTGAGCCCCCAGTACGGGGCCAGCATGGCGACCGCGGACTGCACGTCGACGCGGATGTCGCCGGAGTGCACCGGCACCGGGAACGGCTCGGCCGGCGGCAGGCCGGGGCCGAACCGACCGTCCACCAGCAGCGCCCAGACGTTGCCGAAGGAGACCTGGCCGATCAGATCCTCGATGTCCACGCCCCGGTAGCGCAGCGATCCACCCGCGCGGTCGGGTTCGGCGATCTGGGTCTCGAAGGCTACGACGCCCTCCAGACCCGGCTTGAAATCGGACATGTCGTCTCCTGGCTTCCGGCTCGGTGCGCCCGGGCGGGCTGATCCAGCCCCGCAGCTCAGGCGACCCCTCAGGGATGTGGTTCGAAACATCTTGCCCGGTGGGTAACCGGCTGCGCGACCCGCAGCGACTGTGCGCCACGCGACATCCCCGCCGGTGGACGCGCATGCGGACAGGAGAAGACTAGGCGTCGGGGCCTGGCCAGCGTCGGGGGACGCCGGTACGCCCGGGAGAGGGACGGCCAAAGTGACAGGCGACACACCCGCCCCGGCCGGCATGCGTAACGAGTACGCCGCCGACCTGGGCCTAACCGAACCGGACCTGGCGCCGGACTGGCACACCCAGTTCGCCCGCTGGTTCGCCGACGCGGTGGCGCATCCGCTGCCCGAGCCGAACGCGATGGTGGTCGGCACCGCCGACGACCAGGGCCGGCCCAGTGGACGCACCGTGTTGCTCAAGGGCTACGACGCGGAGGGCTTCGTCTTCTACACCAACCACCGCTCGCGCAAGGGCGCCGAGGTGACCGCCAACCCGTGGGCCAGCCTGGTCTTCCCGTGGTTCCCGATGCAGCGGCAGGTGACCGTCACCGGCCGGGTGGCGCACGTCGACCGGGCGGAGACCGAGGCGTACTTCGCCAGTCGGCCGCGCGGCTCGCAGCTCGGCGCGTGGGCCAGCACCCAGTCGGCGGTGGTGCCGGACCGGGCCGCGCTGGACGCGGCGTACCAGGCGGCGTCGGAGCGGTTCGCCGGCGTCGGGTCGATCCCCGCCCCGCCGCACTGGGGCGGGTTCCGGGTCCGCCCGGAGACGGTGGAGTTCTGGCAGGGCCGGGCCAGCCGGCTGCACGACCGGCTGCGGTTCCGGCGTACCGCCGACGGGGTGTGGGTCGTCGAGCGGCTCGCACCGTGACGGAGGTCACCGAGGCCCGGTCGCGCGGACCCCGCCGCTGGGCGATCGACCTGCGCCCGCTGCGCGTGCCCGCCTACCGGCGGGTGTGGCTCGGCAACGCGGTGGCGATGTTCGGCTTCCAGTTCACCGCCGTGGCGGTGCCGGTGGAGATGTTCGACCTGACCGGCGGCTCGTTCTGGGTCGGGCTGCTCGGCGTCGCCGGCTTCGTGCCGCTGCTGGTCTTCGGGCTCTGGGGCGGCGCGGTCGCCGACGCCCGGGACCGGCGGCGGGTGCTGCTCGCGGGCGGCGCGCTGCTCTGGGCGGCGACGCTCGGGCTGCTGGTGCAGTCGCTTGTCGGCGCGCGCAGCCCGGTGCTGCTCCTGCTGCTGGTGGGCGTGCAGTCGGTGGCGTTCGCGATCACCTCCCCGGCCCGCAGCGCGATCCTGCCCCGGTTGGTGCCGGCCGAACTGGTCCCGGCCGCGACCACGCTGAACTACACCACGTTCACCGCCGCCGCGGTCGCCGGGCCGCTGGCCGCCGGGCTGATCTTCGCCACCTGGCGGGTCGACGCGGCGCTGCCCATCGCGTACGGGTTGGACGCGCTGCTGTTCACCGTGTCGCTCTGGGCCACCCTGCGGCTGCCGGCGATGCCGCCGGAGCCGGAGCCGGGCGGCGGCGTCCGCCGGGCCGGGCTGAGCAGCGTCGTCGACGGCTTCCGCTACCTGGCCACCACGCCGGTGCTGCTGCTCTCCTTCGCCATCGACCTGATCGCGATGATCCTGGCCATGCCACGGGCCCTCTTCCCGGAGCTGGCGCAGGACCGCTTCGGCGGCGGCGCGGCGGTCGGCTGGCTCTACAGCGCCATCGCCATCGGCGCGATGCTCGGCGGCCTCACCTCCGGCTGGATCGGCCGGGTGCGCCGGCAGGGGCTGGCGCTCACCGTGGCGGTGGTCGGCTGGGGCGTGGCCATCGCGCTGGCCGGGCTGGCCGGCCGGCTCTGGCTGGCGGTGCTGCTGCTCGGTGTGGCCGGCGCCGCCGACCTGGTCAGCGCCACCCTGCGGCAGTCGATGCTGCTGGTGTACGCGCCGGACCGGATGCGCGGCCGGCTCCAGGGCGTGAACACGGTGGTGGTGGCCGGGGGCCCGCGCCTGGGTGACCTGCGGGCCGGCGTGACCGCCGCCGGGTTCGGCACCGGCGTCGCCATGGTCGGTGGTGGTATCGCCGCCGCCGTGCTGGCGGTGCTGCTGGTGACGGCGTTCCCCGCGTTGCTGCGCTATCGCGCCACCGCTCCCACCGAGGACCGTCGGTGACGATAGGGTCGCCGAATGGGGATCGACGAGCGGGCACCGTCCGGAACACAGTGGACCATCTCCGCCGACGGCCACGAGGCCGTCGTGGTGGAGGTCGGTGGCGGGCTGCGGGCCTATCGGCACGACGGGGTGGACTACCTCGACGGGTACGCCGAGGACGAGCTCAGCCCCGGCTCGGCCGGGCACGTGCTGGCGCCCTGGCCGAACCGGATCCGGGACGGCGCGTACACGTTCGGGGACCGCTCGCTCCAGCTCGACCTGACCGAGCCGGAGCGGCACAACGCGCTGCACGGCCTGGTCAACTGGGTCCGGTGGGAGCTGGTCGAGCAGTCGCCGGCGAGCGTGACGCTCGGCTACGACCTGCCGCCCACCCCGGGCTACCCGTGGGCGCTGCGGCTGCGCAGCCGGTGGAGCGTCGGCCCGGACGGCCTGCGCGCCGAGCACGAGGTGACGAACCTCTCCGCCGAGCCGGCGCCGTTCGGCTTCTCCGTGCACCCCTATTTCCAGCTCCCCAAGGTGGGCGTGGACGAGCTGGTGCTGCGGGTGCCGGGGCGGAACCGGGTGCTGGTGGACGGCCGGCTGCTGCCGGTGGGCGCCAGCCCGGTGGCCGGCACCGAGTACGACTTCACCGCGCCCCGGCCGATCGGCGACATGGTGCTCGACCTGGCCTTCGGGGACGTGGAGCGGGACGCCGACGGCGGTTCGGCGGTGACGCTCGGCGCGCCGGACGGCTCGTCCGGGCTGGCGGTCTGGGCGGACCGCGAGTTCGGCTGGTGGCAGGTGTTCACCGGGGACACGCTCGGTGGTGAGCGGCACCGCCGCTCGGTGGCGGTGGAGCCGATGACGTGCCCGCCGGACGCGTTCCGGTCCGGCCGGGACGTGATCACGCTGGACGCCGGGCAGACGTGGCGCGGCGCCTGGGGCGTCCGGCCGGGGCGCTGAGCATGGAGTTCGCCGAGGTCGTCCGGCGTCGCCGGATGGTCCGCAACTACGACCCCGACCGGCCGGTCCCGCCCGAGGTGGTGGACCGGCTGCTCGCGCACGCGGTCCGGGCCCCGTCGGCCGGGTTCGCGCAGGGCTGGGGGTTCCTGGTGCTGGAGGAGCCGGCGGACCGGGCCCGGTTCTGGGCGGCCACCACGCCGGACGGCGGCGGTCGGGAACGCTGGCTGGCCGGGATGCGCCGGGCCCCGCTGATCGTGGTGCCGCACGCCAACCGGGACGCCTACCTGGACCGGTACGCCGAGCCGGACAAGGGCTGGACGGACCGCGCCGAGGACCGCTGGCCGGTGCCCTACTGGTACGTGGACGCCGGCTTCGCGGCGCTGCTGATGCTGCTCACCGCCGTGGACGAGGGGCTGGGCGCCTGCTTCTTCGGCATCCCGCCGCAGCGCGTCGGGGCGTACCGGGAGGCGTTCGGGGTGCCTCCGGAGCTGCATCCGATCGGCGCTGTCACTGTTGGCTACCGAGCCGTCGACCATCGGTCACCGTCGCTGCGCCGGGGGCGGCGCCCGGTGGATGATGTGGTCCGGCGGGGGCGGTGGAGCTGAGCGGTTAGGCTGGCAGCCACATCGTCAGCCCGGCCTGGGGGAGGAGAGCACGCGGTGATCTTCAGGGCGGTCCGGGACGGGCGTCCCTACCCGGAGCACAACTTCACGCTGAAGCAGTGGGCCGAGATCCCACCGCGTCCACTGCGGCTGGATCAGCTCATCACCACCAAGCGGGAGTTGGCGCTGGACAAGCTGCTCGCCGAGGACTCCACCTTCTACGGCGACCTCTTCCCGCACGTGGTGCAGTGGAACGGCGGCCTCTACCTGGAGGACGGCCTGCACCGGGCGTTGCGCGCGGCGTTGCAGCAGCGCAACCAGATCCATGCCCGGGTGCTGGTCCTCGGCGACCAGGGGGAGTGACGACGTGACCACGCTCGACCTGCTCGACGTCGACGCCTCGCTGAGCGAGGAGGAGCGGCAGATCCGGGCCGTCGTCCGCCAGCTCGTGACCGACCGGGTCCGCCCGCACGTCGCCGGCTGGTACGAGGAGGGCGACGTGCCGGCCCGCGAGCTGGCCCGCGAGTTCGGCAAGCTGGGCCTGCTCGGCATGCACCTGACCGGGTACGGCTGCGCCGGTGCGTCGGCGGTCGCGTACGGGCTGGCCTGCCTGGAGCTGGAGGCCGGCGACTCGGGCGTCCGCTCGCTGGTCTCGGTGCAGGGCTCGCTGGCCATGTACGCGATCTGGCGCTTCGGCAGCGAGGAGCAGAAGCAACGCTGGCTGCCGTCGATGGCGACCGGCGACGCGATCGGCTGCTTCGGGCTGACCGAGCCGGACCACGGCTCCGACCCGGCCTCGATGGCCACCCGGGCCCGTCGCGACGGCGACGACTGGATCCTCACCGGCGGCAAGATGTGGATCACCAACGCGCCGATCGCCGACGTCGCGGTGATCTGGGCCCGCACCGACGACGGTGTGCGGGGTTTTCTCGTGCCCATGGACACCCCCGGGGTGGGCGCGCGGGAGATCCGCCGGAAGATGTCCCTGCGTGCCTCGCTGACCGGCGAGATCACGCTCGACGACGTGCGGCTGCCGGCGGACGCGCGACTGCCCGAGGCGACCGGGCTGAAGGCGCCGCTGAGCTGCCTGACCGAGGCCCGGCACGGCATCGTCTGGGGCGCGCTCGGCGCGGCCCGCGACTGCCTGGAGACCACCCTGGCGTACGCGACCACCCGCATCCAGTTCGGCCGGCCGCTGGCCGGTTTCCAGCTCACCCAGGCCAAGCTCGCCGACATGGCGGTGGAGTGGAACAAGGGGCTGCTGCTGGCGCTGCACCTGGGCCGGCTCGCCGACGCCGGGTCGCTGCGGCCCGACCAGGTGAGCGTGGGCAAGCTGAACAACGTCCGGGAGGCGCTGGCCATCGCCCGGCAGTGCCGCACCATCCTCGGCGCGAACGGCGTCTCCGGGGAGTACCCGATCATGCGGCACGCCGCCAACCTGGAGAGCGTGCTCACCTACGAGGGCACCTCGGAGATCCACCAGCTCGTCATCGGCCAGCGGCTGACCGGGCTCTCCGCCTTCGCCTGACCTGCTGTTTCACCCGATCGGGGCACTCGACGAGCGAGTGTCGCACAGTCCCCGTACCGTCATTGTCAGTCGATGTGTCGGACGAGGACGGTGAGGGCGATGGCCCGCGACGGTGACACCCAGCAGCCCACCAGGGAGTTCCCGGAATACCCGACCAGTGAGTCCCTGCACGACCGGGCGGACGCCCCGCCCGAGCCCGGGCCGGGCGCCCGGTCCCCGGTCGGCGGGGCCGCGCGCGGGCTGCTCTGGGTGCTCGGTGCGGCGGCGCTGGCGGTGGTGGTGCTGCTCGGCGTGCAGGCGACCGGCCTACTGCCGGACTTCCGCAACCCGTTCGCCAAGGAGCAGACCGACCGCAGCCAGCCGCCGTTGCTCAAGTCGATCCGTGACCTGAGCCGTTACGTCGCGGCGGAAGGCAACTTCCAGGTGGTGGTCGACGTGCAGAAGGACCGGCGCAACGTGCCGGACTTCCTGCTCAACGAGCGCACGCTCTTCGTCGGGGCGGGCCGGGTCGAGGCGTACGTCGACTTCGCGAAGATCGCCGACGGGGCGGTGGTGGCCTCCGACGACGGCAAGTCCGTCGAGATCAAGCTGCCCGCGCCGCAGCTCGGCGAGACCGACCTGGACATGGACAAGAGCTACGTCTTCGCCGAGGAGCGCGGCCTGATCAACCGGCTCAACGACCTGGTGGCCGGTGACCCCAACCGGCAGCAGCAGGTTTACAAGCTGGCCGAGGACCGGATCACCGCGGCGGCCCGGGACAGCGGGCTCGCCGCCCGGGCGCAGGAGAACACCCGCAAGATGCTGGAGGGGCTGCTGCGCTCCCTCGGCTACGAGAAGGTGACCGTCACCTACACGGCCCCCTGACCTCGCACGACGCGCCCGCCCTCCCGGGGCGGGCGCGTCGTCGTGTGCGGGTCAGCGGGTGGCGAGGTAGCGATCCTCGTTCGGCATCAGCACCCACAGGATCAGATAGACGATCACCTGGGTGCCGGGCAGCAGCAGGGACAGCAGGAACAGCAGCCGGACCATGCCGGCCGACATGCCGAACCGCCGCCCAAGGCCGGCGCAGACACCGGCGATCATGCGCCCCTCGCGGGGCCGGACCAGTTTGCGACTCATCGTCGTCTCCCACTTCTGCGGCGATCCGCCGCGCTGATTCCACGCTAGGTCTCCGGTGCGCGTCGGCCCTCGGCCCCGAGGAGGATCGGCGACCCGGGCACCCGTAGGTACTTACCCCCGCCGCCCCCTCCCGACGCGCGCACCGCCTCGTCCTCCGCGATCTTGCAGTTGCGGCCCGCCTCGTGCCCCGTATGCCGGTTTCGCCGGGGCGACAACTGCAAGATCAACGAGGGGGTCGGGGGCGTGGGGGCGGGTGGGGGCGGGTATTGGGGTGGGGCGGGTAGGGTCGTCGGTCGGGCGCCTCCACCCTTGGCGCCGGTCGCTCACCCCGGGACGGGGGGCGCGGCATCGCACCGGTTCGGAACCGCACAACGGGGACGACGGCGAGGAAAGCGCAGCCATGATCAGTGTTTTCGACCTCTTCAGCGTCGGTATCGGGCCGTCCAGCTCGCACACCGTCGGGCCGATGCGGGCCGCCCGGACGTTCGTGGGCGGCCTGAAGGCCGACGGGCTGCTCGCCGACGTGGCCCGGGTGCAGGCGGAGCTGTTCGGCTCGCTCGGCGCCACCGGCCACGGCCACGGCAGCGACCGGGCGGTGCTGCTCGGGCTGGAGGGCGAGGCCCCGGAGTCGGTCGACACCGACACCGTGGGCGAGCGGATCACGCGGATCCGGGACGCGCGGCGGCTGCGCCTGCTGGGCAGCCAGGAGGTCGACTTCGACCCGGACCGGGACCTGGTGCTGCACCGCCGGCGCTCGCTGCCGTACCACCCGAACGGAATGACGTTCGCGGCGTACGACGCGGCCGGGCGCGAGGTGCGGACGCGCACCTACTACTCGGTGGGCGGCGGGTTCGTGGTGGACGAGGCGGCGGCCGGGGCGGACCGGATCAAGCCGGACACCACCCGGGTGCGTCACCCGTTCCTCACCGGGGCGGAACTGCTCGACGTCACCACCCGGACCGGCCTGTCGATCAGCGAGGTGATGCTCGCCAACGAGCTGTCCTGGCGCAGCGAGGCGGACGTCCGCGCCGGGCTGCTGGACATCTGGCGGGTGATGCGGGAGTGCGTGGAGAGCGGCTGCACCCGCGACGGCGTACTCCCGGGTGGGTTGAAGGTCCGTCGCCGCGCCGCCGAGCTGCGGCGCGGCCTGGAGGCGGAGACCGGCGCGGACGACCCGCTGCGCGCGATGGACTGGGTGACGTTGTTCGCGCTGGCGGTCAACGAGGAGAACGCAGCCGGCGGGCGGGTGGTGACCGCGCCGACGAACGGCGCCGCCGGGATCATCCCGGCCGTGCTGCACTACTACACCCGCTTCGTGCCGGGCGCCTCCGACGAGGGCGTGGTCCGGTTCCTGCTGGCGGCCGGCGCGATCGGCGTGCTGTTCAAGGAGAACGCCTCGATCTCCGGCGCGGAGGTGGGCTGCCAGGGCGAGGTCGGGTCGGCGTGCTCGATGGCGGCGGCCGGGCTGGCCGAGGCGCTGGGCGGCACGCCGGAGCAGGTGGAGAACGCCGCCGAGATCGGCATGGAGCACAACCTGGGGTTGACCTGCGACCCGGTGGGCGGGCTGGTGCAGATCCCGTGCATCGAGCGCAACGCGGTGGCCAGCATCAAGGCGATCACCGCGGCCCGGCTGGCGCTGCGCGGCGACGGCGTGCACCACGTGTCCCTGGACAAGGTCATCAAGACCATGCGGGAGACCGGCGCGGACATGAAGGTCAAGTACAAGGAGACGGCGCGGGGCGGGCTCGCGGTGAACGTGATCGAGTGCTGACCGTTACCTCTCAGTGCGCTTTGGTGAGCGCGCGTTTGGTAGTCCCGCCTTGCGGTGGGACGGTCCCGGTCTTGCCCGCTTTGGCGGTGCCGGGTTGACGCTTCGCAGCCACCCGCCCCGCGAGCGGGGTCTTACGGTCGGCTCCACGTCCAGCCACCGGGCCACTCCCGGCGGTGTCGTACTCAGTCGCGAGCGCGGCCAGGTTGAGCGAGGCGTTGTGGTCGCGGTCGAGGACCAGGCCGCACGCCTCGCATTGGTATTCACGCTCGGATAGGGCCAGCTTGGTTTTCACCGCGCCGCAACCCGAGCAGGTCTTGGATGACGGGTACCAGCGGTCGGCGACGAGTAGCCGGCCGCCGTTCCAACTGGTTTTGTAGGCCAGTTGCCGGCGGATCTCGGCGAACCCGGCGTCGGCGATGTGCTGAGCCAACCGGCGGTTGCGGAGCATCCCGGTGACGTTGAGGTCTTCCACCACCACCGTGCCGTACGTCGAGGCGAGTCGGGTGGTGAGCTTGTGTAGCCCGTCGCGGCGCAGGTTCGCCACCTGGACGTGAGCGCGGCCGAGCCGAGCCGCGGCCCGCTGCCACCGGCTCGACGGGCGCTGTCCGGTGCGCCGGTCCGGTCCGGTCTTACGCGCCGCCGCCCGGCCGAGCTGCCGGAGGCGGCGTTGCGCGTTGCCGAGGTGACGCGGGTTCGGGACCAGCTCGCCAGTCGAGAGCACCGCGAGGTGCTTCACGCCGATGTCCACGCCGACGACCGAGCCCGCCCTGCGCGGTCGGCGGTCGGCGCGTTCCACCTCGACGCAGAAGGAGACGTGCCATCGGCCGCCGTCACGCCGCACGGCGGCGGACATGATCCGGGCGGTGCCGTTGTCGAGGCGGCGGGCGAGTTTCCGGGCGGACTCGTGCAGCTTCAACCGGCCCAGCCGGGGCAGTGCCACATGCATGCGGTCAGGCTCGACGCGGATCGTCCCGGTGGTGAACCGCACCGACGGGACGGTGCGGCGGCGGGACTTGAACCGGGGAAACCCGACCGGCCGTCCGGCCCGCTTCCCCGAGCGGGAGTCGCTCCAGTTCTTCAACGCGCGGGAGAGGGCGTCGAGGCCAGTGTTGTACGCCTCTTTGGAGCATTCCGCCCACCACGGCGCCACATCCTGCTTCGCCGCGTTCCACGCCCGGCGCAGCGCCGGCAGCGTCCACGACATTGCCGGAGTCAGCATCTCGCCGGAGACGCCGTAGGTGCGCTCTGCTGCGCGCTGCTCGATGACGGCCTTGACGCGGGCGAGTGCCCAGTTGTGGGCGACCCTTGCGGCTCCGGTGTGGGCGAGCACGGCCCGCTCCTGCATAGGGGTGAGGTCAAGGGCGAAGCGGTACGCCTGGATCGTCTTCACGTCGGCTCTTCCGTCGCCGCCTCAACGGCGCGGCGGGCGCGGTCCGCTGCGGCACGGCGGCCGTACAGACGGGCGCACAACGACGTCAGGGTCTCGGTGACATCGCGGACGAGGTCGTCGTCCACCTCGGCCGGGTCGACCACCAGCAACCGGCGCCCCTGAGCGGCAAGCGCCGCTTCGACGTACTCTGCGCCGAAGCGGACGAACCGGTCGCGGTGCTCGACCACGATGGTCGCCACCTCCGGGTCGCGCAGCAGGGCGAGGAACTTCTTGCGGTGCCCGTTGAGCGCGGACCCCACCTCGGTTACCACCCTGTCCACGGGCAGACGCTGGGAGGTGGCCCATGTGGCGACCCGGGCGATCTGCCGGTCGAGGTCGGGTTTCTGATCTGCGGATGACACACACGCATACACCACGACCTGCCCGCTAGTCACCGTGGTCGGGGTCAGGGGTTCACCGACCATGATAAGCCGGCCGAGTCGGTACGTAGGAACGGGCAGCGTCCCAGACTCGTACCGCCGCCGTGCGGTCGCATACGAGATACCGGTGGCCGCTGCCCATTCCTTCAAGTTCACGGTGAACACCTTAGCGTGCTAATGAGCACTATTGACGATTGCCCTGCCATCGGCAATCCCCCCCCCGTTGGGGTGATCCGGCGGGGACGGCCGCCATACCAGCGGGAAGAGGGCGACGATGGTGCGGTGACGTCCGGCGTCGCGGCGCTCTGGTCCGCCCGCACCTCGCTGCGCATCCTGGTCCGGCGGGATCTCGCGGTGAAGTACCAGCAGTCGGTGCTCGGCTACCTCTGGTCGCTCATCGAGCCGCTCGGCATGGGGCTGATCTACTGGTTCGTCTTCGGCGTGCTCTATTCCGGCGCGACCCGGCGGCACCTGGGCGAGGCGGCCGGCTCGTACCCGCTGTTCCTGATCACCGGGATCTTCGCCTGGATGTGGGCCAGTTCGGCGCTGACCGAGGCGGCCGGCGCGCTGACCGGGCAGGCCCGGCTGATCACCACGATGAACCTGCCCCGGCCGATCTTCCCGATCGGCCGGGTCGCCGGTCGCTTCGCCGAGTACCTGGCCGGCCTGCCGATCCTGGTCGCCATCGCGGCGCTCTACGCCGCCCACGGGAAGATCCACCCCGGGTGGAGCCTGCTCGCCCTGCCGCTGGCGGTGGCCGTGCAGTTCGTGCTGCTGGTGGGCCTGGCGCTGCTGCTGTCGGCGGGCAACGTGCTGATGCGCGACATCGAGCGGACCATGCGGCTGGTCATCCGGCTGCTGTTCTACGCCACCCCGATCATCTATCCGTTCAACCTGGTCCGGGACTCCGGCATGCCGGGCTGGCTGAAGCTCGCGTACGAGGTGAACCCGCTGGTCGGGATCTTCCAGTTGCACCACGCGGTCTGGTACCCGGACGAGTTCCCGGACGCCCGGCTGCTCACCGTGACGGTGGCGGGCAGCGTGCTGGTGCTGGTGTTCGGCTGGTGGGCGTTCCGCCGCCTGGAACCGGCCGTGCTGAAGGAACTCTGAGTGCCGCCGATCATCGAGGCGGACGGGCTGGGCATCCGGTTCGTGCGGAACCGGCGCCGGCAGTTGCGGCTGCGCGAGCTGATCGTGCACCGGGGCGCGCGGGACCCGGACGCCGGCCGGTTCTGGCCGCTGCGGGACCTGTCGTTCCGGATCGAGCCGGGCGAGACGGTCGGGGTGGTGGGGCGCAACGGCACCGGCAAGAGCACGCTGCTGCGGTTGATCGCCGGGGTGCTCATCCCGGACGAGGGCACGATCTCGGTGCACGGCCGGGTGGCGCCGCTGCTGGAGTTGTCCGCCGGGTTCTCCGGCGACCTGACCGGCCGGGAGAACCTGTACCTGGTGGGCGGGCTGCACGGACTCTCCCCGGCGTACCTGCGGCGGCACTTCGACGAGATCGTCTCGTTCGCGGGTGAGCAGGTGGAACGCGCCATCGACACGTCGGTGCGGCACTACTCGTCGGGGATGAAGGTGCGGTTGGGCTTCGCGGTGATCGCGCACCTGCCGCACCCGGTGTTGTTGGTGGACGAGGTGACCGCGGTCGGGGACGCGGAGTTCCGCGCGAAGTGCTATGCGACCATCGAGCGACTTCTCGCGGAAGGACGCACGTTGGTGCTGGTGTCACACAACGACAAGGACCTCACCCGGTTCTGCCGTCGGGGGCTCTACCTCGACGCCGGACGGCTGGTCGTCGACGGGACGATCGACGAGGCGCTGGCGGCCTACGCCGACGCGGCGCAGCGGTGACGCTCGCGATCGTGCTCGCCGCCGGGCCGGCGGCGGGCGGAGCCACCGAGGGCGCGGAGCCGCCGGCCGACCGGCTGGCCGCGCAGTGGCGGCGGGCCGGGGCGGAGCAGGTGCGGGTGGCCGCCGACCTGGGCGAGTTGGCCGACCTGGTGACCGGCGCGACCGGCCCGGTGCTGGTCAGCGGCGTCGATCTGGTGGCGCACACGGCCGTACTCCGGCATCTCGCGACCAGCCCGGTCGGGCCGACGGTGGCGTTGGTGCTCACCGACCCGCCGGCCGCCGGGCAGGCGGTGGTGCGCGAGGAGCGCGGCCAGGTGGTCGCGGTCGGTGACGCGGCGGACGCGACGGGCGTGTTCGGCGGCGCGCTGCGGGTCGGCGCGGCCGACCTGCCGGCGCTCGTCGACGCGGCCCGCGCGGCGTCCGCGACCGATCCGGCCGCGCCCGCGGCGTCCGGCGTCGAGCCGGGCGGGCCGCTCGCCGCGGTGGACCGGCTGGTGGCCGGGCTCGCCGCCCGGGGCACCCTGATCTTCGCCCACCGGGTACGCCTGCTCGTGGCGCACCGGGTCGGCGACGCGGCCGGACGGGCGGCGGCCGAGGCGGAGGTGGCGGCCGTCGACGAGGACCGGGCCGAGCTGAAGCTGTCGGTGAAGGAGCGGGACGACTTCTTCACCACGTTCTTCGTCAGCACCTGGTCGCCGTACGTGACGAAGGCGGCGGCCCGGATCGGGATCGGCCCGACCGGCGTCACCATGGTCTCGGTGGCGTTCGCGGTGGCCGCGGCGGTGCTGTTCGGCGTCGGTGGCCGGCCCGCGCTGGTGGCCGGCGCGGTCCTGCTCTACCTGGGGTTCGTGCTGGACTGCGTGGACGGGCAGTTGGCCCGCTACACCCGGCACTTCAGCGCCTGGGGCGGCTGGCTGGACACGATGGCCGACCGGTTCAAGGAGTACGTGGTCTACGCCGGTCTCGGTTTCGGCGCCACGCACGCCGGGTTCCGCTACGGCTGGGCGCTGGCCCTGGCCGCGATGACGTTGCAGACCGTGCGGCACATGACCGACACCTGGTACGGCGCGCTGCACGACGAGGCGGCCCGGCGGCCGAAGGTGGTGACCGGGGAGGCGGGCGGCATCGGCGGGAAGCTGAACGCCGCGTCGACGAGGGTGCAGGCGGACACCGGCTCGGTGTCGTACTGGCTGAAGCGGACCGTGGTGTTCCCGATCGGGGAGCGGTGGGCGCTGATCGCGCTGGCCGCCGCGCTGTTCGGGCCGCTGGTGGCGCTCTGCGCGGTGCTGGTCTGGGGCACGTTGGCGTTCGCGTACACCGGGGCGTTGCGGACGCTGCGGGCGCGGTGGATGCGGGTGCCGGTGCTGACCACTGTCGACACCGGCCTGCACCGCGACGACGGCCCGCTGGTGCGGACGCTGCCTCCGGCGCGGGGGCCGCTGCTGCTGGCGGTGCTCGGCGCGCTCGGCGCGGCCGGGATGCTGGTGTGGGCGTTGCGCACGGTGCACGGCGGGGGAGACCTGCCGATCTGGGCGCCGGTCCTCGCGCTGGTGCTGCTGCTGGGCGCGGCGCAGGGCGCGCGGACGCCGCACGCCGGGGCGCTGGACTGGCTGGTGCCGGCCGCGTTGCGGGCCGCCGAGTACCTGTTCGCCATCGCGGTCGGCGTGGCCGGGCGCGCACCGGCCTGGTTGATCTTCGGGTACGTCCTGGTGCTCACGCTGCACCACTACGACCTGACCGCCCGGCTGGAGAAGCGGCAGTCGGCCCCGCCGCTGCACGTCGCCACGCTGGGCTGGGAGGGGCGCTCGGCGGTGCTGGCAATCGCGCTGATCGCCGGAATTGCGAGTATCGCTCTAGCTACACTCGGTGCGTACCTTTTGGTGATTTTCGTCGTGAGCGTGGTCCTCGCCTGGGTGGTCCTGCCGGCCCGCGCCCGTGGGGGTGTGCGCTCGCCGGGCTGACGGAGGGCGGGCCGGCATGACCCTGATCAGTTTCGTCGTGCCGGCCTACCGGGTGCAGGGCTACCTGCGGGAGTGCCTCGACTCGATCCTCGACCAGCCGTTCGGTGACCTTGAGGTGATCGGGGTGGACGACGCCTCCCCGGACGCCAGCGGCGAGATCCTGGCCGAGTACGCGGCCCGCGACCCTCGGGTCCACCCGGTGCGGCTCGCCGACAACGTCGGGCTCGGTCCGGCCCGCAACACCGGGCTGGACCGGGCCGCCGGCGAGTACGTGTGGTTCGTCGACGGGGACGACTGGCTGGTGGCCGGCTGCCTGCCGCACGTCGCCGACCGGCTCCGCGACACCCGCCCGGACGTGCTGGTCGTGGACCACGTCCGGGCGCACTGGAACTTCGTCGGCACGCGCAGCGCCATGCGGGACGTCTTCCCCGAGTCGCCGGGCCCGGCCACGTTCACGCTGCGGGACCGGCCGGAGACGCTGCGGCTGCTGCACACCGCCTGGAACCGGCTGGTCCGCCGCGAGTTCCTGGTCGAGCGCGGGCTGCGCTTCGCGCCCGGCTGGTACGAGGACGTCTCGTTCAGCTATCCCGCGCTGATGGCCGCCGACCGGATCGGCGTACTGGACCGGGTCTGCCTCAACTACCGGCAGCGCCGCACCGGCGCGATCACCCGGACCCGGGGTGACCGGCACTTCGAGGTGTTCGCCCAGTGGCACCGCGTGTTCCGGCTGATGGACCGGTGGGCGCCGGCGGTGGACGAGCTGCGGCCGGCGGTCTTCGAGCGGATGATCTGGCACTACCTGACCGTGCTCGGGCACGGGGAGCGGATCGCGCCGGAGCTGCGGGCGCCGTTCTTCGCCCAGATGCACGAGGACTACAGGCGCTTCCGGCCGCCGGAGGGCTACCCGGTGCCGCCCGGCGTGGAGGGGCTGAAACACCGGCTGGTGGCGGCCGGCCGGTGGCGGACGTTCAGCGCGCTGCGCGGGGCCCACCAGGCCGGGGAGACCGCCCGGCGGACGGCCGACCGGGCCCGGCGGCGGGTGACGCCGGTGGTGCGGCGGACCGCCCGGCGGGCCCGCGACACCGCGCTGCACGAGTACTACCGGGCCGAGCTGCGCCGCCCGATCGACCCGACGCTTGCCGTCTACGCGGCCTACTGGTACCGGGGGTACGCGTGCAACCCGGCCGCCGTCTACGAGGCCGCCCGCCGGCTCGCCCCGCAGGTACGCGGCGTCTGGATCGTCCGGCGGGACCGGGTGGCCACGCTGCCGCCGGGCGTGGAGTACGTGGTCGCCGGCACCCCGGAGTACCACCGGGTGCTGGCCCGCGCCCACTGGCTGGTCAACAACGTCAACTTCCCGGACTTCGTCCGTAAGCGTCCCGGCTCCGTGCACGTGCAGACCCATCACGGCACGCCGGTGAAGGTGATGGGTCTGGACCAGCAGCGCTACCCGGTGGGTGCGATGGGCATGGACTTCGCCGGCCTGCTGCGTCGGGTGGACCGCTGGGACTACAGCGTCACCGCGAACGCCTTCTCCACCCAGATGTGGGAGCGGGCGTACCCGGCCGACCACACCACGCTGGAGGTCGGCTACCCGCGCAACGACCGGCTGGCCCGGGCCACCGCCGACGAGTGCCGTCAGGTCCGCGCCGCGCTGGGCATCGGTGCGGACGAGTACGTGGTGCTCTACGCGCCGACGCACCGCGAGCACCTGCCCGGCTGGCGTCCGCCCTTCGACCCGGACCGGATGCGGGACGTGCTCGGCCCGGCCGGGCGGTTGCTGATGCGCAGCCACTACTTCCACGACCGGGAGCGACGGCCGCGTGGGCCGGCCGCCGGCGGGGTGCTGGACGTCAGCGAACACGAGCGGGTGGAGGATCTCTACCTGGCCGCCGACGTGCTGGTCACCGACTATTCGTCGGCGATGTTCGACTACGCCGTGCTGGACCGGCCGATCGTGGTCTACGCGCCGGACTGGGACGCGTACCGGGTGGCCCGGGGCGTCTACTTCGACCTGCTGGCCGAGCCGCCGGGCGCGGTCGCGACGGACTTCCCCGGGCTGCTGGACGTCTTCCGCTCCGGCGCGGTGAACGGCGGGGCGGCCGAGCGGGCGCGGGCGGCGTTCCGGGCCCGGTTCTGCTCGCTGGAGGACGGGCACGCCGCGGATCGGGTGGTCCGGCGCGTGTTCCTCGGCAGATCCACGTAATAGGACTGTCACGAGCCGAACATGGCACGTTTACCCGATGTGCGAACTCGATGATCCTGGTCACAGTCATTCCCGGGTTCGGGCGAGCGACTGGGGAGGTGACGGTGACCACCGTCGCGCTCAAGGATGTCACCAAGGTGTTCCAGGACGGAACCATCGCGGTCGACAACATAAATCTGGACGTCAACGACGGCGAGTTCATGGTGCTGCTGGGCCCGTCGGGCTGCGGCAAGTCGACAGTGCTGCGGATGGTGGCCGGCCTGGAGGATCCGACCTCGGGCGCGGTCATGCTCGGTGGCGAGCTGGCCAACGACCTGCCGCCCCGGGACCGGAAGATCGCCATGGTCTTCCAGGACTTCGCGCTCTATCCGCACATGACCGTCGGTGACAACATCGGCTTCCCGCTGCGGCTCTCCGGCGTCGAGCCCGGGTCGCGCGGCGAGCGGATCCAGGACGTGGCGGGCGCGCTCGGCATCGGCGACGTGCTCGCGCGCAAGCCCAGCCAGCTCTCCGGCGGCCAGCGGCAGCGGGTGGCGATGGGCCGGGCGATCGTCCGGCGGCCCGGCCTGTTCCTGATGGACGAGCCACTGTCCAACCTGGACAGCGGGTTGCGCGCCGAGCTGCGGGCCGAGATCTCCGCGCTGACCCGGGAACTGGGCGTCACCACCATCTACGTCACCCACGACCAGGCCGAGGCGCTCACCATGGCCGACCGGGTGGCCATCATGCGCAAGGGCGTGCTCCAGGACGTCGGCACCCCCACCCAGGTGTACGGGCGACCGGCCACGCTCTACGTCGCCGCGTTCCTGGGCAGCCCGCGGATGAACCTGCTGGAGGCGTCCGTCTACGTCCACCTCGACCGGTACGTCACGCTGAGCCTCGGCGACCAGGCGCTCTACCTGCCCTGGGACGACATCCGCAGCCGCGCGGTGGCGCACTACCACGGCGAGCGGATCGTGGTCGGGCTGCGCGCCGAGGCGCTCACCCCGGTCGCCCCGGACACCCCCGGCGACGTGCTGCACGGCCGGATCCGCTACCTGGAGCACCACGGCCACGAGTCGCTGGCCTTCCTCGACATCGGCGCGACCGCGATCGTGGTCGACGAGATGGGCACCCCGGTCGAGCGGACCGCTCCCGGCCAGCGTGGCCTGCGCCGGTTCGGTCAGGTGGTGCAGCGGCTCACCGGCCGGTCCGCGGAGACCGCCCCGCCGGTGTCGGCGCCGAACGGCGGCGGCAACCGCACCAGCGTGCTGCCCGACCCGGGCCGGCACCACCGCCGCCCGGCGGAACTGGCGGTACGGCTGGCCCCGTACCCGCAGGTGTCGGCCGGGCATTCGCTGGCGGTGCAGGTGCGGATGGACGCGCTGCACTTCTTCGACGAGCGCGGCGACCGCATCGACATCGGCTGGCGCTGAAAGGAGGGGCACCCTGTTAACGCATTCTGCATAACAGGGGGCCCCGCTTAACGCGCCACTGCTCGGCGCGCGCCTCAGAGCGTGATCGAGCCGCCGGTGTTCCTGATCATTCGGTGGAGCACCTTCAGGGTGGTGACGTAGTCCGCGTCGTCGATGCCCTCGTGGATGCGGGCCCGGATCGCCGGCGCGTGCCGCTTGAGGTCGAGGCGGGCGGCCTCGCCGGCCTCGGTGATCGACAGCCGTCCGTCCTCGTCGCGGGCCAGCCAGCCGCGCTCCAGCAGCACCCGCGACTCGGCGTCCAGGTCGTCCTCGGCCCGCAGGTAGGAGCGCATCGCCTGCCGTAGCTCGGCGACGGTCAGTCCGCCACCCGGCGGCAGCAGGTCGTTCGGGGAGAGGTTGCGCAGCAGCCAGAACTGAGGCTGCGTGAAGCCGAGTTCGGTGTGCCGGGCGCGGGTGAAGGCGATGAGTGACTCGTAGGCCACGCCGGTCCAGTAGGCGGCGGGCTGGCCCGCCAGTTCGGCGTCGATCGACTGCGGCGTCGTCATGGGCCGAACGTAGAACGTCAACCCGGCTTCAGCTCAAGGGCTCACGCCTGACGTCCCCAGGCGACGAAGCGGGCGAACATGTCGGCGGGGTCCGGGGCGCCGGCCGGGTTCAGCCGGTAGAGGTCGCGGGTCGCCTCGTAGAACAGCCCGCACAGGTAGAGCGACAGGCTGACGTTGTTGTCCGCGTACTCGCTCTTGAGCAGCAGGCGGGCGGTCGGGCAGGGCCACTGCTGGCCGCACGCCCGGCAGCACCACACCGGACGCAGCGGTGTGTGCGGCGCGGCATGCCGGGGGTACGGGCGTTGGTTGGTCACGGGCGCTCCTGTCGGTAGCGGGTAACGGACGAGTTCGGCTCCGCTGCGTGACAGTGTCGTCACCGCGTCGCTAGGGTCGGAAGGCGTTCCACCCCCACCTTCCGGGCCGTCCGACCGGCCGTCTTCCGTGTGCAACCGTGTGCAGAGGTGTGCAGATGATCCGTATGGCGTTGTGGGAGCTGTTCGCCGGTGAGCTGCGCCGGCTCCGTTCCGAGGCCGGGCTGACGCAGGAGGCGTTGGGCGAGCGGGTGAGCTATTCGGCGTCGCTGGTGGCGGCCGTCGAGCAGTGCCGCCGCGCGCCGCGTGCCGAGTTCACCGAGCGCTGCGACGAGGTGCTCGACGCCGGTGGCCTGCTGGTCCGCATCCGGGCCGCGCTGGTGCAGGAGTCGCTGTTGCCGTGGTTCCGCGAGTGGGTGGGCATCGAGCAGGAGGCGACCGCGCTGCGCAATTACGAGCCGCTGGTCATCCCGGGCCTGTTGCAGACCGAGGAGTACGCCCGCGCGCTCTACGAGGGGGCCGCGCAGTTCGTCGGCGAGGCGCTGGAGCAGCAGGTGGCCGCGCGGCTGGCCCGGCAGGCGGTGCTGGATCAGCCCGCGCCGCCGCAGTTCGTGGCCGTGTTCGACCACTCGGTGCTGACCCGCCCGGTCGGCGGCCCGAAGGTGATGCGGGAGCAGTTGGCGCACCTGGTCGAGATGGGCCGCCGGACCCGGGTGCACCTGCACGTGGTGCCGGAGACGGTCGGCGCCCATCCGGGGCTCAACGGCGCGTTCGTGCTCGCCACCCCGGCCGACGGCGACGACGTGGGCTACCTCGACAACCAGATGCACGGCACAATCGTGGAACGGACGGCGGACGTGAACTCCCTGCGGCAGACCTGGGAGTCCGTCCGGGCGGAGGCGATGCCGCACGGGGCGACCCTGGCGGCGATCTCGGAGGCGGCGAACCGATGGAGCTGACCGGCGCGACCTGGCGCACGAGCACCCGCAGCAGCGGCAACGGCGGCAACTGCGTCGAGGTGGCGGACAATCTGCCCGGCGTGGTCGGGGTCCGCGACAGCAAGGACCGGCAGGGGCCGGCGCTGACGTTCACGCCGGCGAGCTGGGCGACGTTCGTGGCGTACGCCAAGCGCGCCTGACCAGCCCCCGCCACCGGCGCTTGCCTGTGACGGAGGGAGGGCCGTGACCGTTGACGCCGGCTCCGACATCGGCCCGGCCGCTCGCGCTACATAGGCTCAGTCGGTGTGGCGGTCTCGGTCGCGAGCACGACCGGCATGTCTGGGTAAGGATCCCTGATCGGCGCGCGGCCGACGCGGGCCCTCTCTCGCACCTCCGCCAGCGGGGGACCGGCGACGTAGTGCCTTCCTCGCCGTTCGCCGCGCGCTTCCAACAGACCCTGTTCGGCAAGGCTGGTCAGGTCGCGTGTCGCCGTCCGCTCCTCGACGTCGGCGAGCTTGACGTATCCGGAACGGCGGACGCGGTATCCCAGAACCGCCTCGTAGAGCAGGTCGGTGACTCGCTCGGGGAGCCGTCGCTCGGCCACGATCGAATCCAACTCCGACCAGATTCCGGACGCCTCCCGAAACCGGCGAGCCACGGTTTGTGCCTGCATGTGATGAGCACGCAGGTTGAACGCCACCCAGAGGTGTGCCGACCCCTCGGGATTCCAGCGCCCCCGGCCGGTGGCGGCCAGCACCCGGTAGTAGTCCTCGGTGTTGCTCCCCAACCACTCCTCAATGCTGGAGAACGCAGGCTCCACGATGGCCCGCCGCGACAGCACCAGTGTCTGGAGCGCGCGCGCCATCCGCCCGTTGCCATCGCGGAAAGGATGGATCATCACGAGGTTCAGGTGTGCCATCGCCGCCTTGACGAGCGGAGAGGTGGTGGCATCCGACCGCAGATCCTCGGCCAGCTCCTCCATGAGGTGCGGTACGTCGTCGAAGTCCGCGCCTTCGTACACCCGCCGGTCGGTTCGCTCGTCGTGGACGTAGATCGGCCCTTTGCGGTATTGCCCGGGGCTCTTCGCCAGGTCGTGCGAGAGCATCATGTAATGCATACTGCGGATCGTCGACGTCTCGAAGCGGAAGTACGGATCCCCGGCGGTTTGTAGCACGTAGCCCAAGGCCTGCCGATATCCTCGGATCTCTGCGAAGGTGCGATCGTCGGCGCTCAGTGGCTCCTCGCCGTCGAGTGCGGCGGCGGCGTCGTCCTCGGCGACGACGTAGCCTTCGATGCTGTTGGAGCCCAGAATCGCCCGGGCCAGCATGGTGCGCCGCAGCCCACCGGTCCAGCGGCGAGGGGTGCGTAGGACGTCCGCGAGCGTGTGTCGCATGTCGTGGATTTCGGCCAGGACGACCCGGTCGTAGTCGTCGAGTTCCGGCGTGGCGTAGATCATCTCATGTCCCATTGTCTCTTAATAAGAGACAAGGCTACCTCCAGGGGGGCTCATTGTCTCTTATTAAGAGACAATGAGCCGTCGCGTCGTGTCAGGAGATCGACTGCGGCCAGCGGTGGTTGCGCCACTCGTCCCAGCTCGCGAATCCGGCCGGTGGGGCGTCGACAGGTTCGCTGCCGTCGAGTTCGCCGGGTGTGGGGATCTCGATGGTGGCGGCCCACCCGGCGAGTTCCTCGTCGGTCATGGGCCACGTCGTGTGCGGCGCCTCGGCCTGCCGCTGATCGCGTCGCCGGCGCTGCTCGGCAGTAGTGAGTGCGAAGTAGCGCAGCTCCACCGTCGCGCCGAGGTCCGCCGCGGCCTGCCGCAGCGCGGAGCGCTCGTCCCGACTCCAGAGGCCGAAGTCGAGCACGACGTTGGTGCCGAGTTCGAGCGCGCGCAGGCCGATCTGGATGAGGCGTCCCTCGATCACCTCCTGGGCCGATGACGGGTTCTCGGGCCCGTAGAGCGCCTTCACCCACTCGTCCTTGGTGAGACGAAGCGCCTGCCGCTCCCGTTCGATGCGCCGAGCGGCGGTGGTCTTGCCGGTGCAGGGGAGCCCCACGGTCAGATACAGCGTCGGTCGCCTCGTCATCGCCACACTCAATGATCACGCCTGGCGGCGTAGTTCGCGGAGCACGCCGTGCCGGCGGAGCGCCCACGCGAGGCGCCGGGCGCTCGGATGTCGTACGAACAGCACGGCCGCCCGGCGGATCAGGCCGAACCGGTCGTCGCTCACCTGGCGGTCGATCGCCTGCCAGATCAGCTCCCGCACGTCGGCGCTGTCCAGCATCGTGCGCACCTCGCGACGTACCGCGGGGTCCTCGGTCGCCGACGTGATGGCGGTGGCGCGGGCCGGTCGGTCCGCGAGCGGTTGCACCGCCGCGGCGACCAGTGGCCGGCGGACCGTGTCGCGCTCCAGCAGCAGCAACACCGCCTCCCGGACCTCGGTCGTCGCCAGGCCGGACCGCAGCAGACGCAGCAGGCTCCGCTCGACCTCGCCGTCCCGGTCCGGGCCGGACAGCGCGGCCAGCAGCACTGTCACCTCGTCGAGGTCGACGAGGTGACGCAGCCCGTCGCGGAACTCCGGCAGCCCCCAGGCCACCGTCAGCCCTCGGGCGAGATCGCGGTTCATGCGCCACTGGCTACCCGGAGCCGGCAGCCGGTGAAACGCCGGAGGCGTCTTGCCATGCTGATTGACTGGTGTTCTACTGAACCATAACAATCGTGAAGGGGCTCACCAGGTGATCAACTTTCATGTCGACCGGTCCAGCAGCGTCCCCGCCTACGCCCAACTGGTGCGGCAGGTCCGCGAAGGGCTGCGGATCGGGACGCTGCAACCCGGGGACCAGCTCCCCACCGTGCGCAGCGTGGTGACCGCGTGCACGGTCAACCCGACCACCGTGCTCAAGGCCTACCGGGAGCTGGAGCTGTCCGGTCTGGTGGAGGCGCGGCAGGGGGCGGGCACCTTCGTCAGCGGGACGCTCGGCTCCACCGACCCCCATGTGATGGCCCGCCTGCGGAGCAGCCTCGCCCGGTGGCTCGGCCAGGCCCGGGAGGCCGGCCTGGAGGACGAGGACGTCCAGGCGCTGCTCGCCTCGGTGATCGTGGAGAACTCCACGCGCCAGAAGCGGGAGGGTGCCGCGTGAGCGGGCAACCCGTCGCCGTCGAGGCACATGGCCTGAGCCGGCGCTACGGCAGCGTGTGGGCGCTGCGCGAGTGCGCCTTCCAGTTGCCGGCGAATCGCATCGTCGCGCTGGTCGGCGCGAACGGCGCGGGCAAGTCGACGCTGCTGAGCATCATCGCCGGCACGCTGGCGGCCACCAGCGGCACGCTGCTGGTGCACGGCCGGCCGGTGACCCGGGGCGGTGCCACCGACGGCGGGAGCCGGGTCGCGATCCTGGCCCAGGACAAGCCGCTCTACCGCGACTTCACGGTGTCGGAGATGCTCCGCTTCGGCCGGTCGACGAACCGAGTGTGGGACCAGCAGCGCGCGCTGTCCTGGCTGCGGCGCTTCGACATCCCGCTGGACCGTCGCTGCGGCAGGCTCTCCGGCGGGCAGCGGGCCCAGGTCGCGCTGGCGGTCGCGCTGGGCTCCCGCCCGGCCGTGCTGCTGCTTGACGAACCGCTCGCCAACCTGGACCCGGTGGCCCGTACGGAGGTGACAGGCGAACTCATGGCGGAGGCCGCCGACGCCGACATGACGGTCGTGCTGTCGACCCACATCATCGCCGAACTGAGTGGCGTCGGTGACCACCTGCTGCTGCTCGACGAAGGCCGGCCGGTCCTCGCCGGCGACGTCGAGGAGTTGCTCGACAGCCACGTCCGGCTGACCGGCCCCCGGGCGGACCAGCCGCCCGGCCCGGGCGCGATCGTCCAGGCCCAGCACACCGAACGCCAGTCCACCTTCGTCGTCCGGCAGGCGGAGCCACCGACGGCGCACGCCGTCGTAGCCCCCGGCTGGACCGCCCAGCCCATCACCCTCGACGAGTTGATCCTGACCCATCTCAAGGCGTCGTCCAGGGCGTCGCACGAGCGGAAGGCAGCCGCATGAGCCTGGTCACCGACGTGTCCGCCCACCCGAACCGCCGGGACGACCTCGGGTACGCCGGGGGCGTACGCGGTCTGCTCTGGCTGACCTGGCGTCAGCACCGGTGGACCCTGATCGGCGCGCTGGTCCTGGCCGCGGCCCTGGTGGGTGGGATGACCTACCTCTCCGTGGAGCTGACGAGCCTGTGGCACCAGTGCCACGAGACGTTCTGCCCGGAGGGCTCCCCGCAGGGGCAGCGGCTCGCCGGGTCCTCGCCCCTGGTCCTGACCATGGCGGCCCTGTCCCGGCTGGTGCAGTGGATGCCGCTGTTGATCGGCGTGTTCGTCGGCGTTCCGGTGCTGACCCGGGAGCACGAGCAGCGCACCCTGCTGCTGGCCTGGAGCCAGGACGTCTCTCCGCAGCGGTGGCTGTGGAGCACGCTGGCGATGCTCGGCCTGTTCGTGGCCGCCGTGACCTCGGCCGTCGGCGGCGTCAGTGACCATCTGGAGCGGGCCCAGGCCCGGATCGCGCCGGTGAGCCTGTTCGAGTACGGGCCGTTCCTGAACACCGCGATGATGCCGGTCGTGATCAGCCTCTGCTGGTTCGTGCTCGGTGTCGCGCTCGGCGCCGCGCTCAGGCGCACGCTCCCCGCCGTGTTCGGCGCGATCGTGGGCTTCGTCGGCCTGACCTACCTCGTCCAGTGGCGCTATCCCACGCTGATGACGCCGTTGTCCGCGCACCGTCCCATCGGCGGGCCGAACCTCGACGTGCTGCGCGGCAACGCCCTGGTCGTCGACGGCGGCATGATCGACTACGGGATCGACGGGCCGTCCGGCGCGTACGAGGCCTCCGGACGCGAGCTGACCGGCGTCGAGCTGCAACGCATCTGCCCGCCGGACAACGGCAGCGGCCGGACGCTCACCTGCTTCACCGAGCACGGTCTGGAGCAGCACCTGCTCTACCAGCCGGGCAGCCGGATCCCCGACTTCCACCTGATCGTCGCGGGCGGCTACCTGGGGCTCGCCGTGGCGGCGCTGCTGACCGTCTGGTGGATCGTGCGCCGTACCGATCTCAGCGCGGGCTGAACCGGGCCGGGTTGCTGCTTGCCCGGAAAGTTACCGGCGAGTAGCGTTCGGGCATGACCATCGACTCTCGCCAGGTGGCGGCCGGTCTCCTCGCAGCGGTGCCGTTCGCCCGTACGCTCGGCATCGAGATCGTCGAGGTGGCGCCCGAGGCCGACGGCGGGGTCCGCGCCGTGGTCCGGCTCCCCGACGACCCGGCGCACCACAACCACGTGGGCGGCCCGCACGCCGGCGCCATGTTCACGCTCGGCGAGACCGCCTCCGGCGCGGTGGTGCTCGCCGCGTTCGGGCAGGTGCTCGACCGGGCCGTACCGCTGGCCGTGACCGCCACCATCGGCTACCGCAAGGTGGCGATGGGCCCGGTGCTGGCGACGGCGCGGCTCGCCCGCCCGCCCGCCGACGTGCTGGCCGAGCTGGCCGCCGGGCAGCGGCCCGAGTTCGACGTCGAGGTCGAGATCGGCACCGAGGACGGCACCGTCACCTCGGCGCTCACCGTGACCTGGACGCTGCGCCCGAACCGCTGACCCGCGAAGCGGGTTTGCCCGGGGAGCCGCCTGGATAGATTCAGGCAATGCTGGGCCTACCCGCGCACGTGTCCGCGTGTCTCTACGATCTGAACCGTTCTTCGAGCACGCCGTCCCTCACTCGTTGAACTTGTCCGACAGCAGGAAGTCGACGGCTTGTCTCATGTTCTCCCGGAAGCCGGACAGGTCGTCCAGCAGGTCATCCGGCAGGTCATCCTCCGGAGCAGCCGGCACGTCACCGTCGGGTTGCTCCGCCACAGCCTGTTCCGCCAGGTAGACAGTGCCGCGTGCGGCAAGATGAGTCGAGTGGACCTTGGCCGCCACGTGCGCGTACCGCAGCGCTTCACGCGGCCGGCCGAGTTCGATCAGCAAAAACACGATGTCGGTCAGATAAGCCAGGTTGAGCGATCGTAGGACCGCATTCTGCAACGCGAGGACGGCTAGTTCCGGGTTGCCTGCGGACTTGGCTGCAGCTGCCAGGTTGGCCCATGACGCGCTTGCCCTCGGATGAATACCCACGCTTTCGGCGAATAGCCGCAGCGCCTCCTTCAGGCGACCCGCATTGTATGCGGCACGCCCCTTTTCTCCGATGATCGAGGCTCTCCACACATCATCGTCTTTCTCCTGCCCGGCCAGCCACGCCAGGTGCTGCTCCGCCTCTTCTGAGCGTTTCAGATCGTTCAGCGCCCGCACCAGCAGGTATCGGACCAGCTCGTGGTTCTCGATCGCGGGCAGCCGCACGAGTGCTCGCTCGTACGCTGCGATGGCGTCGTCGGCGAGCCCTATGTTGACCATTCCGCGCATCGCCTCCAGGATGATGCCGAGATCCGGCTCGGCCGGTTCGGCTTCGGGCAGCGACAGCGACAGCGAGGCGGCCTGAGATCGGATGGTGTCGCTGATGTCGGTGAGATCCGGGCGGTCCTGCGGGCGCTTCGCCAGGCCGGCGTGGATCATGTCGACCAGCGCAGGGGGAACGTCCGGACGAAGTGTCGCGAGGGGAAGCGGCGTGCCGTGGAGATGCTGGAGCCGGTAGCTCGTGCGCCTGTCCGGCACACCGTAGGGTGGCACCCCGGCCAACACCTCGAAGAGGACGCAGGCAAGGGCGTAGACGTCGCTGGCGGGCACGGCCGGCCCGGTGAACTGCTCCGGCGCCATGTAGAGCGGGGTGCCGGCACCGGCGCCCTCGTCGGCGGCGGGCCTGCCGGAACCGCTTTCGCGAAGGATCGCCCGGGCCAGCCCGAGGTCGGTCACCTTGGCCGTGGAGTCCGCGTCGATCAGGATGTTCTCCGGTTTCAGGTCCGCGTGGACGAAGGCGGGTAGCTGGTTCCGGGCATAGTGCAGCGCCTGAGTCACGTCCCAGGCCAGGCGTAGCGTCCGCTCGACGCTGAGCCGGCTCGTGCGCAACGTCTGGCGCAACGACCCGGGCACGTATTCCATCACCAGCATGGGCGGCTCGTGCTGTGCCTGATGCGCCGAGATCGCAGTCACTATGTTGGGATGCTTTCCCAGTTGCAGCCACAGGAAGCACTCACGGAGGAAGTGGCTGGCGCCTTCCTCCGTGTTGCTGAGTTCGGGGCGGAGCCGTTTGACAGCGACGACACCGGCGGCGTGGAACTCGCTCCGGCAGAGATATACCAAGGACATCCCACCGGCGACGACGCGCACCGGAGTGAGGCCGGTCAGCCTTACCCGTGGGTTCCGGTCCGGTCGTTCCTCCGGTGACTCGGGCGGCGGCAGTTCAGTCATCACCGCTGCCGTCCGCCTCGGCCGCCACGGACCGACTGGGAGCGCTCTGGAAGGATTCGCCGTATTGCCAGCGTGCCAGGGCACGGTCTTCGGACTCGATCTGACGAGCGAGATTCAGCAGGCTTCCCCGTAACACCCGGGCAACGCTCTGGAGTTCGGCCACGCTGACGTCCCCCTCCTTGGCGCGCTGGACGATCAGGTCGGCGGCGCCGACGCCGGAGACCGCCGTGGCGAGCACCATCCGCAGGCGTTCTTGTTGGGCGGCGATCCGGACTTTCTCGTTCGCCGCTTTCCGCCGCTGCTCGATGTATTGCCACACGCCGAATGCGGCGGAGGCGATGCCGACAATCGCAGCCACTAGGCTGAGTGGATTCATCCCGCCACTCCCTGCTCCCGTGCTACTCGGTGCTGGCGTCAGAAGTCAATCTTCACGACCCTTGGCTCACCGTTTGAATGTCGCCAACGCGACAGATATTCAAGGGCGGGGGTCCATGAGGCTGTTGATCACGCGGCACGGGTTGCCGACGAGCAGCGCTCGGGCCTGCGCCCGAACCGCTGAGACGCGAAGCGGGTTTGCCCGGTGAGCCGCCTGGATAGATTCAGGCAATGCTGGGCCTACCCGCGCACGTGACCGCGTGTCTCTTCGATCTGGACGGGGTGCTGACGCAGACCGCCAAGGTGCACAACGCCGCCTGGGCCGAGACGTTCGACGCGCTCCTGCGACGCCGGTCCGCCGAGACCGGCGAGCCGTTCCGCCCGTTCGACCCCGGACCGGACTACAACCGGTACGTGGACGGAAAACCGCGCGCCGACGGGGTGCGATCATTCCTGGCCTCCCGTGGCATCACGCTGCCCGACGGCACCCCCGACGACCCGCCGGACGCGGACACCGTCAACGGCGTCGGCAACCGCAAGAACGTCGTCCTGCTCCAGCGCATCGCGCACGACGGCGTCGAGGTCTACGACGGCTCGGTGCGCTACCTGGAGGCCGCCACCGCGGCCGGGCTGCGCCGGGCGGTCGTCTCGGCCAGCGCCAACTGCGAGGCCGTGGTGCACGCCGCCGGGCTGGACCGGTGGCTGGAGGCACGGGTCGACGGCGTGGTCGCCCGGCAGCGCGGGTTGCAGGGCAAACCGCACCCGGACACGTTCCTGGAAGGCGCGCGGCTGCTCGGCGTCGAGCCGGCGCAGGCCGCCGTCTTCGAGGACGCGCTCGCCGGGGTGGCCGCCGGACGGGCCGGCGGCTTCGGGTACGTGATCGGCGTGGACCGGGTCGGCCAGGCCGACGAGCTGCGCGCGCACGGCGCCGACGTGGTCGTCACCGACCTCGCCGAGCTGCTGACCACGGAGTCGGCCCGGTGATCCGGGAACGGTCGTACCCGGTCGAGCCCTGGCACGTCCGCGAGGTCCGCCTCGACATGGACGTGCTGGCCCAGTCCGAGTCCGTGCTCGCGCTCTCCAACGGCCACATCGGGCTGCGCGGCAACCTCGACGAGGGCGAACCGCACGGCCTGCCCGGCACGTACCTGAACTCGTTCTACGAGTTGCGTCCGCTGCCGTACGCGGAGGCCGGCTTCGGCTTCCCCGAGTCGGGGCAGACCATCGTCAACGTCACCAACGGCAAGCTGATCCGGCTGCTCGTCGACGACGAACCGCTCGACGTCCGCTACGGCGAGCTGATCGACCACGAGCGGGTGCTCGACCTGCGCGCCGGCACGCTCCAGCGGGAGGTGCACTGGCGGTCCCCGGCCGGTCGCGAGGTCAAGGTCCGCAGCACCCGGCTGGTGTCGTTCACCCACCGCTCGGTCGCGATGATCAACTATGAGGTGGAGGCGGTCGACGGGCCGCTGCGGCTGATCCTCCAGTCCGAACTGGTGGCGAACGAGTCACTGCCGCCGCAGAGCCGCGACCCCCGGGTGGCCGCCGTGCTGGAGTCGCCGTTGCAGGCGGAGGAGGAGCTGACCACCGACGACGGCGGCCTGCTCATCCACCGCACCAAGGTCAGCGGCCTGCGGGTCGCCGCCGCCATGGGCCACGACGTGCACGGCCCGGAACGCACCACCATCGAGTCCGAGGGGTACGAGGACTGGGTCCGCACCACCATCGGCTGCGTGCTCAAGCCCGGCGAGAAGCTGCGGGTGGTCAAGTACCTCACGTACGGCTGGTCGAGTCGCCGGTCCCTGCCGGCGCTGCGCGACCAGGTCGGCGCCGCGCTGTCCTCCGCCCGCCTCGACGGCTGGGACGGGCTGCGCCGCGCGCAACGCGAATACCTCGACGCGTTCTGGGACGCCGCCGACGTGCGCGTCGAGGGCGACCCGGAGGTCCAGCAGGCGGTCCGCTTCGGTCTCTTCCACGTGCTCCAGGCCGGTGCCCGCGCGGAACGGCGACCCATCTCGGCCAAGGGCCTCACCGGCCCCGGGTACGACGGCCACGCGTTCTGGGACACCGAGATGTTCGTGCTGCCGGTGCTCACCTACACCCAGCCGGGCGCGGTGCGGGACGCGTTGCAGTGGCGCTACGACACGATGGCCCAGGCGCAGGAGCGGGCCCGCACGTTGAACCTCGAAGGCGCGGCGTTCCCGTGGCGCACCATCGAGGGGCCGGAGTCGTCGGCGTACTGGCCGGCCGGGACCGCCGCGTTCCACATCGCCGCCGACGTCGCCGACGCGCTGCGCCGCTACGTGCTGGTCACCGGCGACGAGGCGCTGGAGCGGGAGATCGGGCTGGAACTGCTGGTCGAGACCGCCCGGTTGTGGCGCTCGCTCGGCCACCACGACCGCGCCGGCCGGTTCCACATCGACGGGGTGACCGGCCCGGACGAGTACACCGCGGTGAAGAACGACAACGTCTACACCAACCTGATGGCGCAGCGGAACCTGCTCACCGCCGCCGACTGCGCGATGCGCCACCGCGACCAGGCGCTCGACCTCGGCGTCACCGAGGAGGAGGCGGCCGCCTGGCGGGACGCCGCGAACGACATGCACGTCCCGTACGACGCGGAGACCGCAGTACACCAGCAGGTGGAGGGCTTCACCCGGCTGCAGGAGTGGGACTTCGAGCACACGCCGCCGGAGAAGTACCCGCTGCTGCTGCACTATCCGTACTTCGACCTGTACCGCAAGCAGGTGGTGAAGCAGGCCGACCTGGTGCTGGCCATGCACTGGCGGGGCGACGCGTTCAGCGCCGCCGAGAAGCGGCGCAACTTCACCTACTACGAGCGCCGCACGGTCCGGGACTCGTCGCTCAGCGCCTGCACGCAGGCGGTGCTGGCGGCCGAGGTGGGCTTCCCCGAGCTGGCCCACCGCTACCTGCGCGAGGCCGCGCTGATGGACCTGCACGACCTGAACGAGAACACCCGCGACGGGGTGCACATGGCGTCGCTGGCCGGCGCCTGGATCGCGCTGGTCGCCGGCTTCGGCGGGCTGCGCGACCACGACGGGACGCTGTCCTTCGCGCCCCGGCTCTCCAGCCGGCTGAGCCGCCTGGAGTTCTCGTTGCAGTGGCGGTCGATGCGGCTGCGGGTCGACGTCCGGCCGCACCAGACCACGTACTCGCTGCGCAACGGCGGCCCGGACACGGTGCTGGACCTGCTGCACCACGGCGAGCCGCTGCGGGTCACCTCCGCCCGGCCGGTCACCGTGCCGGTGCCGGCGGCGCACCCGGCCGGACCGCAGCCGGAGCAGCCGCCGGGTCGGGCGCCGCTGATGCACCTGCCGGAGCACGCCGGCTGAGGCCGCGCGGTCCCGCCCCCGGAGGGCGGGACCGCGCTGTCCGCGTACCTCAGAACTGGCGGCCGTTCGACGGACGCCCGCCGGCGTCGCGCGGCGCGACCGCCCGCGGGTCCTCGGGGGTACGCGCCGACGCGGCCTGGTCGGCCCACTCCGGCGAGCCCTCCAGCTCCTGTTCGCGACGCTTCTGGTCGGTGAGTTCCTGGTCTCGCTCCCGGTCCTGTTTCGCCATCGGAGATCCTCGCGATCGGTCGGGGTCCGTGGTCACGCCGCGCGTTCCCGCCCGGGCGGGGCTCAACCGTCCAGGTGGCGGGCGAAGCTCTGGCGGAGGTGGTTCTTCGGCCGGGAACCGACGATCGAGCCGACCACCACGCCGTCGCGGAAGACCAGCATGGTCGGCGCGGACATCACCCGGTGGGCCCGCGCGGCGGCCGGGTTCTCGTCGATGTTCAGGGTGACGAAGCGCAGCGCGTCGCCGAACTCCTCGGCCAACTCGGCCAGGTGCGTCGAGACCACCCGGCAGGGCGGGCACCACTCGGCCCAGAAGTCGACCACCACCGGTCGGTCGGCGGCCAGCACCGTCGCCGCGAACGTGGCGTCGGTGACCGCGGTCAGTCGGCCGGTCTGCGTGTCCTGAGGCATGTTTCCTCCCGGTGGGCGATCGCGTGGGCGAGTTGGTCGTGCAGGCGGCGGCGGACCGCGCCGAGCCGGTCGAGGTAGTCGTCCACCTCGGCGAGCTTGCGTCGCAGCACCGCCACCGAGTCCGGGCAGACGTCGCCGGAGTCGTGCCCGGCGCGCAGGCAGGCGACGAACGGGCGGATGTCGTCCAACCCGAAGCCGATCGCCAGCAGGGACCGGATCTCGTGCACGACACGCAGCTCCGCCTCGTCGTACACCCGGTAGCCGTTGGCGGACCGGCGTGGCCGGACCAGCCCCTGGCTCTCGTAGTAGCGCAGCGTGCGGGCGCTCGTACCGGCCCGTTCCGCCAGCTCCCCGATCCGCATCCGTGCCCCCGCCCGCCGTCCGTCCCTCGCCCCGCCGACGCTAAACCTTGCCGCCGACGTCAAGGCAACCCACGCGCCGCTCCTCCTCCCCTCCCGGTTCCCCCGCTCTTCTCGGCGATCATGAAGTTGGCGGGGTGGCGGAGCGCTCTCCCGGCCGCCACCTTCATGATCGCCGGGAGGCGGGGTATGCCGGGGACGGGGGTGAGGGGTGTGCGTGAGGTTTCGGTGCCGGTGGTGGAGGGTGGGCTCACGGGGGACGTCTCCGTCCCGTCCGGGGCCGGCGGGGTGGTGCTGTTCGCCCACGGGAGCGGCAGTTCCCGGCACAGCCCGCGCAACGTGGCGGTGGGCCGGGCGCTCAACGCGCGCGGACTGGCCACCGTGCTCGTCGACCTGTTGACGGTCGACGAGGAGGCCCGGGACGAGGTCACCGCCGAGCTGCGCTTCGACATCGGGATGCTCGCCGAACGGCTGGCCGGCATCGTCGACTGGATGGGCGCCGACCCGGAGCTGGGACGCCTGCCGTTCGGGCTGTTCGGCGCCAGCACCGGCGCGGCCGCCGCCCTGGTCGCCGCCGCGGCCCGCCCGGACCGGGTGGGCGCGGTGGTCTCCCGGGGCGGCCGGCCGGACCTGGCCGGCAGCTCACTGACCGCGGTACGCGCACCCACGCTGCTGCTCGTCGGCGGCCTGGACGAGCAGGTGATCACGCTCAACGAGCAGGCGCGGGACGAGCTGGGCGAGGTGGCGGAGCTGCGGATCGTGCCGGGCGCCACCCACCTCTTCGAGGAGCCCGGCACGTTGGAGCAGGTGGCCGACCAGGCCGGCGCCTGGTTCGTCGCCCACCTGCGCCAGCCGCATCCGGCCTGAGCCGAGCGACGCCCGGGGCTGCCGGCGTCGTCGGGTCAGCCGGTGGCGTGGGCCGGGCCGGCCGGGTCAGCCGGTGACGTCCACGCCGGCCGCTCGCGCGGTCCCGCCGGACCGGTGCCGCTGCACGGTGTCGAGCACCCGCCAGAGCACCGCGGCGATCGGCACCGAGACGAACGCGCCGGCGACGCCGGCGACGAGCGTGCCGGCGGTGACCACCACCAGGATGACCGCCGGGTGCAGTTGCACCTGCCGACGCATCACGAGCGGCTCCAGCAGGTTGCCCTCGATCTGCTGCACCGCGATCACCGCCGCCAGCGTCAGCAGGGCGGTGGTCGGGCCGTTCGCGGCCAGCGCGACGAGCACGGCCACCGCGCCGGCCACGGTGGCGCCGATGATCGGCACGAACCCGCCGAGGAACGTGATCAGGGCGAGCGGCAGCGCGAGCGGAACGCGCAGCACGACCAGCGCCAGCCCGATGCCGATGGCGTCGATCGCCGCGATGATCATCGTGCCCCGGCTGTACGCGCCGAGCGTCCGCCAGCCGGCCCGGCCGGCCTCGGCGGTCACGTCGCGACGCGGCCCGGTCAGCCGGCGCAGCACCCAGTGCCACATCGACCGGCCGTCCTTGAGCAGGAAGAAGAGGAGGACCAGGCCGAGCAGCAGCGCGCCGGCCACCTCGGCGACCTTCTGCGCGCCGGCGACCGGGTCGGGGGCGCCGGCGCTGACACCCTGCCGGATCTGCTCGACCAGCTTGTCGAGCTGCTGGTCGCTGACCGGCAGCGTGGACGTGACGAAGTCTCGGCTGCGTTGCAGGCCCTCGTCGAGTTGCTGGCTCAGCTCCCCGAACTGACTGGCGGTGAGGTTCCAGACCAGGACGCCGGCACCGGCCAGCACCCCGAGCAGCAGCAGGACGGTGAGCAGCGCGGCCGGCGCGGCCGGCACCCGGAGCCGGCGCAGCCGCACCAGCACCGGGTCGAGCAGCGCGGTGAGGAACAGCGTGCCGGCCAACGCCACGGCAAGCGGCGCCAGCAGCACCGCGATCTGCCCGAGCAGCCACAGCCCGGCGGCCACCACCAGGAGGCAGAGGCTCCAGGTGACCGCTGTGCGCACCGGCCAGGGCAGCCCCGCCCACGTCTGCCGGGGCCCGACCCGTGCCGGCTCGGCATGGGCCGGCTCGGCATGGGCCGGCTCGACCCGACCCGCGTCGGGATGGGCCGGCCCGGAGCGGGTCGGGTCGAACCGGGCCCCGGCGGGGCGTGCCGGGTCGGGCGTACCAGCGTCGTCGTCCACGTCGCCTCCTCGATCGAGGCCGTTGGTACCCGACCCGGCGGAATCCGACACCCGGCCCGTCATCGCCCGCCCGGCGTTTGCCACCCCGGCCCCAGGGAAGGCCTTCAAGGTACCGAAGGGAGATGCGACATGAGTGACTTCATGGACAAGGCCCGAGACTTCGCCGACAAGCACGACAAGCAGGTCGACCAGGGCATCGAGAAGGCCGGCGACATGGCCGACAAGCGCACCGGCGGCAAGTACGACCAGCAGATCGACAAGGGCGTCGACATGGCGCAGCAGCGCACCGGCGAGGGCGACACCGGACGCTGAGCATCCGGACGACGGATCCCGGGCCACCGCGAAACGGGTGCCCGGGATCCGGTGTGTCCGGTGCGTGCGGGACCCGTCGGCGGCGGGAGTCGGGCGGGCCGCTCAGTCGGGCAGGCTGCCCAGCAGGCGGGTCACCGCGATCTCCAGCACCACCCGTTCCGGGTTCGGGCGCGGGGTGCGGTAGCGCTCGGCGTACCGGCGCTCGGCCTCGGCCACCGACGCCGGGTCACGACGCACCACCGCCCGGCCCTCCACGGTCAACCACCAGCGGCCGTCGACCTGGCACACCGCGACCGGCGTGCCCGCCGGGCCCGCGCCCGCCACGTGCCGGGCCTTCGCCGAACCGCCCGAGGTGATCACGCGGGCCAGGCCGGCGTCCGGGTCGAAGGTCACCCCGACCGGTACGACGTGCGGCGTGCCGTCGGCGCGCAACGTGGTCAACGTGGCGAGGTGCCGGTCGGCGAAGAAGCGCGCGACCCGCCCGTCGTGCGGATCCAACCCGTGCCGCCCAGCCATGCCGTCTCCTCACTCGTCCCCGAGCCCGATCATCACATGCCGAACCGGCGGCGCGCCGGACGACGAGACATACGCCATGCCCGATGTCCGGAGCAAGGCTGCCAGGTGTGCTCTTCTTCACGCCTAGGTGGACAGTGGGTGTACCGAACGCTTCATAAGGTGACCCCCGTGTGCCCACCGTCGCGGTGGGCGCCGTTCGAATCGGGGGAACCGTCGTGTCACTGTCGTACCGCCGTGTCGCCGTTCGCGGCGCCGGCCTGCTAGCCATGGTCCTGCTGGCCGGGGCCGCCGCCACACCCGTACAGGCCGTCACCGGCGGTGCCGCCGTGACCGACGGCTCCTACGCCTTCGCCGCCAAGATCTCGATCGGTCCGGCCGACCGCTCGTGCAGCGGCGCGCTCGTCGACCCGTGGTGGGTGCTCACCGCCAAGAGCTGCTTCAGCTTCGACGGCCAGCCCGTCGTCGACGGCAAGCCGGCGCGGCCCACCACGGTCACCGTGGGGCGCTCCGACCTGACCACCTCGACGGGTGCCACGTCGGCGGCCTTCCGGGTCGTGCCGCACCCCGACCGCGACGTCGCGCTGGTGCGGCTGACCCGCCGGGTGGACGTCGCGCCGGTGGCGCTCGGCACCGCGCCGGTCGTGGGCGAGCAGCTCACCGCCGCCGGCTTCGGCCGCACGGCCAGCACCTGGGTGCCGGACCAACTGCACACCGGGCCGTTCGAGGTGCAGAGCGTCGGCGCCGGCACGACCGGCATTCTCGGCACCGGCACGGCCGGCATCTGCCGGGGTGACCTGGGCGGCCCGACCGTCCGCACGACCGGCGGCACGCCCCGGCTGGTCGGCCTGCACCACTCCTCCTGGCAGGGCGGCTGCCTCGCCGAGACGGAGACCCGCCGGGACGCGGTGGACACCCGGGTCGACGACCTCGGCCCGTGGCTCACCGCCACCATGCCGCAGGGGCCGGCCACCGACCAGTACGGCGACATCAACTTCCTCTACGTCTACGCCAACGGCGACATCGCGCCGCAGACGTTCCCGGCCACGTCGACCGGCGGGTTCGGCAGTCCGCTCGGTGTCTGGCGGGGCGGCGCCGGCGCGTACGCCACGGACCGGGTCAAGGTGTTCAACGACGACTTCGACGGTGACGGCGTCGACGACCTCGCGGTCATGTCCACCACCACCGCCAACGCGTTCGCGTTGGACACGTTCGTCACCCGCCCGGACGGCACCCACGGCGCACCGGTCCGCTCCTGGACCTCGCCCAACTTCGGGCACCTGACCAGCATGAAGATGGCGTCGGGCGACATCAACGGCGACGGTCGCGCCGACCTCACCGCCTTCTACGGCTACGCCAGCGGCGACGAGGCGTGGATCAACTGGCTCGCCCGGCCCGACGGCGGGTTCGACGCGCCGATCGAGGCGTGGCGGGCGTCGAACTTCGGTAACTGGGCCAGCACCAGCGTCTTCGCCGGTGACGTGACGGGCGACGGGCGGGCCGACGCCAGCCTCTTCTACGCGTACGCCAACGGCTCGATGGCGGCCATCACCTGGCCGGGGCAGGCGGACGGGAAGTTCGGCGCCGGCTACACCTCGTGGTCCGTCGCGGCGGACAAGGCGCCCGGTGCCCTCTCCACCCTGAAGATCGTCGACGGCGACTTCACCGGTGACGGGCGGGCCGACGTGGCCGCCCTCCAGACCAAGGACAACAAGCTGCGCCTGCTGACCTGGACCGGCAAGCCCGACGGCAACTTCACCGACCCGGTCGAGTCGTGGTCGTCGTCGATCTTCGGGCAGTTCGCCAGCATCAAGCTGGTCGGCGGCGACTACAACGGCGACCGGCGGGACGACCTGGCCGTCCTCTACAAGTACCCGGACAACGGGCTCGGCCTGCACACGTTCACCTCGACGCCGACCGGCGGGTTCAACGTGCCGCTCGCCTCCTGGCGGGTCGGCTCGGGCGTCTACGGCTGGTGGCCGAGCATGCGGATGGACGGCGAGTAGGACCGACCGGACGAGGCCCGGACCGGCGTCCCTCCGCTCTTGTGGAGCGGCGCCGGTCAGGGGCGGCGCGGCGGGGCGGCGGGCAACGAGGTGGCCGGGGCGTCGCGTGTCGCGCGTTGCGCCGCCCGGTGCTTGGCCGCCAGCCGGCCCAGATAGAACAGCGCGCCGGCCAGCACGCCCATGTCGTCCAGGTAGATCGGGTCGGGGAGCAGGTCCACCGGCAGGATCGTGTAGATCAGCGCGCCGTAGAAGGCGACCTTGCCGCCGGCGCCGAGCGCGCCCAGCATGCGACGGGTGCGAACCACCCGGATCGCGAGCAGCACCGCGCCGACCAGCGTCGCGGCCGCGACGACTGCGGCGACGACAACGAGCACCCACGCTTCACGGGACACGACACCACGCTAGCGGAGCCGGGCCGCCGCCGCCGCCCGGATGCTCAGTACGCCGGCACGGCCGCCCGGCCCCGGGCCACCGGCGTCAGCTCCCGGGTGGTCTCCGCGACCTGCGTCGCGGTCGGCAACTCCCGCGTGCTCTCCGGGCCGGCGAAGCCCACGATGGAGAGTGCCGCCTGCGGCTCGACGACCGGGTGCAGCGCCGTGAACGCCTCCTCGCGCAGGCTCCGCGCCGCCGCGGCGGCCGTCTCGGCGGCCCGCCAGGCGGCCTGTTCCCGCTCCGAGGCGGCACGCTGCCGGGCGAGCAGATTGTCCCGTACCAGCCGGCGCAGCAGCAGCTCCTGCTCCACCGGGTGCCGGCTCGGGTCCCAGCCGCGCCCGCCGAGGATGTCGCTGAGCTGCTGCACGCTGATCTCCTTGCGCCACTGGGCGTCCAGCGCCGCCCGGTGCAGCCAGCGCTCCCGGTCCGCGTACTCGGCCGGGGTGCGGGCGGTCCGGGGCAGCGGCAGGGCCGCGGCGGCGGCCAGCCGGCGGACGTCCTCCTCCGCCGCCTGGCAGGCGAGCCACGCCGCTTCGGCCTCGTCCTGGGCGGCCAGCCACTCGGCCCGACGCCGTTCGGCGGTCACCGTCGCGCGGGACGCGGCCACCGACACCTCGTCCGCGTACCGGGCCCGTTCGCGGGCCCGCTCACGGTCCTGCTCGGCCCGGTCGATGCTGCTCGGCCGGGCGGCGTCGCTGATCCGTTCGCCGAACACCGCACGGAACCGGGTGGGGCGGACGACGAGCGCGGCGACCACGACCGCCGCCAGGGCGAGCAGGGCCAGCCAGATCACGGCGGCGGCGGGGACGTCCGGCAGGACGGTGGAGAAGACGGTCTGCATACCAGCACCTCGCGGTGGAACTGTTCACGATCAACGGGTGGGGCCCGGGCATCGGGCGGAGTGCGCGTCGGCGCGCGACGGGGTGCGCGGGTGGGGCGACCTGCGGTGGGTGGGCCGCGCCGGGGCGACCGGAAAGGTGGCCCGTCAGGCGCGCGGCGGCCCGCGGCGGGCGATGGTCGCCCGGCCCGCGTCGTCGGTGACCGGAACCTCGACGGCCGGGATCGGCGCGACGGACGCGTCGTCGAACCGGTCGGCGACGGACGGGCCGGTGGCCGAGTGGGTGACCGCCCACGCCGCAGCGGTGCCCGGCTCGGCGACCGACGTGGTCGACGTGGCCTCGCGACCGGCGTCGACGGTCGACGACACGCGGGTGTCGGTCACCGTGACGACGGCGGGACGCGTCACCGTGGCGGCGTCGGCGGAGGTCGTGGCGATGCCCTGGAGGCCGGCGATCAGCGCCAGAGTGGTCACGGCCGTGCGGGCGATCCGGCGCAGCATCGCCGTCCAGGCGGACGAGGCGAACGCTACGGGCAGCACCCCCTCAACCTATCGGTTGATGCCGGCCCACGCAGCTCGACGATCTTCCCGGTTACGTGAGCCGGCCCACGGATCGGTGTGGACGGACCTTCTTCTTCGCTTCGGAGCAGGTCGACGGATGCATCGACGACGATGAGATTGTCGACAGTTTTCGGCCGGTCGGGCGGGGCACACTGGCGCGGACGACCCCCCACCGCGAGGAGAAACCATGGGTGTACGCCGCACCACCACCGCGCTGGTCGCCGCGCTGACCGCCGCCACCCTCCTGAGCGCCACCCCGGCCCACGCCGCGACCACCTCGGTCGACACCGGTCCGCTGCGACCGGTGGCCGCCGTCGACGTCAACCGGTACGCGGGCGACTGGTACCAGGTCGCCGCCATCCCGCAGTGGTTCGAGATCCAGTGCTTCAAGAACGTCAAGGCCCGGTACGACGTTCAGCCCGACGGGACCGTCGGCGTCCGCAACACCTGCCGGACGATCCTCGGCACCACGAGCACGGTCACCGGCCGGGCCCGGAGCGAGAACCCGCCCGCCGACTCGGCGCTCACCGTCTCCTTCCTCCGGCTCGGCGACCGGTGGATCTACCTGGGTGGCCCCAACTACGTGGTGATCGGGCTGGACCCGGAGTACCGCTGGGCGGTCGTCGGCGACCCCGACCGCAGCAGCGGTTTCGTGCTGTCCCGCCAGCCCGCGCTGGACGCGGCGCAGCTCGCCGACGTGCGGGCCACGCTCACCGACAACGGCTACGACCTCTGCGACTTCCGCACCACCCGGCAGGACGGCGGCGCCCGGGCCGGCGCGTTCTGCTGACGGCCCGGCCCAATTTGGGGGACGCACGCCGCCCCGACGCCGAACGGCGCGGCACCCGCCGGGTGCCGCGCCGTTCAGCCGTGCGAGGTCAGTGGCCGTCGATGACCGGCGGCGGGGCGGCCCTGCCGTCCCCCCAGACCATGTCGTCCTCGGTGAGCCAGGTCAGCCGGCCGTCGGACTCGTCGTCGTCGGAGTTGCCGCGTGCGCCCAGCACCCCGTTGCGGCCGGCCGTAGCGGGCCGTCCGGTGCGACCGGTCGATCTGCCCTCCGTGTCGACGGCCAGGCTCCGGCCGGAGGTGAGCCGGCCGGTGCCGGCCGCCGAGCGGCTCTCCGCGCCGGGCACGCCGCCGAACCGTCCCGTGGCGGCCGCGTTGGCGCTGCCGGCGAGCGAGCCGGTGCTCAGCACGCCGGGACCGCCGAAGAGCCCGCCCCCGCCCGCCGGCACGGTCGGGTGGGCGCCGCCGGGGCCGAAACCCGGGCCGCCGCCGATCGCCGGGCCGCCGGGAACGGTGGTCAACGGGCCGGCGCCGGCCAGCGACGTGCCGCTCGGGTCGACCGTGCCGCCGGTCGGGACCGAGCCCGGGGCGCCCGCGCCGGGGTGGCCGCCCGGGTGGCCGCCGGGTGTGCCGTCGCCCGGCGTGCCGCTGGTCGGGGCCGTGTGGTGCACGCCCGAGGTGGTCGCGGTGCCGTGCGCCCCCGGGCCGAAGCTGCCCAGGCTCGGGCCGGACGACGGAGTCCGGACCGACGGGCCGTCGCGCAGCGTCGGATCCTGCGGAGCGTGGTGGCCGGGCAGCTCGCTCCCGGGCGGCTCCGGCGCGACGACCCGGCCGTACGCCGAGAAGTCGTAACCCTCGGCCAGCTTCGCCACCACCCGCACCATCCGTCGGTGCGCCTTCTCCTGCTCGGCCTCGTCCTGCTGGTGGCCGATGATGCCACCGATCACCGCGCCCGGGCCGCCGCCGAGCAGGAAACCCTTACCGGCGCCGGAGAGCAGCTTGTCGTGGTCGTCGGTCTTCTCCGGGCTCTCCGCCTCGGCCTGGGCGGCGCGCAGGTCGCCGGCCATCATGTCCAGCGCCTGCCGGATGCCGGTCATGCCCTCGGCCAGGTCGCCGGAGTAGCCGGCGACCATGGTGAGCCGGCGCTGGAACTCGCGACTCGCGCCCCCGGTCCAGGTCTTCGCCAGCGCGTCCAGGTCGGCGGTGAGGTCACGGGACAGGTCGTCGAGCGTGCCCTCGAGGGAGGTCCAGCGGGCGCTCAGCGCGTCGATCTGCGCCGGGTCGCCGGCGTTGACGCCCTGGTAGAGCTCCTCGTGGCTGACGTGCTCGTAACGCCGGGTGTATTCAGACACGGGGATCCTCCTTCGGTTGCGTCATCGCCTCGTTCAGGCCGGCGAGGGCGGCCGCGATGTCGGCCGCGGCAGCGGCGTTGCGGGCCTCGGCGGTCCGGTAGTTCTTCATGATCGTCGCGGTGGCCTCGCGGGCGGCCAGGATCGCCCGGCGCAGCCGGTCGACGTGGTCGACGTAGCTCTGGTGCGTCTCGGCGTACCGGCGTGAGTTGTCGGTCGCGTCGACGAACGTGCCCAGCGCGGGGGGCCGGCACTGCATCTCGGTGTTGAGCGTGCGCAACACCGACTCGGCCTCGTGCAGACGCCGTTCGAGCCGCTTGTGGAAATCCTCCAGGGAGAGAACGTCGACTGTGGTGCGCCCGGTCATGGCGGAATCCCCGTTGTCCTCGTCGAGAGCCGGTGGCCGTGCTCAGATTAGTCGAACCGCGTCCACCCGGGTGGCCCCCGGACGCGCCGCTCCACGTCGGTCGGTCAGCCGCCTCCGACCTGGGCCGCCGCACCGTCCGGCGGGGCCGGCACGGGCGTCGCGGCGCGCTCCGGCAGCGCCGTCGCATCGAAGTACGCCATGGCGTCCGCGCGGGCCAGGGTCGGCCCGGTCGGCACCAGCGCCAGCAGCGAGGCGGGCACCGCCACCGGGCTCACGTCGCCGTAGCCGAGGGCGCTCCGCGCGTCCCCGGCGGCGGTGCCGAGCGGGTAGCGGATCCCCTGCGCGGTGATCAGGTAGACCGTGGCGCCGGCCGCCGGCTTGCCGCTCTCCCCGGCGGTGGCCTGCACCAACGCGCCCTTGCCGCCGGGCAGCAGCACGCTTTCGGCGGTGCGGACCGCGTCCCGGGCACCCTGCCGCGCCGGCAGCGCGGTCGCCGCGGTCAGCTCCGGCGGCGGGGCGTCGAAGACCTCCAGCGTGGTGGCCGGCGGCTGGCCGGCCGGACCGGGCCGGTAGGTGGCGCAGAGCACGGTACGGCCGGGGCGCACCTCGTGCAGCGTGGGCATCCGGGCCGGCAGCCCGTCCGCCTCCAGCCGCTGGTCGGTGTAGAGCCGGCCGGCCTCGTCCGGGGTGATGTCGGTGATCCCGCCGCCGCCACCGAGCAGCAGCCGGGCGGTGACCTCGCCGACCGCCGCCAGGCCCTGCCGGGTGAGGACGTAGAACTGGCCGGCGGCCTGGTAGACCTGACCGACCCGGGCCGGCCGGTCGGCCACCGTCAGCCCGCTCGGGCCGCCGTCCCCGCCGATCGTGGGCCTGCGCAGCGCCGGGCCCACCGGCACCGCGTTGAGCAGTTGCGGGCCGACGGTGAGGTTGGCCGCGCCGGCCATCCGCAACGCCACCAGCGCCTGCTCGTCGCCGACCACGCGCAGCCGGGCGCCGCCGGTCAGCAGCCAGCGGGCGTCGCCGGTGCGGACCAGGACGGCCCGGTCGGTGAGCGGGGTGCCGCCGGACAACGGCCGGTCGATCACCAGCCGGGTGGTCGAGCGGCGCCTGTCGTTCGGGTCCGGCACGTCGCAGACCGACCAGGGGAGCCCGACCAGCGACCCACGGTCGGGCAGGTCGTCCGGCGCACCGACGATGCCCACCATCCGGCCGCGCGGCCGGTCCCGGATCGACGCCTGTGACACGGTGCGCACCGTCGCCGACGCGTCGTCGACGACGAGCCGGGCCGAGGCGTAGTTGAGCGTCGGGTGCAGCACCCGGTCGTCACCGAACCAGTAGGTGGCGCCGGTCTCCCGCTCGATCACCACGGTGTTCGGTTCGAGCGGGGCGGAGTTGCTGGTCAGTTGCCCGTACGCGCCCACGCCGCCGAGGACCACCGCCGCGGCGATGACACTGCCGAACACCGCCATGCCGAGCCGGCGCATCGGCAGGTCGTTGGTCTCCGGGTCACCGGAGAGCAGCGCCGAGACGATGCGGCGGGTGACGAAGCGGTACGCCTGCACCTGATCGCGGCGGGTCCGCATGACTAACCTCCGGGCCGGGTGGGCCCGCGACGATCAGGGCCGAACAGCGCCGCGGGCTTCCCTACGATAAGGGGCCGTCGGGCGCGCGCCGGACCCCGTCCGCCGCCCGGTGAACGCATCCGCCGGCAGGTGCCCACATGTCCAGAAGGGACGCTCACCGATGACGCAGCTCCAGGCGCCACCCGGTCGTACGGCGACCGCCCCCGCCCCGGCGGACCGGCCGGTCACGCCGGCGGACAGGCGACGCCGGGGCCGCCTGGGCCCGGTCGTCGTCGGTCAGCTCGTGGTGGCCGAGTGCGCCGCGCTCGCCGTCTGGTTCGCCACCGCCGGCCCGGCCTGGCTGCTCGCCACCGTGGCGCTGCTCGCGCTGCTGTCCGTGGTGGCCGCGTTCGCCCGGCGGGGCGGCCGATGGTGGTACGAGGACCTGATGCTCCGCCGTCGGCTGCGCCGTCGTCGGGACCGGGCCCGGGGCGCGCTGCCGGCCGGTGACCCCCGGTTGGCCGCGCTCGCGCCCGAGCTGACCGTGGTGGAGCTGACCGAGCGCGGCACCCGGCTCGGCATCGGTCAGGACGACCGGGGCTGGTTCGCGGCGGTGGCGCTTACCGGTCGGCCCGGTGCGCCCGCCGGGTCGATCGAGGCGGCGACCGTGGACCGTGCCCTCGCGGTGCTCGCCGACTTCGCCGGCCCGGTCAGCCAGACCCAGGTCGTCTCGCACACCCTGGTCTGGTACCCCGCGCCGGGGGCGGCCCCCGCCGCGCACCGCACCGTGTGGGTGGCGCTGCGGCTGGCCGTGGGTGACGCCCGGGCCGAGACGGTGAGCCGCGGCGGTGGCCTGCGCGGCGTGCACCGGACGGTGGCGGCCGGCGTGGGCCGGCTCGGCAAGGCGTTGCACGCCGCCGGGCTCGGGCACCGTGTGCTGGGTCGCGACGAGCTGCACGCGGCGGTGGTCTCCGGGGCCGGGCTGGACCTGGCGCCGGACTCCCCGGCCGAGACCTGGACCGGCCTGCGCGGGGGCGGCTGGACGCAACGCTGCCTGGCGCTGCGGGTCCGTCCCCACGGCTCGCTGGGCGCGCTTGTGGACGCGGTCACCGCCACCTCCGCGCCCTCGCACACGGTCGCGGCGGTGGTGCTCCCCGGTGGCCGGCGGCTCCCCCCGCTGCTGCGGGTGGCGGCCATGGACGGGCACGCCGAGGCGCTGGTGAAGGCCGTCCGGGAGATGGCCCGACGGGCCGGGGTGCCGGCCCGCCCGCTGGACGGCCAGCACGGTCCCGGCGTCTACGCCACCGCGCCGGTGGGCACCGCGATGGGCACCGTCACGGTCGAAGGTTGACGATCCAGCCGTACGCGCCGCAGACCCAGACGGCCAGCGGCACCAGCGCGACGATCAGCAGGATCTCGACGATGTCCAGGACCCGCCCCCAGACCGGGGAGATCCGCTTGCCGGCCACGGTGAGCCCGTAGACCAGGCTGATCACGGCCACCACGGTCAGCCCGCCGAGGATCAGGCCGAGCCGCACCGGCAGCGAGCCTGCGTCGAAGACCGCCGCGGCGACCAGCCCGAGGCCGACCGTGCCGGCGAGCAGCACCGGGGTGCGTTGGTCGCGGCCGAGGAACGGGCGGGCCCGCAGCAGCGACAGCAGCGCGAGCACCAGGCAGAGCAGGACCGCCGGGAGTCGACCGTCGGCGGCCAGCACCAGCTCACCGCCGAGCACCAGCAGCGCGACGGTCCACAGCAGACCGGTGAGGAACCCGTCGGCCCGCTCGCTGTCGCGCAGCACGGACGGCCCGTCCACCGACTCGGTGTCGGTCTTCAGGTCCTCCGGGCCGGTCGGAATGGACGGCACCGGCAGCCGGGCGAGCCGGTAGGCGAGCATCGGCAGCGCCGGCAGCGCGCCGAACGCCACGGCCGACACCACCGCCGCCGAGGCGGCGGCGTCGATGTCGAAGGCCAGGCTGAGCACCGCGCCGAAGCCGACCGCCGCGCCCACGCCCACCGTGCCGAGGAACCACGGCGTCCGGTCCCCGACGGCGAGCGCGGCGAGCGCGCCGAAGAGCACCACGGCGGTGCCGGCGAGCAGCACGTGCGGGCTGGCCAGCTCGGGCAGCGGCCGGTCCCCGGCGAGCACCAGCAGGCCGCCGACGCCCGCATGGCCGACCCCGACCAGGGCCAGCACCGCGCCGGTGCGGCTGTCGCCGGCCGCCCGGGACAGCACCGCGGCACCGACCAGCAGGGCCACCGCGACCACCAGGGCGGCCACCGCGCCGGGTAGCTGCGGCGGCCCGGCGAGCAGCGCCGCGACCGCGCCGGCGGCCAGCGCCGAGGAGGCGAGCAGCACCGCGTACGCCCGGGTGGTGCCCACCTGCCAGGCGCCGGCCCGTTGGGTGGTGGAGGTGGCGACGGCGTCCACCACGTCGTCGAAGACGATCTCGGGCGCGGTGGCGGCGCGCGGGTTGAAGTAGAGCACCTCGCCGTCGCGGACGTCGAGCTGCGCGGCGGTACGCCCGCCGTCGAGCGGCTGCCCGCCGAGTCGGGACAGGCTCCACCCGCCGTGCCCCACGCCCTCGTCGGCGAGCTCCTCGCCGGCGTAGCGCAGCAGCGTCGGCAGCAGGTCGGCCAGGGGAACGTCGGAGGGCAGGGCCAGGTCCATCCGGGTCCGCGGCGCCACGATGGTGATCCGGCTCAGCCCGCCGGTCGCCGCCTTCGTCGCCACAGTGGCCTCCTCGTGCTCGCCTACGATCCGCCCCGGCCGTCGACGTCGTCCCCACGGGTCCACGACGTCTCCGGGAGATTACCTACGATGGCGGTCGCACAGGTCGCCCACCCGACGCTCGCGGCGGTGGCGGACCTGCGGGGGAGGGGAGAGCCGTGGGTACGGTGGTGTTCCGCCGGCCACCGCGTCAACCGGGGCCGGCCATGCCGCGCGGTGAGGTGCTGCTGGAGTCCCCGCCCGAGCTGCCGGAGCCGCAGGCCAAGGGCATGGGGCAGGTGCTGATGATCCTGCCGATGCTCTGCGGCGTCGGCGCGATGGCCTTCCTCTACGCCGGCCGTGGCGGCGGCATGATGACGTACGTGGCCGGCGGCCTGTTCGGGGTGTCCATGTTGGGCATGGCGATCGGCACGCTCGGCACCGGCGGCAACGACAAGGCCGAGCTGAACGCCCAGCGCCGCGACTACATGCGTTACCTGGCGCAGATGCGCAAGCGCACCCGGCGGGCGGCCGAGCAGCAGCGCGCCGCGATGACCTGGCGGCACCCGGAGCCGGATGCGCTCTGGTCGATCGCCGCCTCCCGCCGGCGGTGGGAGCGGCGGCCCACCGAGGACGACTTCGGCGAGGTGCGCATCGCGCTCGGCCCGCAGCGGCTGGCGGTGGAGATCGTGCCGCCGGAGACCAAGCCGGTGGAGGACCTGGAACCGATGAGCGCGATCGCGTTGCGCCGGTTCGTCCGCGCCCACTCCAGCGTGCCGGAGCTGCCCACCGCGCTGTCGCTGCGGGCGTTCGGCCGGATCGCGTTGCGCGGCGACCGGGAGCCGGTGCTCGACCTGACGCGGGCCGTGCTGGGCCAGTTGGTGACGTTCCACGCCCCGGAGGACCTGCTGGTGGTCGTGGTGGCCGCGCCGGACCGGCAGCCGGTCTGGGACTGGGTCAAGTGGCTGCCGCACGCCCAGCACCCGGGGCGTACGGACGCGGCGGGCGCGCGCCGGCTGGTCTTCGCCGGCCTGGCCGAGGCGGAGTCGGCCCTCGCCCACGAGCTGGGTGGCCGGCCCCGGTTCGCCCCCGAGGCGAAGCCGCTCACCACCGCGCCGCACGTGGTGGTGGTGCTCGACGGCGGCGAGGTGTCGGCGACCTGCGCGCTGACCGGGCCGGGGCTGCTCGGCACCACGGTGGTGGACCTGTCCGGGGCGGTGCCCCGGGACGCCGGCCGCTGGCTGCTCGGCCTGGATGTCGGCGACGGCACCGGGCTCGGCCTGATCGGTGCCGCCAACGCGCCCCGGCTCGGCCGGCCGGACCGGCTGACCCGGCCGGCGGCCGAGGGGTTGGCCCGGCAGCTCGCGCCGTTCCGGCTCTCCCCGCAGCAGGGCGCCAGCACCGACGAGCCGCTGGCCCGCAGCATGGAGCTGCCCGACCTGCTCGGCGTCGGCGACGCGGCCATGGTGGACGTTCGACAGACCTGGCGGCCCCGCAACCACCGGGACCGGCTGCGCATCCCGCTCGGCCTGGGGCCGGACGGCAACGTCGTCGAGCTGGACTTCAAGGAGTCCGCGCACGAGGGCATGGGCCCGCACGGCCTGGTCATCGGCGCGACCGGTTCCGGCAAGAGCGAGCTGCTGCGGACCGTGGTCGGCGCGTTGGCGGTGACGCACTCCTCGGCGGAGCTGAACTTCGTCCTGGTCGACTTCAAGGGCGGCGCGACGTTCGCCTCGCTCGACGCGTTGCCGCACACCAGCGCCGTGATCACCAACCTGTCGGACGAGCTGCCGCTGGTCGACCGCATGCGCGACGCGCTGGCCGGCGAGATGAACCGGCGGCAGGAGGTGCTGCGGGCGGCCGGCAACTACGTGTCCCGCTACGACTACGAGAAGGCGCGGGCGGCCGGCGAGCCGCTGGAGCCGATGCCCAGCCTGCTCATCATCTGCGACGAGTTCTCCGAGCTGCTGGCCGCCAAGCCGGACTTCATCGACCTGTTCGTGATGATCGGCCGGCTCGGCCGGTCGCTCGGCGTGCACCTGCTGCTCGCCTCGCAGCGGCTGGAGGAGGGGAAGCTGCGCGGGCTGGACACGCACCTGTCGTACCGGATCGGCCTGCGGACGTTCTCGGCGGTGGAGAGCCGGATCGTGCTGGGCGTGCCGGACGCGTACGAGCTGCCGAGCGCGCCCGGGCACGGCTATCTCAAGACCGACACGGCCACCATGCTGAGGTTCCGCGCCGCCTACGTCTCCGGCCCGTACCGGGCGCCGGGGCAGGTGCAGCGCTCCACCCGGGCGCAGGTGCAGGGCCGGATCGTGCCGTACGGCGTCGACCACGTGCCGGTGCCGGCGCTGCCGACCGCCGCGGAGACCGCGCCGGAGCCCGAGCAGACCGGCGACGGCAAGACCGTGTCCACGCTGGACGTGCTGATCGGCCAGCTCGCGGGCCGGGGCCGGCCGGCGCACCAGGTCTGGCTGCCGCCGCTGGCCGAGCCGTCCGGGTTGGCCGAGCTGCTGCCGCCGTTGAGCGTGCACCCGACCTTCGGCCTGACCACCGCGGAGTGGCCGGGCCGTGGCCGGCTCGCCGTGCCGGTGGGCGTCGTGGACCGGCCGTACGAGCAGCGCCGCGACCCGATGATGGTCGATCTTGCCGGGGCCGGCGGCAACGTGGTGATCGTCGGCGCCTCGCTCAGTGGCAAGAGCACCATGCTGCGCTCACTGCTGGCCTCCCTGGCGCTCACCCACACGCCGCGCGAGGTGCAGTTCTTCTGCCTCGACTTCGGCGGTGGCGCGCTGCGCAGCCTGGACGCGCTGCCGCACGTCGCGGGCGTGGCCGGCCGGCGCGACGTCGAGGCGGTCCGCCGGACGGTGGCCGAGGTGGTGGCCGTGCTCGACGAGCGGGAGAACCGGTTCACCCAGCACGGCATCGACTCGGTGGTGAGCTACCGCCGACGGCGGGCCGCCGGGGAGTTCGCGGACGACCCGTTCGGGGACGTCTTCCTCGTCGTGGACGGCTGGAACACGCTGCGCCAGGAGTACGAGGAGCTGGAGCAGACCATCACCAACCTGGCCAACCGGGGGCTGGGCTTCGGCGTACACGTGGTGGTCACGGCGGTGCGGTGGGCGGAGATCCGGATCAGCATGCGGGATCTGCTCGGCACCAGGCTGGAGCTGCGGCTGGGGGATCCGGCCGAGTCGGAGATCGACCGGCGGGCCGCGCAGAACGTGCCGGTCGGTGCGCCGGGCCGCGGCCTGACCCGCGACAAGCTGCACTTCCTGACCGCGGTCTCGCGGATCGACGGCAGGCGCGACATCGAGGACCTGACCGAGGCGTCGGTCGCGTTGGCCGGGCACGTGGCGGCGAACTGGCCGGGCCGGCCGGCGCCGAAGGTCCGGCTGCTGCCCCGCAGGCTCACGGTCGGCGAGCTGGCCACGGTGGTCGACCGGGCCGTCCCGGGCATCCCGATCGGGGTGAACGAGTCGGCGTTGGCCCCGGTTCACCTCGATCTGGCGGGCGAGCCGCACCTGACCGTCTTCGGCGACGCCGAGTGCGGCAAGACCAATCTGCTGCGGCTGATCGCCCGGGGGATCGCCGAGCGGTACACGCCGGCGCAGGCGCGGTTGGTCATCGCCGACTACCGGCGTGGCCTGCTGGGCGCGGTCGAGGGTGACCACCTGCTCGACTACGCGCCGTCCAACCAGGTGTTCAGTCAGGGGCTCGGCTCGATCCGCAGCGCCCTGCAGAACCGGCTGCCGGGCCCGGACGTGACGACCGCGCAGCTCCGCGACCGGAGCTGGTGGAAGGGACCGGAGCTGTACATCCTGGTGGACGACTACGACCTGGTCGCCTCCGGCGGCAGTAACCCGCTCAGCGCGCTGCACGAGCTGCTGCCGCAGGCGCGGGACATCGGCCTGCACCTGATCGTCACCCGGCGGGTGGGCGGCGTGGCCCGGGCTCTCTACGAGCCGGTGCTGCAACGCCTGCGCGAGCTGGACTCGCCGGGCCTGCTGATGTCCGGCAGCCGGGAGGAGGGCGCGGTCTTCGGCAACCTGCGGCCCAGCCCGCAGCCGCCGGGCCGGGGCACCCTGGTCCGCCGCCGCGACGGCCAGCAGTTGATCCAGACCGCCTGGACGGAGCCGGCCTGACGGGTCGGACGGCGGACCGTCGGTCGGGTAGCGTCGGCGCGACGTCGCGAGTGTGGAGGGGAGCCCGTGGTGAGCAGCCCGTCGGGTATCGGTGGAGCCGTGGAGAGCCTGTTGCGGCAGGCCCAGGAGCAGCAGCGCCGGCTGGTCGAGCTTCAGCAGCAGCGGGCGGAGCTGCGGGTGGCCGGGGAGAGCCCGGACGGTCTGGTCCGGGTGACTGTCGACGGTGAGATGAAGGTCGGGAACGTCGAGCTGAACGCCCGGGCCATGCGGCTGGACAGCTTCTCGCTGGCGGAGTCGGTCCAGGCGGCCGTCGACGCGGCGTACGCGGCCTTCGCGGAGCGGCAGCAGGAGATGCTGGCCGAGACACTCGGCGACTCCGACCTGGTCCGCCGCGCGCAGGACGGCACGCTGACCCCGGAGGACTGGTTCCGCCAGTTCGGGGTGGACCTGTCGGACCCGACCCGCGGTCTGCGGCGCTGAGCGGGGGCCGACGATGGCGAACACGGTGGACGTCGACGCGATCCGCAAGGCCGGCCGGATGCTCGACGCGCCGGACGGTCCGATCCAGTACCTGCGCAACGTGCAGGCGCTGCTGGCGGACGTGAAGCTGCCGGGCGGTGCGTTGAGCATGTTCGGCCACGGTGCGGTCGAGCGGCACAACGCCTCGGTGGACGGGCACCTCGACAATGTCCGGGCCGGTATCGAGCACCTGCAGCGGGCCGCGGAGCAGCTCGAACAGAGCGCGAAGAACTGGGAGAAGTCGGATCAGCCCTGGGTGGTCAAGTGACCGGCCGGGCCGACCAGGGGGAGGACGCCTGATGCCACCGGAGATCTTCATCGCCAACGCCTCCGGCTCGGTGACCGGCACGGTCTCGGTCGCCGAGACGACCGCGCCGGTCCGGTCGGCGGCGGCGATCGCCCGGGGCAACCTGATGTGGATCGCCGCCTCGGCGGGGCTGATCGGCGCCATCCTCTACCTGGAGATGTTCGACAACCAGCAGGTCAACGAGACGATCAAGAAGTGGGAGGAGGCCGCGCGCCTGCTCGGGCCGGATCAGTTCGGCGCCGCGATGGCGGCGGTCCCGCCGGACGCGAAGGAGTGGGACTTCGACGACCGGGACGCGTTCGACCTCTTCGTCCGCAAGCTCGGCGCGGAGATCGACTCGCTGGCCGACGCGTTCAACACCAACAAGGAGACGCTCACCTCGGCCCGGGACGCCTACAACGACGCGGTCTCCGGTTTCGCCCAGGCGATGATGCCGGTCCTGGTGGCGGTGATCGCCTCGATCGCGCTCCAGTTCTTCCCGGCCACCTCCGCGTCGGCGCAGGCCATCGGCATCGCCGGCCTGACGGCGACCGCCGCCATCCTGGTGATGGTCTTCGGGGACATTGGCGCGCTCCTGCACGCCGTGATGGCCGGGTTCAACACCGACAGCCGGGTGATGTTCGCGGCGGACTCCCGGCCCGGTTGGGCGCCCACCGGCACCGACCCGGGGATCAAGGACATCAAGATCGACTGGGTCAAGGACAGCAAGTTCTACCAGTGACGGGAGCCGACCACGTGGACACGCTGATCACCTGGTTGTTCGTCTACTTCGTGCTCACCATCCCGGGCTTCCTGGTGCTGGCCCTGATCGCCGGGCTGACCCGCTCGCCCCGGCTCCGGCTGGCCGCCGAGGTGGTGGTGCTCAGCGGCTGTGCCGCGCTGCTGGTGGTGGTGGTCGAGGGCGCCTTCGACAAGCCGTTGCTGTGGCTGGCGGCGGCGCTGCTGGTCGCGGTGCTGGTCTTCGGCGTGACGCTGCTGGTCAGGACGCGCCGCGGCCGGCTCTGACCACGACCTGTGCCTCCACTGCGGACGGTCCGCTTCGGATCGGTCGGCAGGGCTGCGCGGTTTGGACCTCGTCCGCTACGGTTCGCTTGATGTGCCGTCGGTGGGGTGGGTTCGCCTTGCCGCGGGGGAAGGCGCGGCGGATCCGCCGCCACAAGATGACGGAAGGGTGTGAAGCATGGCGTTCGAGGTCAGTGCAGCGAGTCTGCACACCGCCGCGAGTGACGTGCGGTCCACGCGCAGCGATGTCGACGGTGAGCTCAAGAAGCTGTGGAACGTGGTCGACGACCTGGCCATGGCCTGGAAGGGGCAGGCTTCCACGGGCTTCCAGGGCCTGATGACCCGCTGGACCGAGGACACGAACAAGCTGCTCACCGCGATGGACAACATCGCTGACCTGCTCGACAAGTCCGGCACGACGCACCAGGTCAACGACGAGGAGCAGCAGCAGATGCTGGACAAGTTCCACGCTGCGCTCAACCCGTGATCCGCGCAGACAGGCAGAGGGGGAATCGATGAGCATCAAGGTTGACTACGCCGTCCTCGAGAGCAGCAACCAGCAGATGCAGGCCATCTCGCGGACCATCGACGAGAAGCTGGACACGCTGCGGGCCATGCTGACCAAGCTCGAGTGGGAGGGCCAGGACCGGGTCGCCTACCAGCAGCACCAGGCCCAGTGGGACGCCGCCGTGCGGGACATCAACAAGGTCCTCAACGAGATCGGCGGCGCGGTGGGCATCGCACGCGAGAACTACATGACCACGGAGATGAGCAACTCCAAGGTCTGGGGCAACTGACCTCGACCGGTCCGGCACGGCTCCGCTCCGGCTCGCGTCGGGCGGAGCCGTGCCGTGTTCCGGGCCCGGCGGCCCGGGCCCGCCCCGGCTCGGGGGCCGTCCGCGTCGCCGGCCGGTCGTGCGTCAGGCGTCCCGGGGGACGTCGCGCCGGCCGGGTCGCCATCCGCGTCGCCGGCCGCGTACCAGGATCGGGCGCACCGTCAGCAGCACGCCGGCCAGCAGCGTGCCGACCACGGCGGCCCAGATCGCCGCGGTGCGCTGCCGGGCCAGCGGGTCGGTGCGCGGGGCGGGCGGCGGCATCGCGCCCAGCGGCGGGTCGCTCCGGGTGCCCAGCAGGCTGGTCACCGCCCGGTAAGGATTGACCATCCCGTAGCCGACCTGCGGGTTGTGCCCGTCGGGCGGGTTGTCCGCGGTGCGGGTCAGCCGGTAGGCCACCTCGTCGGGGCTGATGTCCGGGTACGCGGCGCGCACCAACGCGGCCGCCCCGGAGACGTACGCGGTGGCGAAACTCGTCCCGCCCTGCGGCTCGGCCCGGTAGCCCGCACCCTGCGGCGCGGGGCCGACGATGTTCAGGCCGGGGCCGGCGATGTCCACGTAGTCCGCGCTGACCGAGCTGCCGACGTGCCCGCCCTGCTCGTCGATGCCGGCCACGGCGATGACCCCCGGGTACGCCGCCGGGTAGGCCGGCCGGTCCTCCCGGTTCTCCTGCCGGTTGCCGGCGGAGGCGACCACCACCACGCCCTTGTCGAGCGCGTGGGCGACCGCCGACCTCAACGCCGGGTCGTCCAGCGTGACCAGGGACAGGTTGATCACGTCGGCGTCGTGGTCGACCGCCCAGCGGATCGCCCGGCCGATCTCACCCGGCACGTCCGGGTCGAAGTTCTCCTTGTTCTCCGCCAGCACCCGCAGCGGCAGGATTTTGGCCTCCGGTGCGATGCCGGTGTAGGGCGAACCGCTGCCCTCCCGGCCGGCGATGATGCCGGCCACCATGGTGCCGTGCCCGACCAGGTCGCACTGCCCGCGCAGGTGGACCAGCCGGTTGAAGTCCTCGCCGGGCAGCACCCGGCCGCGCAGCAACGGGTGGGTCGGTGAGACGCCGGAGTCGACGACCGCGACGGTGACGCCCCGCCCCTTGCCGACCCGCCAGGCCGCGGCCGGGTCGAGCCGGCTCAGCGCCCAGGGCGCCTCGGTGGGGGCCGGACCGCCGGGGGGCCCGCACTTCGGTGCCGCCACCGCCGGGGCCGGCACCGCCGCCGCGCCGGCGACGAGGGCGGCCACCGCCGCTCCGGACAGGACGGACCTGACCCGGTGGCCGGCCCGGGCGCGTCCCGTCGTCCGGCCCGGCCGCAAGCTGTCGCGCACGCGGTGAGATTACCGTCGTGGCCGGACGTGTGCGGGCACGGACGGCCGCCCGGCGGTGGTCAACGCTCGGGGGTGGCGTCGGTGGCCGCCGGTTCGGCGGCGAAGAGGTCGAGCAACGCCCCGACCTGCTGGTCGGCCTCGGCGGGATGCCGGAAGCGGCCGTTCGGGTTGATCGTGTACTCGTTGCGCCGACCCACCCGGGTGCGGTGGAGGTAGCCGCCGGCCTCCAGGTCGGCGACGATCGCCTGGGCCGCCCGCTCGGTGACGCCCACCTCGTCCGCCACGTCCCGCAGCCGCGCGGTGGGGTTGCGCGCGATGGCCAGCAGCACGTGCCCGTGGTTGGTGAGGAAGGTCCAGTGCCGGCGGCTCCCGTCCTCGCCTGGTGTGGTCGCCATGGTGGTCATCGTATGGCGTGGCGGGCGGTTACCCGGACCCGGAGCGGGTCGAGGCATAACGCATGAAATGCGTATCACGAAATCTTGACGTGCCATCGGTCTCGTGTGACGGTGGGTCGCGAGGCCGACACCGCCGACCGCCGGCCCGGTCGTTCCGCCCGAGGACGAGGTGAGCAGCGATGATCCCGAGCACTCCCGACGAGGCACTCGCCGAACTACGGGCCGGTAACCACCGGTTCGTCACCGGTGTGCCGCAGCATCCGAACCAGGACGCCGGGCGCCGGGCCGCGGTCGCCGAGGGCCAGCACCCGTTCGCGGTGATCGTCGGCTGCTCCGACTCCCGGCTCGCCGCCGAGATCATCTTCGACCGCGGTCTCGGCGACCTCTTCGTGGTGCGTACCGCCGGGCACACCGCCGGCCCCGAGGTGCTCGGCAGCGTCGAGTACGCGGTGACCGTGCTCGGCACGCCGCTCGTGGTGGTGCTCGGCCACGACTCGTGCGGCGCGGTCCAGGCGGCCCGCGAGGCGGTCCGCACCGGCTCCGCGCCGGCCGGGCACCTGGGCGCGGTGGTGGACGCCGTCTCGCCCAGCCTGCTCCGGGCCGCCCGGCAGGAGGTCGAGGACCTCGACGGCATCATCGACGTCCACATCGCGCAGACCGTGGAGACCCTGCTGGCCCGCTCGACGGTGCTCGCCGAGCGGGTGGCCGCGGGAGCGTGCTCGGTGGCCGGCATGTCGTACCGGCTGAGCGGCGGTGAGGTGCGGACGGTGGCGCAGTCCCCGGCCCCGGTGCCCGCGCCGGCCGCACCGGCGGACCCGGCGCTCGCCGGCTGACCACCCCCGGACACACGAAAGGGGCCGCCCGGAGGCGGCCCCTTCTCGCGTACGCGTCAGAGCAGTGACATGTGCACGTGGTCGGTGTGGTTCGAGGGCCCGCTGTAGGAACTCCAGCCGGTCGCCGGGAACCAGATCTGCCGGTTCCAGATCACGTAGTAGATGCCCAGTCGGTCGGCGTTACGGATGAGGAAGGCGGCCACCTCGTTGCCGTACCGGCGGGTGTCGTTGTTGTGCCACGGCGAGAAGCCGCTGTTCTGCAACGACCAGTCGCACGCCTTGCCCTTGGGGTGCTCCCACGGCCCGCCGGGGCGGTAACAGCCCACGAAGCGGTTGAAGCCGGCGCGCTTGACCTCCTTGTACGCGTGCAGCGTGCGCGGCGTGACGCAGCCGGAGGTGGTCGGGTCGTTCTCGCTGCACGACTCGGACTTCCACCCGCCGTCGGCGGTGCGGCCGGGGCCGATCTTGGCAACCGGGGAGGTGGCCGAGACCAGGCCACCGGTGAAGTCCAGCCCGCCGACCAGCTTCAGCGCCTTCTGCGCCTCGACCTTCTCGCGGGCCATCGCGTTCGTCTGCTTCTCCTGCTCGCGCACCTCGGCGTCGAGCGCGATCTTGGCCTGCTCGGCGCGCGTCTTCACCGCGTTGATGGCGGCGAGCCGCTGCCCGTTGAACAGGTTGAGTTCGTCCAGGGCGCTGGCCCGACGGACGAACGAGTCGGGCGAGTCGCTCTCCAGCAGCATCGCCATCGCACCGACCCGACCGGTGCGGTAGGACTGCGCGGCGATCTCGGTGACCTGCGGGCTGAGCGCGTCGAGCTCGTTCTGCGCCGCCTTCACCTCGAGCGCGAGCTTGAGCTGCCGCTTGCGCGACGTGTCCAGCTTGGACTTGGCCTGGAGGTAGGCCCGGTTGGCGGCGGTGACGGCCTCGCTGATCAGCGGTGGGTCGTCGTCCTCCGAGTGCCCCGAGGGGTTGGGGGCGGCGGTGTGCGGAGCCGCCGACGCCGGGGTCGGCCCGACCAGCACGGCGAGCGCGGCGAGCACGGCCACCACGGGTGTCAAGCAGCGGCGCAGGGGTGCCGTCACAGTGTTCCCTTCCGTCGGCCGCCGACCGGGTTAGCTGACGGGTTCGGGACGGAAGCGGCCCCTACCGCTGACGCGGATTCACCCCATGTACCTGGTTCCCCGGCTCGCCCGGAGGCGATTGGGCGGCGGCACCGCAGGCGCGGGTGCGCGCCTTCGGCGGTGACCGGCAGCGAGGTTACCCGAGATGTCGACCGGGGATCTACGCCCGGAAGCCGACCAATCGCGAGAATTCGACATTGCCCAGCGTGACCAGCATCGCGTTTCACGCGCGCCGTCACGCTGCGGAGTGTCACCATGCGACATCCGTACTTCCCCGGCGGTCGGGCCACCGTTCGGTCGGCGTCCCGCCGAGCGCCTCCAGCGCCTCGCCGCGGGCCGCCGGGGGCCGGCCCGGCGGTGGCGGCGACGCCCCGGCCGCCGGCCCGCGCCGCCCGGCGGTGGCCACGACCGCGGCCAGCGCGGTGGTGAGCGGTACGGCGGCGATCAGACCGAGGGTCGCCACCGCGCTGCGGACGATCTCCTGGGCGAGGAACTCGCTGGTCAGGATCTCGCTCACCGGGCGGGAGTCGGCCACCAGCAGGAGCAGCAGCGGCAGCGAGGCGCCCGCGTACGCCAGCACGATGGTGTTGACAGTGGACGCGATGTGCGCCCGGCCCACCCGGGTGGCCGCCCGGTAGAGCTGCCGTCGGGAGAGGTCGGGGTTGGCGTGCGCCAGCTCGGTGACGGTGGCCGCCTGGGTGACCGTGACGTCGTCCAGCACGCCCAGCGAGCCGATGATGATGCCGGCCAGCAGCAGCCCGTGCAGGTCCACGCCGCCCTGGAACATGGAGAGCGTGGTGGCGTCCTCGCTGCCGAAGCCGGTCAGGTGGGTGGCGGCGGTGGCGAGCGTGCCCAGCACGCCGGTGACCACCAGGCTGCCGAGCGTGCCGAGCACCGCCACCGACGTCTGCGCGCTGATGCCGTGGGTCAGGTAGAGCACCACGAACATGATCAGCGCGGCGCCGACGATCGCCACCGGCAGCGGGGACCGGCCGGCGCCGATCCCGGGCAGCACGAAGCCGAGCAGGATGGCGAAGCTCGCCACCAGGCCACCCAACGCGGCCAGCCCGCGCCAGCGCCCGAACGCCACGATCGCGGCGGCGAAGAGCGCCACCAGCCAGATCAACGGCGTGGCCCGCTGGTGCTCGGCGATGTTGTACGCCTTCACCGACGGGTCGGCCGGGTCGGTCAGCTCGACCAGGATCACCTCGTCGCCGACCTCGACGCGTGGTGCCCCGGGCCCGTCCGGGATCGGCGTCTCGACCTGCCGGCCGGCGTCCGGGCCCTGCTCCGCGGCGACCGTCACGGTGCCGCACCGGCCGCCGCCGCCCTCGGGGGCCTCCGGCGTGGGCGGGCAGGGCTCGGTCACCACCCGGGTCACCGTGCCGTGGTGGCGCGGCACGTTCTCGGCTTCGGCCGGCTCGGGGCCGCCGCCCCGGGGCCAGAGCACCAGCGCCGCGAGCACGGTGAGCACGAAGAGCGGCACCACGGTCGCGAGCAGGAGCCGGCGTACGCCCGGCGGCGCGGCGGGGGCGGGACGGGTGTGGTCGGCGCCCACGGTGGCTCTCCCTGCGGGTCGCGGCGCACCGGTTCACCGGCCGGTCGTCCACCGGCCGGCGCGGACGCGTCCTGTCCACGCCCGGGGTCGCCGCCGGGTCATGGTAGCCACCCCACCTGCGCGATCTTGCACTTGCGGCCCTGGCAAACGGCGCGAACGGGGCGTTTCGTGGGCCGCAACTGCAAGATCGGCGGGGCGGGGCGGGGTGGGGGTGGGGTGGGGAGGGTCAGCCGCGCTTCATGAGGCGGCCCACGGCGGCCATCATCTCGGTCGCCATCTCGTCGGCGCGGCCCTCGGCGGCGCCCTCGTGCATGCAGTGCCGGGCGTGGCCGTCGAGCAGGCCCAGCGCGACCTTGTCCAGCGCGGCCTGGATGGCGGAGATCTGGGTCAGCACGTCGATGCAGTAACGGTCGTCCTCGACCATCTTCTCGATGCCCCGGACCTGCCCCTCGATGCGGCGGAGCCGCGCGAGCAGTTGGTCCTTGCTGGCGGTGTAGCCCCGGACCGGGGTGGACGGCGTGGTCATGCGTCGAGGATACCGTACCCCTCGGGGGTATGGTACCGTTCGACTCGTACCCCCAGGGGGTATCAGATCGGAGGGCGAGATGAACACCACGTACCAGGTGCGGGGCATGACCTGCGGGCACTGCGTCGACGCGGTCAGCACCGAGCTGAGCGCGCTGCCGGGCGTCACCGACGTCCAGGTCAACCTGGCCACCGGCCGGGTCACCGTCACCAGCCGGGAACCACTGGCCGCGGACGCCGTCCGCGCCGCCGTCGACGAGGCCGGCTACGACCTCGCCGGGGCGTGACGGGTCCGCGGACCCGCAGAACCGAGGAGGCACCATGAACACGGCGACGAAGCTGAGTGGCTTCGCGCTCGGCCTCGCGGCGGTGTTCGCCGGGGCGTACGGGATCGGTCACGTGGCCGGTCCCGCCGCCCCGGCCGCCGAGACCCGGCACGACACCACCGACACCGACCACGGAGCCGCCGGCCACGGCGACGAGAGCGCCGGCGGCGCGCACCTGCCCGGCGGGCTGCTGGTCTCCGAGCAGGGCTACACGCTCCAGCCGGTGACCGCCCCGGCCGGCGAGTTCGCGTTCCGGATCACCGGCCCGGACGGCGCACCGGTCACCCGCTACGACGTGGCGCACGACAGGCGCATGCACCTGATCGTCGCCCGCCGCGACCTGTCCGGCTTCCGGCACGTGCACCCGGAGCTGGCCGCCGACGGCACCTGGCGGGTCGCCTCGCCGCTCGCCGGGCCCGGCGTCTGGCGGGCGTTCGCCGACTTCACGCCGACCGGCGGCGAGCCACTGACGCTCGGCGTCGACGTCACCGTCCCCGGCCCGCTGACCGCCCGGCCGCTGCCGGCACCGGCCACCACCGCCACGGTCGACGGCTACACGGTCACGCTCACCGGCACGCCGGAGCCCGGTCGCACCAGCCGGCTCACGCTCACCGTCAGCCGGGCCGGTCGCCCGGTCACCGACCTCCAGCCCTACCTCGGCGCGTACGGGCACCTGGTGGCGCTGCGCCAGGGCGACCTGGCCTACCTGCACGTGCACCCGGAGGGCACGCCCGACGACGGGCGCACGCCCGCCGGGCCGGCGGTCACGTTCGCGGCCGAGGTGCCGTCCGCCGGGGCGTACCGTCTCTACCTGGACTTCCGCCACGGCGACGCGGTGCACACCGCCGAGTTCACCGTCCTGGCCGGCGCCCAGCCCGCGCCGGCACCCACCACCGCACCGACCCCGGACGCCGGACACGGCACGCCGGGGCACGGGCACAGTTGACCGGGGAGGTGTCGCGATGACCACCACGGGAAAGACGCTGCCGACCGCGCCGAACCTGATCGAACTCGCGATCGGCGGCATGACCTGCGCGTCCTGCGCCGCCCGGATCGAGAAGAAGCTCAACCGGATGGACGGCGTCGAGGCCACGGTGAACTACGCCACCGAGAAGGCCACCGTCCGGTACGCCGACGACATCGCGCCGGCCGACCTGATCGCCACCGTGGAGAAGACCGGCTACACGGCAGAGGTGCCGCCGCCGCCCGCCCGCGCCGGGGAGGTCGCGGCCGCCGAGCCGGTGGACGAGCTGCGGGTGGCGCGCACCCGGCTGTGGGTCTCCGCGGTGCTGACGCTGCCGGTGATCGTGCTGGCCATGGTGCCGGCCTGGCAGTTCGACTACTGGCAGTGGGCCTCGCTCACGCTCGCCGCGCCGGTGGTGGTCTGGGGCGGGCTGCCGTTCCACCGGGCCGCGCTGGTCAACCTGCGGCACGGCGCGGCGACCATGGACACGCTGGTCTCGCTCGGCACGCTGGCCGCGTTCGGCTGGTCGCTCTGGGCGCTCTTCCTCGGCGACGCCGGGATGCCCGGGATGACGCACCCGTTCCGGTTCGACATCACCCGCGGCGACGGCGCCGGCAACATCTACCTGGAGGCCGCCGCCGGGGTGACCGCCTTCATCCTGGCCGGGCGTTACTTCGAGACGCGGGCCAAGCGCACCGCCGGCTCCGCGCTGCGGGCCCTGCTGGAGTTGGGCGCGAAGGACGTGGCGGTGCTGCGCGGCGGGTCGGAGGTCCGGATCCCGGTCGACCAGCTCGCGGTCGCCGACCGGTTCGTGGTCCGGCCCGGCGAGAAGATCGCCACCGACGGCGTGGTCGAGGAGGGCACCTCGGCGGTCGACGCCAGCATGCTCACCGGCGAGTCGGTGCCGGTCGAGGTCGGGCCGGGTGACGCCGTGGTGGGCGCCACCGTCAACGCCGGTGGCCGGCTGGTGGTCCGGGCCACCCGGATCGGCGGCGACACCCAGCTCGCCCAGATGGCCCGACTGGTGGAACAGGCGCAGACCGGCAAGGCGGCGGTGCAGCGCCTCGCCGACCGGATCTCCGGCGTGTTCGTGCCGATCGTGATCGCCCTGGCCGCCGGCACGCTGGGCTGGTGGCTCGGCACCGGCGCCGGGCCGACCGCCGCGTTCACCGCCGCCGTGGCCGTGCTGATCATCGCGTGCCCGTGCGCGCTCGGCCTGGCCACCCCGACCGCGCTGCTGGTCGGCACCGGGCGCGGCGCGCAGCTCGGCGTGCTGATCAAGGGACCGGAGGTGCTGGAGTCCACCCGCCGGGTGGACACCGTGGTGCTGGACAAGACCGGCACCGTCACCACCGGCCGGATGACGCTGGCCGAGGTGCTGCCCGCCGCCGGCGAGGACGCCGGCGAACTGCTCCGGCTGGCCGGCGCGCTGGAGGCGGCCTCCGAGCACCCGATCGCGCGGGCGGTCGCCGAGGGCGCGGCCGAGGCCGGGCCGACGCCCGCCGTCGGCGACTTCGCGAACGCCGAGGGGCTCGGCGTGACCGGCACGGTCGACGGCCGGAGCGTGGTGGTCGGGCGGCTCCGACTGCTCCGGGAGCGCGGTCTCGACGTACCCGAGGAGGTCGTGCGCGCCGCGACCGGCGCGGAGGCCGCCGGCCGCACGGCGGTCCTGGCCGGCTGGGACGGGCGGGCCCGGGGCGTGCTCGCGGTGGCCGACGCGGTGAAGCCGACCAGCCGGGCGGCGGTCGAACGGCTGCGCGGCCTGGGGCTCACCCCGGTGCTCCTCACCGGCGACAACGCCACCGTGGCCGGGGCGGTGGCCGCCGAGGTGGGCATCGACGAGGTGATCGCGGAGGTGCTGCCCGCCGACAAGGTGGCCGTGGTCGAGCGGCTCCAGGGCGAGGGCCGGGTGGTGGCCATGGTCGGGGACGGGGTCAACGACGCCGCCGCGCTGGCCCGCGCCGACCTCGGGCTGGCCATGGGCACCGGCACCGACGTGGCCATCGAGGCCGCCGACCTGACGCTGGTGCGGGGCGACCTGCTGGCTGCGGCGGACGCCATCCGGCTCTCCCGCCGCACGTTGACGATCATCAAGGGCAACCTGTTCTGGGCGTTCGCCTACAACGTGGCCGCGCTGCCGCTGGCCGCCGCCGGGCTGCTCAACCCGATGCTCGCCGGCGCGGCGATGGCCTTCTCGTCGGCGTTCGTGGTGGCGAACAGCCTGCGGCTGCGGCGCTTTCGCCCGATCGGGTGACGCCGGGCACCGGCATGGTTGGGCGGGCGACCGGTTGGGTAACTCGTTGTCGTCACGCAACTGTTGAGCTGGAGGTTCCCATGGGTCTCGACGACAAGATCGACAACGCTTCCCAGGACACCGCGGGCAAGGTCAAGGAGGGCATCGGCCGGGCGACCGACAACGAGCGCCTCGAGGCCGAGGGCCGCAACGACCAGGCCGGCGCCAAGCTCAAGCAGGCCGGCGAGAAGATCAAGGACGCCTTCAAGAGCTGACGTACGCTCGCACACCCCACCGGGCCGGCCTTCGGGCCGGCCCGGCGTGCTACGTGGCGAGGGGCGCTCGCGCTGACGCGACGCCGGGTCAGCGCGGCACGCGGTAGCGGATGTGGGTGACGGTGGGACCCGCGACCACCCGTTCCGGCGTCAGGGTCGCGTCCAGCGGTCCGTCGAAGAGTGGCGTGCCGCCGCCCAGCACGATCGGCACCACGTGCAGCCAGAGCGAGTCGAGCAGGCCCGCCGCCAGGTAGCCGCGTACCGTGCTGCCGCCACCGGCCACGCAGACGTCGCGGTCACCGGCCGCCTCCCGGGCCTGCTCCAGCGCCGCCTCGGCGCCGTCGGTGACGAAGTGGAACTCCGTGCCGCCGGCCATCAGCAGCGACGCCCGCGGGTGATGGGTCAGCACGAACACCGGGGTACGGAACGGCGGATCGGCACCCCACCACCCGGTCCAGGCCCGGTCCCACGGCCCCTCGCCGCCGCCGAACATGCGCCGGCCCATCACGTACGCCCCGACGCCGGCGGTCATCTCCTCGACCACGTCGGCGTCGACGTTGCGTTCCCCGCCGGTGAGGGCGTGCTGCGCGCGCCAGCTCTCGGTGGCGAACGCCCACTCGTGCAGCCGCAGGCCGCCCTGCCCGAGCGGATCCTGCACGCTCTGACCCGGCGCGGCCACGTACCCGTCCAACGACATCGACAGTTGACTGGTGACCTCTCCCATGAGGGGTGGACCCGCCGGGTCGGCGGAACTCATCGCTCGGCGGCCAGCCGCGCCGCGCGTACCTCCAGGTAACGCCGCTCGGGCAGGCTGGTGGTGGCCCGGGCGGCGGCCAGGTAGGCGGTCCGGGCGTCCGCCCGGTCGCCGGCCAGTTCGAGCAGGTGGGCGCGGACGGCGGCGAGGCGGTGGTGGCCGGCGGTCCGGTCGTCGACGTGCAGCGGCGCGAGCATCGCCAGGCCGGCCCGGGGGCCGTCCACCATGGCCACCGCGACCGCCTGGTTGAGCGTGACCATCGGGTTGGGCGCGAGCCGGGCCAGCACCCGGTAGAGCGCCACGATCTGCGGCCAGTCCGTGGTCGCGGCGGTGGGCGCCTCCGCGTGCACCGCGGCGATGGCGGCCTGCACCTGGTACGGGCCGGGCGCCGACCAGGTCAACGCGTCGGTCACCAGCGCGATCCCCTCCGCCACGGCAGCGGTGTCCCAGCGGGTGCGGTCCTGCTCGGCCAGCGGCACCAGTTCCCCGTCCGGTCCCACCCGGGCGGCCCGGTGCGCGTCGGTGAGCAGCATCAGCGCCAGCAGCCCGGCCACCTCGCCCTGGTCCGGCAGCAGCCGGTGCAGCTCCCGGGCCAGCCGGATCGCCTCCCCGGTCAGCTCGACCCGGTGCAGCGTGTCCCCGCTGGACGCGGTGTAGCCCTCGTTGAAGACCAGGTAGAGCACGCGCAGCACCGCGCCCAGCCGTTCGTCCCGGTCGGCTCCCGACGGGAGCGTGAAGCGTGCCCCGGCCGCCTCGATCCGCTGCTTGGCGCGGCGGATCCGCTGGCTCATGGTCGCTTCCGGCACCAGGTACGCCCGCGCGATCTCGGCGGTGCTCAACCCGCCCACCGCGCGCAGCGTGAGCGCCACCTGGGCGTTGACCGGCAGCGCCGGGTGGCAGCAGAGGAACAGCAGCCGCAACGTGTCGTCCCGGCTCGGCGGCTCCTCGTCGGCGGGCGGGGCGACCGCCGCGTACGCCGGCTGCCGGACCGCCACCGCGACCTCGCGCGCCCGGCGGGCGTGTTCGCTGCGCCACTCGTCGGTGAGTCGGCGGGTGGCCACGGTGACCAGCCAGGCACGGGGATGCTCCGGCACGCCCTGCGCCGGCCACCCGGTGGCGGCGGCGAGCAGCGCCTCCTGGACCGCGTCCTCGCAGGCGTAGAACTGGCCGTGCCGGCGGACGAGCACGCCGAGGACCTGCGGCGCGAGTGTCCGCAGCAGGTCCTCGACCGCCCGGGAGGTCACATCTCCGTCCCGGCCTGCTCCATCACCGCGCGCACCTCCAGCACGCCGAAGCCGAGCCGCACGTCCGGCCAGCTCGCGGCGATCTCGACGGCCCGCTCCGGGGTCTCGCAGTCGACCGTCAGATAGCCGGCGAACTGCTCCTTGCTCTCCACGAACGGGCCGTCGGTGATCTCCGTGCCGCCGCCCGCGGGGCGTACGGTCCGGGTCTGCGACGGGTCGGCCAGCGCCTCCCCGCCGACCAGCTCACCGGACTCGGTCAGCGTCTTCATGATCTCGTCGACCTCGCCGAAGATCGCGGTGCGCTCCGCCTCGGTCAGCTCGTCGGCGAAGCCGGGCCGGTTCCAGATCAGCAGCATGTACTTCACGGTCCACTCCTCGGGTACGGGCCACCGTCGGTGGCGCCTCGCAGACGGGTCGGAGCCGGCCGGCCCGATCCGACACGTCGCGTCATGGGGAGGGGTGGGAAGTTATTCGGACTCGGCGACGAAGACGCCCTGACCCTGCTGGCCGTAGATCAGGTTTCGGGCGTGCAGCTCCTTCACCGCCCGGTAGGCCGTCGAGCGGGCGACGTTGTACAACTCACCGATCTCGGAGACCGAGGGCAGTTGTCGGCCCGGCGCATACTCGCCCGACCGGATCTTGGCCTCGATGTCATCGGCGACGCGCCGGTAATGGGGTGGTCGGGTCGGCATGGTCGGCTCTCCTGGACTTCAGCGGAGATCATGCTGCCAGCCGAAACCTGGTCGGAGAAGTGAACAACCCGGCAAGGTGGAGACAGTGGGAACTTCACTGGGCTTCCTCCACCGGTCGGCCGTGGCGAGGCTGCCTGCAGTGCCAGGATCGGCATACCTGTGCCCAGTTCGACTGGGCCGTGGAGCGGTTCGCGCACTACGCATCGATCACGTTCCAGAAGCGATGATCACCGCCCTGCCCTTCGAAAGGGCGGGCTCGGCCCGAACCGTCCGAGATCTTGGAGCGAAGTGGCCCCTGGAGGGGCACGTAGTTTCCAAGATCTCTCTGCGCCCGACATGCGAGAAGAATTATCCGCCATGTGGAAGGACTGCGGCGGGCGGCTCGTCAGGCGGACGCTCGACGGTGAACTTCCACAAGCGCCCCCGCCCGCAGAGTCGGTCAGCGAGGGCCGCGCAGGGGGCGGGGCGCGGGGCGGCCGGCGTCCAGCGAGGCGCGGTCGGCGGCGGTGGTGCCGGAACTCCACCCCTCCGTGTCACGCACCTGGAGCCGGTGCCGGGTGGTGCCGGGAAAGAGCTGGTCGGCGCGTTCCCGGACGGCATCCGTCCGGGCCGCCAGCACCGGCAGCAGCCGGTCGTCGGCGTGTTCCTCGGCCGCCGCCGTGCTGGCCGCCCGCAACCGCTCCCCGATCCGCAGCGCGAACGCGTTGAGGAACGACTCGTCGTAACCCTTCGTACGCCGGCCGCCGCCCTTGCCGCGCCCACTGCGATCGCCGCGTCCGCGCAGCATCGCGGCGGTGGCCTGCACCAGTAGCGACGTGTGCAGCAGTTCGACCGCGGCCAGGTCGGCCGGGAACCCGAGCACGGTGGCGAAGCCCAGGTCGTCGGACCAGACCGACTCGCACCGGTTCGCCGCCGCCACCTCCTGGATCAGCAGCGCCTTCGCCGCCGCGTACGGGGCATCGGTGCCGAGGCGCATCCCGCCCGGCTGGTCGGGCCGCTCGGCGGTGGCGTCGAGCAGCGCCGCGTCGATGCTGTGCCGGGCCATCAGCTCCTGCGCCTTCGCGGTGAACGCCTCCGCCTCGGCCGGGTAGCCGCTCGACTCGGCCTTGGCCAGCAACGCGCGTACCCGGTCGAGCATCCGGGAACCGGTGGCCGGCACGGCGGCGAGCGGGACGGCGGCGGCGCCGGGCGGTGGCCGGAGCACCGCGATCGGCGGCAGTGACCCGACCAGCACCAGCGCGTCGACCGCGTCCCGCAACGCGGTGATCCGGTCGCCGTCGGCGCGGCGGTCCAGCCAGCCCGCGTCGGCGTCCCAGCGGGCGTCCAGGTCGGTGAGCTGCTCGTCGAACCAGGCCGGCACCGGTGCGGGCAGCGCGCGCCGCTGGGCGGCCAGCGTGTCGCGCAGCAGCCGGGCGCCGCGCGGGGTCAGCCGGCGGGTGGCGAGCCGGTCCACGTCGACCGGCTGCCAGCCGCGCGGCCAGAGCCGCCCCACGGCACGGGAGAGCCGGGCGAGCAGCGCCGCGTCCACCGCCGCGCCGTCGCCCACCACCAGCCGGTCGAGGGCGCGCTCGGCGGCGCGTACGTCGGTGCCGCGCGCCGCCGCGAGGGCGTCGTCGAGCAGCGTCTCGGCTGGTGACACGGGTGGCTCCCCCTGGAATCCGACAGGCGGCAGGTCGTCCACCCCGGCACAGACGGTACCCGGCCCTTTCGTTCAACCGTCCGGACCTGGTATCCGTACTCCTGGCCGGAACGCGGGCGGGGCGACGGACGGAGAGCGACGTGGGCGGGCAGGACCGGGGCGTGCACCGCCGCCGACGACGGTCGGGTGCCGGCCTCCGCGCGTTCGCGGCGGTGCTCGTCGTGACCGGCCTCACGGCGGTCGGTGGGTACGCCGTGCGACGCCATCCGGAGCTGCTGGCCTCGGTCGGGGTGGACCGGACCGTGCCGGCGGCGATGCCGTCCGCGCGCCCGCCGGCGGCGACCGCCCCGCCGGTGAAGGTCGCTCCGTCGCCGGTCCCGGCAGCCGGTCGGGTGCCACCCGCCATCGGCTACCCGCTCCGGGGCGGGGGCGGGTTCCGCACCGCCGACACCACCGGCGCGGTCGCCGGGCGCGGCGGTGAGCTGCTGCGTTACCGGGTCGCGGTCGAGGACGGCATCCGCAACGTGGACGTGGAGCGCTTCGCCCGGGAGGTCGCGGCGACGCTCGCCGACCCGCGCGGCTGGACCGGTGACGGCCGGTGGCGGCTGCAACGGGTGGGCCGGGACGCGCCGGCCGACTTCACCGTGCTGCTGACCACGCCGGTCACCCGGGGCGAGCTGTGCGGCGACCCGACCGACCGCTACACGTCCTGCCGCAACGGCGACCGGGTGGTGATCAACGTGGCCCGCTGGGTGTACGGCGTGCCGCACGTGCCCGACCTCGGCCTCTACCGGCACTACCTGCTCAACCACGAGGTGGGCCACCGGCTCGGCCACGGCCACGAGCGCTGCCCCCGGGCCGGCGGCCCGGCGCCGGTGATGGTGCAGCAGACGCTCGGCCTGCACGGCTGCACGCCGAACGCGTGGCCACTGGTGGCTGGCGAGCCGCTGGCCGGCCCGTCCGGCCAGTACGACGACCCGATCCCGGCCGGGGACCACTGACCCGCCGACCCGCCGGGTGAATACTGGCCGGGTGGAGAGCCGTCCCCGCCTGCTGCTGGTCGAGGACGACCGCGCCCTGTCCGGTCTCCTCGTCGACCTGCTCACCGAGGAGGGGTACGACGTCGACGTGGCCGGCGACGGCCACCTCGGGCTGCACCGGGCGCTGACCCGGGACTACCAGGTCATGGTGGTCGACCGGGGGCTGCCGGTGCTGGACGGGCTGGAACTGGTCACCCGGCTGCGGGCGCACGGCGTCGCCTGCCCGGTGCTGCTGCTCACCGCCCGTGGCGCGGTGCACGACCGGGTCGCCGGCCTGGACGCCGGGGCGGAGGACTACCTGGTCAAGCCGTTCGAGGTGGCGGAGCTGTCGGCCCGGCTGCGGGCGTTGCGCCGCCGCCACCCGGACGGCGCGAGCTGGTTGCCGCTGGGCCGCGGCCGGCTCGACGTGGGCAATCGTCGGGTGGTCGACGGCGCCGAGGAGATCCCGCTCTCCGCCCGCGAGTTCGCCGTGCTGCACGCCCTCGCCGGGCGGCCCCGCAAGGTCTTCACCCGGGCGGAGCTGCTCAGCACCGCGTTCGACCGCGCCGACGCGCCCGGCACCGTCGACGCCTGCGTCCACCACCTGCGCCGGAAGCTGGGGCGGGACGCCGTCCGGACGGTGCACGGGCTGGGTTACCGGCTCGGGGCCGGCTGAGCGTGGACGAGGCCCGGCTCGCTCGTGCCCGCCGGCGCAGCGTGGCGCAGACCGCCGGCGCGATCGGGCTGGTCCTGTTGCTCGTCGGCGCGCTGATGTTCGCGCTGACCAGCCGGCAGGAGTCCCGGGCGTTGGACGGTGAGCTGACCCGGGTGCTGGCCGCCGCCGAGGACGTCGACGATCCGCCGCCGGGGCAGTTCCTGGCGCGGCAGCGCCCCGGCGACCCGGTCGTCGAGGTGACGCCGGGCGCGTCCCCGGAGCTGACCCGCGTGCTCGACGAGGCGGTACGCCGTCCGCCCGGCCGTCACGACGCGACGGCCGGCGACGACCGGCCGGTCCGGGTGGCGGTGGCGCGCCGGTCCGACGGCACCCGCTGGGCGGTCGCCGCCGAGCTGGCCCCGCTCCGACGCCGGCAGGGGCAGCTCGGCCTCGCGCTGCTGGTGGCCGAGCTGGCCGGGCTGGCCGGTGCGCTGGTGACCGCGACACTGCTGGCCCGCCGGGCGGTCGCCCCGCTGGCCGCCGCGTTGGGCATGCAACGCCGGTTCGTGGCGGACGCCTCGCACGAGCTGCGTGCCCCGCTGACCGTGCTGCACACCCGGGCGCAACTGCTGGCCCGGCGGGCCCGGGAACAGCCGGCCCAGGGGCTGGCCGGGCAGCTCGACCAGCTCGTGGCGGACACCCGGGCGCTCGGCGAGGTGGTGGAGGACCTGCTGGTGTCGGCCGCCGCCGAGCACCAGCCGTTGCCGGACGCCGCGGTGGACCTGACCGAGGTGGCCCGCGAGGTGGTGGGCAGCATGTCCGCGTACGCCGGCGAGCGGCGGGTGGAGCTACGGCTGGTGGCGGCCGGTCCGGCGCTGGTCCGGGGCGCCGGACCGGCCCTGCGCCGGGCAGTGACCGCGCTGGTGGACAACGCCGTCGGGCACGTGCCGGCGGGCGGGCACGTCACGGTGACCGTGTCCCGTCGGGACGGGCGGATCGCCGCCGAGGTCGCCGACGACGGGGTCGGCCTGGACCCGGCGGAGGCGGACCGCCTGTTCGCGCGGTTCGCGTACGGCACGGCCGGGGCCGGCCGGCGGTTCGGCCTCGGTCTCGCCCTGGTCCAGCATGTGGCACAGGCGCACCGGGGCACGGTCGAGGTGGCCGGTGCGCCGGGTCGCGGCGCCACCTTCACGCTGCTGCTGCCGCCCGCCTGAGCGGGCCCGGCGTAAGAACTTCGCAAGAACTGCCGGGCACTGTGGGCCCGAACCGGACCCCACCGCCGAGGAGATCATCGTGCCGGACTCCGTGAACGGACTGCCCCTGCATCCGCTGGTGGTGCACGCCGTGGTGGTCCTGCTGCCGCTGGCCGCGCTGGGCGTGGTCGCGTTGGCCGTACGCCCCGCCTGGCGGGGCCGCTTCGGGTGGCTCGTGGTGCTGGTCGCCGCGCTGGCCACCGCAGCGATCCCGCTCGCCACCGAGAGCGGGGAGAGCCTGGAGCGGCGGGTCGGCGACCCGGGCCGGCACGCCGAGCTGGGCGACCAACTGCTCTGGTTCGCGTTGCCGTTGCTGGTCGTCGCCGTCGCCCTGGTCTGGTTGCGGCGCCGGGCGGAGCGGCCGGCCGGTGCCGGGGCGACGACCGGACCCGGCGTGCCGGGCGTGGTGGTGGCCGTGCTGGCGGTGGTGGTGGCCGCGGCGAACCTGGTCCAGGTCTACCGGGTGGGCGAGTCCGGGGCGAAGGCGGTCTGGGGTGACGTCCCGGCGGCCACCGCGGAACACGGCGACTGAGCCGCCCGTCCCGGCGGCCGGGCCGCCGGGCTGCGGAGCCGGTACGGCGGTGGTGAGATGGACCGCATGGATTACGTGACGTTCGGCTCCACCGGCCTTCAGGTGTCCCGGCTCTGCCTGGGTTGCATGAGCTACGGCGAGCCGGGACGGGGCACGCACCCGTGGTCGCTGCCGGAGGACGACGCCCGGCCCTTCATCAAGCAGGCGCTGGAGCTGGGGGTGAACTTCTTCGACACCGCCAACGTCTACTCCGACGGCACCAGCGAGGAGATCGTCGGCCGGGCGTTGAAGGACTTCGCCGACCGCGACGAGGTGGTGATCGCGACGAAGGTCCACGGCCGGAGGGGGTCGGGACCGAACCGGGGCGGCCTGTCCCGCAAGCACATCATGAGCGAGATCGACGCGAGCCTGCGCCGGCTCGGCACCGACTACGTCGACCTCTACCAGATCCACCGTCTCGACCCGGCCACGCCGATCGAGGAGACGCTGGAGGCGCTGCACGACCTGGTCCGGGTCGGCAAGGTCCGCTACCTCGGCGCCTCGTCGATGTACGCGTGGCAGTTCGCCAAGGCGCTCGGGCTCGCCGAGCGGCACGGCTGGACCCGGTTCGTCTCCATGCAGAACCACTACAACCTGATCTACCGCGAGGAGGAGCGGGAGATGCTGCCGCTCTGCCTCGACGAGGGCGTCGCGGTGATCCCGTGGAGTCCGCTGGCCCGCGGCCTGTTGACCCGCGACCCGGGGGAGCGGACGGCGCGGGCGGACACCGACGAGTTCGGCCGCAAGCTGTACGCGCGTACCGAGGAGCACGACCGGGCGGTGGTCGACGCGGTGGGCCGGGTCGCCGCGCAGCGTGGCGTGCCGCGCGCCCAGGTGGCGTTGGCCTGGGTGGCGCGTCATCCGGCGGTGACCGCGCCGATCGTCGGGGCCACGAAGCCGCACCACCTGACCGACGCGGTCGCCGCACTGGAGATGGAGTTGACCGACGCCGAGGTGGCGGAGCTGGAGGCGCCGTACGTCCCGCACCCGGTGTCCGGTTTCTGAGCGCTATCGCGAGAACGCCGCCCAGATGTGCTTGGTGGTGGTGGTGGCGTACCAGCCGACGTCGAGCGAGATCGACTGGGCCAGGAAGAGTCCGCGTCCGCCCGAGTCGAGCGGGTGGATGTCGGACAGCTCCGGCACCGAGCTGACGTCGTGGTCGGCCACCTCCAACAGGAAGCAGTCGTCGGTGGCCAGCAGCGTGACGATGGTGGGGGGTCGCCCGTGCCGGAGCGCGTTGCTGGCCAGCTCGGTGACGACGAGCAGCACCATGTGCGGCACCTCGTCCAGATCCTCGCCCTGCACCAGCCCGTGCCGGTTCAACGCGTCGCGCAGCGAGGCCCGCACGTCGCGCAGCTCTTCCGGGGTGTCGAGCACCCACCGCTCCAGCTCGGTGGCCTGCGGTGGCGGCGGCGACGTGCGCAACTGTCCCATGATCTCTCTTTACCCTGCGTAGCGATCTGCTAAGCCCGGCCGCCCGTCGTCGGCGGGTCCGGGGCATCAGCGGCGCATCAGCGCGAACGCCCCCCAACCCAGATACTCGCGCTGGAAGCGGACGTACCGCAGCGGGTCCTCGGTCAACTCCTGCCGCAGCTCCGGGGCCAGCTCGTCGTCCGGGTTGGCGTCCAGCCAGCGGCGCAGGTTCAACCAGTGCGCGGCGGCGTAGCGGTCCCAGCTGTCCTGGTCGGCGAGGACCATCTCGACCAGGTCCCAGCCGCACGCGCCGAAGAGCCGGACCAGGCCGGGCAGGTCGTGGAACTCGTCCCGGGACCGTGCGTGGGAACCGGTCACCGTCTCCTCGTCGGGCGGGTCGAGGCGCCAGTACGGCTCACCGACCAGCACCGTCCCGCCGGGGCGAAGGCTGCGACGGAGGATCTCCAGCGTGCCGGGCACCCCGCCGCCGATCCAGGTCGCACCGACGCAGGCGGCCAGGTCGACGGGCTCCGTCGCGACGTACGTCGCGGCGTCGCCGTGCACGAAACGTAACCGTTCGGACACCCCCAGCTCGGTGGCGCGCTCCCTGGCGGCGGCGGTGTTGACGGTGCTGATGTCCACCCCGGTGCCGGTCACGCCGTGGTCCCGGGCCCAGGTGCAGAGCATTTCGCCCTTGCCGCTGCACAGGTCGAGGATCGACGTGCCCGGTTCGAGCTTGATCGCCCGGCCCAGGGTGGCCAGCTTGCCGGCGTCGAACGGGTTGATGATCCGCAGGTCGCCCTCGCGGATGGTGAAGCTACGTGGCAGGTCCATCCGTCGGGACGGTAGTTCGGGCCCCGGCGAGGGTCCAGGGGATTTTCGGGGTGGCCGGCCCACACCGCCCCGGCGGGCGAGGTGTCGACCACACGGATATCGGCTGTGGTCGATGTCACGCTAGCGTTCCGGCACGCCGGTCGTCCCACCGGCGGTCGGACGGGAGAACGCCATGAAGACACCGTGGAAAGCCGTCACCACCCTCGCCGCCGCGCTCCTGCTGGTCCTGCCCGGTGGCGTCGCCGCCCGGGCCGCGAGCACTCCGTACACGAAGGCTCCGGTCGCCGGCACGCTGCGCGCGTACCCGGTCTCCGCCGTCTACGTCGCCGGGGTCTCCTCCGGCGGTTACCTGGCGACCCAGCTCCAGGTCGCCTACTCGGCCCGGATCCGGGGCGCGGCGATCTTCGCGGCCGGGCCGTACTACTGCGCGCAGAACAGCGTCCCGCAGGCGCTCTACGGCTGCGGCGACACCATCTACCCGACGTACCTGGGCAACCTGGAGGCGTACACCCGCACCTGGGCCTCGTCCGGCTGGATCGACGGCACCGGCAACCTGGCCGGCCAGCCGGTGTACGTCTACCACGGCGCCAACGACGCCACCGTGAAGAAATCGGTCACCGACGACCTGGTCCGCTACTACCAGGACTTCGGCGCCGGCGTCCGCTACGACTCCGGCGGTGCGGCCGGGCACTCCTGGGTCACGCCCTACGGCACGGTCGGCTGCACGGCCACCGCCTCGCCGTTCCTCGCCGACTGCGGCACCGACCCGCAGGGCGCGTTCCTGGCCCACCTGCTCGGTCCGGTCGCCGCGCCGAACACCGGCCCGCTCAGCGGCACGCTGATCCGATTCAGCCAGGACAGCTTCGCGGTCAACGGCTGGGCCAACGGGCTGAGCATGGACGGCAACGGCTTCGCGTACGTGCCGGCCGCCTGCGCCGCCGGCACCACCTGCCGGCTGCTGGTCGCGCTGCACGGCTGCGCCCAGGGGTACGCCAGGGTCGGCACCGCGTTCGTCGACCGGGCCAACCTCAACCAGTACGCCGACACCAACCGACTGATCGTCCTCTATCCGCAGGCGATCGCCTCCGGAGTCAACCCGAACGGCTGCTGGGACTGGTGGGGCTACCTCGGCACGAACTACCCGATCAAGGGCGGTGCCCAGGTCGAGACCGTGCTGAACATGGTCCGCCGGCTGGACGGCTGACCCCGTGTGCGGCCCGGCCCGTACCCCGGGTCTGGGCCGGACCGGGTCACCTGCGGTACGGTCAGTTCATGGTCGTCGAGGAACATTGGTGGAACGGCGTCAACATCCCCCGCGGGCGCCGCGACGTCTACATCTGCACCGACGGACAGCAGTGGCAGGTCCAGGCTCAGATCGGCGGCGCCGCCGGCCGGTCGAAGATCCAGCAGTGCCCGAGCCGCGTCTCGGCGAGCATCCTCGCCGGGGCATGGCGGTCGGGCGGCACCGGTTGGCGGGAGATGCCCCGCTGATCCGGGCGCGGCGGTCAGTTCCGGCCGCCGTGCACCGCCCGGTCGACGAGTGATGCCGTGGTCGCCCATGCCCTCGGCGGTTGAGCAGGATTGAGCCGACCGGAAGCGGGTACGCCCGGCCGTGGCCGGTGCTGCGGGAGCGGGCGGCGGTGACCAGGCCGCCGGGGACAGGGCCGCCGGTGCCCAGCGCCTCGCCCGCCGGCTGCGGGCCGTGCCGGCGCTGCTGACGGACCGGTTCCGCCGGGTACGCGGGGGCGCCGGGCTGGCCGCCCAGGCCGGGTTGGCCGCCGGCCTCTCCTGGTGGGCCGCGGACTCGCTGCTGCACGTGGCCCAACCGGTCTTCGCCCCGATCTCGGCGGTGGTGGCGCTCGCCGCCTCGGTGGGGCAACGCCTGCGCCGTACCGTCGAACTGGTGCTCGGCGTGGCGGTCGGCATCCTGATCGGCAACCTGTTGATCAGCCTGGTCGGGGTCGGTGCCTGGCAGCTCGGCGCCATCGTGGCGCTGGCCGTCCTGGTGGCCGCGTTCGTCGGTCGCAGCCCGGCGCTGGCGGTCCAGGCCGGGGCGACCGCGGTGCTGATCGGCACGCTGACGCCGACCATGCCGGACCTCGAAGCGCCCCGGGTGGTCGACGCGTTGATCGGCGGCGCCGCGACGCTGCTGGTGACCGCCGTGCTGCTGCCCCTGAACCCGCTGCGGATCATCAACCGGGCGGCCGGCCCCGCGCTGATGCTGCTCGCCGACCAGTTGGACCGCACCGCCGCTGCCCTGCGCGAGCGGGAGGTCGAGGCGGCGATCGCCGCCCGGGACCGGCTGCGCGACAACAAGGAGGAGATGGACGCCTTCGGCGAGGCCGCGCAGGGCGCCCGGGAGGCCGCCACGCTCTCGCCGGTCTACTGGACCGCCCGGCAGGGGCCGCTCGGCCGGTACGCGAACTCGGTCGAGCCGGTGGACCGGGCGATGCGCAACAGCGGCACACTGATCCGGCGGGCGGTCACGCTGCTCGCCGACGGCGAGCGGATCCCGGCCGCCATGCCGGCTGCCGTGTCGGGGCTGGCCGAGGCGGTCCGCCGGCTGCGCAGGGAGTTCGCCCGGGGCGTGGCGGAGCCGACCCGCTGCCGGGAGTCCGCGTTGCGGGCGGTGGCCGAGGCCGGGCGCGCGTACCGGGCCGGGGTGGACTTCTCCGGCGCGGTCGTGGTGGCCCAGGTGCGCACCGCGGCCAGTGACCTGCTGGTCGCCACCGACGTCGACCAGGACGAGGCGAACCGGCTGGTGCGCTCGGCCTTCGGTCCGCTCGACCCACCCCGGTCCGGCGAGCGCGCCGGCTCGGGGTCGGCCCGTCCCGAGGGCTGACGCGAGGGTGGCCGGTGGCGTGCTGCTGGTGGTGGGCTCGGCCCTGGTGGCGGCGGCGGTCTTCGCGCCGGGGGAGCTGACCGGCTCCGGCGACGGCTGGTCCCACGCCGGGGCGGCGTGAAAGGCGCGTCAAGAAACCACCGCCCGGCGTGATGGTCGCGTTATGGCCCCTGTCCGCCCGCGTGAACTGGCGTTTTGATTGCCCGGCGCGACCGGGAGGCGGTCGCGAGGACATTTTCCGCTAGGAGAGGTCAGCCGTGTCTGACGTGCTGTTCGTGTTGCTGACGGTGGGGCTGTTCGCGGCTCTCGCCCTCGTGGTGAGGGGTGTGGAGAAGCTGTGAGCGCCGTCAACGCCGTCGGCCTGGTGCTGGCGATCGGGTTGGGTGTGTTCCTGGTCGTCGCCCTGCTGTTCCCGGAGCGTTTCTGATGAGCATGACCACAGCCGGAGTGCTGTTCGTGCTGTCGCTGGTGGTGGCGCTGGTCACCGTGCACCGGCCGTTCGGTGACTACATGTTCCGGGCGGTCTCCGGCACCCGGTCGTCCCGCGTCGAGCGGGGCGTCTACCGCCTGGTCGGGGTGAACCCGGCCGCCGAGCAGACCTGGGGCGTCTACATCCGCAGCGTGCTCGCGTTCTCGGCCGTCTCCCTGCTGTTCCTCTACGCGTTCCAGCGTCTGCAGAACCACCTGTGGCTCTCGCTGGGCTTCGACCCGGTGGTGCCGCACGGCGCGTGGAACACCGCCGTGTCGTTCGTGACCAACACGAACTGGCAGTGGTACTCGGGTGAGTCGACCATGGGCCACCTGGTGCAGATGGCCGGCCTGGCGGTGCAGAACTTCGTCTCCGCCGCGGTCGGCATCGCCGTCGCGGTGGCGCTGGTCCGGGGCTTCGCCCGTAGCCGCACCGGCGAGCTGGGCAACTTCTGGGTCGACCTGGTCCGCGTCACGCTGCGGATCCTGCTGCCGATCGCGGTGCTCGGCGCCCTCGCGCTGATGCTCGGCGGGGTGGTGCAGAACCTGTCCGGCGGCACCGACGTGACCACGTTGACCGGCGGCGGCCAGACGATCACCGGTGGACCGGTGGCCGGGCAGGAGGTGATCAAGGAACTCGGCACCAACGGCGGCGGCTTCTACAACGCCAACAGCGCCCACCCGTTCGAGAACCCGACCGCGTGGACGAACTGGCTGGAGATCTTCCTGATCCTGGTGATCCCGTTCAGCCTGCCCCGGGTCTTCGGCCGGATGGTCGGGCAGAACCGGCAGGGCCACGCGATCGCCGCGGTGATGGCGATCCTCGCGCTGGCCAGCATCACCCTGACCAACGTCTTCGAGCTTGCCGGCCACGGCACGGTGCCGCAGGCGGTCGGCGCGGCGATGGAGGGCAAGGAGGTGCGGTTCGACGTGTCGAACTCGGCCACCTTCGCCGCGGCCACCACGCTCACCTCGACCGGCGCGGTCAACTCGTTCCACGACTCGTACACCGCGCTGGGCGGGATGATGACGCTCGGCAACATGATGCTCGGCGAGGTCGCACCGGGCGGCGTCGGCGCCGGCCTGTACGGGCTGCTGGTCCTCGCGGTGCTCACGGTCTTCGTCGCCGGCCTGATGGTCGGCCGCACGCCGGAGTACCTGGGCAAGAAGATCGGGGCCCGCGAGATCAAGTTCGCCTCGATGTACTTCCTGATCACGCCGGCGCTGGTGCTCACCGGCACCGCCGCCGCGTTCGCCACCGGCAACGCCTCGACCGCGCTCAACACCGGGCCGCACGGGCTCTCCGAGGTGCTCTACGCGTTCACCTCGGCGAGCAACAACAACGGCTCGGCGTTCGCCGGCATCACCGTGAACACGCCCTGGTGGAACACCGCGCTCGGGCTGTGCATGCTGCTCGGCCGGTTCCTGCCGATCATCTTCGTGCTCGCGCTGGCCGGCTCGCTGGCCCGCCAGCAGCCCACCCCCGCGTCCGAGGGCACCCTGCCGACCCACAAGCCGCTCTTCGTCGGCATGGTCGTCGGCGTCACGGTGGTGCTCGTCGCGCTCACCTTCCTGCCCGCGCTCGCGCTCGGCCCACTGGCCGAAGGGCTGTGACCACCATGAGAGACAAGGACATGACAGCACCTCTCGACACCGCCGACGCGCCAGCCACCGGCGCCCCGGCCCACGCCGACCCGGCCACCTCGGGCGGCCGGGTCGGGGGCGGACTGCTCGATCCGCGCCAGCTGCTCGCGTCGCTGCCGGACGCGCTGCGCAAGCTCGACCCGCGCACGCTGTGGCGCAACCCGGTGATGCTGATCGTCGAGATCGGCGCGCTCTTCACCACCGCGCTCGCGGTGGCCGACCCGTCGGTCTTCGCCTGGGCGATCACCGTCTGGCTGTGGCTGACCGTGATCTTCGCCAATCTGGCCGAGGCGGTCGCCGAGGGACGCGGCAAGGCCCAGGCCGCGACGCTGCGGCGGGCCAAGCAGGACACCGTCGCCACCCGCCTGCTCGGCTGGGCGCCGGGCGCGGCGGCCAACGCCTACCGCGACGAGGCGGTGCCCGCGCCGCAACTGCGGCAGGGTGACGTCGTGCTGGTCGAGGCCGGCCAGATCATCCCCGCCGACGGCGACGTGGTCGAGGGCATCGCCAGCGTCGACGAGTCGGCCATCACCGGCGAGTCCGCGCCGGTGATCCGGGAGTCCGGTGGCGACCGCAGTGCGGTCACCGGCGGCACCCGGGTGCTCTCCGACCGGATCGTCGTGAAGGTCACGCAGAAGCCGGGCGAGAGCTTCATCGACCGGATGATCGCGCTGGTCGAGGGCGCCAACCGGCAGAAGACGCCGAACGAGATCGCGCTGAACATCCTGCTGGCCGCGCTGACGATCATCTTCCTGCTCGCGGTGGTCACGCTCCAGCCGCTGGCGATCTTCGCCAAGGGTTGGCAGGCCGCCGCGCCGGACACGCAGGCGATCACCGACTCCGGCGTCACCGGCATCGTGCTGGTCTCGCTGCTGGTCTGCCTCATCCCGACCACCATCGGCGCGCTGCTCTCCGCGATCGGCATCGCCGGCATGGACCGCCTGGTCCAGCGCAACGTGCTGGCCATGAGCGGCCGGGCGGTCGAGGCGGCCGGCGACGTCAACACGCTGCTGCTGGACAAGACCGGCACGATCACCCTGGGCAACCGGCAGGCGGCCGAGTTCCTGCCGGTGGCCGGCGTGGACGCGGCCACCGTCGCGGACGCGGCCCAGCTCTCCAGCCTGGCCGACGAGACGCCCGAGGGGCGTTCGGTGGTGGTGCTGGCCAAGAACGAGTTCGGGCTGCGCGAGCGCGAGCCCGGCCTCATCCCGCACGCCACGTTCGTGCCGTTCACCGCGCAGACCCGGATGAGCGGCGTCGACCTGGACGCCGAGGGCGGGGTCCGGCAGATCCGCAAGGGCGCCGCCGCCGCGGTGATGAAGTGGGTACGCGAACACGGCGGCCACCCGACCGACCAGGTCGGCGAGCTGGTGGACGCGATCAGCGGCACCGGCGGCACCCCGCTCGTGGTCGCCGAGCGCGTGGCGGGCGAGCCGGCCCGGGCGCTGGGCGTCATCCACCTCAAGGACGTGGTGAAGGCCGGCATGCGGGAGCGCTTCGACGAGATGCGCCGGATGGGCATCCGGACCGTGATGATCACGGGGGACAACCCGCGTACCGCGAAGGCAATCGCCGACGAGGCCGGCGTGGACGACTTCCTCGCCGAGGCCACGCCGGAGGACAAGCTCGCCCTGATCCGCAAGGAGCAGGAGGGCGGCCGACTGGTCGCGATGACCGGCGACGGCACCAACGACGCGCCCGCGCTGGCCCAGGCGGACGTAGGCGTGGCCATGAACACCGGCACGTCGGCCGCGAAGGAGGCCGGCAACATGGTCGACCTCGACTCCGACCCGACCAAGCTGATCGAGATCGTGGAGATCGGCAAGCAGTTGCTGATCACTCGGGGCGCGTTGACGACGTTCAGCATCGCCAACGACATCGCGAAGTACTTCGCGATCATCCCGGCCATGTTCGCCGGCATCTACCCCTCGCTGGACCGGCTCAACATCATGCGGCTGGCCAGTCCCGAGTCGGCGATCCTCTCCGCGGTCGTCTTCAACGCGATCGTCATCGTCGCGCTCATCCCGCTGGCCCTGCGCGGCGTGCGCTACCGCCCGGCCAGCGCCTCGAAGCTGCTCAGCCGCAACCTGTGGCTCTACGGCCTCGGCGGCATCGTGGTGCCGTTCGTCGGCATCAAGCTCATCGACCTGCTCGTCCAGTTCATTCCGGGGATCTCGTGATGCGCCTTCCCATTTGGCTCTCCCAACATCTGGCCGCCCTGCGTGCCGTGCTCGTCCTCACCGTGCTGCTCGGGCTGGCGTACCCGCTCGCCCTGGTCGCGGTGGGCCGGATCCCCGGCATGGACGGCCGGGCGGACGGTTCGCTCGTCACCGTCGGCGGGAAGACCGTCGGTAGCTCGCTGATCGGCCAGTCCTTCACCGACGCGGACGGCAACCCGGTCCCGCGCTACTTCCAGTCCCGGCCGTCCGCCGCCGGCGACGGCTACGACCCGACCGCCACCGCGGCCGGCAACCTCGGCCCGGAGAGCGTGGTGGACACGCTCGCCGTCGACCCCGCCGAGTCCACCCCGAGCCTGCTCACCCAGGTCTGCGCGCGTAGCAGGGCGGTCGGTGAGCTGGACGGCGTGGACGGGCGGCGTCCGTACTGCACGCCGGACGGGGTGGGCGCGGTGCTGGCCGTGTTCCGCGCCGACGGCCTCACCGGTCCGGTCACCCGTGTGGTCAGCGTCAACCAGGCCGTGCCGGCGACACCGTTCGTCACCACCTGGGCGGGTGTGCCGGTCGAGGCGGCCCGACCCGGGCTTGACTACGTGGCCGAGGGCGGCGTGATCACCCCGGTCCGGGGCGACGCGCCGGCGCAGCCGGCCGTACCCGCCGACGCGGTCACCGCCAGCGGCAGCGGCCTCGACCCGCACATCTCCCCGGCGTACGCGGAGATCCAGGTGGCCCGCGTGGCGCGGGAGCGCGGCGCGGACCCGGCGGCGGTCCGCCGGCTGGTCGAGGCGCACACCACCGGCCGGGTGCTCGGCTTCATGGGTGAGCCCGCGGTGAACGTGCTGACCCTCAACCTCGCGTTGGACGAGACGTTCCCGGCGCGCTGAGCCGGCGACGTGAGAGGGGGCCCCGTCTCTACCGGAGGCGTTGAGCGGGGGCCCCTCCCTAATCCTGGGAGGATGGGGCGGTGGGCAGAGGCGAGCTGCGGATCTACCTGGGCGCGGCGCCGGGGGTCGGCAAGACGTACGCCATGCTCGAAGAGGCCCGGCGCCGGGCCGAGCGCGGCACCGACGTGGTGGTCGGGCTGGTCGAGACGCACGGCCGCCCGCACACCGCCGCCATGCTCGGCGACCTGGAGGTGGTGCCGCGCCGGTCGGTGAGCCACCGGGGCGTCGACCTCACCGAGATGGACCTCGACGCGGTGCTGGCCCGCCGGCCCGAGGTGGTGGTGGTCGACGAACTGGCCCACACCAACGTCCCCGGCTCCCGGCACGACAAGCGCTGGCAGGACGTGCAGGAGCTGCTCGACGCCGGGGTCAGCGTGCTCTCCACGGTCAACGTCCAGCACCTGGAGTCGCTCAACGACGTGGTCGCCCGGATCACCGGCATCACCCAGCGGGAGACCGTGCCGGACCAGGTGGTACGCGCCGCCGAACAGGTCGAGCTGGTGGACATGACACCGGAGGCGCTGCGTCGCCGGATGGCGCACGGCAACATCTACCGGCCGGACCGGATCGACGCCGCGCTCGGCAACTACTTCCGGCTCGGCAACCTGACCGCGCTGCGCGAGCTGGCGCTGCTCTGGCTGGCCGACAAGGTCGACGAGCAGCTCGACGCGTACCGGGCCCAGCAGGGCATCTCGGACACCTGGGAGGCGCGGGAACGGGTGGTGGTCGCGCTCACCGGCGGCCCGGAGGGCGAGACGCTGATCCGCCGGGCGGCCCGGATCGCCGCCCGCGGCAAGGGGGCCGACCTGCTCGCCGTGCACGTGGCCCGCAGCGACGGCCTGGCCGGCGCGGACCCGGCCCAACTGGCCCGGCAGCGGGTGCTGGCGGAGAGCCTCGGCGGCACGTACCACCAGGTCCTCGGCACCGACATCCCGGCCGCGCTGCTCGACTTCGCCCGGGGCGTCAACGCCACCCAGCTCGTGCTCGGGGCCAGCCGGCGGGGGCGGTTCGCGCAGATCTTCGCCCGGGGCGTCGGCGTGACCACCACCGCGCTCTCCGGCCCGATCGACGTGCACCTGGTCACCCATCCCCAGGCCGGGCGCGGACGCCGCGGCGCGGCGGTGCCGGCCGCGTTGTCCCGCCGCCGGCGGCTGCTCGGGTACGCGCTGGCCGTGCTCGGCATGCCGCTGCTCACGCTGCTACTGGAAGCCCTCCCGGACCTCACCCTGACCAACGACATCCTGCTCTTCCTCGCCGGCGTGGTCGGCGTGGCGCTGGTCGGCGGGCTGTGGCCGGCGCTGGTCGCCGCGCTCGGCGGCTCGCTGCTGCTCAACTGGTTCTTCACCCCGCCGTTCCACACGCTGACCATCGCCGAGGCGGACAATCTGCTCGCGCTCGGCGTGTTCGTCGGCGTGGCGGTGGCGGTGAGCGGGGTGGTCGACGTGGCGGCCCGGCGTACCCGGGAGGCGGCGCGGGCGTCCGCCGACGCGCAGACGCTGGCCACCGTCGCCGGCAGCGTGCTGCGTGGCGCGCGCCCGCTGCCGGCGCTGCTGGACCGGCTCCGGGAGACGTTCGGGTTGCGCGCGGTCAGCGTGCTCGAACTCGCCGCCGAGGCGGAGGGGCGGCCGGCCCGGTCCCGCGACGAGGCCGCCTGGCGGGTGGTGGCCAGCGTCGGCGAGGCGCCGCCGGGCAGTCCGGACGCGGGCGAGACGGTGGTGCCGGTGGACGACCGACTCAGCGTGGTGCTCGCCGGCCGGCGGCTGGCGGCGGCCGACCGCCGGGTGGTCGAGGCGTTCGCCGCCCAGGCCGCCGTCGCGCTGCGCCAGGAGCGGCTCGCCGAGGAGGCGGCCACCGCCCGCCCGCTGGCCGCCGCCGACCGGATGCGCACCGCGCTGCTCGCCGCCGTCAGCCACGACCTGCGGACGCCGTTGGCGTCGGCCAAGGCCGCGGTGAGCAGCCTGCGCAGCCACGACGTCGAGTTCGACGCCGACGACTCCGAGGAGCTGCTGGCCACCGCCGACGAGTCGCTGGACCGGTTGGGCCGGCTGGTGGCGAACCTGCTCGACATGAGCCGCTTGCAGGCCGGCGCGCTCGGCGTCGCCGCGACCGCGATCGGGCTGGAGGACGCCGTGCCCCGGGCGTTGGACGAGCTGGGCCCGGCGGCGGCCGAGGTGACCACGGACATCCCGCCGGACCTGCCGGCGGCGCTGGCCGATCCCGGCCTGCTGGAACGGGTGCTGGTCAACATCGTCGCCAACGCCCTGCGGCACAGCCCGCCCGGCCGGCCGCCGACGATCACCGGCAGCGCGCACGCCGGCCAGGTCGAGGTGCGGGTGATCGACACCGGCCCGGGCATCCCGGAGGACCGGTGGGAGCACGTGTTCCTGCCGTTCCAGCGCCTCGGTGACCGGGACAACCGGACCGGGGTAGGGCTGGGCCTGGCACTGTCCCGGGGGCTCGCCGAGGCGATGGGTGGCAGCATCACCCCGGAGACCACGCCCGGCGGCGGTCTCACCATGGTGCTGCGGCTGCCCGCCGCCACCGAGTCGGAAGGGCCGCGGGAATGACGCGCATCCTGGTCGTCGACGACGAACCGCAGATCGTCCGCGCGCTGCGGATCAACCTGCGGGCCCGCGGCTACGACGTCGACGTGGCCGGCAGCGGCGCCGCCGCGTTGAAGGCCGCCGCCGGCCACCCGCCGGACCTGGTGGTGCTCGACCTCGGCCTGCCCGACCTGGACGGCACCGAGGTCATCCGGGGGCTGCGCGGCTGGACCGCCGTGCCGATCATCGTGCTGTCCGGCCGGGCCGGCAGCGAGGACAAGGTCGCCGCGCTGGACGCCGGCGCCGACGACTACGTCACCAAGCCGTTCGGGGTGGACGAGCTGCTCGCCCGGATCCGCGCGGTGACCCGACGGCTGGCACCCGCCACCCCCGGCGTTCCCGCGCTGCGCATCGGCCGGACCACCGTCGACCTGGCCGACCGCACCGTCACCCGGGACGACGGCACCGAGATCAAACTGACCCCCACCCAGTGGGCGGTGCTGGAGAAGCTGCTGCGCAACCCCGGCAAGCTGGTCAGCCAGCGGCAGCTCCTGCACGACGTGTGGGGGCCGGAGTACCAGCAGGAGACCACCTACCTCCGGCAGTACCTGGCCCAGCTCCGCCGCAAGCTGGAGGACGACCCGGCCCGGCCACGGCACCTGATCACCGAGCCCGGCATGGGCTACCGCTACCGGCCCTGACGTTTGCGCCGGCCCGCACGGGGGACTCGGCGAGCCGGTCGGGCAGCGGGGGAGGGGCATGGCGGACAACCGGTTCGTGACGCCGCCGCCGGAGGGGTTCGGCCGCCGCCTGGACGAGCACGCCGTCGACGCCGGCGCGGCCGAGCCGGAACGGCCCGAAGGGCTGGTCGACAGCGGCGTCTACGTCGACGGTGTCCGGCGTGCGTCGCCGGTCGGTCTCGCCGACACGTTCCGCTGCCTGCAACAGCTCGCCGGCGGCATGGCCTGGATCGGGCTGCGCCGGCCGAGCCGGGAGCAGATCGCCTCGCTGGCCGCCGAGTTCCAGCTCCCCGAGTTGGCCGTGGAGGACGCGATCAACGCGCACCAGCGACCGAAGCTGGAGCGGTACGGCGACACCCTGTTCGTGGTGCTGCGCGCCGCCCGGTACCTGGACGCGCGGGAGGCGGTCGAGTTCGCCGAGCTGCACCTCTTCCTCGGCCCCGGCTTCGTGATCACCGTCCGGCACGGCGGCACGCCCGACCTGGCGGCCGTCCGGCGGCGGCTGGAGGCGGACCCGACCGTCCTCGCGCTCGGTCCCGAGGCGGTCCTCTACGCCGTGCTCGACCGCGTGGTCGACGGCTACGCCCCGGTGGTCGCCGGCCTAGAGAACGACATCGACGAGATCGAGACCGAGGTGTTCGGCGGCGACCCGAACGCCAGCCGTCGCATCTACCAGCTCAGCCGCGAGGTGATCCAGTTCCAGCGGGCGGCGCGACCGCTGCTCAAGGTCGTCGAGGCGCTCTCCGGCGGCTTCGACCGCTACGGCACGGACGAGGAGCTACGCCGGCTGCTGCGCGACGTGGCCGACCACCTGACCCAGGTGGTGGAGCGGGTGGACGGGTTCCGGCACCTGCTCCAGAACATCCTCACCGTCAACGCGACGCTGGTCTCGCAGGCGCAGAACGAGGAGATGCGCAGCCTCACCGCGGCCAGCTTCGAGCAGAACGAGGAGGTCAAGCGCGTCTCCGCCTGGGCGGCGATCCTGTTCGCGCCCACCCTGATCGGCACCGTCTACGGCATGAACTTCACCCACATGCCGGAGCTGGGCTGGCGGTACGGCTACCTGTTCGCGGTCGCCCTGATGTTCGCCGTCTGTGCGGCGCTCTACCTGCTGTTCAAGCGCCGCGGCTGGCTGTGAGCCCGGCCGACCGGGCGGGGCGCGCGACCGTCCACAGCACCGCGGCGCCGAGCAGCGCGGCGGCGGGCGCGACCACCAGCCCGTACCGGACGCCTGCCGATACGCCGGCGAGCGCCGAGCCGGCCGCGCTGCCCACCACGAAGGCGGTGCTCACCCAGGCGAACGCCTCGGCCACCGTGCCCGGCTCGGCGAGCCGCTCGGCGGTGAGGAAGACGGCGGTCAGCACCGGCGGCAGCGCCAGCCCGCTGACCGCGAGCAGGCCGGCCATCGGCACCGGGCCGGGCGCCAGCAGCAGCGGCAGGAAACCGACGGTGAGCGCGGCGGCCAGCAGCGGCAGCCGGCCGGGCCCGCCCGGCCGGACCCGGGTCCAGCACAGGCCGCCGACCAGCGCGCCGGTCGCCTGCGCGGCCAGCAGCCAACCGCTGAGCCGCCGGTCGCCGGCCGCCTCGGCGTAGCCGGTCACCGCCACCGCGATGCTGCCGACCGCCGCGCCGACGCCGACCACGCCGAGCATCATCACCGCGAACCGGGGTACGCGCAGCGGCCCGGCCCAGTGCCGCACCGCGGCCACCCCGCGCCAGGACCGGGCGGCGGGACTCAGCGCGTACACCGCGGTGCCGGCGAGCTGCACCACGGCGGCGGCGAACAGCCCGGCGGACGGCCCACCGACGGTCACCGCGAGCAGCGTGACCAGCGGACCCACCACGAAGATCACTTCCTGGACGGCGATGTCGAGCGTGTACGCGGTGGGCACCGTGCCCGGTGGCAGCAGCGCCGGCCAGAGCGTACGCAGGCACGCCTCCAGCGGCGGGGTGCCGAGGCCGGCGACCGCCGCGCCGGTGACCGCGCCGGCCAGGTGCCCACCGGTGAGCGCCACCGCGCCGAAGCCGAGCCCGGAGACGACCGCCGCCGCCCAGAGCACCGGCGGCTGCCGCCAGCGGTCCACCGCCCGGGCCAGCAGCGGGGTACCCACCGCCATGCCGGCCGTGTACGCCGCGACCAGCAGGCCGGCGACTGCCAGGCTCAGCGACTGGCGGGCGAAGAGCAGCAGCGCCAGCGGGCCGCTGGCGGTGGGCAGCCGGCCGAGCTGGCTGCCCAGGAGGACGCGGGCGACCTGCGGGGCACGCAGCACCGCCCGGATGGAGACGTCGACGGACATGGGGCATCGCTCCCGGAGTGCGGATCGGGTGGAGGCGTCGGCGGCGTCGCGCGCCTCAGGGAGCGAAGTCGGCCCGGTCGGGATCGTCGCCGTAGAGCGGGAGGGCCGGTGTGATCCACTGCGCGAAGGCGGTCGCCGGGATCATCCGCCGACGTTAACCCATAGGGTGTCGGAATGGTTGACCGGCGGACCGACGTGCCGGCCCAGCGGGGGGCGCGCCGTCCGGGCGGCGCGGAACGGGGACTGGCGGCCGGGTGCGCCCGGATCGTCGCGTCCCGGCCGTTCGAGGTCGCGATCGTCGTGCTCATCATGGCCAACGGCATGGTGCTGGGCATCGAGACGTACCCGCATCCGGATGCCACGGCGGCGGTGCTGCGCGGCATCGAGTGGGTGTTCCGGGTGGTCTTCGTCGTGGAGATCGCCGTCCGGGTGCTCGCGTACGGGCGCCGGCCGCAGGACTTCCTCCGGCACGGCTGGAACGTGTTCGACCTGCTGGTGACCGTCGCGATCTTCATCCCGTGGCTGCACGGCGACCCGGCCGTGCTGCGCTTCGTGCGGGTGGCCCGGGTGCTGCGGCTGGTCCGTTTCTCGCCCGGCCTGCGCACCATCGTCACGGCGCTGTGGCGCAGCCTGCCCGGCGTGGCGGCGTTCCTGGCGCTGGCCGGCGTCACGCTCTACGTCTACGGCATGGCCGGCTGGCTGATCTTCGGTGACCGCTATCCCGAGCAGTACGGCGACATCGGCCGCTCGCTTGTGACGCTCTTCGTGCTGCTCTCCCTGGAGACGCTGCCCGACCTGCTCGAACAGGGCCTGGAGGTGTCGCCGTGGACGCTGCTCTACTACGTCAGCTTCGTGATGATCGCGGTCAACCTGCTGCTGAACATCCTCATCGCCGTCATCGTCAACTCGATGGAGGAGGCCCGCCGGCTGGAGATGACCGAAGGGCTGGCGCCGGACTACGACTCCGACGGCGACGGGGTGCCGGACGAGGTGGACCGGATCGCCATCAGCCAGCGCCTGGACGACCTGCGTACGGTCGTCGCCGAACTGGAGCGGGAACTGCGGATCGACCGGGAGGACGCGCACCGGCGCTGAGGCGCGCCGGACCGGCTGCGCCGCTGCGCCACGGGGGGACGGCTGCGCCGCTGTGCCACAGTGTGGAGTCGTGGACATGCTCACGGTACGCGGCCTGACCCGGCGGTTCGGACAGTTGACCGTGCTGGAGGACGTGTCCTTCGGCCTGGCCGCCGGCCGGCTCGCCGTGGTGGTCGGGCCGAACGGCAGCGGGAAGACCACGCTGCTGCGGTGCGTGGTGGGCGCGGACCGCCCCGACGCGGGCGAGGTGCTGCTGGACGGCCGGCGCTGCTACGAGACCGATGCCCGCACGCGCGCCCTGCTGGCCGCCGCGCTGGACGACATCGACTTCTTTCCGGACCTGTCCGTCGTGGAGCACCTCGAACTCGTCGCGTACGCCCATGGGGGCTCCGGTGCGACGGTGGCCGAGGTGATCGCCGAGCTGGGGCTGGAGCGCGCCCGCGACCAGTTGCCCTCGACGCTGTCCAGCGGGCAGCGGCGGCGGCTGGCGTTGGCCTCGTGTTTCGTCCGCCCCCGCCGCCTGCTCGTGCTGGACGAGCCGGAGCAGCGCCTCGACGCCCGCGGCCGGGCGTGGCTGGCCGACCGGCTGCTGCGCGAGAAGCGGGCGGGCACGGCCGTGTTGATGGCGACGCACGACGCCGAGCTGGCGGCGTCGACGGCGGACGACCGGCTCGAGATCGGCGGCGGTGCGTGAGCACGGAACTCGGCGTCCGGCCGGGCAGCCCGCCCGACGCGCGTCAGCTCCGGGGCCGGCTGCGGCGGACCCGGCGACGCCACCGGGCGGTGTCGCTCGGTGACGTGCTCACCGACGCCTACGTCCTCGTGCTCTTCGCCGGCATGTACGGCTGGGCGCTGGTGAGCGAGGTACGCGACTACCTCGGGTCACCGTCGGGCCGGCAGGGTGATCCGGGGGACCGGTACTGGCTCGGGGTCGCCGCCGCCCTGGCCGTCGCCGGGCTCGCCTGGCGGGGCCTGCGGGCGGTGGGCCCGCTGGTGGTGTCGCCGGCCGCGCAGTCCTGGGTGGTCAGCTCGCCGGTGGACCGGCGGGGCTGGCTGTTGCCCCGCTTCGTCATGCTGCTGGGCGCGGCGGTCGCCGGTGGTGGCCTGGTCGGTCTGGCCGCGGCGGTGGCGACCGGCGCCGGCGGCGCGACCGACCTCGCCGGCTCGGCCGTGGCCGGGGCCGCCTGCGGCACGCTGGCCGCGGCGTCGGCGGTCGTCGCCCAGGGCAGTCCGCGCCGGGCCGGGTGGACCCGGATCCTCGACCGAGGGCTGTTCGGCGCCGCCGCCGTGGTGGCGGCGGCGCTGGTCGTGGGTCACCTGACCGGGTTCTTCGTGCCGCCGCCGTCGACGTCCCTCGGCTGGGCACTCGGGTTCGCGGCGGCGCCCCCGGTCGTGGTGGCCGTCCTCCGGGCGTACCGGGCGCTGCCGTCGGTGGACCGGGCGTCCCTGGTCAGCGGCGCCCAGGTGGCGGACGCGGCGGCCGGCGCCGCGCTGCTGCTCGACCCGTCGTTCCTCACCGGTCTGGTGGAGAGCCGCCGCTGGCGGTCGATCGGCGTGGTGTCGAGTCGCCGGTTCCGCCCGCTCGGCCGGTTCGGCGTGCTGGTGCAGGCCGAGCTGTGGCGTCCGGTCCGCCACCCCAGCGCGCTCGTGGTCTGGGTGGCCCTGCTGCTCACCCTGTACGCGGTCGCGGTGGCGCTGCCGACGCTGGCCGGCCCGGCGCAGGTGGTCCTCGGGTTCCTGGCGGTCGGCCGGTTGACCGGTGGCCTGCGTGCCGTCGGGCGTTCCGCCGGCCTGCGCCGCTCGCTGGGCGGCGGGGACACCGTGCTCAACCTGGCGCACCTGGTGGTGCCGGCGGTGTCCGTGCTGATCTGGTACGCGGTCTCTCTGCCGATGGTGCGCGCCAGCGTCGGCGTGCTCGACGGGGTGCTGGTGCTCGGCACCGTGGCCGCTGCCTACCGGGCCGCCACCCGGCCGCCGATGAAGTACGGCGGCGTCGCCGTGGACACCCCCGTTGGCATGATCCCGGTCGATCTCATTCGGCAGGTGGTCCGGGGACCGGACGTGGTCGGCGCGTTGGTCGTGGCGCAGCTTCTCTGGCCCTGACCTGGGCCGGCCCGCCATGACAGTTGTGTGAAAAAACGCGACTCGCGTTTCGGCGGCGGGTCGGGCGGGGCACCGAACGAGACGTCAGCCCATCGGAAGAACAGGACGGCTCCCGTGGAAGTCACCGGTTTCCTCACCGCGATCATCATTGGCCTCATCATCGGCGCGCTGGGCCGCCTGGTGGTGCCGGGCAAGCAGAACATCCCGATCTGGCTCACCCTGCTCATCGGTGTGGTCGCCGCGATCCTGGGCACCCTCGTGGCCGGCCTGTTCGGCGTGGCCGACACGCCCGGCATCGACTGGATCGAACTGCTGCTCCAGGTGCTCTTCGCCGCGGCCGGCGTGTACATCGCCGCCGGGGCGTACGGACGCCGCCGCCACTGACGTGAAAGGCGGGGCCCCTTGTTAACGCATTCTGCATAACAAGGGGCCCCGCCTAACGGCTACTCCCGCCAGCCGGTCAACTCGACAACCTTGGCGAGCTCCACCCGGAAGCCCAGCGTGATCTCCCCGCGGTCGCCCGGTGCCAGCGACAACCGCCAGGTCAGCTCCCCCAGCTCGGTACGCTCCGCCGGCTGCGGCGCCACCGACGTCTCGCGTACCACCACCGTCTCGTCGCGGGAGACCGGCAGTTGGTCGCGTACCTCGACCGTCGCCGGTCGCGGCGTGTGGTTGGCGACGGTGATCCGGTACTCCACCTCCCGCCGCCGGGTCGACCCGAGCGTCGCCTTCGTCTCGGTGCGCCGGTGCAGCTTCCGCTCCACCCGCAGCCGGTCGTCCACCCCGAGCGCCAGTTCGGTCTCCTCGCCCGGTGCCCACGTCGGCAGCCGGGTCGCCGCGACGAAGTCGGCGCCGTGGAACACCGCCGCCGGGCCGGGGAGCAGCGTGTGCGCCGACGTGTTGCGTACCGTCGCCCGCAGGTGGGCCTCGGCGGCGCGGACCGGCACGGTCACGTGGTCCAGCCGGGCCGGCAGCTCCAGCACCGCGATGGTGGCCCGGTGCGCGCTGCCGTCGGCCGGCACCGCCAGCGGCCGGGCCGGCCGGTAGGTGGCCGCGCTGACCCCCTGCTCGACCTCCGCGACGCTCTCCCGCAGGCGCGGCTTGGGCGCCGCGGACCGGGCCGGACCGCCGCCGACCGGCGCCGCGCCGGGAGCCGGCGGCGCCGGCATGTCCGCCGACATCGCGCGCGGTGTCGCCGGCCGGAACCGGTCGAGATACCAGGGCGAAAGCTCGGGTACGCCGGCAGACGCCGCCGGCCGGGCGGTGGAGAGCCGCACCTCGCACTCCGGCCAGTCCTCCCCGGTGCTCTGGCTGACCAGCCCGAACCAGGTGACGGTCATGGTGTCGTCGAGCAGCCGCAGATCGTAGGAGGGCGTCCAGCGCGCGCCGTCCACCAGGTAGCTCAGTTCCAGCTCGACCTCGGCGTCGTCGGCCGTCACCGCGACGGTCACCTCGGCGGCCAGCCGGTCCGGTGCCCGCTTGTCCTGCGCGGCGGTCAGGTCGCGCTCGACCGCGGCCAGCTCCTCGGCCAGCTCGGTCCGACGCCGGTTCAGTCCGCGACGTCGGGCCCGGGACTCGGCGAGCTGACCGGCGAGCGAGTCGGTGAAGGCCGCCACGTCGGCCGGCACGGCGTCGCCGGCGGCCAGCGCCCGGGCGTACGTGCCGCCGGCGCGCTCGGCCAGCCGGGTGAGGAACTGCTCGCGCTGCTCCTCGATGCCGTCCGCGTCCTCGGTCCCGGCCAGCTCCTCGGCCAGGTCGCGGCGTCGCTGCTCCAGACCGGCCACCTGCGCGTCGGTGCTGCGGGCCTGCCGCCACGTGGTCACGTCGACGCCGAGCACGGTGGCCGCGCCCAAGCCGCCGACCCGAACCGAGTCGCGTCGCAGGCCGAGCGGGAGTGGCGCGACGCGTACCCGATGGTCGCCGGCGGGCAGCCGGATGCTGCCGCGGCGGGTGACCCGGGCCCGGTCCGGATAGACGGTGACGCCGACGACGGGTGCCTCGATCTCTGCGGTGTCCACGGCGGCGAGGGTAGTTCAGCGGCGCCCGCGCCGCTCGGGCCCGGTTTTCCGGCGGCGTCGGTGAACCGGAGCCGGGATCGCCGCGTCATGGGGTGCGTCGATCGTCCGGCACCGGGCAAGGCGGGCCGGACCCGAGCGGATGAGAGGAACGGTGCGATGGGGAAGAAGGACAAGCAGCACAGCGAGAGCATCAAGATGAGCCGGCTGAAGTACGAGCAGCGGCGGCGGGAGGTGAGCGGGGGCCGGGCACCGTCGGACCCGTCCAGTTCCGACTCGGAGACGTCACGCATCCGCGACACCGCCGCGCAGAACGTCGGCGGGGTCCAGTTCCAGCAGCAGGACGACGGCCAGTCGGCCCGGTGGGGGGCGAGCCAGTCCGGGCCGAGCACGATCACCTACGACCCCACCTACCCCTACTACCCGCAGTCGGGCACGCCCGGGTACACCGCGCAGGCGACGCTCGACCACGAGCTGCACCACGAGGACGCGAACAACGTCTACCAGCACCCGGTCGACCGCGACCTCTACGGGGCCAACTTCCACCTGCCCGGCACCGACGCCGAGGCGCCGGAGCTCCGCGACTCCTACTCCCGGCAGGCGGACACCATCTCCGCCAACTGGGACGAGGTGCGCTCGGCGTCCACCCGTGACGCGAGCATCCAGAACAATCCCGGCTGGCCGGAGTACGTCGAAAGGCGGGTCGAGTACGTCCACTCGTCGCCGAACCAGCACAACGAGAGCGTGGCCGCCGAGATGATCGGCACGCTGAACAGCGCAGGTCTCCAGGGGCCGGTCAACAACCAGGTCCGGGCGATCTACAACGAGGCGTCCGCCCGGCGCGTGACCGGCGGCGAGGTGGCCCGGATCGGTCCGGTCGATTCGGCCACCTCCACCCGGACGTCGGCCTTCACCAACACCGAGGCGAAGTCGAAGGGACCGGCACCGACCAAGTAGCCGCCGTCGAATCGGAAAGGGACCACATGACCGAAGCAGTCGTCGACGTCGACCGCGCGCCGGAGCTGCCCCCGCCGCCTCCGCCCCCGCCGACCCGCCGGTCGCCGTTCATCGTGCACCTGGACGGCGACGAGTACGACGCCGCGCTGGCCGGGCTGGCCGTCTGGGTGGAGCACCTGCTGCTGCCGATCTACGGGCGGGAGGTCACCTCGCGGGCACCGTGGTGCCCGCGCTGGTGGGAACACGCCGAGGCGGTCGCCCTCCTGCACGGTCTCTGGCTGGCCTGGCAGGAGCTGACCGGGGTGGGGGGCGGGCTGTCCGGCCCGGCGTCCTGGCACCGTGACCACCTCAATCCGGTGATGTCGTCGTTGCGGGATCCGGCGGGCCCGTTCGCCGGGTGCAAGACCGGGGTCCACCGCGACAAGGAGAGTCCGGAGGTGGAGGACTACTTCGCCGGGTGAGGCAGTCGGCCGATGGGCGGGTCCGCGAACGTCGCGGGCCCGCCCATCGACGTGTTTCCCGTCTTGGCAGCGGTGCCACACTCCGCTACCTTCATGGGAACGCTCCCATGAACTTAGATACATCTATGTGATCAGGAGGAAACACGTCGTGGCTACCCTCTCCCCGCTGCGCCGCAGATCCGCGGCCCTCGGCGTGGCGGCCGTGGCGGCCGTCACGGCCGCCGGCGTCAGCCTCACCATCGGCGACGCGTCCGCCGGCACGGTGTCCGGCTCGCTCTACCGCGACCCGAGTTCGGCGGTCGTCCGCTGGGTCGCCGCCAACCCCGGTGACTCGCGGGCCGCCGTCATCCGCGACAAGATCGCGAGCCAGCCGCAGGCCCGCTGGTTCGCCAACTTCAACCCGTCGACCATCCAGTCCGAGGTCTCCGGGTTCATCGGCGCGGCCAACGCCGCGCAGCAGATCCCGGTGCTCTCGGTCTACGAGATCACCAACCGGGACTGCGGCGGGGCCAGCGCGGGCGGCGCGCCCGACCTCAACCAGTACCAGACGTGGGTGTCGAACTTCGCCCGTGGGCTGGGCAACCAGACCGTCCTGATCATCCTGGAGACCGACTCGCTGGCGCTCCAGACGTGCCTGAGCAGCGGCGAGCTCAACGCCCGCAACCAGGCGATCTCGACCGCCACCCGGACCATCAAGTCGGCCAACCCCAACGCCAAGGTGTACCTCGACGGCGGTCACTCCACCTGGAACAGCGCGAACGAGACGGCCAACCGGCTCCGGAACGCCGGCGTGCAGTACGCCGACGGCTTCTTCACCAACGTGTCGAACTTCAACCCCACCTCGAGCGAGGCGAACTTCGGCCGAGGCGTCATCTCCGCCCTCAACGGCATGGGCATCTCCGGCAAGCGCCAGGTCATCGACACCAGCCGCAACGGCGGCGCCAGCGGGGACTGGTGCGGCGACGACAACACCGACCGGCGCATCGGGACGTACCCGACCACCGCCACCAACGACGCCAACATCGACGCGTACCTCTGGGTGAAGCCGCCGGGTGAGGCGGACGGCTGCCGCTACACGGCCGGTTCGTTCCAGCCCGACCTGGCCTTCAGCCTGGCCAACGGCGCCCCGAACCCGCCCACCACCGCGCCGCCGACGACCGCGCCGCCGACCACCGCGCCGCCCACCACGGCCCCGCCGACCACCGCGCCCCCGACCACCGCGCCGCCGACCACGCCGCCCCCGAACGGCAACGGCTGCTCCGCGTCGGTGTCGCTCAACCAGTGGGCCGGCGGCTTCACCGCGAGCGTGACGGTCACCGCCGGCTCGGCGGACCTCAACGGCTGGACCGTGACCATCACGCTGCCCGGCGGCGCCGCGACCACCGGCGTCTGGAGCGCCCAGGCCAGCGGCACCAGCGGCACCATCCGGTTCACCAACGTGAGCTACAACGGGCACGTCGGCGCCGGGCAGTCGACCAACTTCGGCTTCCAGGGCACCGGCACCGGCCCCGGTGCGACGGCCACCTGCGCGGCCGCCTGACCCGCGCGACGCCGGGGCCCGATGCGGAGGACGACTCTCCGCACCGGGCCCCGGCGAGGTCCACGGCACCTGTCGCCGCACCGCGCCGGTGCTGCCGGGCCCGACGCGTCGCGCCCCACGACCGTCGCCCACCGGTTTCAGCCATTGCACCATCGCTGCGGGAGAGCAGCAGCCCGGGCTACGGGCGCGCGCACGCCCAGGACATGGTGGCCCGCCTGCTCGTCAGGTGCCGCGCCGACCGCTGACACGTGCTCCCGGGGCATCCGCACAACTACTTCTCCGAACCGTGCAACGTCCCGGGTGGGTGGCTCCGTTCTACCTCCGTCACGAGGAGGCAGTCGACGTGAGAGCCGAAGACGAGCAAGCGTTCCGCGAGTTCGTGACGTCGCAGATGGCGGCGCTGCGCAAGCTGGCGTACATGACCTGCGGGGACTGGCACGCGGCGGAGGACGCCGTGGCCAACGCGCTGGTCAAGCTCTACCCCCGCTGGCGGAAGCTGGACCGGCCCGATCTCTACGTCAAGACCATGGTCTACCGGGCCGCGGTCGACGAGACCCGCCGCCCCTGGCGGCGCGAGCGGTCGGCCGGCGACGCCGTGCCGGACGTCGCGCTGCGGGATCCGGCCGGCGCGACCGACGAGCGGATGCGCCTGCGCGCAGCGCTCGACGCCGTGCCGGCCCGGCAGCGGGCCGCGGTCGTGCTCCGGCACTACCTGGACCTGAGCCTGGAGGACACGGCCGGCGTCCTCGGCTGCACCGTGGGCACGGCCAAGAGTCAGGTCTCCCGTGGCCTGGCGAAGCTGCGCGAGTCACTCGGCGGCGAACGCATCGAACTCACCGGGAAGCCGATGGAGGAGTGGACCAATGCAGTTGCATGATCTGGTGGACGCCGTGACGGGCGACGAGCCGCCGATGCGCCGCACCGCCGACGACATCGTCGTGGCCGGGCGGCGGGCCGAGCGGCGGCGCCGGGCCGGGTTCGCGTCGGCCGGCGCGGCCGGTCTCGTCGTGGTCGCCGTCGCCGGCGCGTTCACGCTGCCGACCCTGGGCGCCGAGCGGGACACCGCCGGCCCGCCGGCCCCGGCCGCCGCGGCGGCGTCCCGGCCGGCCGGGGCCGTCCGGCCCGCCGCCGCGCCGTTCACCTTCACGTTCCAGGGGTACGACGCCGGCATGCTGCACGTGCAGGACCCGATCGTCACGTCGACCGCGTACCAGATCGCCTCCGTCTACTCCGACCGCCACACCTCGAACGACAAGCCCATGACGGCGGCGGAGGCCGAGGCGCAGGGCGACGCCGTCGGGAACAGGAAGAAGGCCGCCGGAGGGAAACCGTCCCTGTGGGCGTACCTGACCGTCTACCGGCCGGGCGCCTTCGACCCCGACGGCATCAGGAACGGCAGGAAGGTCACCGTGGCCGGGCACCGGGCGGTGCAGGCGACGCTGCCGGTCGGCCTGGACCCGAAGAATCCGATCGACGCGGGCAACAAGCTGTTCGCCTGGGAGTACGCCGACAACGCGTGGGCGGCTGTCACGTCGATCTCCAGTGACCGGGCCACGCCGAGCTTCGCGGATCTGGGCGGTCTGGTCGACGGGCTGAAGCCCCGCCGGCCGACGCCGGCCCTGGTGCCGTTCACGGTGGGCTACGTGCCGGCCGGCTACCTGCCGTTGCAGACCGGCACGCACGCCATGCCCGGCCTCAGCGGCATCGCCACCGCCCGCGCCGGTGACTACGGCGGCGCGACGTACACCCGGCCGGCCGCGCCCGCCTCGGGGCTGACCGCGCCGTACGACGCGGTCGAGGGCGGCATCAGGGACGGCTTCCACATCTTCGTCCTGCCGAGCACCAGCGCGAACCAGTCGCCGGAGCCCGGTACGACGAGGTGTCAGCAGGTGCCCAAACGGCGGGCGCGGGAAGCGGGCCTCGCGATCGGCGACTTCTGCAACGTCTGGAGCGCCGACGGCACCGTCGTCCTCCAGGTCACTGCCACCGGCCTCGGCGACACGTTGCCCTCGACCGAGTTGGAGAAGATCGCCAAGGGGATCACGGTCGCCGACGTCGGGGACGAGTCGACCTGGACCCCCGCCGCGACCGCGCTGCGGTCGTGACGGTCGACGCCAGAAAACCTGGGCTGACGAGACTAGACATCTTTCAAGGTATGGCATACTCTTCTTCAAGTCGAGAGAGAAGATCCGTCAAGACGTGGACGGGCCGTCCGGCCGTGAGGTCATGACGGACGGCGAAGTGCAGGTGGAGCCAGGGCTCTTTTCGGGGCTGCACCTGATGCTCGCCGCACGTGTCGGGGCCATGAAGTCGCGTGGGCTCCGACACCGGCGGGCCGTACGAGAGCACGTGTCGGAAGTAGGCAGAGGAAAGGGAGGGCCGTACACCAGTGGATCGCCCGCCCACGGCCGTCACGTCAGGCCGGGCGGACACCGCAGTTTCCATCGAACGAGAGGTGGTCTCCGGTCACGCATACGCGATCCTCGCGCCCGAAGCCGTCCACGACGGCCGGCGCGGACATGACAAGCCGACGTTCCTGTCGGCAGTAGGTGTTCTGACCCGTAACCCTGGGCCCCGGCGCACATGCGCCGGGGCCCTCGACGTGGAGGTGACATGGGGCAGCAGCCCGATGACATGTTCGGCGATGAGAACTACCCGGCCTACACCATCGGCCAGGCCGCCGAGATGCTCGGCGCCACGCAGGACTTCCTGCGCCGGCTGGACGAGGCAAAACTGATCAACCCGCACCGCTCCGGCGGTGGACACCGCCGCTACTCCCGCTACCAGCTGCGGCTGGCCGCCCGGGCCCGCGAGATGGTCGACCAGGGCACCGCCCTGGAGGCCGCCTGCCGCATCATCATCCTTGAGGACCAGCTCGAGGAAGCCCTTCGGCAGAACGGGAAGCGGTGACGGGACCGGCCGGCGGGTGGGGCGTGAGCGCGGTCAGGAGACCCGCAACGATCGGAAGGTCGCCCGGATCTGGCCGGTGAGGACTCCCCGCTGATCAGATCGAGGCGCAGAGCCGAGGGCTTGGGGAACTGCTCCGCAGCCGCAACCAAACCACCGCGCTGGTGCAGCGGGCGCACGAGCGGATGACCCCACTGGTGGTCGGCCTCGTCGCACGGGCCGTCCGGCCGGTCAGCTACCGGCCGGCGCGACCCCGGCCGGAGACCCGCAACGTCCGACGCGACCCCCGCGTCGCGATCGGCATCGCCGACCCGGCCGCACCGTAGCGGTACTGGGCGCCGCGCGGCAGCGTCGTGGCCGTCACCATCGAGGGCGCCCGTGAGCACATCGACGAGCTGTCCCGGAAGTACCTCGGCCGTCCGTACCCGGGTTCGGCGGCCGGGAGCAACGCGTGCTTCTCCGCATTCGGGTCGACCGGCTGCACACGCCCTGATCAGGGCAGGACGGTGGCTACGGGCTGATCGCCGCGCTCGTCCATGTCCCGCGGTTTCCGTCGTGCTCGCTGAGGCAGGGCGAGGTGGCCTGTGCGAAAGGCGTGTGCGCCGCCGGCAGGAGCCGGCGGCGCACATCGCAACGGGTGAAGGAGTCGTGCGTCAGATGTTCGTCAGGTAGGCCACCCACTTGACCCAGAGGGGAGTCCACACGGCTGCGTCACCCCACCCCGTCGCGGGGGCGCCGACCATCGTCAGCGCCGACTGAACGAGTGACTCCAGGGAGTGCGCGGGTAGTGAGTGGAGCAGGTCGACGGTGACCTGGATGCCCCAGATGAGGATCATGCGGCCGAACGTAGCCGATGTCGATCATGGCGGCGAGAAATTTTCGCATCCTGGGATGTGTCCGTCATGTGGCCTTCGACGGTGACTCTCACTACTTAGACGCTCATAAATGACATGTAAGCATCGCAGCGATTCTAGCGATCTGTGTCGACTGCGGAAACCCGCTGCCGGTTGCCCCTTGGCGTTAGGCTCGCCGGTAACGACGGTGCGAATTGTCTATGTGACTGTGAGTGGTGGCTCGGGGGAGGCCGTACATGGAGGATCAGATCGTCCTGGCCGTCGCGACCGCACTGGCGACCAAGGGCGCGGAGGCGCTCGGTGTCGGTGCGCGAAGTGCGATCGGTTCGTTGTTGAGTCTGGTCCGTGGCCGATTCGGGGCGGGGACGCGAGAGTCGGCCGTACTCGACGCCGCGATGGCACACCCGCAGGAGCGTTGGCGGCATGCGGCGCTCGCCTCAGCTCTGGCGGACGCGATGGCACGGGACCCGAGCTTCACCGCTGCCCTCGACGACGAATGGCGCAGGCTGGCGCGAGCGGGTGTCGTCGCAGTTCAGGGTCAGGTGGTGAACCACTTCAGCGGCACGGCCGGAAAGGTTGTGCAGGCGCGCGACGTGCAGGGCGACATCAACTTCTAGGCCAGGCCGGTCGGAGGTGCGGCGGGCGGGTGGGGGCGCGGCGATTGGGAACGGATTCCTGCGACACCGAACGGGCAGTGCCGTCCGGTACGTCGAACGAGCAGTCCGGGAACGTGTCCGGATCGAGTGTGCAGGCCGGGGTCATCCACGGCGGTGTGCACTTCGGTGGCGCTCCCGTCGAGCGTCCACCGGTTCCCCGGCAGTTGCCCGCACCGTCGCCGAACTTCATCAACAGGACGAACGAACTCTCCGCCTTGGACGGCCACCTCGCCGAGCGGGGAAACCTCGTCGCTGTTCTGTTCGGGCCGGGTGGCGTGGGGAAGTCCGCCCTCGCGAGGCAGTGGGCGCACAGCAGGCTGGACCGTTTCGTGGACGGGCAGCTCTATGCCGACCTGCGGGGGTTCAGCGACACCGAGCCCCTGGACCCGGGCGTGGTGCTGTCCGCCTTCCTCCGGGCCCTGGGGGTCGCGCCGGACCGGATTCCCCCGCACCTGGCCGAACAGGTGACCCTCTACCGCACGGTGACCGCGAACAGTTCCCTGTTGGTGATGCTCGACGACGCCTACTCGGCAGCCCAGGTCAGGACACTGCTGCCGGCGTCGACATCGGCGGTGGTCGTGGTGACCAGCCGCCGACGACTGACCGGGTTGCTGCCCGACGGTGCCCGCCTGGTCGAGGTCGGCCCGTTGCCGGCTCCCGAGGCGGTGGAGTTGTTGGGGCGGGCCGTCGGCCGGGAGCGGATTCTCCGCGAGGCCGCGCCGGCTGAGGAGTTGGCAGGGATCTGCGGTGGTCTGCCCATCGCGCTCGTCGTGGCGGCGGCGCGGCTGGCTTCCCGTCCCAAGTTGACGGTTCGTCGGATGGTCGACGAACTGGCCGACGAGGCGCAGCGGCTGACCCGACTTTCGGTGGTGGAAGGTTTGTCGATCAGGACGACTTTTCAGTTCTCGTACCAGGCCCTGACGCCCGAGGCGTCGGCGTTGTACCGAAGGCTGGCTCTGCACCCGGGGGCGGAGTTCGGGATGGATCTGATCTCGGTCGTGGCCGGAGCGGGCGGGGCCGACGGGGCGCGGGTGGGCACCGTGGTGGGGGAGTTGCTGGACGCGAACCTGGTGGAGGAGGTGACCGAGGATCGGTTCCGCTACCACGACCTGCTCCGGCTGTACGCGCGTGAGATGTCGGAGCAGGATGACCCACCCGACGACCGACTGGCGGCTGTGCGCATGATGCTGGAGTTCTACCTCGCCGCCGCCCGCCGGGCGGACCGCGTGGTGACCCCCTACCGGCGCCGGCTGCCGTACGTCTACCAACAGGCATTGGACGGGCCACCCGAGTTCTCCGACCGGGCTGCTGCCCTCGGGTGGTTGGACCGGGAGCGGAGCAATCTGCTGGAGGCCGGCCGGGTCGCCTTCGGCCTGGGCCTCCATGAGCTGACCTGGCAGCTCAGTGACGTAGCCTGGCCGCTCCTTCTCTATTTCAAGGGCTACAAAGAGCGGCTGGAGATCGACGAGCGCGGTGTGCGGGCCGCCCGGGCCTGGGGAAACATATGGGCCGAGGCGGTCATGCTCAAACGGCTGGGTCGGGCGTGCAGCCGGGTCGGCGCCCACGAGGCGGCTGAGCGGCACGGTCGGGCGGCGGTCGACCGGTACCGACAAGTGGGTGACATCCAGGGCGTCATCGATGCCGAGGAGGGGTTGGCCACCCTCTATGCCGATACCGGCCGGGAGGACGAGGCGGCGGAGGCGTACGCCCGGGTCCTCGCCGGCCGGCGGACCCTGCCGAACGCCCGGAGTGTCGGCCTCTCCTGTCTCAACCTGGGCATGCTCCGGACCCGGACGGGCCGGCCGGCCGACGCGCTACCGCTGTTGGTGGAGGCCGGGCAGATCTTCGCCGAGCTGTCCGAGGTCGACCCCTACAACGCTGCTCGGGTGCTGATCGGCCTGGCCGACGCGTACCTCGGCGCCGGCGACCTGGCCGCTGCCGAGGAGTCCGCCATCGAGGCGGTACGCCGGATGGCCGAACTCGGCACCGACAGCGAACGGGCAGAGGCCGTGTTCCTGCTCGGCCGAATCGCCCAGCGGCGAGGCGACGACGAGGCCGCACGACAGCACTATCGGGAGGCTGCCGCCATCTTCGCCGCACTCGCCGCGCCCCGGTTGCCCGACGTGCTCCGCCGGCTCGACGAGTTGGACGGCGGCGTGGCCGGGCGAGAACACGTCCCCGCTGGTGCGCCGGAGGTACAAGGTTCCGGTGGCCCACCGGCTGTGGAGCAGTCGAGCCACCACAGTGAGCAGCCCGATCGTCAGTCCGCCGGGAGCGGCCAACCGGCCGAGGCGACGCGGCTGGCCACCGCGCACCCCGACGGCGACATCCCCCGCCCGGGTCCCGACGACGGCGAGGGCCAGTCCGGGATACGCCATCAGCAGGCTGTCGCCGACCGTGGCCGGCTCGCCGCTGTCGACGATGGTCACGACGATGTCGGCCAGCCGGGCTGAGCGGGGCGCCTGTCCGCGGGCCGGGAGTGCCACGACGACGGGCTCAGCCGGCGAGGTCATGCTGGACCTTCCAACGGCCGGGGTGAGCCACCGGCACCGGGCTCGTCTGTCGGTGCCGGCCGGGCTCGGTCAGCCGAAGCAGGCGGTACATCGTGCGCCGCAGCAACACGCCGGCGTCGCCAGGGCGGCTGGTCAGCGCGGCCATCACCGCCTGTCGGTCGATGCCCGTGGCCAGCGAGAGCTGGGGTGGAAGCGGTCGGCGCGGGTCCAGGCGGTTGGCGCTCTCGGCCAGCAGGTGCTGAGCTGTGCCGGTGGCGGGCATCGACCGCAGCGCGGGTAGCAGCAGCGTCGGGCGTCCGATGGCGGCGGCGTACGCGGTGACGGAGCCGTGGTCACCGATGACGTGATCAGCGGCGACCACCGGGCCGCGCCAGTCCTCGGTCGGGTCGGGTAGCAACAGCCCGACGTCGAGGCAGTCCCGGAGCCAGGCGCGGACCTGGCGGTGTCCGTGTGCGTCCCAGACCGCGGGGTGCAGCAGCGCGGCGATCCGGTATCGCCCCGGAGGGAGCTGCGTCATCAGACGCGGAAACAGGTCGGGCCAACGGCCGAAGACGCCGTCCGGGCCCCAGGTGGAGGAGACCACCACGAGTTCCTGCCGCTCGTCGAGCCCCAGGGCCCGCCGGTAGTCCTGCCGCCGGGAGAGGCTGGCGACGAGCCGGTCGGCGCAGGGGTCACCGATGACCACGGCGGCCTCGACCGCTTCCGGACACTGTCGACGCAGCACCTCCAGCTCATGGTCGTGGGCGAGGGCGAGGGCGGTGGGAAGGACCCGCCCGCCATGGGTCAGGCGCGGCGCGTCGAGGCCGTACACCGGCTGATCCGCGAGCACCGGGCCGCCGTACGGCCCGGGTCGCACCCGCTTACCGTGCCCTGCGCCGTGGGCCATCAGGAACAGGGGTGCGTGCAGTTGGTGAAGTCCGCCGTGGGCGGCGGCGAGACCGAGATCGAACCGCTCCCGGACGGCCTGGTGCCAGGGGAGGACAAGCGCGCCGAGCTGGTTGAGGAACGGCCTCACCTGAAGGTTGAAGACGTCCGGCGCCACGGTGAAGACCAACTGCACCCTCGGGTCGCTCTCGACGTGCTCGATCACGTCCAGGAGCCGTCGGCAGCTCGCGATGGTGTGCGCCACGACGAGGACCGTCCGGCAGCCCGACCGGCTGGCCCAGCGGTCGGCGTCGATGCCGATGGGGGTGGATGACCATTCCAGTGACGTCATTGGTGTCCCTCCTGCATTGAATGTCCGGGGGGATTCAGCATCGAGGGGTTAGTTGCGGATCAGCTTGCCGGTCGCCTTGCAGTGGGCTTGCAATGAGCGGGGAAGTGGAATGTCTGATTTCTGATTCTGTGGAGAAAGGTTTGAAGCATCCCGCGGCTGGAAGAAGAATGAAATAGGTGAATGTCGATCAAGAATAGACGGGGGCAGAGCTGATGGAGTTCGCGATTCTGGGTCCCACGAAGCTCACCGTCGAGGGGTGGTCGGTCCCGCTGGGTGCGGCAAAGCAGCGCGGCCTGCTCGCCGTCCTTCTCTATCACGCCGACAATCCGGTACGGGTCGAAACGATCATGGAGTTTCTGTGGCCGGACTCGGCTGTGGACGCTCGTCGTCCGCTGCTCTACACGTTGGCCAGTCGTCTACGTGCCGCCTTGCGGGCGGTCGACCTGCAGGACGCCCTCGTGCGGGTGCCCGGTACCGACGCCTACCGGCTGACCGTCGATCCTGATCTGGTCGACTACCACCGCTTCCTGCGGCTGACCGCCGAGGCCCGGCAGGCAGCCGGCCGGGATCAGCATGACCGATGCGTCGCCATGCTCACCCGAGCCGGCGAGTTGTGGCGGGGCGATCCGCTCGCGGACCTGCGCGGTGCGCGGTGCGAACACCTCCGGCGGGATATGCGAGAAAAGCAATTCGGCGCAGCGAAAATGCTGGCGGAAAGTGAGTTGGTCACCGGCCAACACGACCGGGTGCTGGCCCGGCTGGAGCCGTTGCTGATCGAGAACCCGCTCGACGAGGGATTGGCGAGGTTGTGGATCACCGCGCTCCAGGCGGCCGGCCGCACCTACGACGCACGGGACTTCCTGGCCGCCTACCGCCGACGCTACCGCCGTGCGATGCGTACCGAACCGGTACTGGACATCGCGGATCTCCTGCCCCCCGCGTCCGTGAGGAGCCGCCTTGCCGCCGTGGACGCGGCGGCGTCGGTGCCCCGGCAGCTACCGAACGACGTCCCCGACTACACCGGGCAGACCGGGCTGCTGGACGAGCTGGACGCCCTCGCCGCCGGCGAGGGCGGCTCGAAGGTGGTGGTGCTGACCGGGATGCCCGGCGTGGGCAAGACCACCCTCGCCGGTCACTGGGGACATCGCCGGCAGGGGTGGTATCCCGACGGGCAGCTCTACCTCGACGCGGAGGCGCACGGCCCGATGCCGCCCGTAGGCGCGCAGGAAGCGCTGCACGGCTTCCTCGTGGCACTCGGTGTCCCGGCGGATCGGGTGCCCGCCGACGCCCGTCGACGCGCCGAGCTGTACCACCGCCTCATGGACGGACGGAGGATGCTCGTCGTGTTGGACAACGTCGTCGACTCCGAACAGGCGCAGCAGCTCCTACCCCGCTCCGATACCAGCCTCACCGTGGTGATCAGTCGTAACCGGCTGCGCGGGTTGAGTGTCCGGCACGGCATCCGCAGCCTGACCGTCGCGCCACTGTCGCCCCTCGAACGGCATCACATGCTCGGCCGGATCATCGGACCGGAACGCACCGCCGTGGAGCCTGCGGCACTGGAGACGCTGGCCTGGCTGTCGGGCGGGCTGCCGCTCGCGCTACGGGTCATCGGCGAGCACGTGGTCTCCCGGCCCCAGGCCCGTCTCGGTGACCTGGCCGACGAACTCACCGGTCGACTGCTCGACATCGAGGGCGACGACACCGACGAGATGACCCTGCGAACCGTCTTCGCCTGGTCGGTCAACGCGCTCGCCCCGATGCCCATCCGGCTATTCCTGGGGTTCGGTCTCTTTCCGGGCGGCACCATCGGGGCCGAGGCCGCCGCGGCGATGCTGGCGGTTGACGTCGCCGAGGCCGAACGGGCCCTCGACCGACTCGCCCGCGCCCACCTGGTCAACCACGACACCGTCCGGCGGTATCGGATGCACGATCTGCTGCGCCGGTACGCGGCCGACCGAGCCCGGGCGGAGGAACCTGCCGAGCAGCGACGAGCGGCACTGCACCGGCTGTTGGACTGGTACCTGCTCACCGCCGTCAACGCCGTCACCGTCCTGGAGCCGACCCGCGCACCCGTCCCCGACCTGCCCGAACCGAGGGCGGTGACACCGATGACCTTCACCTCGGACGGTGCCGCCCTGCGCTGGTGCGAGACGGAACGGACCAACGTACTCGCCCTGGTCCGCTGCGCGGTGGCCCGAGGCTTCCATCGGCACGCCTGGCAGACCGTCGACACGGTCCACGAAGTCTTCGACCGCTCCGGCAACCAGGAGGACATGCGGGAGATGTTGCGTATCGCCCTCGACGCCGCGACTGCCGACGGTCACCACCCGGCTCGGGTGGGCACCCTCGTCAACCTTGGCGCCACCTACTTCACCACCCACGACTACGACCGGGCAGGCAGCCTGTTCACCGAGGCTCTGCGACTCGCCGAGGAGAACGGCGTCACCGAGCTGCAGTCGGTCTGCCGACACAATCTCGCCTCCGTGCACCTGCGGACCGGGGCGATCAGCAGCGCCATCGAGACCTTCCAGGAAGTCCTGAACGACTGTCGCGTGGCCGAGAACGCGACCGGTGAGGCGTACACGCTCTACCACCTTGGCGACGCCTACCGTCAACTCGGACGGTATGACCAGGCCCGTCTCCTCTACCAGCGGGCCCTCGTCGTCTGGGACCGGATCGGTTCGCTGCGGGGCCGGAGCCTCAACCACGTCCGGCTTGCCGAGCTCAGCCTCGACACGGACCAGCCTGGTGCCGCACTCGACCTCAGCCGCGTCGCCCTCGATCTGCACGAGCGGGTCACCGACGACACGATCCGTTGCGATGCCCTCACCATCTCGGCCGAGGCCCAACTCCGCCTGGGGCGGCACCGTGACGCGCTGGCCGACGCCACCCTCGCCCGGGTGGTCGGCGACGAGCTGGCCGACCCGCTGCGCCAGGCGCGCGCTCTCGCCGTACTGGCGGAGGTCCTCAGCGCGGTCGGCGACCACGACAACGCTCTCAGCCGGGGCCGGGAAGCCCTCGACCTGCTCGACGACACCGACGACCCACAGCGGCAGGCCATTCGGGAGCGGATCGTCGCGCGCCACGTCTGCCAGGGGTGAGTGGCTGGAGATCGTGGAGGTGCGAGCCTGCGCTCGACGCCCAACAAAGACGGACGCAACTGCCTGACGACGGGCGTGACGCTGCGGGAAGCCGGCCCGAACCGGACGGACAACCTGGGTGCTGATTCTCCGCGAGCCCTAGGCTCGATGCGATGAGTCGGACAACCGAGCCCCCGCGGCGGACCCTCCGGGAGGCGGTGGACGACCGGGTGGTCGACGCCACCCTGATCGGGCTGGCCGGTGCGGTCGGACTGATCTCGGTGATCTCCCAGGTGAACGACGCGGTGCCGGGCTACGCCTGGATCCGGTACGCGGACTGGGCCACCGGGGTGCTCGGCGCTCTGGCGCTGTGGTGGCGGCGCCGGTTCCCGGTCGTGCTCGGCGTTGTCCTGGCCGTGGCGAGTGCGTTCTCGGAGACGGTCGCGCCGGCCGCGATCGTCGCGTTGTTCACCGTCGCGGTGCATCGCTCGACCAGGGCGACGGTCGCGGTGTGTGCGATCAGCCTGGCCGCGCTCGCCGGTTATCAGTTGCAGTGGCCCGAGACGGCGGCACCGCCGATGACGGTGTTCATCATCATCGGGCTGGGGAACCTCGCCATCGTGGCGTGGGGGCTGTCCGTACGCAGCCGCCGGGCGCTGGTCGCGGCCTTGCGAGAGCGGGCGGCGGCGGCCGAGGTCGAGGCACTGCTGCGGACCGAGCATGCGGCCCGGGAGGCCCGGGAGGCGCTCGCGCGGGAGATGCACGACGTCCTCGGACATCGGCTTTCGCTGCTCAGCGTCCATGCGGGTGCCCTCGCCTATTCGCGCGACGCGCCGGCCGAGGACCGGGCGCGGGCCGCCGAGGTGGTCCGCGAGAACGCGCACCGCGCCCTGCAGGACCTCCGCGAGGTGATCGGGGTGCTCCGGGCTCCGGTGGGTGAGCTGCCGCTGCCGGGCGTCGAGAACATCCCGGAGCTGATCGACGAGGCCCGTCAGGCTGGCACGCCTGTCGAGTTACGGGACGAGGCGGGAGTGACGACCGAGGACCGGAACCTCCCGGAGACGCAGGGTCGCACGCTCTACCGCCTCGTGCAGGAGGGCCTGACCAACGTACGCAAGCACGCGCCGGGTACGCCGGTGGTGGTCCGGGTCACCGGACGCCCCGACGACCAGGTGACCGCCGAGGTGGTGAACGCACCGCCGACGGGTCCGCCCTCGCGCCCCGATGGTTCCGGGACAGGGCTGCGCGGGCTCGGGGAGCGCGCCCGACTCGTGGGCGGGCAGCTCGACCACGGGCCGACCGACTCGGGCGGCTGGCGGGTCCGGCTGCGGTTACCCTGGCCGTCGTGACTCATCTCCCGCCGGCCGACGGCACGCCTGCCGGCGACGGGCCGGTCATCGACGTGCTGGTGGCCGACGACGACCCGGTGGTCCGGTTCGGGCTGAAGATGATGCTGAGCGGGGCGCCCGACCTGCGGGTGGTGGCTGAGGCGAGCGACGGCGCGGAGGCGGTGGAGTTGGCCCGGCGCCACCGGCCCGACGTGGTGCTGATGGACATCCGGATGCCCGGCACCGACGGGCTCACCGCCACGGAAACGCTGCGCGGCGGATCATCCGCTCCGCAGGTCATCGTGTTCACCACCTTCGACGCGGACGCCCGTGTGCTGCGTGCCCTGCGGGCGGGCGCGGCCGGGTTCCTTCTGAAGGACACCCCGCCCGACGAACTCGTCGTGGCGATCCGGCACGCGGCGCAGGGCCGTCCCGTGCTCTCGCCCGAGGTGATGCGTCGGCTCATCGCGCGGGTCGCGGATTCGGAGCAGGACGGCCGGCAGCAGGCCGCCCGACGTCGCCTCGACGTGCTCGCGGACCGGGAGCGGACGGTGGCAGCCGAGATCGGCGCCGGGCGCACCAACGCGGAGATCGCCGCGCGGCACCATCTCGGCCTGACCACGGTCAAGACCCACGTGTCGGCGATCCTCACCAAGCTGGACCTCACCAACCGCGTACAGGTGGCACTGCTCGTGCAGGAGGCGGGACTCGTTCCCCCGGACTGACCGCTCCTCCTTTGGTTCGAGGATCCGGAGCCTTGGTCGGACAACGGAGCCGGTTGGCCCGCCTAGCGTCGATGACATGCCACTTTCCCAGCGACATAACAGCGTGTCACCCCGACCACCACGGATCGCCGCGGTGCTGGCCGCCGCCGTGCTGGCCCTGACCGGTTGCACCGGTGGGGTCAGCACGGCCGCGGCGGACCGCGCCACGGAGACCTCCGGCCCCACCGTGCCCGCGCCGACCCCGCAGTCGGCACGGTGGGAGGAGTGCGGGCAGGGACTCGACTGCGCCACCGTCGAGGTGCCCCTGGAGTACGCGGACCCCGACGGCGAGCAGATCAAGCTCGCCGTGACCCGGCACCGTGCCACCGATCCGGCCCGACGCGTCGGCAGCCTGTTCATCAACCCGGGTGGTCCGGGGGTGCCGGCCACCGAGACGGTCGCATCCATCGACGCCGCCAACGACAAGGGCCCCTATTCGCCCGACGTCGTCGCCCGGTTCGACGTCGTCGGCATGGACCCGCGCGGGGTCGGGAAGTCCGGCGCCGTGCGCTGCCTCACCGACGAGCAACGCGCCGAGCAGGCAGCCGAGAACCGCGACCCGACCATCCCCGGCGGGAAGCCGTTCGGCACGCTGCGCACCGACGCCCGCACCTTCACGAAGGGCTGCCTGGCCCACCAGAGCCCCGAGTTCCTGGCGAGCCTGTCCACCGACAACGTGGCCCGGGACCTGGACCAGGTACGCGCCGCGCTCGGCGAGGAGAAGATCACCTTCTACGGCGCCTCCTACGGCACGGTCGTGGGACCGATGTACGCCACGCTCTTCCCCGACCGCGTACGCCAGATGGTGATCGACGCCCCGGTCGACACCAGCCTCTGGCAGAACGACCCGCTGCGGCTGCTGGACGACGTCGCCCGCTCCAACGAAGAGACGCTCGACGCCTGGTTCACGACCTGCCGTGCCGAAGGCGTGCGGGTGTGCGCCTTCGGCGACGGTGATCCGGAGGCCGCGCTCGACGCGCTGATCACCAGGCTGGAGGCGAAGCCGCTGCGGGTCCCCCCGGTGGAGGGCCTCACGCCGGGCGGCACGCTCGACGGGGCAATGGCCCTGGAAGCCGTACGGGCCGCTGCGGGCAACCGGACACTCTGGCCCACCCTCACCGCGGGCCTGCTCGCCGCGCAGCAGGGCAACGGCCTGGGTCTGCACTTCCTGGTCTCAAAGATCACGGTCGCGCCGTTCGGCGGTCCGTTCGCGATCCTCCAGGAGCCGCACAACGCCGTCCGGTGCGTCGACTGGCCGAAGCTGGGCAAGCTGTCCGAGCATCACGCGGCGGCGAAGAAGATCGCCGAACGCGGGGAACGGCTCGGCAGCCGGGCCGCCTACAGCGCGTTGAACTGTGCGCTGTGGCCCGTCGAGAACGAGGACCGTTTCACGCGGGAACTCACCGGCGCCGGCGCCCCGCCGATCCTGGTGGTCGGTGGCCGGCTGGACAACGTGTCCCCGTACCACTGGGCGGAGGCCATGGCGGATCGGCTGGAGAACGCCGTCCTCCTCACCCGCGAGGGCGTCGCCCACACCTCCTACCGCACCAGCGGCCCGTGCGTCGATGCCGCCATTGACGCCGCACTGATCGACGGAGTGCTACCCGCCGACGGCACCACCTGCGACGCCGTACCCCCGGCCACCACCCGCCCGCCTGCCCGGTAGGCGCCGAGCTGGCGGAACAGTTCGGACCGGAGTATGAGGACTCTTCATATCTTCATCGACGGGCGTTACGCTCTGGGCCAATCCTGAGATGGATCACATCGGAGGTTCCTATGAAGAAGATGACCATCCGTCGCACCACGGCACTCCGCCTGGTGTCCGGCGCACGTCGGCTGTGGATCGAGTGGTGCTGGTAGCTGACCGCCAGGCGGGCGCTCCCGGGCGCCCGCCTCTGCGGCGGTGGGCACGGCGGTGACCGGCGGACCGGAGCGCTACGACTGCCACCGCGACCACGGGCCGTACGCCGGGGTCTCGGCCTTTCTCGGCCGGGTCGCCGCCGACCGACCCCGCCTGGCGGCCCGGCACACGGTCGAACTGCGCGCGATCGCCCCCCAGCTCGATCCGGCGGCCCGGCCGGCCGCCGAGGAGGAACCGATCCGGTTCCACCCCGCCCGCCGGACCGCCTGCCTGGCCTACGGCGCGGCGGAACTGGTGGAGGCCTGGGCCGCTACGCTCCGGCGACCCGTGACCATCCGGTTCGATCACGTCGCCAGCGCCGACGAGACGACCGCCGAACTGCTGGACGCGCTGGGCCGCCGACTCGGGTCGGCCCCGGTGCGCCTCGACCTACGCGATGGCGGAGCCCCCGACCCGGCGCCCGACGAGCGCACCCCGCAGGCGTTACGGCGGGCCCTGGGTGACGGCCTGGCCGGCGGCTTCTACCACCATGCGGCCCGGGTCGCCCGGCGCGGGCGGGCGGCGGTCACCCCGGACGGAGACCTGCGGCACTGGTGGGCATTCACCACCGGCCTGGCCACCGCACTGGCGGCCTTGGACCGGGCCGCCGAGGCGCTCGACCTCTACGACGAGGCGCGGGCCGTCACCGACGATCCGAAGATCACCATGTCGGCGGCGTACGCCACCGCCATGCTGCACGCCCGGCACCTGCCGGCGGCCGACCAGGACCCGGAGCTGGCCCGACTCTGGCTGGAACGGGCGCTGCACCTCGCCGCCGGGCTGGCCGACCCCCGCCAGCGGCTGCTGTCGACCGTCTTCTACGAGCAGGGCCTGGCGCTGCTGGACAGCCGGGCCGGCCGGCCCGACCAGGCGCTGCTGCGCGTCGACGACGGGCTGGCCCGGCTGACGGCCGCGCTCGGCCCCGGCGAGCGTCCGCAGGACCTGGCCCGGCTGCGCCACAACCGGGCGCAGGTTCACCTCGCGCTGGGCGACCCGGCGCGGGCGCTGGCCGACCTGGACACCGTGATCGCCCACGACCCCGACAACTGCGAGTACTACGTGGACCGCGCTGCCCTGTACCGGGCGGCGGGCCGGAACCGGGCCGCGATCAAGGACTACGACGCCGCCATCCGACTGGGACCGCACCTGCCTGAGGCGTACTACAACCGGGCCATGCTCCAGCAGGAACGGGGCCGCCCCGGGCGAGCGTGCGCCGATCTGGAACGCGTGCTCGCCATCGACCCGGATCACCTTGACGCCCGGATCGCCCTGGTCAACCTGCATGTGGAGCGCGGCGCGCTCGACGCCGCCGAAGCCGGCGCGCGTGCCGGGCTGGCCGGCGCTCCGCAGGAGCCCGCACTGCTGTGCACCCTGGGACTGGTCCGCGCCGAGCGTGGCGGAGCCGCCGAGGCCGACGAACTGCTGACCCGTGCCCTGGGCAAGGACCCCGAACTGGTGGAGGCGTGGACGAACCGGGCCGCCGTCCGGTTCGAGCGCGGCGACGTGGCCGCCGCGCTCGCCGACCTGGACCGGGCGGTGGCGCTGTCGGCGGCCCCCGTGCCGCGCTACAACCGGGGCACCGCCCTGGCCCGACTGGGCCGGTGGGACGAGGCGGCCCGCGACTTCGCCCAGGCGCTCGCCCAGCCCGGCCTGAACCGTGCCCTGCGCCGGGACCTGCGCGCGGAACTCGCCCGTTGCCGCCGGGCGCTCGCCGGCTGACCCTCCGGGAAGCCGGCGCTCATCGTGCGCCGGTCTCCTGTAGCGATCACGGCAACGTCGAGCGGGCGGTGTTTCGCCCGGTTACTGAGGGGGCATCTCTGTATCGGGGTCACCGACTCCAACGTTGCGCCGGCAACGCGGTGCCTTCTACCGCAAAGCCGGCGGACGGCTGCCCAGACCTCGCGGCCTTCCCTTGTCAGTCCTCCAGTTCGGGATCGCACGACTGAACGCTCCGCAGCGGGCGTACGTGATCATCGGACCGGTGTCGGAAGGTATGTGGTGATGAGCGCAGAATTGTCCGCCGTCCGTGTGGGTACGCCCCGTCCGGCGCCGAAGCCGCTGATCGAGGGCACTCAGTCGGCCGGCTCCCTGGTGATGTTGTGGGTGTTCCTGGTGCTGCCGGTCGCGGCGCTGATCGCGGCGGTGCCGCTGGCCTGGGGCCGGGGCCTGTCCGGGCTGGACGCCTCGATGGCCGTCGTGGGCTACGTGATCGCGATGGCCGGGGCGACGGTCGGGTTCCACCGGCACCTGACCCACGGATCGTTCAAGGCCCGCCGCGGCCTGCGCATCGCGCTGGCGGTGGCCGGCAGTCTCGCCGTGCAGGGAAGCCCCACCAAATGGGTGGCCGACCATCGCCGCCATCACGCGTTCACCGACCGGGAGGGCGATCCGCACTCGCCGTGGCGCTACGGCACCGGCGTGCCCGCGCTGGCCAAGGGACTGCTCCACTCCCACCTGGGATGGTTGCTGAACCGGGAGATCACCAACAAGGCCCGCTTCGCCCCTGACCTGCTCGCCGACCGCGACCTGCGGGTCGTGGACCGACTGTTCGGACCGTTGGTGGCCGCGTCGCTGCTGCTCCCAGCGGTGATCGGCGGTCTCGTCAGCGGCTCGTGGACCGGAGCGTTGACCGGGTTCTTCTGGGCCGGGCTGGTCCGCATGGCGGTGGTGCACCATGTCACGTGGTCGGTGAACTCGATCTGTCACGTCGTGGGCGAGCGGCCGTTCGCCAGCAAGGACAAGGCCACGAACTTCTGGCCGCTGGCGGTCCTGTCATTCGGGGAGAGCTGGCACAACTCCCACCACGCCGACCCCACCGGCGCCCGTCACGGCGTGCTGCGCGGTCAGCTCGATCCCGCCGCCCGGCTGATCTGGCTCTTCGAGAAGCTCGGCTGGGCACACGACGTCCGCTGGCCCGACGCGGCACGCCTCGCCGCCCGCCGCATCAACCCGTAACCGCCCGAGAAGCAGCAACGTCCGAGCGGTGTCAGAGCGCGGCTGCCCCGGGTGAGCCACCGGCCGGACAGGCGGTCGCTACGCGTCGAGGATGTGGGCGAGCATCGCGGGGTCGCTGAGGATGCCGTGGGCAACCTCGGTCAGTTTGCGGTGGTGACGGCGGGCGTAGCCGCGGATGGCGGCGAACGCCTCGTCGACACCGAGGCCGGTCGCCTGCGCGACCGCGCCCTTGGCCTGCTCGATGACGATGCGGCTGTTCAATGCGCCCTGCAACTGTTCGGTCAGGAGTTCGCCCCGGCGGATGGCGCGTTCCTGCAGCAGTCCGATCGCGGCGACATCCGCCAGGGCCTGCATGACCGGCACATCGGTGCCCGCGAAATCGCCGCCCTTGGTGTCACCGAAAACGTTCAAGGCCCCGATCACCTGCGTCCGCAGCCGCAGCGGGAACGCGTGCACCGACTGGAAACCCGCCGCGGTGGCCCGGGGCGCGAACCGGGGCCACCGGACGCTCGCCTCGCTCAGATCGACGTTGACGACGGGCACACCGGTCCGGAAGGCTTCCTGGCAGGGGCCCTCGTGGGTCTGCAGCTGGAACAGCTCCACGAGTTTGACGTTCTCGTTCGAGCCGGCCATGAACTCGAGCCGGCCGTCCCGGCCGGCGAGGACGAGCCCCACCGCCGCCGCGCTGACCAGGTCGGCCGCCCGATCGGTGAGCATGTGCAGGAAGTCCATCAGGTCGAAGTCGTCCACCAGGGTGTCGGCGACCTCGACGAAGATCGTCGCCATCCGTTCGGCTGAGACGATGGTCATGCGTGCCTCCCGGCTTGTCCGGCTGTGCGCGGTCATGGGCATCCTCCGGGTTGCGGCCCATCGTGGTCGAGCCGCAGCCGGCGCGCGACGATGTCCCGGGCCACGTCGCTGAGGCGGCGGTTCTCCGCGTAGGCGTGGGCACGGATCCGCGCCGTCGCCTGACCGAGCGGGATCCCGAGCTGCACCATGACCATGCCCTGCGCCTGGAACAACTCCGCACGGTACTCGGCCGCGTCGTCGTCGAGGTCGGCGATGCCGCTGCTCCCCGCCTGTTCCTGCCGGTCCAGCAGGGCGGTCACCGTGACGTCGGCGAAGGTGAGGGCGTCGGCGAACTCCGTGGCGGTCAACCGTCCCGTGCGGTCCCGGAACACATCCAGGGCGCCGAGCCGGGCGGCGCCGACCTGCAGCGGGAACGCGAACACCGCGCGGAGTCCGTCGGCGTGGGCGGCGGGAGCGTAGAACGGCCAGCGACCGCCCTCCCCGGCCATCAGATCGGGAAGATCGGAGACCAACACCGGGCGGCGGCTGGTGAAGGCGTCCACGCAGGGTCCCTCGCCGAACATGGACTGCAACTCCTCAAGGCGTTCGCTGGCCGGGTCGGACGCGGCGGTCACCGCCCGGATCCCGTCGTCCGTCATCAGGCTGATCCCGACCCCGCACGCCGACAGTTCCCGCGCGGCGACGTCGCACACCCGCCGCAGCAGGTCGTTCCTGCCGTCGGGCCCGAGGGCCCGCCGCAGGACGAGGTTCCTGAGATACGAGACGCGGTCAGCCACGCGTCGTACCGATGGCGCGGTTGCGCGGGGTGCCGAGGTGGGGCGGTGACGGTCGGCAGGAACTCAGGACATCTGCATCGAGCACAGCGGCACCTTCCCGGTGCGGTGCCGCCGGAGGGCTGGGGCAGCAGAAACTCGCGGAGTGTTTCCGTCAGCCTAGGCCCGAATCGACGCCGGCGCATGGAGCCCTCGGCCGCCCCGATCGTCGGGCGTTCGCGTATCGGGTCGGGCGGCAGTAGGATCGAGCTGCGGCCTCTTCGCGGTCGTTGCCCAAGCCCCCGGCATCAGGTGACTCATGCCGAGGTGAGGCTGATGGCCCAGGTGTCCGGCGACCATTACGTCATCACCGTGCTGACCTCCCCGCGACGCCTCGCCGCCCTGGTGTGCCTGGCTGGTGAGATCGACATGGACGCCGCCCCGGCGTTGTCGGGCGTGGTCGAGCAACTGTCCGCCGTCGTGCCGTCCGAAGTCGTCGTTGATCTGGCCGACGTCACCTTCGCCTCCTCGACGCTGCTCAACTTCCTCGCCCGGGCGCACGTCGCCCTCACGGCCGACACGGCTCTGATCGTGTGCCGTCCCAGGCGCCACACCCGGCGGCTGCTGGAGATAACGGGCGTGGGGCAGTTGGTGACGATGCGCGGCGACCTGCCGCCGTCCGGCTACTGGATGCCGCACGGCGCCGCACGACCGGAGGAACTGCCCGTCCTCGGCGGAGTCGACTGACCCCACCTTCGGCGACACCCGACTCCGGCCGCCTTCTCCGCTCGATCCCACCGCGCGATCGCGCTGGGTCGACGTACCAAAACTGAGGATCTCCGATGAAAAGTACATTCTCCCGAGTCCCGGAACGTGGTGCCACCTGGACAGACACCGCCCGGCGGCGGGCACGACGCGGTCTCACCCTGGTGCGGCGGCGGGGTGGGGAGCCGCCGGCGTTCACCGGCTCCCCGCCGACCGGCGGCACGACCGCGCCGGTCCCCGCCGCGCAGCGGGCGTCCACCGTCGATGACGGGCTTCCCCCAGGGGTACGCACGGCGGGCGCGTGGGCGTGGCGGATCATCCTGTTCGTCGCGGCGGCGTACCTGCTCGTGCGGGTCGTCGAACTGCTGCGGGTGGTGGTGATCCCGGTCGCGGTCGCCCTGCTCCTGGCGGCCCTGTTCGAGCCGCTGGCCGCGGCCCTGCGTCGGCGGGGCGTGAACCGTTCCCTGGCCGCCGTGCTGGTCCTCGTCACCGGGCTGACGGTCGTCTTCGGTGGCCTGACGCTTATCGTCCGGACCTTCGTCTCCCAGCTGGACGATCTCAGCACCCAGGTCGGGGAAGGGGTCGACCAGGTCCAGGGGTGGCTGGCGCAGGGGCCCCTGCACCTGTCCCAGACGCAACTCGACGGTGCCGTCGACCGTCTCCAGGCGTCGATCACCGACAATCAGGCGGCCCTCACCTCCGGCGCGCTGAGCACCGCGGCCACCCTCGGCGAGCTCGCCGCCGGGTTCTTCCTCGTCCTGTTCACCCTGTTCTTCTACCTTCGTGACGGCGGCCAGATCTGGGCCTTCATCTGTCGCCTGCTTCCCCGCCAGGCGCGGGTCCCGGCCGCTCGGGCCGGGCACTATTCCTGGCACACCCTGGTGTCCTATGTGCGCGCGACGGTCCTGGTGGCACTCGTCGACGCCGTCGGCATCGGCATCGGCCTGGCGGTGCTGCGCGTACCCCTCGCGCTGCCGCTGGCCGCGCTGGTCTTCCTCGGCGCCTTCATCCCGGTTGTCGGTGCCACCGTCACCGGCGTGGTCGCCGTGCTCGTCGCGTTGGTCACCCAGGGACCGGTCAGCGCGCTGATCATCCTCGGCGTGGTCATCGCCGTCCAGCAGGTCGAGGGGCACCTCCTCCAGCCGCTGATCATGGGTCGTGCGGTGGCCCTGCACCCGCTTGCCGTGATCCTCGCGATCGCCACCGGCGTCGTCGTCGCGGGCATCGTCGGCGGCCTGGTCGCGGTGCCGCTGCTCGCCGTACTCAACACCGCCGTTCGCTACCTGGTTCACCACCCCGGCGGCGAACCCACCCCCGATCGAACGCCTCCCGGCACCACCTCCACCGACGACGAGCGCGCCCAGGACGAGCGGGCAGCCGAGCAGGCCGTGCGGCATGCCGACCCGGCCGCACCGCCGCCGGCCGCCTCCTCGGTCGAACCGACCGACGAGGCGCCGGCCCGGAGTACGGACCAGCAACTGCTCACCCTGGTGAAAGACACCCCGTCATGACGCGCGTCGTGACACCCGTGACGGTCGGCGATCGGCCGGCGAAGCGGAGCCGCCATGGTGCGGCCGACGGCGACGACCTGCTGCGGCAGCTGGCCGGGACGCCGATCGGTGACCCCGGCCGGATGGCGCTGCGGGAACGGGCGGTCGAGGCGTGGTTGTCGTTGGCCAACCACCTGCGCCCGGCGGCTCCTGCGGTGAGGTGGCCCACGCGGCGCACAACGCGGTCACGACAGCCGGCGGAGACGTTGTCGCCCGCGCCTCCGCCTTCTGTCGGCAGTACGGTACGAACAACGGACCCGTTGCGGTCCGACGGTGACGTGAACCGCCACCCGGTCCGCTTGCGCGGTGACCGGGTGGCGGCGTGGTGCGAGGGGTCAGCCGTTGTGAGCGGCGCGGCTACCGGACTTGGCCAGGCCGCGACCCACCAGGTAGCCGATGGTCAGCATGGTGACGTAGAGCCAGGCACGGTCGGCGCGGAAGTAGTCGCCACCCGCGCCGTTGTCGCCGTCACGGAGTTCCGGGTGGCCACCGGAGAACGCCGACGTCGCAGTGGGCGTCTCGTTGTCGTCCAAGTGCCCCACCGCGATCGTCGTGAACACGCGGTGCCGTGGGCTGCTTGCTCCGCGTGGGCGGTGTGGGAGCACGCCGCGAGGCGTATGGTGAAGATGTCACCCGAGTCCCCGGTGGCCGCCAAGCCGTCGCCACCACTCTGCTCGGTCGGTCCCGATCATCACTCTCATCGTGACAAGCCTGTGGTGCGATCCAGACAGTGCTTTCGCACGGCCGCCCGTGAGCACGACCCTCTCGGGCGGCTCCGCAGGGGAGAACGTCCTATGACCATCGCCAGACAGCGGATCGTCAGCCTTCTCCGCGAACGCGGCCAGCGGGTCAGGGCCGACTGGGTCGAGCGGGAACTGCCGGAGCAGGTGGACCCGGAGAAGCACGCCGGGCTGCTCGCCATCCTGCGCCTCGACCCGGCCGATCTCGTCGACCCGCCTCGTACTCCGCTCGGACCGTCTGCCTGACCGTCGAGAGTGGTCTGAGCAACCGGCTGGCCCCGTCGACACCCCTTCGTCCCTCCCCGGGAGCCCCACCATCAAAAGAGGTCCGCGCATGGCCAGGTTCGGTCCCGTCCCCATCAGTGTGCAGTCCGGCACCCGCCCGGCCGCCGGCGCACCGGAGAGGCGGATCTGATGGTCCGCTCTGCCGAGGACCGCATGACGTGGGTCTGCACTCCTGAGCCACCGGCGGCACGCCTGCAACTGGCCGACTCGCCGTCCGACGGCGCGATGCTCGACGGCGGCTGGTGGCCGACGTCACGAGATGCGGTCGTCGAGTTGTGCAGCCTCGTCACAGCGCTGACCGCCCGGCGCGGCGGCGTGATCGAACGGATCATGCTTCAGCCCGATGCCTGGGACCGGCACCCCGGCCGGATCGGCGTCGGTGGTGCCGTGGTGAGAGTGGGTTGGTTCACCACCCTCGCGGCCGATCTGGTGATCATTACAGGCGCGCGGGATCTGCGAGTCGACCTGGCCGTGGTCGCACCTGGAACCACGTACGCCGTGGCGACGGCGACCATGCTCGCGGCTTCGCGCCCCGCCGACAGCACACGCGCCGCTGGTGGGGCGTCCGTACCGTGCCAGCCCCGTCAAGGCCGGTTGACGCGAGCCGACGACGACGTCGCCGCCTGGGAGACCGAAGGCGGCCACCACGCCTGATCCCGCGCACCACCGCCGCCCGGTCACGACACACGTGACCGGGCGGCGCGCGTCGCCGTCACGCACCGGTGCGTGACGGCGACGGCTCAGCAGTCCTGATCCGCTGCGCGGGGCGGCAGCGGGACGACGGCGATGCCGTTCACCGCCGGGGGAGTCGGACGATGCTCGGGCACGCCGGCCTTCCGCGTGCGACGGCGACCCAGCATTCTGAGTTGCACGATCCGGGCGGTGCCGGGGAGGGCGACGAGCAGGACCCCGGAAACCGCGGCCAGCAGCAGGGCCACCCCCATCGGCAGTGTGCCGTGCGCGCCGAGGAACGACACCTCGGCGGGTTGCCCGTTCTGCAGCACGAAGACGAGCAGCAACAGGAGTACGACCGCGAACACCACGGCAGCGACCCACAGCCCCCCGACCCGCGAGCGCTGCACCGCCGGTCGCGGAGGAGTCGGACGAGAGTCATCGGTGCCGGGGTGACCCTCGCGTGGGAGGAATCGAACATGACTGTTCCGGGGTGCGGTCATGAGAACCGCCGCCTTCCGAGGAGCATCCGGCCGGCCTGAGCGCGGTGGTGCGCCGGCGCGTCTGGTTGATTGCGGACCCGTGACAGATCGTCGCGGTCCGACGTGCGATGGACGGTGCCCTGCCGGGAGCGCGGGGAGCCCCGCGACCGGACCGATCGGGATGGCGTCGCGGACGGGGCGTCCGTCTGCGGTGGGCTGTCCGTCACCGGGGGTCCCGAGCGACACTGCCAGCGTACGCTCCCTCGCCTCGATCGGCCCGGCGTCGTCGCGTCCGGTGCCGCCGGTAGCGCGGTGGCGTCAATGCGGAGTGCCGCAGCCGCGACCGGCGACCGTCCGACCCGTCCCAGGCGATCGTCGCCGACTGCGAGCAGATCACGCTGGGCCCGGTCAACCACGGGTCCGCCGGACGACCGGTTCGACACCCGGAACCCGTTCGGGTGTCGGTCCTCAGGATGAGGGCGTACGGTGACGGTGTCGCCCGGGCCCCCGGTGGCGCAAGTCTCGCCGCCACCAGCCCGTTAGGGGCACTGGAACAATGGTCACCTCTGCCGCGACACCCACAGCCGCCGCCTCACCTCCGACGCGGAACCCGGTCGCCGGGATCAGCGAACACATGATGCGTCAACGCGCCGCCCTGAACGTCGACGATCCCGAGCGCGTACGGCTACGAAACCGCGTCATCGAGGCGAATCTGCCGATGGCGCGTCGGTTGGCCCGCCGGTACACCGGTCGCGGGGAGTCCTACGACGATCTGGCGCAGGTCGGCGCGCTCGGCCTGATCAAGGCCGTCGACGGATACGACGGCAGCCGCGGCGTGTCGTTCGCCGCCTACGCCATCCCGACCATCCTCGGTGGCATCCGGAAGCACTTCCGCGACTCGGCCTGGGCGATCCGGGTCCCGCGTCCGACCCAGGAACTGGGTGCACGGGTGCCCGAGGCCCGGGGCAGGCTGGCGCAGCAACACGGTCGCCAGCCGACGGATCGAGAGCTCGCCGACGACCTGGAGGTGACCGTCGCCCAGGTCCTGGCCGCCGTCGCCGCCCTCGGTCTGTACCGACTGCCATCGCTGAACGAGCCACGGCTCGCGGCCGACCGCATCGAACACCACACGCGCAGCGGCACCGCCGACGCGGGCTACACGGCCGTTGACGACCACCTCATCCTCGGACCGCTCCTCGCGGCGCTTCCCCCACGCGAACTCCGGATCCTGACCATGCGGTTCACCGGTGACCTGACCCAGGCGGAGATCGCCGCCCGGGTCGGGCTTTCCCAGATGCACGTCTCCCGGCTGCTGAAGCGCTCGCTGGCCCAACTGAGAACAGGGATGCTCCGCTGACCCGGCGGCGGCACGCGAAACCACTCCGAACAGCTTCCTGAGGGGCAGATGATGGGGATCGCCAGACACCGGATCGTCGCGACGCTGCGCGGGCGCGGTCAGCACGCCAGGGCCGACTGGGTCGAGCGCGAACTACCGGAGCGGGTGGACCCCGCCAGGCACGTGGGGCTGCTCGCCACCCTGCGTCTCGATCCGGCCGACCTCGCCGACTCGCCGTCCCCGTGAGGGTCGCCCTGCTCGGGCCGGTCGCCTGGCGGACACCCCCGCACCACTACGGCCCCTGGGAGCAGGTGACCGGGCTGCTCGCCGAGGGGCTGGTCACCCACGGCGTGGAGGTGACCCTGTTCGCGACGCTGGACTCCGTCACCTCCGCCGTCCTCGACGGTGTGTGCCCCCGCGGGTACGCCGACGATCCGGCCATGGACGGCCGGGTGTGGGAGGCGATGCACGTCTCCCACGCGATGGCTCGCTCGTCGGAGTTCGACCTGGTGCACAGCCACCTCGACTGGCTGCCGCTCGCCTTCGCCGAACACTGCCGCGCGCCGCTGCTGACCACCGTGCACGGTTTCTCCGGACCGGGCATCCTCCCCGCGTACGCCCGGGCCCGCTCGTCCTACGTCTCGATCTCCGACGCCGACCGGAGCGCGGACCTCGACTACGTCGCCACGGTGCACCACGGTGTCGACCTGACCGGGCTGCCGTTCACCCGCGACGCCGGCCCCGGACTGGCCACCTTCGGCCGGATCCACCCCGACAAGGGCACCCACACCGCCATCGAGATCGCCCGCCGCGCCGGCCGGCCGCTCACCATCTGCGGCATCGTCCAGGACGAGCGGTACTTCGCCGAACAGGTCGCCCCCCACATCGACGGCGGGCAGGTCGTCTTCCTCGGGTCGGTCGGCCCTCGACGGCGTGCGGAGGTGCTGGGCGCGAGCGCCGCGCTGTTGCACCCGATCGCCTTCGACGAGCCGTTCGGGCTCTCGGTGGTGGAGTCGATGGCCTGCGGCACACCGGTCGTCGCGTACGCGAGAGGGTCGATGCCGGAGGTCGTCGACGAGGGAGTGACGGGGTTCCTCGCGCGGACCGTCGAACAGGCCGTCAACGCCGTCGGCCGGGCTGCCGCACTGGACCGGGCCACCTGTCGGACCCGGGCCGGGCAACGCTTCGGCGCGGACCGCATGGTGACCGACTACCTGACCGTCTACGACCGTCTCACCCGTCGGTCGCACCGCTGAACCCCCGGCCATCGCCGACCGACCCGTTCCGCCGGCCACACACGCTGGCCGGCGTGCGCCGACACCGCGTGAGGCCGCCCCCACTCCGAGGCGGCCGACAACCGGAAGGCCCGACACCCATGCCCAGCTACGGCTTCCTCAGCACGCACCCACCGACCCGATGCGGACTGGCCACCTTCAATTCCGCCCTCGCCACCCAGCTGACCGCCGACGGCACGCGCGGCGGCATCGTCCGGGTCACCGACCACGGCGACGACCTGGGGGCCGGATCCGGGGTCGTGCACACCTGGTCGGCCCGTACGCAGACCGGCTGGCGGGACGCCGCGGCCGTCCTCAACACCTTCGACGTGGCCGTCGTGCAGCACGAGTACGGCATCTATCCCGGCGCCGACGGCGAGGACCTCCTGCCGCTGCTGCGCCGGCTCACCGTGCCGAGCATCGTGGTCCTGCACACCGTGCTCCGCCGGCCCTCGCCCCGACAGAAGTCCCTGCTGGAGCAGATCGTCGCCGCCGCGGGAGCGGTCGTCACCATGACCGGCACGGCTCACGACCGGCTGCTCGTCGGCTACGCCGTACGTCCGGACAAGGTCACGGTCATCCCGCACGGCGCCGCCGAGCACGTCCGCGTGCCCGCCGACCGCCGTACCCGCCCGCACCTGCTGACCTGGGGACTGCTCGGCCCGGGCAAGGGCGTCGAGTGGTCGTTGCGGGCCCTCGCACGGTTGCAGGACCTCGAACCGACCCCCACCTACACGATCGCCGGGCGGACCCATCCGAAGGTGGTCGAGCACCAGGGGGAGGCGTACCGGGCGGGACTGCACCAGCTCGGCGCCCAGTTGGGCGTCGCCCACGCCGTGGACTACCAGAACGTCTACCACGACCAACCCGCGCTCGCCCGGTTGATCCGCTCCGCCGACGTGGTCGTGCTGCCCTACGACTCCCGCGAACAGGTCACCTCCGGCGTACTCATCGAGGCGGTTGCCGCCGGGGTGCCCGTCGTGGCCACGGCCTTCCCGCACGCCGTCGAGCTGCTCACCGGCGGGCCCGGCCTGGTCGTACCCCATCAGGACCCGGCGGCGCTGGCCGCCGCGATCCGGCGGATCCTGACCGAACCCGGCCTGGCCGCCCGGCTGGCCGGCCGCGTCCGGCCGCCGGCCGCGGACCTTCGCTGGCCGGCGGTGGCGGCCCGCTACGGCGCGCTCGCCGAGCGGCTCGTCGCCGCCCGCCCCTCCGCGGTCAGCGCGGCGTCGGCGTGAGCGCGACCACCGGTCTGTCCAGCATGCCGGGCAGCGGTCGCCGGCATCCGACGCCCCGACCGAGCTTCGCGCACCTGAGCCGATTGAGTGACGACACCGGCCTGTTCGAGCACGCCCGGCACGCCATCGTCCGCCGCGAACACGGCTACTGCACCGATGACGCCGCGCGCGGCCTGGTCGTCACCAGCCGCGAGCCGGAGCCGAACCCGGAGGTGCTCGGGCTGGCGGAGCGCTACCTCGCCTTCCTCACCCACGCGCAGGACACCCGGGGCGCCTTCCGCAATCGGCTCAGCCACGACCGGCGATGGACCGACACCCCCGGGCTCGGCGACTGGTGGGGGCGGGCACTGTGGGGGCTCGGCACCGCCGCCGCCCGCAGCCCCGCGCCCTGGATCCGGGAGGAGGCACTCGTCGCCTTCGGTCGGGGCGCCGGACGGCGCTCCCCGGCCCCGCACGCGATGGCCTTCGCCGGGCTCGGTGCCGTCGAGGTGCTGCGCCGCCACCCGGGCCATGCCGATGCGGCCACCCTGCTCAGGGACGCGGCCGCCGCGATCGGCGACCCCGGCACCGACCCGCTGTGGCCCTGGCCGCAGCCGTGCCTGACCTATGCCAACGCCGCCCTCGCGGAGGTCGTCATCGCGGCCAGTCAGCTATGCCACGACGGCCCTCCCCTCGACGACGGCCTGCGGATGCTGACCTGGCTGCGCGACGTCCAGCTCCGCGACGGGCACCTCTCCGTCATACCCGCCGGCGGGTGGCGGCGCGGCGCGGCGCGGCTGCGCCACGACCAACAGGCGATCGAGGTCGCCGCGTTCGCCGACGCCTGCGCCACCGCCGCCGCCGTCACCGGCGACCCCGGCTGGGAGACCGGCGTCCGGCAGGCGGTGGGGTGGTTCCTCGGCGACAACGACGTCGGTACGCGGATGTGGGACCCGGCGACCGGCGGCGGCTACGACGGGCTGACCCCGCACGGACCCAACCTCAACCAGGGCGCCGAATCGACCCTCGCGCTGATCTCCACCGTGCAGCACGCCCGGCGGTGGTCGTGACCGACACCCTGGCCGCCCGGCACGGCGCCACCCTCGCCCCGGATCCACGCCCCCCGGCGTGCTTCTGTCACCCGACGACGCCGAGCAGGACGGCTGCGTCCCCAACGTCGTCCACTCCTGCGGCGCGCTCGTGCACGACGGCAAGCTTTGGCTGCCGTACAGGGCCGGTGACAACCGGGTCGGGTTCGCCACCGTGCCGGTGGCCACGCTCCTCGCGGCGATGGTGGGATTCGCTCCGAGCGGCCGGGACGGATGAGCGGCCGCCGGTACGACGATCGGTGTCGGCGTACCGCCGACCGCCCCGGCGGCACGCGTGGCGATCGGGCGGCCGAACCCTGCTCAGGTGTGGACGGCTTGGACCGGCGGCTCAGGAGTAGTCGTCCAAGAGGTTCCGCCGCGGCACGCGGCTCGGCCCCTGGTCATCTTCCCGGGAGCCCGCCACCGTCACCAGGCTGCCCGGCATCGGCACCACCCTCGCCGCCGAGTTCCTCGCCCCACGCCGGCACCCTCACCACCTACCCCAGCCCCCGCGGCACTCGCCGCCCACGCGCCGATCTCCCGGGAGTCCGCCCCAGGCAGGGGCACCAGGCTCGGCCCCACCGCTACCACCGCGGCGTGCGCCGGGTGTTCAGCACGTCCAGCTTCGCCGCACTGTCCAGACAACGCCTCAACGTCCTCTCGGCCCGCATCCGCGACAAAACCCCTAGCAGCCCAAACAACCAAGATTGGCAGGGGTGGCGTTGTGCGAACTCGTGTCGAGACTCCTGGGCCACTCCCTGCCACCCAGGTGAACCCAAGGTCGCGAGACTGGGCCCTCGCGCCCTCGTAGCTCAGGGGATAGAGCGTCCACCTGCGCCGCTCATAGCTGCCGGCCCCGGATCGACTTGATCGATTCGGGATTGCCTGCGTTCCTTGTCGTCGCCGCGCTGGCGGCGACACCCACCCTCCGGGCAGCCCTACGGGATTGCCCTCGACCCTGCACACCACCGGGGTGCCCGGGCGCCCTGCTTTCGGGGCGGTCGCCGCCTCCGTCTCCGCCGCGCGCAAAAGCCCCCTTCGCGTCCCGGTGCTGCGGTACGGGCCGCCCGGCCCCGCAAGACCGCGCTGGTGGAGGCCGCGTTCCCGGATCTGCCCACCGTCGCCGGGACCGGCGACACCGTCGTGGAGGACTTCCTCGGCAACTTCATCCCACTGCCCGACGGCGGGTTCGAGTTCAGCTACGGACCCCTCGTCGCGGCGATGCGGGAGGGCCGGGCGTTGCTGGTTGACGACGCCACCTCATCGCGCCGAAGGTCCCTCGCCGTGCTGTATCCGGCGATGGGCGGCAGGCGGGTCATCACCATCCCCGGCTACCGCAACGAACGCGTCGAGGCCGCCGATGGTTTCTACGTCATCGCCGGGCACAACCCGGGCGTGCACGGCGCGGTGCTCACCGAAGCCCTCGCATCACGGTTCGACGTGCACATCGAGGTCGCCACCGACTGGGACCTCGCCCGCCACCTCGGTGTTCCCGCCCCGGCGGTACGGGCCGCGGTCGCGCTCAACGCTGACCTGGCCGCCGACCGTGTGACCTGGGCGCCGCAGCTACGGGAACTGCTCGGCTTCGCCCGGGTCCGCAAACCCACGGACTGGCGGCGGCCGTAGCGAACCTGGCCGGCATGCGCGCGTAGGGCGCCACGGGGCAGAGTCCACTGCCCGCCTGGAATCCGCTTGATGTTGTGCTCCGTGCCGCCCAGCCACTTGTGGAGGATCTCCGGCGTCCGATCTCCCGGAATGTCCCTCGCCGACGCTGAGTAGCCGGGTGGGGCGGGTGCCGCACGGCGCCCGCCCCACCCGACCTTCCGGTACGCGACCGGGCAGGGCCTACTGCCAGTAGTCCCGCCAGCAGCAGTTCGGCTTGTCCTGCCACTTGTAGTGCAGGGCGTTGTCGACGCCGGTCACCTTCACCCGCAGCGTGCCGCCGTTGGTGGAGAAGTAGTCCGCGTACACCCCCGTGTATGCCTTCAGTTGGCCGCCCAGCGACGCCCAGCCACTCCAGTCGCCGCCCGGTGTGAGCTGCCACTTGTGGTTCAGGTCGCCACCGGCCGCCCGGCCGAAGATCTCCAGGCGGCCGTCCTGGTTGTGGCTGACCCCGACACCACTGGAGACCACACCACCGAGGCTCCAGTTCCCGCTGGTGTACCCCGAGCCGGGGCTGGACTCCCAGCGGTGCCAGACAGCACCGTCGCTGCCGACCCAGAACTGTTCCTTCCGGTTGTCCTTGTTCGTTTCCGTGACCACCGCTCCCCAGTCACCCGCGTAGGCGGGGTGCGGTGCCGTGATGAGCGCGGCCACCATCATCGCGACCGCCAGCAGGGCAGCGCCCACCGCGTTCCGCAGGTTGGAAGCCCTCCCCCGTTGGTCCAGATCGGACCCGGCCCGTTCCCGTCGCACCATCTGCATCCGTCTCCGTCCTCTCGATCGGCTCAGGCCACGACCTCCGCGGTCCTGGGATGGATCCTGGGCGGGATCGGCTGTCGAATTGCTGCCGAAACCTTGCCGTGCCGCGGCCGACACCCGTATCCCTGAACAGATCGAAGAATCACCATTCGAGACGTCGGGGCAGACATGGTCACCTTTCGCCTGCTGGGGCCGGTGGCGGCCTGGGATCGCGACCAACAGATCGATCTTGGTCGGCCAAAACAACGTACGGTGCTTGCCGCCCTGCTTGTCAGCGCCGGCGTCGCCGTGAGCACCGACACCCTGGTGGATCGGGTCTGGGACGACAGCCCGCCGGCGCAGCCCCGAAAAGCGCTTCACGCCCATGTCTCGCGCCTGCGCGGCCTGCTCGGCAGGGTCGGCGGCCCGGACGGCAACCGGCCCCGGCTGGTCCGGCAATCCGGTGGCTACGCGATCGACGTGGACCCGGCCAGCGTCGACCTGCATCACGCCGCGCGGTTGGTCCGACAGGCCCGTGACCCCCGCACCGACGACCGACACCGGGTGTCGCTGCTGCGGACGGCGGTCGACCTGTGGCGAGACGAGCCGCTGGCCGGCATCTCCGGCCGGTGGGTCGAGCAGACCCGGCACGTCCTGCGCCAACAGCACATCGACACGGTCGTGGCATGGGCGCAGACCGAGCTGCGGCTGGGTAACGGTACGGTCCTCGTCACTCCACTCACCCATCTCACCGGCGAGTACCCGCTGACCGAACCGCTCGTCGCGGCTCTGATGCGAGCGCTGCACGCGGCCGGCCGAAGCGCCCAGGCCATCGACGTCTACACCGCTGCACGACTCCGGCTCGCCGAGGAGTTAGGGGCCGACCCAGGCCGGGAACTCCAGGACCTGCACATGGCGATCCTCCGCGGCGACCCGGCGACGACCCCTGACGCCGAGCCAGCGGCCGTTCGGGTCGGCCACCACCTGGTCGTCCCGGCCCAACTGCCCGCGGACGTGCCGGGCTTCACCGGCAGAGTCAACGCACTGGCCGCGCTGGACGACACCGTCGCCCGGGTCGTCACCATCACCGGAGCACCCGGCATCGGCAAGACCGCACTCGCTGTCCACTGGGCGCACCGGGTGGCCGGCCGGTTTCGGGACGGCGTCCTCTTCCTGAACCTGCGCGGCTTCGACCCGACGGGTAACGCCGTCGACCCGATCGAGGCGCTCGGCACCCTGCTGGCGGGACTCGGGGTGCCGGCCAGGCGGATGCCCGACGGGCTTGCCGCCCGGTCGGCGCTGTACCGCAGCACGACCAGCGACAGACACCTGCTCGTCGTGCTGGACAACGCGCGCAACGCGGAGCAGGTCCGCCCGCTGCTGCCGGCCGCGCCGGGCTGCCGCACGGTGGTGAACAGCCGCGACGATCTCGCCGGACTGGTCGTCGCGGACGGCGCCCACCCGGTCACGCTGGCACCGCTCGACGCGTCCGCCGCCGAGAGCCTACTGGCCGGCAAGGTCGGACGGGACCGGATCGAACACGAACGCGACGCGGCCAGCAGCATTCTCGATCACTGCGCCGGCCTGCCGCTGGCGCTGGCCATCGCCGCCGCCCGGACCGCCATCACGCCGACCTTGAGTCTGACCGACCTGGCGGGCCAGTTGGTCGCTGGTGACGCCGGACTCGACGGGTTCGCCGGCCGCGACCCCCGCACCGATCTTCGATCCGTGTTCTCCTGGTCCTACCTGGCGTTGGAGCCTCTCACCCGGACGATGTTCCGGTTGTCCGCCCTGCACCACGGGCCGGATCTCACCGTGCCGGTCGCGGCCAGCCTCACCGGAGCCGCGCCCGACGCCGCCCGCCGGGCCCTCGGCGAGCTGTGCGCGGCCCGGCTCGCCGACGAACACCGGCCCGGCCGGTACCACACCCACGACCTGCTCCGCGTCTACGCCGCCGAGCTTCTCCGCGTGCACGACCCAGCCGAGGCGCATTCCGCGGCGGTCGGCCGGTTGCTCAACCACTACCTCAGCACCGCACACACCGCCACGGGCATCCTCGACCCGCTCCGTGCCCTGCCGCCGCCCCCGCCCCCGGCGCCGGACGTGGCGCGGGTCGCCATCGGCGACCGAAAACAGGCCCTGTCCTGGTTCCGCGACGAACACGCGGCGTTGGCCGCCACCGCCCGGCAAGCCGCCGCACTCGACCTGCTCGTCGAGGCATGGCAGCTCAGCTGGCATGTCGCCGGCTACTACGAAGCCCAGGGGTGGCGGGGCCAGTGGCTCGACCTCCAGCATGGCGCGCTGCGGCTCACCGAACGCATTGGCGATCCCACCGTCACCGCACACACGCATCAGAACCTTGCCGCCGCCTGCTCGGCCCAACGCCGGATCGCAGAAGCCGACCGGCACTTCGCCCGGGCCCTCGACCTGTTCACCCGAACCGGTGACCGGCATGGCCAGGCCCGCGTCCACAGCGGCCTGGGGGTACTGGCCAGCCACCGCGGCCAACTCCAGCGAGCCGTCGAACACACCGAACTGGCCCACGGGCTCTACGCCGACGTCGGTGACCGGGTCGGTCTCGCCCGCACCCACAACAACCTCGCCGCCCTGCACACCGAGCTGCGGCAGTACCACACCGCGCTGCGGCACTGCCGCCTGGCGCTCCGGCTGCACCAGGGACTCGGTGATCGCGCCGGCCAGGCGTACCTGTTCGACAGCCTCGGCACCCTGCTCTACCGGCTCGGCCGGTATCGCACCGCCGTCACCTGCCTCGAAGCCGCTGTCGAGGCCAGTGAGGAGAACGGCATCCTGCTGTCCCTGGCGTACGCCCTCGACCACCTCGGTGACGTGCACCGGGCCCTCGCAGACCACCCTCTCGCCCGCCTGCACTGGCAGAAGGCCCGCGACCTCTTCGAGACGTTCGCCGAGCATGACACCGCCGCCATCAGGGACAAGCTCGAGGGCTGTCTCGCTGCTAGAGATCCACAGACTCACCCAGGACCTCGACAAGGACACGGTGGTGGCCAACCGCAGCGCGGCTCATGTCGCGGCCTCGCATAGGGTCGGGTTGGTTGGAAGTCACGGGTGGCGCGGCGGCGGGCAGGCGGGTCGGCCAGGTTGAGTTTGCCCCGTGATCTTCGGTGATGTGCTCGGTGTGTGCTCTCCAGCGGATGCCAACCGGGGTGAACCGGTGCCAACGCGGGTTACCGCGGCCGACCGCCGGTCGCAAACCGGGGTCCGTGTGCTCCGGGTGTGGTCCTGAGCTGGGAGAACGGCGGTCCGGGGAACGTGGGCGAACGCGGGCCACTCCCTGCCACCCCAGGTGAACCCCCAGGTCGCTAGACTAGGCCCTCGCGCCCTCGTAGCTCAGGGGATAGAGCATCGGTTTCCTAACCCGACGCTCCGCCGGTGTCCGCAGGCTGACAACCTGCGGCTTTTCACTTCTTGGCCTCGTGTGCTGGTCGGTGTGCGGGCTTGGCTTGCTGCGATCGCTTGCTGAAGATCAGCAGGCCACGCCCTTCGGTCCTCGGTGGCCCTGACCGGCTGAGGAGTGACCTGCGGGCGAGGTCAGTCTGCTGTCGAGGCGGAAACCTGCCACAGGGCACTTACCGGCATTGCGCGGAGTCTGTCGCCGAACGGCAGCGTGGAGGTTCCGGTATAGAGGACGATGCCGGCGATGAAGTCGTCGCCGAGGCGGTCGGCGAGTCGGCGTAGACCGCGGAAGTCGTCGGGTCCGACGGTGGTGGCAGCTTTGACTTCGATTCCGACCACCTGGCCGGTTCGGTTCTCCAGCACCGCGTCGACTTCGTACCTGCTCTGGTCGCGGTAGTGGGACAGGTCGACGAACTGCTCGGACCAGGTGAGCTGCCGGGACAACTCGGACAGGACAAATGACTCGAGCAGCGGACCGAACGGTGCGCCCGGCCGGAGCAGTGCCCGGGCGTCGGTCGCGATCTCGTTGGCGGCGATGCCCGAGTCGACGAAGATCAGTTTTGGCGCGGCGGTGGCGCGGGTGCCCAGGTTGCGGGACCAGCCGGGGATCCGTTTGATCAGGAAGATCTCTTCCAGGGCTTGGAGGTAGCGGGCGATCGTCGGCCGGCTCAGTCCGAGGGCGGATTCGAGGGAGTTTGCGGCGATGATGGTCGCGGATCTGGCCGCGAGTAGGCGTATCAGCTTGCGTAGCTCGCCCTTGTGCTGGATGTCGGACAGTTGCCGGACGTCGCGGTCGATGAGCGCTTGGACGTAGGCGTCGAGGAATCGTTGGCGGCGACGTGGGTCGGTGCGGGTGGTCGCCTCGGGTAGGCCGCCGCGCACGATCCTGGCCGCGTAGTCGGCGCGGCTCACGTCCGACTCGTGTCGCAGGTCCGGGCCGAGCGCAAAGATGGCGTCGATGAATCCATCCGGCGCTGCGTCGAGTTCGCCTTGGGAGAACGGCCAGAGTTCGACGGTTTCCATACGGCCGGGCAATGCGTCCGGGGCGGCAACCATGCCGAACAACCGTGACGAGCCGGTGAGCAGATACCGGCCCGGACGAGGGTCTTCGTCGACTGCTGCCTTGATGGCCAGCAGTAGTTCCGGAGCGCGCTGGATCTCGTCGATGACCAGGAGTTCGGAGGAGTCCACGAACCCGACCGGGTCGGCGATCGCCGCCGCCCGGTCCTGAGCCCGATCAAGATCGCGGCGCTCGGCGAGACGATCGCCGGCAACGAGGCGAACCAGGGTGCTCTTGCCTGCTTGGCGTGCTCCGCTGATCAAGACGACGCGGGTGTCCGCCAGAGCGGCATCGACCTGCGCGGCGGCGCGGCGGGGGATCAGGTGCGGTGTGGGCACGGCACCATCATAACGGCCGCATTTTCGATCTGCGAGGATCTCGGCTTTCGATATGCGGAAGGAGGTGCGTTCGGTACGCGGTCATTTGGTGTTCGATCTGCGGGGCCACGCGGGTGAGCCGGTTCGTGGAAGGGGTCCACGGCTACGTCGCGTTGTTGACGGTCGCGGCGAGTTCGGGGAAGGCGTCCTCCCAGCGCTGGCGGAGCTGGGGTGGCAGCCAGAGGGTGGGCCAGAGTCGCCGAAGGAGGTCGGCGTCGAGCCAGGTGTGCAGATCCTCGACGGTGCTGGCTTCGGTGAGCACCACCTTGTACATGCTGGCCAGGCGTGCGGTCCGGTTCAGGTCGTACTCGCCGTGCCCGGACCGGTCGAGGTGACGCGGGAGTGTAACCATGCCGTCGGTCGGGCCCTGCAGTTGGGCAAGGGTTTCGGCCACCAGGTAGGGCTTGCGGTCACCATAGGGCCCGTAGTCGGCCGGCGGCTGGGGTGAGGTCCTTCGTCGGCTGATGTTGGTCGCCCGTCGGACTTCCGGTCGGAGTGCCTGACGGATGGTCTCTCGGCTGTATCCGGTGACCCGCTGCAGATCGACCGGCCGCCATCCGGCCGCGTGAAACGCCCGCAGCTGCTCGTCCCGCTCGGTCAACGCAGCCGCCCGCGTCGCCTCGTACCGAGAGACAACCGCCTGCAGCTCATCCTCGGAGAACCGGCCCACACCCGTCAGCCTACTACGCTAGGCCCAGCACGCTTGGCGTCTGGTCGTCTCTCTGTCACCGTGGGACCAGTCTGGTGATCGCGATGGGATGCACTCACTGTCTGATGAAGCCGAGGGCCCGGTATCCGGGCGTGCGGCGTGGGAGTGAGGCGGCGAGGATAGGTGCGGCCGGGTCGTGGTAGTCGTGGGCTTCGGCGAGGTCCTTGCCGGGTGCGGCGCGGATGACGCGGCCGGCGCATTGGACGAGTAGGCCGTCGTAGGAGATCGGGCCGGCGAGGAAGAGGGTGTCGAGGGCGGGGGCGTCGAAGCCTTCGCCGATGAACGGTGTGGTGCCGATGACGAGCAGGCCGTCACCGGCCTTGGCGCCGTCGAGCCGGTCAACGACGGTCCGCCGTTCGCGGGTGCTCATCGCGCCTTGGAGCACGAGCGGCTGGTGTCCGCGTGCGGCGAGCAGAGCGGTGAGTGCCCCGACCTGGGCGACCCGTCGGGTCAGCACGAGACAGTTGCGGCCGCGCGCCAGGGCCGCGGCGACGTCATCGGCGATCTGGGTGTTGCGGGGCTCGTCGAGGGCCAGCCGTCGGTGCACCTCGGCGAGCGCGCCGGGCGCGTCCAGGTCGACGTCGCCGGGCTGGAATGTGGTCTCGTGGATGAACAGCGCTCGCCGGGGTCCGGCGTCGGTGTGCATCGCGGCAGCGAGGGTGCCTTGTTCTTCGTCGGTCAGGGTGTGGCGGACGGGTCCGAGTTGCCAGGTGACGAGTTGTCCGAGGCCGTCGCGTCGGGTGGGGGTGGCGGTGAGGCCGAGCCAGAACTGCGCGGCGATCCGTTTGACCGAGTGCTCGTAGGCTGCGGCGCCGAGGTGGTGGCATTCGTCGACGATGACGTGCCCGTACTCCTGGGTCAGGGTGGCTACGTCGCCGCGTCGAGCGAGGGAGGGCAGCAGTGCGACGTCCACCGTGCCGGTGAGCTTGCGTCGGCCGCCGCCGAGTTGCCCGGGCTTGATGCCGAGGAACTGCTCGATGCGCGTGCGCCACTGGTCCGCGAGGGCTTTGCGGTCGACGAGGACGAGGGTGGAGGTGTTGCGTTCGGCGATCAGGGCGCAGGCCATGACGGTCTTGCCGGAGCCCGGTGGGGCGACCAGGATTCCGTCGTCGTGGGCGAGAAGTGCGCCGACCGCGTTGGCCTGTCTGCTGGTGAGTTCGGCGGTGAACGCGGTGTCGATCTCGGTCCCGGAGTTTCGTGCGTCCGTGACGGCCAGCCGTGACCCGGCGCGCTCGACAATGGTGGCGATGGTGTGCCGCAGGCCCCGCGGGAGAACCAGGCGGTCATCGAGGGTGAGGTCGTAGCCCTGGATGAAGCGTGGGGTGTCCCAGGTGGACTTGCGGAGCCGCTGCAACTCGTAGAACTTCGGGTTAGCCATGGCGGCGGCGTGCTTGAACGTCGCCAGCGCGGCGGGGGTGAGCTGCCTGGCGTCGATGCTCAGCCCGGCACCGGCCTCCGCGTGGACCACCGGAGGCAGCGGTGGATGGACCTGGGTGCGGCAGACCGGCTCATCGTAGCGACGTCCGCGCCGGTGAGGGCTTGCTTGGCCTGCCGGGCGACGTGTTCGGCGTCGCCGGGGCTGAGCCGGTCCAGTGTTGACAGGAACGCCCACTGGTCGGCGTGCGGCTCGAGGGTGCCGAGGTCGAGGAAGGTGGTGAGTCCGTCCTTGCGGCGGCGGCCCTGCAGGGGTGCGGCGATGAGGTTGCCGAAGCCACCCTCGGGCAGGACGTCCTGGTTGGGGAAAAGCCGGTCGTACGACCGCAGATCCATCGACCCGCGCAGCACCATCGCCTCCCGCAGCAGGACCGTGCCGACGGCCCGCGCGGTGGCCGCGGCAACAGCACCGGTGAGGAAGACCCACACGTGGGCACCGCGGCCTGACTGGGAGATCTCCAATCCGGCCGGCACCGCGCTGGCTCGCGCCGCCTTCACGTACGCGAGGGCGTCGAGCATCGCCGTCGGCCCGTCGAAGTCGGCCACGACGAAGTGGCAGGTGTTGCCGGGCATCAGCGGGTACATGCCCATGAACACGTCGCCGACCAGATGCGTCGCGACGACCTCCGTCGTACGGGGCAGGTAGGTGGCACCGCGCCGGTCCATACCCTTGCGCCAGCCGCCGGCGACCGCGGGCATCCACCCGGCAGCGCCGGTACGGGCGTTGTCCCACCGCACGGCGTACACGTCGGTCCGGGCTCGGAACCGGTCGGCAAACAACGCCAGCTTGTCCCGGGTGGGCGAAGCCATGGTGACCAGCCCCGGCGGCTCCACCGGAGCGGACAACTGTTCTGGCGCCGCAGTCGTGTCCTGGCCGCGCAACTCCAGCAGACGTCCCAGCCGGGCGTTCTCCGCCCGTAACCGCTCCACCTCCCGCCGAAGATCGACGAACTCGGCCACCGAACCCATGCCAACCATCCTCGCGCGTCAGGCTTCGAACACCTCGGCACCGGTCCGCTATCCTCCGCCGATGGCATCGAAGGGCAGCGCCGCGCTGGAGGCGATGATCGAGGAAGCTACTGTCGACACGGACGATTACGACGATGAGCGCGCCGGCCTGTTCAACATGATCGAGGAGCATCTGGCGGTGCCGTTCACCACCACCGTCCTTGGCGTCGAGGTCACCGTGCGCAAGATCGAACTAGCCGCGAACAGCATCGTCGCGGTCTGCGCCCGAGGCCACCACCGGCAGAAGATTGATCTACTCGACCTGCCGCTACCCACCCCCGCGCCGGACGGTGCGGGGTGGATCGACGCCTACCGGCACTGGGCCGGAAGGTAGGCCACGGTGAGCGAGTACCAGTACTACGAGTTCACCGCCGTCGACCGGCCCCTCACCGGCCGGGAGCGGGCCGAGTTGCGGTCGCTGACCACCCGGGCCGACATCACCGCCACCAGCTTCGTCAACACCTACGAGTGGGGCGACTTCAAGGGCGACCCGCGAACGCTCATGGAACGGTACTTCGACGCGCACCTGTACCTGGCGAACTGGGGCACCCGCCAGCTCATGCTGCGGCTACCGAAGAACGTGCTCGACCCCGCCACCGTCGCCCGGTACTGCCAGGGTGACAGCGCATCCGCCTGGACCGCCGGCACACACGTCATCATCGACCTCCACGACGAGGACGAGGACGGCGCCGACGAGTGGGACCTCGACGGCCACGGCCTGCTCGCCTCCATCATCCCCGTCCGGGCCGGCCTCGCCGCCGGCGACCAGCGCCTGCTCTACCTGGCCTGGCTCCGCTGCGTACAGTCCGCCGAGATCGCCGACGACGAACCCGAACCGCCCGTCCCGGCCGGACTGGGCACCCTCGACGCGCCCCTCACCGCCGTCGCCGAGTTCCTGCGCATCGACCCCGACCTGATCGCGGCCGCGGCGGCCGGATCGTCGCCGGTCGCCTCCGGTGAACCGACCGCTGCGCAGCTACGCACCTGGGTCGTCGGGCTGCCCGCCCCGGACAAGGACGCCATCCTGGCCGACCTGATCACCGGCGGTGACAGCCACCTACGCAGCCGACTGCTACGCCGCTACCGCGACGAACACCGCACCGATTCCCCCGCCCCGGCAGCCATCCGCACTGCCGGGCGACTGCTCGCCACCGCCGCGGAGTTGCGCGCCGAACGGGAACGACGGGACGCCGAGCAGCACGAACGCGACCGGATTCGCCGCGAACGGTCCGCTGCGGCAGCACGGCAACGACACCTTGACACCCTCGCAGTCGACCAACCCGCCGCCTGGCAGCGGGTCGCCGAACTCATCGCCACGAAGAAACCCCGTGAGTACGACACCGCCGTTCAACTCCTCGTCGACCTGCGCGACCTCGCTGAACGAGACGGAGACAGCACATCGTTCCGAAGTCGCCTGGCCGAGCTACGGACGGTGCACGCCCGCAAGCCCAGCCTGCTCGAACGCCTCAACCGCACAGGTCTCGAAACCTGACGCATGGTTCCCCGCTGACCGTCGCCAAGGTGCGACGAGGATCGTGGAGGGCCGGTGCGGCGTGCCAGCGTGACGCCCCAGACAGTCGACGCCGGCGGCGGTGCGCTCCAGGCGTCCGTCGGGACCCGCAACCAGACATCGAACCGTGTCGTTTGCAGGGGTGGACCCGGAGGGTCGGGTGACTGTCTGGGTGTGTGCCGCCTATGTCATGGCCAGCTAGGAGTAGGACGCCCCGACCCTCGCTGATGACCGCTGTATCAGCACTGGATGGAGACTTGCGACCGATCGCCCTTTCCGAAGTTGTGGCTACTGAACCGCGGCGGGTCCACACCCCCTGACCAGCACGAGCGAAAAGGGTGATGCCCGGTGGGCAGCCTGTGGGCCGGCGTCGACGTCGGCAAGACCCACCACCACGTGTGCGTCGTCGACGACGACGGCACCGTCGTTTTGTCCGAGAAGATCCCCAACGACCAGCAGGCCATCTCCGGCATCGCCGGACGGCTCGGCAAACGCCGTAAGCCGATCCGCTGGGCCGTCGACCTGCCCGGCGGACCCGCGTCGCTGGTGCTGGCGGTCCTGTTCGACCGGGGCGCGGACGTGCGCTACGTCAGCGGCACGGTCACCTCGCGGATGGCGGAGGCCTTTCACGGCAAACGCAAGACCGACGCCCACGACGCCTACGTCATCGCCCAGACCCTGCGCATGCGGACGGGGTGCAGCAGCAGTTGAAGCTGCTCGTCTCCCGCCGACTCGACCTGGTCGCCGACCGGGTCCGCATCACCGCCCGCATCCAGGACCTACTGACCATGATCAGCTCCGCCCTGGAGAAGACGCTGAACCTGCGCAGCAAGGGCGCGCTTCGGCTCCTCGCGCAGTGGCAGACCCCCGGCGGACTGCGCCGCGCCGGTGAAGCCCGCATCCTGGACTACCTACGCCAGCACGGCGTGCGGGCCGCCAAGGCGCTGACCGTCAAAGTCCTCACTGCCGCGCGGACGCAGACCGTCGCCGTCGCCGGAGAGGCCACTGCGGCCGGGATCGTGGCGCAGATGGCCGCCGACCTGGAAGCGGTCAACGACCGGATCACCGCCATCGAGGAAACCATCGCCGGCATCGTCGCGGAGCACGAGCTGGGAGAGATCGTCACCAGCCTGCCCGGCATCGGCACCACCCTCGCCGCCGAGTTCCTCGCCTACGCCGGCACCCTCACCACCTACGCCAGCCCCGCAGCGCTCGCCGCCCACGCCGGCCTCGCGCCCATCTCCCGGGACTCCGGCCGCAGGCAGGGCCACCAGGTCCGACCCCACCGTTACCACCGAGGGCTGCGCCGGGTGTTCAGCATGTCCAGCTTCACCGCGCTGACCCACTGCCCACGATCACGCGCCTACTACGACAAGAAAAGAGCCGAAGGGAAAACCCACCGTCAAGCCACCGCCGCCCTGTCTAGACAACGCCTCAACGTCCTCTGGGCCTGCATCCGCGACAAGACCCCCTACCAGCCCAAACAACCAAGATCAGCAGAGGTGGCGCTGTGCGAACTCGCGTAGAGACTCCCTGGGCTGGGCGAACAGGGGTCCGGGTGACGTGGGTGAACGTGGGCCACTCCCTGCCACCCCAGATGAACCCCCAGGTCGCTAGACTGTGCCCTCGCGCCCTCGTAGCTCAGGGGATAGAGCATCGGTTTCCTAAACCGTGTGTCGCAGGTTCGAATCCTGCCGGGGGCACCAGTACGAGGCCCTGACCAGCAAAGAGCTGACCAGGGCCTTGCTCTTCGTCTATCTGAATCTGCATTACGCCCCGAAACCCTCAGTGACCCACGACCCGCGGGAACGACTCCGGTGCGTCGAGGCCAGGCGTCGTCGCGTCAGGCGGGAGCAACCAGCTCACCGTCGTCGCCGAGTACCGTGATCGCTTCGACCGGGCACGACTCGGCGGCGTCGATCACCGTCTCGTCCGGTTCGACGGTTGCCGCGATCGGGGTGGCCGACCCGGACTCCAGCCGGAAGTGGGCCGGCGCCATGCCGACGCAGCCACCCGATCCGATGCAGCGCCGTGCGTCGACGGCGATCCGCCAGCCGGCGCTCACCAGGCCACCGGCATCCGGGCCAGACCTCGGACGATCATGCCGCTCTTCCAGGTGAGTTCCGGCTCGGGGACGGCGATCCGCAGCTCGGGCAGCCGGGCGACGAGCGTGCCGATCCCGACCTGTAGCTCCATCCGGGCGAGCTGGGCCCCCAGGCAGTGGTGCACGCCGTGCCCGAAACCGATGTGCGGATTGGTCTCCCGACCGAGATCGAGGCGATCGGGGTCGGCGAAGACGGTCTCGTCGCGGTTCGCCGACGAGATCGAGCCGATCACTGGTTCCCCGGCCCGCACCAGCACTCCACCGACCTCGATGTCCTCGGTGGCGTACCGGGCGAATGAGGATGCCACCCCGAGCGGGACGTAGCGCATCAGCTCCTCGATCGCGGTCGGCACCCGGGCGGGGTCGGCCCGCAGCCAGGCCATCTGTTCCGAGTGGGTGAGCAGGACGTACGCGAAGTTCGGCAGTTGGGTGACGGTGGTCTCGTGGCCGGCGGCGAGCAGCCCGGCGGCGAGCTGCACGATCTCCTGCTCGGTGAACCGGTCCTGGTCCTCGTCGCGCGCCCGCACCATCGCGCAGATCAGGTCGTCGGTGGGCGCCCGGCGTCGCTGCTGGACCAGCTCGCCGATGTACGCGTACAGGTTGTCGAGGTATTCCTGGATCCGCTCGGGCGGCAGCGAGGTGGTCGAGACGATCGCCTCCGACCAGACGTGGAACAGGTGTCGGTCGGCGAACGGCACCCCGAGCAGCTCGCAGATCACCTGGATGGGCAGCGGGGTGGCGAAGTGCTCCACCAGGTCGGCCGGCGGCCCGCCCACCACCATGGCATCGATGAGTTCGTCGGCGATCTGCCGGGTGCGGGGCCGGAGCTGCTCGACTCGGCGGGCGGTGAACGCCTTGGCGACCAGCCGCCGCAGCCGGGTGTGCTCCGGCGGATCCATCGACAGGATGCCGCCCTCGATCTGCCTCGGGGTGAGCCGCGGCTCGTCCCGGCCGACGCTGGCGGCCCGGCTGAACCTCGCGTCACCGAGGACGGTCCGTACGTCGGTGTGCCGGGTGGCGAGCCATGCCTCCTCGCCGAACGGCAGCCGCACCCGGATGAGCGGCTCGGTGCGCCGCAGCTCGGCGTAGCGCGGGTCGAGGTGGAGCCGGTCGGGAGGGCTGAACGGGTACGGCTGCGCGGTGACCTCGGCGACGTCCGGCATTGGTCAACCCCCGAAGCAGATCGGGTCACCCACGGACCAACCCGGGGTGATCAACCTATAGTGACGTGTCGATTGCTGATCGTAGCGGAGGGTGTGGATCGGTGCCAGTGGCCGGGTGACGTGATCGGCCGGACGTGCCGGTGACGAGCGCCTTCGTCATCGGGGAGCGCTCAGGCCAGCCGGTAGACCGACACGTGGGAGCGGGACTCCTCGGTGAACTCCGCGCCGGACCAGTCGGCGTGCCGGCTCTCCAGCGTGAAGCCGGCCAACTGGCCCATCAGGTCCAGTTCGGACGGCCAGATGTAGCGGTGCGGGGTGCGGAAGACCCGTGCCTCGCGGCCGTCGCCGAAGTGGAAGTGGTGCGACACGACCCGCTGGCGCAGCACGTCGTAGGTGTCCAGGCCGATGTAGCCGGCCTCGGTGTGCCACACGGTCGCCTGCTGGCCCGGGGGCAGCTTGCGCAGCTCCGGCACCCACAGCTCGATCACGAACCGGCCGCCCGGCCCGAGGTGCCGCGCCGCGTTGCGGAAGCAGGCGACCTGCTGGTCCTGGTCGAGCAGGTTGGCGATGGTGTTGTAGACCAGGTAGACCAGGCTGAACTCGCCCGGCACGGTCGCGCCGGCCATGTCGCCGACCACCACCGGGACCGTGGCGGCGTCGACCTTCGTCCGCAACTGCTCCACCATGGGTACGGAGAGTTCGATCCCGCTGACCGGTACGCCGCGCGCGGCGAGTGGCACCGCCACCCGGCCGGTGCCGATGGCGAACTCCAGGGCCCGTCCGGTCCCGGCGAGCGCGGCGAGCCGGTCGACGGTGGGGCCGAGCACCTCTGGCGCGAACATCCCGGCGCCCGGCGTGTCGTAGCGTCGGGCGGCCTCGCCGTCCCAGATCTCGTCCTGGCGCATCGGCTCACCATCGACGTCGAGGACGCCGCGTGTCCAGCGCTTTCCGGTCGTCGTACGCGGCCTGCTTGTTACTCTCCGTCAATGGGTGGAGCCCCCGGGCGCTCAGGAACGCGTCAGGCCGCATCGGTACCCTGCTAGTCCCGACCAGCCCGCGACGACACATGAGGTATTCGTGAACGATCTTCGAGTGGTGGCGTTCGACCTCGACGACACCCTGGCGATTTCCAAGTCCCAGATCGATCGTCGGATGGCGGGCCTGCTCGGTCACCTGCTCACCGAGGTGGACGTCCTGATCATCTCCGGTGGCCGGTTCGAGCAGTTCCAGTCGCAGGTGCTGGCCCACCTCGATCTCACCGAGGAGCAGCGCGACCGGCTGCACCTGATGCCGACCTGCGGCACCCGCTACTACCGCTGGTCGTCCGGCGACTGGCGGCTGGTCTACGCGGAGGATCTGAGCGAGGCGGACAAGGCCCGGGTGATCGCCGCGCTCACCGAGTCGGCGCAGGCGCTCGGGCTGTGGGAGACGAAGACGTGGGGCGACATCGTCGAGGACCGGGGCAGCCAGATCACGTTCTCCGCGCTCGGGCAGTCCGCTCCGCCGGCGGAGAAGTACGGCTGGGACCCGGACGGCAGCAAGAAGAAGCGGCTGCGCGACGCGGTCGCCGCGAAGCTGCCCGACCTGGAGGTCCGGAGCGGCGGCTCGACCTCGATCGACGTGACGCGCCAGGGTGTGGACAAGGCGTACGGCATGCGGAAGCTGCTGGAGCACCTCGATCTGAAGATCGACAACGTGCTGTTCGTGGGGGATCGGCTGGATGTGGGCGGCAACGACTACCCGGTCAAGGCCATGGGCATCCGCAGCGTCGCGGTGACCCGGTGGGAGGAGACCGCGGACTACGTCGAGACGCTCGTCGACGACCTCGTGAAGCAGCGCGCCGACCGCGCCTGACCGCCGTTCGGGGCGGCCGGGCGCGGCGGCGTCGTCAGCGTGCGGCGCGGATCACCTCGGCCAGCGTGGTCGGGGCGCGGCCGAGCAGCTTGGCGAGATCGTCGCCGACCTCCAGTTCGCCCCGGGCGAGACCGAGGTCGCTGTCGGCGAGCACGGCCGCGTACCCCTCGGGCAGGCCGGCGGCGACCAGCACCTCGGTGTAGCGGTCCGCCGGCAGGTCGGTGTAGCCGACGGGCGCGCCGGTCTGCCGGGCCACCTCGGCGGCGAGGTCGGTGAGCGTGAACGGCGCGCCGCCCAGCTCGTACACCTGCTGGTCGTGACCTTCTGAGGTGAGCACCACGGCGGCGGCCTCGGCGTAGTCCGCGCGGGTGGCGGCGCTGACCCGCCCGTCGCCCGCCGCGCCCGCCACCCCGTGCTCCCGGTACGCGTCGAGCTGGTCGGTGTAGTTCTCCAGGTACCAGCTGTTGCGCAGGAAGACGTACGGCAGCCCGGAGTCGCGGATGAGCCGTTCGGTGTCCCGGTGCTCGCCGGCCAGCCGCATCTCGGCGGTGTCGGCGTGGGCGATGCTGGTGTAGACGACCAGCCCGACGCCGGCCTCCCGGGCGGCGGTGACCACGTTGGCGTGCTGGGGTCGACGTCGACCGACCTCGCTGCCGGAGACGAACATCAGCTTCTCGGCTCCGGCGAGGGCGGCCCGGAGCGAGTCGGGGTCGTCGTAGTCGGCCGGGCGGGTGACGACGCCTTGGCCGGCGAGGTCGGCCAGCCGTTCGCGGTCGCGGCCGATCGCCACGATCTCCCCGGCCGGTACGCCGCGGTCGAGCAGCGCGGTGACGATGAGGCGGCCGAGCTGGCCGGTGGCCCCGGTGACGGCGATGGACATGCGCGCTCCCTGTGGTTGCGAGTTCAACTTCTTGGGTCAACCACCGCCGCGCCGCGATGCTTCCCGGTTCCGGAACCGGCGGGCTCTGGTGGGATCGACGGGGATGCGGTAGGAACGGCGAGAGAGCGCTCTCCGCTCTCCTTCCACCACCGAACAGGCAGGCAGATGCGATCATCCGACCCCTCCCGCCGCCGCTTCCTCGCGCTCACCGCCTCGGCGGCCTCGCTCACCGCCCTCGGTCTCCCGGCCGGTGCCGCCGTCGCGTCCCCGACCGCGCGGCCCGCCCGCGAGCCCGATTTCGGCCCGAACGTCTTCGTCTACGACCCGAGCACCCCGACCGAGGAGATCCAGTCCACCCTGGACCGGATCTTCACCGCCCAGGAGCACAACGAGATGGGCGCCGACCGGTACGCCGTGCTGTTCAAGCCCGGCCGCTACGAGGTGGACGCCCGACTCGGCTACTACACCACCGTGGCCGGGCTCGGCGCCCACCCGGACGACGTGGAAATCCACGGCGCGGTCCGGGTGATCGGCCAGCCCGACCCGAACTCGCCCGCCGGCATCTCCGCGCTGACCAACTTCTGGCGCTCGGCGGAGAACCTCGCCGTCACCCCGACCGACTGGTCGAACCAGTGGGCCGTCTCCCAGGCGTCGCCGATGCGCCGGGTGCACGTCAAGGGCGTGCTCTGGCTGGAACCCGGCAACGGCGGCTACTCCAGCGGCGGCTTCATCGCCGACTCCAAGGTGGACGGCATCACCATCAACGGCTCCCAGCAGCAGTGGCTCACCCGGGACAGCGAACTCGGCGGCGAGTGGACCAACGGCGTGTGGAACCAGGTCTTCTCCGGCGTGGTCGGCGCGCCCGCGCAGGGCTTCCCCGACCCGCCGTACACCACGCTGCCGACCAGCCCGGTGATCCGGGAGAAGCCGTACCTCTTCGTCGACCGCGCCGGCTGCTGGCGGGTGGCGGTGCCCCGCCTGCGCCGCGACACCGCGGGCACCACCTGGGGCGCCGGCGGCGCGCCGACGCCGTCGCTGCCGCTTACCGACTTCTTCATCGCCCGGCCCACCGACACCGCGACGCGGATCAACACCGAACTCGCCCGGGGCCGCCACCTGCTGCTCACCCCCGGCGTCTACCGCCTGGACCGGGCGCTACGGGTCCGCCGGCCGAACACCGTCGTGCTCGGCCTCGGCATGCCCAGCCTCGCGCCGGTCACCGGCGACGCGGCGCTGCGGATCGAGGACGTCGACGGGGTACGGATCGCCGGGGTGCTCGTCGACGCCGGGCCGGTCGAGTCGGAGGTGCTGGTCGAGGTCGGTGGGCGGCACAGCCACCGGGCGCACGCCGACAACCCGATCTCGTTGCAGGACGTCTTCTTCCGCGTCGGCGGTCCGTCCGCCGGCCGGGCGGTGACCAGTCTGGTGGTGCACAGCCGGCACACGCTGATCGACAACATCTGGGCCTGGCGGGGCGACCACGGCCAGCCGGGCACCATCGGCTGGGACGTCAACACGGCCGCCACCGGGGTGGTGGTCAACGGCGACGACGTCACCGCGTACGGGCTCTTCGTCGAGCACTACCAGCGCTGGCAGACCCGCTGGCACGGCGAGCGCGGCCGGACCGTGTTCTACCAGAGCGAGCTGCCCTACGACCCGCCGAGCCAGGCGGCCTGGCGCAGCCCGACCGGCGACGGCTGGGCCTCCTACCGGGTGGCCCCGCACGTCCGCACGCACGAGGCGTGGGGGCTGGGCGTCTACGCGTACTTCAACCAGGGCGTGGACATCCGCTGCGACCGGGCGATCGAGGCGCCGCGCCGGGCCGGCGTACGGTTCCACGACGCGATCACCGTGTTCCTGAACGGCAGCGGCGGGATCGAGCGCACGATCAACGAGGCCGGCACCCCGGTGGTCGGCTCGTACGGCACCAGCCCGGTGGTCAGCTACCCCTGACCGGCGGCGGTGGCCCGGACGGCCCCGGTCCGCGCGGCCGGGGCGGTCCGGGTGGGCCGCCGATCACCGGGAAACTTCGAGTTCAAAGCAGAGGCTCAGCCGGCGAGCTGGTCGACCCGGGAGAGGACCTGGTCGACCAGCCCGTACTCGCGGGCCTCCTCGGCGGTGAACCAGCGGTCCCGGTCCCAGTCGCGCTGGATCTCCTCCAGCGTGTGCCCGCTGTGCCGGGCGATCAGCTCCTGCATGGTGTGCTTCACGTGCAGCATGTTCTCGGCCTGGATGGTGATGTCGGCGACCGTGCCGCCGAACCCGCCGGAGGGCTGGTGCATCATGATCCGCGAGTGCGGCAGCGCGAACCGCTTGCCCGCCGTGCCGGCGCAGAGCAGGAACTGCCCCATCGAGCCGGCCATCCCGAGCGCCAGCGTCGCCACGTCGTTCTTCACCCACCGCATGGTGTCGTAGACGGCCATCCCGGCGCTGACCGAGCCGCCCGGCGAGTTGATGTAGAGGTAGATGTCCCGCTCCGCGTCCTCGGCCGCGAGCAGCAGGATCTGCGCGCAGATCTGGTTGGCCGAGTCGTCGGTGACCTCGGTGCCGAGGAAGATGATCCGTTCCTTGAGCAGCCGCTCGAAGACCCGGTCGCCGAAGACCGGCTGCCTCTCGTCCCGCATCCAGATGCCACTCATGACTGCCCACCTCCGTGACGCCGGTGGGCGGGGACCGCCCGGCGAGCCGGCGGTCTCCAGCGTCCGCCGGGCGCACCCGCGCGGCCCAGGCTTTCTGCCCCGGGCAGACTCGCCCTCGGCAGAACCGGGTCGGCGCCGCCGGTCGGTGCGGGCCGCACCCCGGTCGTCCGTCGCGGCGACCGGCGCCACGCCCGGTCGGCGTTCGTCGGCCCCGACCGTGGGCGCTACGCCGCGACCGGGCGCCGTCGGGCCGCGCGGGCCCGGCGCCGGGCCAGCGCCGGTGAGGTACGCGGGCGCGGGCGCGCGGCCGGCGTCGGGATCAGCCAGATCCGGATGCCGGTGCCGAACAGCTCCGGTGCGTGGCCGAGCGGCGGGCCGACCGGCGTGGGGGACACGCCCATCGGGCGCAGCCCGCCGCCGAGCAGCGGGGTCGACCGGACCGGGTGCGCGGTGTGCGGCGGCGTGACCGGCCGGGCCGGATGCGGCGCGTTCGGGCCGCCCGGGCGTCGGGTGGCGTGCAGGCGGGGCGGGCCGACCCGGAGCTGCGGGCCGCGGCGGGCCGCGGGCACCCGGTCGAGCCGGGCCAGTGGCACCCCGGGACCGACCGGCGTGGGCCGCTCCCGGCGCAGCTCGTCGCGCGCCTCCTCCAGCAGGTCGGCGAGGTGGATGCCGAGCGCCCGGCAGATCGCGGCCAGCACCTCGGAGGAGGCCTCCTTACGCCCGCGCTCGACCTCGGAGAGGTAGGGCAGGGAGACGCCGGCCGCCTGCGCCACCTCGCGCAACGTGCGGCCCTGACGCAGGCGGATCCGCCGCAGCACCCCGCCGATCACCCGTCGCAGCAACGACATGCCGGCCTCCTCGCGGTCGCCGTTCGCCGACGCTACCCATCATGCCCCGTCCCGCCGGCGTGGACCGGCCCGGTCGGCCCCCGTAATGCCGACCGGGCCGGGGTCGGTCAACGCCAGACGACCGCTCGGCTGTGGAAGCTCGGCGAGAGGAAGTCCGCCTGGCCGACGATCAGACCGGCGTCGTTGACGTTGATCGCGACGCTGCCCACCGCCCCGTCCGGCAGTGGCAGCAGCTGGGAGCCCGCCGTCGGTGTGGGCCAGAGCATCGCCCGGCCGCCGGTGCCGTCGGTGCCGACCACCAGACCCGAGTCGTTCACGGCCTGCGCGGTGGGGGACGCCGAACTGGTGGACAGCCGGCGCATCGTCGTACCGTTCCAGAAGAACGCGGCGAACGCGCCGTCCGCGGTCCGGCTGGTGCCGACCACCTGACCGAGATCGTTGATGCCGCTCGCGTCGCTGGTGGGACCGCCGAGGGTGCCGAGCGGCCGGACGACCCCGTTGCGCCACACGAAGGCCTGGTTGACGAACGGCGGGTCGGTCCAGTCCCGGTAGCCGTAGGTGCCGGCGACCGTGCCCGCCTCGTTGACCGCGACGGCGCTCGCACCCGGCGGCGCGTCGATGGTGATCTCGGTGTTGCCGGTGCGGACGAACGCCCGCCGCCCGGCGAAGCTGTCGGTGACGTGATAGACGCCGACCACCCGGTCCCCGGCGGTGTCGTACGCGACGGAGAAGATGCCACCGGTGAGGCCGAGGTCCTGGATCTTCCCGTCGACCCAGGCCACGGCGTGGCTGCTGCCGTCCGCGGCCTGGGCGGTGCCGACGATGCGGCCCCGCTCGTCGATCGCCTGGGCCTGACTGTTCGGCCCGCCGAGCGTGCCCAGGTCCTCGATCCGCCCGTTCAACCAGCGGACCGCGTGCCAGTAGCCGCTGGCCAGTTCCGCCGACCCGACCACCACCCCGGCCGGGTTGACGTCGTACGCCGTGCTGCCCCGGCCGGTCAGCGACGGCAGCACGACGGCGGTGCGCTTCGCCGTCGGCATCGCCGAGGCGGGCGTCGGCGTGCCCGCCACCGCGGGTGAGGGGCCGACCAGAGCCATCCCGACGACCACGGCCAGCGTGGTCAGTGCCGCACCTGTACGCATCCGACTCCCCTCGTCACATCCGTCGGGTCGAGTCTCACCCCCTGGGGCGTCGACGGATGTGACGAGATCCTTACCGCTTGCGGTGCGGGGGCCGGTCCCACGGCCCGCCCGGCCGACTCCCGGCGTACCCGCTATCTTGAGGGCGTGCAGGCGACGGTGGCGGAGCGGGACCGACGGTGATCCATTTTCCCGCGCAACGGCGGGGGCCGCTGAGCGCGCTGAGCCTGCGCCTGCTCGCCGCCCTCGGCCTGGTCTTCGCCACCGTCTTCGTGGTCTGGCTCGACCGCGACGGCTACCGCGACGTCAACGAGGACGGCCTGACGCTGCTCGACTGCTTCTACTACACGGTGGTCTCGCTCTCCACCACCGGGTACGGCGACATCACGCCGGCCAGTCCGTCGGCCCGCCTGATCAACGTCCTGTTCATCACCCCCGCCCGGGTGCTCTTCCTGATCATCCTGGTCGGCACCACCCTGGAAGTCCTGACCGAGCAGTACCGGACCGGCCGTCGCCTGTCGCGGTGGAGGAGATCCGTGAAGGACCACGTCATCATCTGCGGCTACGGCACCAAGGGCCGCAGCGCGGTCTCCGCGCTGCTGGAGAACGGGGCGGACAAGTCCAAGATCGTGGTGGTCGAGCGAAGCGGGCCGGCGCTGCGCCAGGCCACCTCGAACGGGCTGGTGACGATCGAGGGCTCGGCGACCCGCTCGTCGGTGCTGGAGGAGGCGCACATCCGCACCGCCAAGGCGGTCATCATCGCGACCGACAGCGACGACGCCTCGGTGCTGGTGGCGTTGACCGTCCGGCAGCTCACCGCCGGTCAGGTGCGGATCATCGCGGCGGTCCGGGAGGCGGAGAACGCGCCGCTGCTCAAGCAGAGCGGCGCGCACCACGTGATCGTCTCGTCGGCCACCGCCGGTCGGCTGCTCGGCCTCTCCACCTCGGCCCCGCCCCTGATCGACGTGGTGGAGGACCTGCTCACCCCCGGTCAGGGCATGGCGTTGGCGATGCGCTCGGCCGAGCGCAGTGAGGTGGGCCGCTCGCCGCGTGAGCTGGAGTCGCTTGTCATCGCACTGGTCCGGCGCGGCAAGGTGGTCGCGCTGAACGACCGGGCCGGTGCGGTGATCGAGACCGGCGACATGCTGGTTCACGTCCGCGACGACCGCCCGCAGGCGACCACCACGGCCTGAGCGCCGTCGACCGTCCCGGCGTGACCGGCGCCGGCCCGGTCAGCAGGCGTCCGGGCTCTCCGTGACCGCTTCGGTGCAGGTCGGGGCGCAGCCCTGGCTGGCCCGCCGGAGCAGGTCGTAGAGCAGTTCCCGCTCGTCGGGCGCCAGCGCGCCGAGCACCTCGTCCTCCGCGTCGGCGAGCGCGCACTCGGCCTCGCGGATCCGGGTGGTGCCCGCCCCGGTGAGGCTGACGACGTGCCGCCGGCGGTCGGTCGGGGAGCGACGGCGCTCGACCAGGCCCGCCGACTCCAGGTCGTTGAGCAACCCGACCACGTTGGTGCCGTCGATCTGGAGCGTGCCGGCCAGCCCCTGCTGGCTGATGTCGCCCGAGTCACGCAGCACGGTGAGCGCGACCAGGTGCCGGACGCGCAGGCCGAGCGGGGTCAGCACCGATTCCGAGCGCAGCCGCATCCGTCGGGCCAGGTGCTGGAGCAGCGGCCCGGAGCGGCGCTCGTCGGCGGGCTCGGCTGGCATGTGACCCAGTCTACGGCGAACAAGGAACATCGACCTGCTATAAATGGTTCGTGCTACACGAACGATCGATGGAGGAGTAAACGATGGCCCACCTGTTGCACATCGACTCGAGCATCAACGGTGAGCGGTCGGTCAGCCGTCGCCTCACCGCCCGCGCGGCCGACGCCTGGCGTGCCGCCCACCCCGGCGGCACGGTCACCTACCGGGACCTCGGTCAGGACCCGGTGCCGCACCTGGACACCGCCGGCGGTCTCGCCCGGGCGGTGCCGCCCGACCAGCACACGCCCGAGCAGCGCGCGTCCTGGCGGGTGACCGAGGACCTGGTGGGCGAGGTCCTGCGCGCCGACACGATCCTGCTCGGCCTGCCGCTCTACAACTTCGGCCCGCCCAGCAGCGTGAAGGCCTGGGTCGACCACCTGATCGCGCCCGGTCTCGCGCTCGACCCGGCCACCGGCGCCGGGCTGCTCGGCGGTCGTGAGTTCATCGTGCTCGGCACCCGGGGCGGCGGCTACGGCGCGGGCACCCCGCGCGCCGGCTGGGACCACGCCGAGCCCTGGCTGCCGCACGGACTGTCGCGCACCGGCCTGGAGCCGCGGTTCATCTCGGCCGAGCTGACCCTGGCCCCGGTCAACCCGGCGATGGCCGAGCTGGTCCCGCTGCACGAGGCGAGCCTCGCCGCCGCCGAGCGGGCGATCGACGAGCTGTGGGTGCCGGCGGCCGTCTGACCGATCCGGGAACCGCGAAAGGGCGGGCCGTCCCCCCGGGGACGGCCCGCCCTTTCGAATGCGCGGATCAGGGCGGAGCTACATGATCGTCCAGGTGTCACCGCTGCCGAGCAACGCCGAGAGCTGCTGCTCCGGGGTCTGGTCGACGCTCGCCCGCGCGGACGCGACCTGCTCCTGCACCACGCTGTCGTAGGAGGGCCGGTCCACCGACCGGAACACCCCGAGCGGCGTGTTGCGCAGATCCAGCCCGGGCAGTCGGGACAGCGCGAACGCGTACGCCGGGTCGGCGACCGTGACGTCGTGCACCACGATCTGCTCCGCCGGGGTGGCCGCGGTCTCCCGCACCTCCAGCCCGAAGCCGCCCGGCGGGTGGACGACGCAGAACTGCCCGTCGGTGCCGAACGTGATCGGCTGCCCGTGCTCCAGCCGGATCAGGTAGTCGTCCCGGGTGGTCGGCTCCTTCAAGGGCTCGAACGCGCCGTCGTTGAAGATGTTGCAGTTCTGGTAGATCTCCACGAACGCCGAGCCCTTGTGCTCGGCGGCGGCCCGCAGCACCGACTGGAGGTGCTTGCGGTCCGAGTCGAGCGTCCGGGCCACGAACGTGGCCTCGGCGCCGAGCGCCAGCGACAGCGGATTGAACGGGGCGTCCGCGGAACCGACAGGCGTCGACTTGGTGATCTTGCCGACCTCGGAGGTGGGCGAGTACTGGCCCTTGGTCAGCCCGTAGATCCGGTTGTTGAACAGCAGGATCTTCAGGTTGACGTTGCGGCGCAGCGCGTGGATCAGGTGGTTTCCGCCGATGGAGAGCGCGTCGCCGTCACCGGTGACGACCCAGACCGACAGGTCCGGCCGGGACACCGACAGGCCGGTGGCGATCGCCGGGGCGCGACCGTGGATCGAGTGCATGCCGTACGTGTTCATGTAGTACGGGAAGCGGGACGAACAGCCGATCCCCGAGACGAAGACGATGTTCTCCCGGGGGATGTTCAGCTCCGGCATGAAGCCCTGCACCGCGGCCAGGACGGCGTAGTCGCCGCAGCCGGGGCACCAACGCACCTCCTGGTCGGACTTGAAGTCCTTGGCGGTGAGCTTCAGGGCGACGGGCTCAGACATTCTTCAGGACCTCTTCCAGCATCGTCTCCAGCTCCGCGGCGGTGAACGGCAGGCCGCGGACCTGGTTGTAGCCGATCGCGTCGACCAGGTACTTCGCCCGGATCACGTGGGCGAGCTGGCCGAGGTTCATCTCGGGAACGACCACCCGGTCGTAGGAGCGCAGCACCTCGCCGAGGTTGGCCGGCATCGGAGCCAGGTGCCGCAGGTGCGCCTGGGCCACCGGCAGCCCGCGCTGGCGCAGCCCCCGGCAGGCCGCGCCGATCGGGCCGTACGTCGAGCCCCAGCCCAGCACCAGCACCCGGGCGTCGCCGTCCGGGTCCTCGACCTCCACGTCCGGCACCGGGATGGTCTCGATCCGGGCCGCCCGGGTCCGCACCATGAAGTCGTGGTTCGTCGGGTCGTACGAGATGTCGCCGGTCTTGTCGGCCTTCTCCAGGCCGCCGATCCGGTGCTCCAGCCCCGGCGTGCCGGGCACCGCCCACGGGCGGGCCAGCGTCTGCGGGTCACGCAGGTAGGGCAGGAACGTGGTGCCGTCCTCGCCGTTGGGCCGGGTGGCGAACTCCACCCGCAGGTCGGGCAGGGACTCCACGTCCGGCAGCAGCCACGGCTCGGAGCCGTTGGCCACGTAGTTGTCGGAGAGCAGGATGACCGGGGTGCGGTAGGTCAGCGCGATCCGCGCCGCCTCCAGCGCGGCGTGGAAGCAGTCCGACGGCGACTTCGGCGCGATCACCGCGACCGGCGCCTCACCGTGCCGGCCGTACAGGGCCATGTTCAGGTCGGCCTGCTCGGTCTTGGTGGGCATGCCGGTGGACGGCCCCGCCCGCTGCACGTCGACGATGACCAGCGGCAGCTCCAGCGCCACCGCCAGGGAGATCGTCTCGCTCTTCAGCGCCACGCCCGGCCCGCTTGTGGTGGTGATGCCGAGCGAGCCGCCGTACGACGCGCCCAGCGCCGCGCCGACCGCGGCGATCTCGTCCTCGGCCTGCATGGTGACCACGCCGAACTTCTTGTGCTTGCTCAGCTCGTGCAGGATGTCCGAGGCCGGGGTGATCGGGTACGCGCCGAGGAACACCGGCAGCCCGGAGCGCACCCCGGCGGCCACCAGGCCCAGCGACAGCGCCGCGTTGCCGGTGATGTTGCGGTACGTGCCGGGCGGCATCTTCGCCGGCTTGACCTCGTACCGGACGGAGAAGTCCTCGGTGGTCTCGCCGAAGTTCCAGCCGGCCCGGAACGCGGCCACGTTCGCCGCCACCAGCTCCGGCCGGCGGGCGAACTTGCGCTCCAGGAACCGCAGCGTCGACTCGTACGGCCGGGAGTACATCCAGCTCAGCAGCCCGAGCGCGAACATGTTCTTGGCCCGTTCGGCGTCCTTCTTGGACACCGTCAGCTCGGCCAGCGCGCCGATCGTCATCGAGGTGAGCGCGACCGGGTGCACCGCGTAGCCGTCGAGCGTGTCGTCGTCCAGCGGGTTGGTCGCGTAGCCCACCTTGGCCAGGTTGCGGCGGGTGAACTCGTCGGTGTTGACGATGATGTCCGCCCCGCGCGGCAGGTCGGCCAGGTTGGCCTTGAGCGCGGCCGGGTTCATCGCCACCAGCACGTTCGGCGCGTCGCCGGGGGTCAGGATGTCGTAGTCGGCGAAGTGCACCTGGAAGCTCGACACGCCCGGCAGCGTGCCGGCGGGCGCCCGGATCTCGGCCGGGAAGTTGGGCAACGTGGAGATGTCGTTGCCCAACTGTGCCGTCTCCGAGGTGAACCGGTCGCCGGTGAGCTGCATGCCGTCGCCGGAGTCGCCGGCGAACCGGATGACCACCCGGTCCAGTTGACGGATCTGCTTGGTCACGCCCGCACCTCGCTTCGCTGAGCGCCGTCGCCCTCGTCGACGCGGCCCGCTCCGTTTCTCACCGTCAGAGCCTACGTCGGACGGTTAGGGCCGCCTTGGTGGTGGTCCGACGGGTGAGACCCGAACGGCCTGCTGTATGCCCTGATTAGGGACGGTTAGTACCGCCGACCGTAATCCAGATCACCGCGCCGCGCGGCTCACCGCTCCGTGGTCGGCTCCGGCGCGGTGATGTCGCTGCGGCGTCGCAGCGAGCGCGTGGCCAGCGTCAACGCGAAAACGACGAGCAGCGCCGACATGATGATCAAGGCAATGGCGAGCCCGCGGGCCGGGCCGTCGCCGGAATCGGACCGCTCGGACGCAGTCAGCACTCCCTGAGAACCCGTGGGCGCGGGCGCCCCGGCCACCGGCGTGGACTGCGCCGCCGCCGCGCTGATCCGGAAGCTCATCTGCACCTGTCGGTCCCGGCCGCTGCGCGGGTCCAACCGGCCGATCACCGCGCCGGCGAGCGGGGCCATGCGCTGGGCCTCCGCCGACGCGGTCACCGGCAGGCGCAGCGTCGCGGTCCGGCCGGCCGGCAGCGTGCCCAGCTCGCACCGGGTCCGGTCGAGGGCCATCGGGGCGCAGGCGTTCCCCGCGTCGCTCACCGTCACCCCGGCCGGGAGGAGCACCTCCACCCGTCCGGCGGCGTCCACCTCGCCGGTGTTGCCCAGCCGCACGGTGAGCGTGCTCGGCGCGCCGCTGATGTCGAAGAGGACCTCGTCGGCGCGGAGCGAGATGCCGGGCACCGGCGGGCCGGGCGGGAACAGCACCGCGAAGCCCTCGTCGTCGTACGCCGCCCCGGCGACGCCGGGCGCGACGGCGGTGACCTGGACCGATCCGCTCAGCGGCATGGTCTGCCAGGCGTCCCCGGCGACCCGGACCCGGATGGTGGCGCTGAACCGGGCGTCGGGCGCGACGGTCCACCCGCCGCAGCGGTGGTTGCCGCCCCCGGCGTCGACGCAACCCGGCGTGCCGCCGTCGACCAGCCCGGCCGGCAACGAGTAGCCGAGGCTGATCTGCTCCTCGCGTCCACCGGTGTTGGTCACCGTCACCCGCAGCGTGGCCACCGTGCTGTCGGCGTTCCAGTAGTCCGGCGTCAGTGCCAGGTCGCCGGTGCTGACCTGCACCCCCAACGGCCCGCCGGCGGCCTGGGTGGGCGGTGGCGGCGGGGGCTTGACGGGCGGCCCGACCGGCGGCGGGGCCGGTGCGGTGGTGGTGGCCGGCGCGGTGGTGGCGGGCGGGGCCGGCGCCGTGGTGGGCGGCGGGGCCGGCTCGGTGGTGACCGGCGGCGGGGGTGTGGTCGGCGGCGGGGGTGCCTCCGTCGGCGGTGCCGTGGTCGGGGCCGGGGCGGTGGTGGTCGTGTCCCCGGTCGGCGTCGGCTCGGTCGGGTCGCCGGGGTCGCCGCCCGGGTCGCCCGGCGGGCCCGGGTCGGCCACCCGGACCACCCCGGCCGCGGCGGCGGGGGTGACCGCGGCCCATCCCGGCGCCACCACGGCGACCGCCGCGGCCGCGGCGATCAGCGCGGGCGCGAACAGCGCGAGGGTACGGCGAGGCGTGACCCGGTGGGCAGGCCGGACGCGGGGGCGGGTCATCTGTCCTCCGGGGACGTGTCAACGAGGTCTCATTATTCGGGGACGGTTGCCCTCCGGCACTAGTCCCGACAGGAAACGAATTCGTAACGTGTCCGAGACGTCTCGACGGGACCGGTACGCTCCGGGTCGTGACCGGATACCTTGGCTCGTACGCCACGCTCGGTCTACTGCTGCTCGCCGCCGTGCTCTTCTTCCTGACGGCGTTCTCGGCGAACCGGATGTTACGTCCGGCCCGACCGGCGGAGCCATGGGGCAAACGGGCCGCGTACGAGTGCGGGCTCGACCCGGTCGGCGGCGACTGGGCCCAGATGCAGATCCGCTACTACGTCTACGCGTACCTCTATGTCCTGTTCGCGGTGGAGGCGGTGTTCCTCTTCCCGTGGGCGCTGGTCTTCGACCGGCCCGGCTTCGGGGCGACCACGGTGGTGGAGATGGGCGTCTTCGTGGCGATCGTGGCGCTCGGCATCCTCTACGCCTGGCGGCGCGGCGTGCTGCGCTGGACCTGACCCCTAGGCCAGCCCGCGCCGGGTCGCCGCCGGCGGCCGGTCCCCCCGGATCGACGCCACCATGTCCAGCACCCGACGGGTCGGGCGGACCTGGTGGGCGCGGAACACCCGGGCGCCGAGCCAGGCCGAGACCGCGGTGGCGGCGAGCGTCCCCTCCAGCCGTTCCGGCACCGGCAGGTCCAGCGTCTCGCCGATGAAGTCCTTGTTCGACAGCGCCACCAGCAGCGGCCAACCGGTGTCGGTCAGCTCGGCCAGCCGCCGGGTGATCTCCAGCGAGTGCCGGGTGTTCTTGCCGAAGTCGTGCGCCGGGTCGATCAGGATGCCGTCTCGGCGTACCCCCAGCCCGACCGCGCGTTCCGCCAGCCCGGTGACGGTGTCGAGCACGTCGGTCACCACGTCGTCGAAAGCCGCCCGGTGCGGCCGGGTACGCGGGGCCAGCCCACCGGCGTGCGAGCAGACCAGCCCGGCGCCGGTCGCCGCGGCGACCCGGGCCAGCGCCGGGTCCGCCCCCGACCAGGTGTCGTTGAGCAGGTCCGCGCCGGCCGCGACCGCCTCCACCGCCACCTCCGCCCGCCAGGTGTCGATCGAGACGACCACGTCGGGAAAGGCGGCCCGGACCGCGGCGATGGTGTCCACCGTGCGGCGGATCTCCTCGGCCACGTCCACCTCGTCGCCGGGCCCGGCCTTCACCCCGCCGATGTCGATGATCTCCGCGCCCTCGGTCACCGCCCGCTCGACCGCCCGCAGCGCGCTGTCCCGGGCGAACGTGGCGCCCCGGTCGAAGAACGAGTCCGGGGTGCGGTTCACGATCGCCATCACCACCAGCTCACCCGGGGCGAAGGCCCGTCCACCGAGCCGCAACATCCCGGTCATCCCCGCCTCCTCGTCCCGGTGCCAACCGTCGCACCCTCGCATGCCCCCGCGGTGCCACCCGCCACCGCCCCGAGATCTTGGTACGTAACGGCCCCTTCCGGGGCACTTACGTACCAAGATCTTCGCGTTTCCTGGAATGTGGAAGACGGCGCTCATTTCCACCACGCCGGGAGCGCGGGTTTTGCCGACCGGAGGCCGTGGAGGGCTCGCCCGATCCCGGCCCGCATGCCACGATCTCTCCATGGGTGAGGTTCTGCTCCTCTTGGTCGTCGCGCTGACCGTCGCGGCAGTGGTGTTCGGAGTGACGGTGCTCGTCTCCGGGCGGGATCCGGGGCTGGTGCCGGCCGAGCCGGACGGCCGGGCCGTGCCGCTGCCGGGCGGCCGCCCGCTCGACGAGTCGGACGTGACCGGGGTCCGGTTCGACACCGCGCTGCGCGGTTACCGGATGGCCCAGGTCGACGTGGCGCTCCGGCGGGCCGCCTACGACATCGGCTACAAGTCCGAGCTGATCGGCGTGCTGGAGGCCGAGAACACCGCACTGCGGGAGGGGCGGACCGAAGAGGCCGACGCGTTGCGTCGGGCGCGCGAGGAGGCCGTCGTTGCCGGGGCCGGGACGGGCGGCGACGAGTCGGCCCTCGACCCGTCGGGCGCCGGTCCGGTGACCATCGACCTGTCGACGCCTGAGCCGCAGACCGCTCCGCCGGCCGAGGCGGGCGTGGCGGAGGCGCCGGCCGCCGCCGCGGTCGAGGACACCACCTCCCCGGCCGGTGGGATCACCGCCGGGCCGGCCGGCGCGAGCGCGGACGACAGCGAGGTGGACGACCGGGCCCGCGGGCCGGTGGCCCGCTCGGAGCCGGCGTGACCGGCGCGGAGGGTTCCGCAGGCTTCGCCGAGGCGGCCCAGCCGGGTGCCGCCGAGGTCACCGCCACGGTGATCGTCGACGCGCCGGCGGAGCGCGTCTTCGCGGCGCTGACCGCGTGGGAACGGCAGTCGGACTGGATCCCGTTCACCAGGGTCCGGGTGGTCGAGGGCGACGGCGGCGAGGGCAGCCTGGTCGAGGCGGTCACCGCGGTCGGCCCGGCCGTGCTCCGCGACGAGATGCGGGTGGTGCGCGTCGACGCGCCGTACGAGGTCGGCGTGGTGCACTGCGGCAAGCTGCTGCGCGGCCCGGGCGTGCTGCGGTGCACCCCGATGGACCGGGAGCGCACCCAGGTGGTCTGGCACGAGTGGTTCCACCTGCCGGGCGGGGCGGCGGGCCGGGTGGCCTGGCCGGTGCTCTGGCCCGGCTCGAAGTTCGGCCTGACCCAGGCGCTGAAGAGGTTCGCCCGGCTGGTCGAGCAGGGCCGCCTGCCCTGACCGTGGCGTGCCGGCGGAGTCGGTGGGTCGCACTACCCTGTGCGGCGTGACTGACCTGGTGACCGGCCCGGACGGGCTGCCCCGTTGCGCCTGGGGGGCGAGCACCCCCGACTACGCCGCCTACCACGACGAGGAGTGGGGTCGACCACTGCGCGGCGACGACGCGCTCTACGAGCGGCTCACCCTGGAGGCGTTCCAGTCCGGCCTGTCCTGGCTGACCATCCTGCGCAAGCGGCCGGCGTTCCGGCTCGCCTTCGACGGGTTCCGGATCGAGTCGGTCGCCGGCTACGGCGAGGCCGAGACGGCCCGGCTGCTGGCCGACGCCGGGATCGTCCGCAACCGGGCCAAGATCGAGGCGGCGATCGCCAACGCCCGCGCCGCGCTGGAACTGCCCGAAGGGCTCTCCACGCTGCTCTGGTCGTTCGCGCCCCCGCCCCGACCGGCGCGTCCCGCCTCGTTCGGTGACGTGCCGGCGCTCACGCCGGAGTCCACCGCGATGGCCAAGGCGCTCAAGAAGCGCGGCTTCCGCTTCGTCGGCCCGACCACCGCCTACGCGTTGATGCAGGCCAGCGGCATGGTGGACGATCACCTCGCCGGATGCCACGCCGGTGGTGACCGGGCCGGGGTGTGACGACGCGGCGTGATGGGATTGGGGCATGACCGACACCGAGCCACGGACGAGCGGGACGACCGACGCCGACACCACGCCGGGTGCCTGGGCGGTGCTGCTGCCCGCCGAGCGCTACCAGGCCGAGCGGTTGGTGCACCACGACGTGCTGGAGCTGACCGGGTTGCCGGGGGTGGCCCGGCCGCGCCCGGGTGACCGGGTGGCGGTGCTGGTCGAGGAGCCGCTGCGGCTGGTGGCGCTCGGCCGGGTGACGCGCCCCGGCGCCGGGGGCCGGGAGGATCCGGACGACCCCCAGTCCGACGCGGCGGCCGGCGCGCTCGTGGTGACGTACACCCGGCGGGCGCTCGACGAGCCGGTGCCGGTCGACGGCCCGGCCCCGGACGGCCCGGTCGTCGCGCTCGACCCGGTGCGCTGGCGGGCGCTGGCCGACCGGCTCGGCCCGCCGCCGGCCCGGCGCACCTGGCTGGTCAGCCTCGACCTGCCGATCGAGGCGGCCACGCGGGCCGAGGCGGTCCGGATCTTCTGGTCCTACGTGCAGGAGCTGGGCCCGCGTGAGTTGCCGGCGTTCGTCTCGCCGGCCGGCGACGAGCTGGCCATGCAGGCGTTCGTGCTCGGTGTCGAGGCCAACCAGGACCCGGAGGAGGACGACTGAGCCTCAGCGCCCCTCGAAGACCGGCTTCTGCTTGTTGACGAACGCCATCGTGGCGGCCCGGTGGTCGGCGGTGCCGCCGCAGATGGCCTGCGCCTGTGCCTCGGCGGCCAGCGCGTCGGCGAGCGTGCCGGCGTCGGCGATGGAGAGCTGACGCTTGATCGCCCCGTACGCGACGGTCGGGCCGGCGGCGAGCCGGACGGCCAGCTCCTGCGCGGCCGGGAGCACCTGCTCGTCGTCGTCCACCAACCGGGTGAGCAGGCCCAGCCGGCAGGCGTCCTCGGCCCCCACCGGCTCGGCGAGCATGAGCAGCTCGACCGCCTTGGCGTGGCCGACCAGCCGGGGCAGCGTCCAGGAGGCCCCGGTGTCGGCGGCGAGCCCGACCCCGGCGAACGCCATCAGGAACCGCGTCTTCGGGCCGCCGATGCGGAAGTCGGCCAGGAACGCCAGCGAGGCGCCGGCCCCGGCGGCCATCCCGCGTACCGCGGCGACCACCGGCTTGGGCAGGTTGGCCAGCCGGGCGGCGATCGGGTTGTAGTGCGCCCGCACGGTGGCGAGCGGGTCGGCGTCCGCCGACTCCAGCGTCTGCACGTGCTCCCGCAGGTCCTGCCCGGCGCTGAACGAGCCGCCCGCGCCGGCCAGCACGACCGCCCGGCAGGAGCGGTCGGTCTCCAACTCGGCCAGCGTCTCCCGGAGCGCCTCCTTGAGCGCCACGTCGAGCGAGTTCATCGCCGTCGGGCGGTTCAGCGTCAGGGTGACGACGGCGTCGGTGCGGTCGACGAGCAGCGGCTCGGTCACGTTTCTAACGACCCTTCTGTCGGGCGAGGCGGTGGCTGGCGTCGAGGCACTGCTCGACGTACCGGTCGGCGGCCGGCCGGAGCCGGGCCGCGTGCCGGTCGAAGAACCCGGCCGCGCTGGTGCCCGGCCAGCGCTCGGGGAGCAGCGCCGGGGGCAACTGCGGGTCCCGGAACAGGAAGGTACGCCACGCGTGCACGAGCCGGAACCGGGCCGCGTACGCCTCCTCGTCGCTGCTGCGGACCGTGACGCCGGACAGCAGCGGCTTCTGTTCGGCGACGAAGCGTTCGTACGCCCGGCCGATCTCGACCAGGTCCCAGGCCCGGCGGACCACGCCCATGGCGCCCGGGGTGCCGGCGGCGTGCGCGGCGGTGAACCGTTCGAAGCGCACGCCCGCCTCGGCGAGCAGCAGGTCGACGTCCTCGCCGGGGCGGGTGGCCACCCAAGTGCAGTCGTCGAGCGTGCCGTAGCCGAGGAAGGTGAGGTTGGCGGCGAGCCGCTGCCGGTCCCGGCGGGCGGCGGGCGTCGTGAGGACGAGAAGATCGAACCGTCCGTCCCAACTGTGCCGACCGGTCCGGTAGATCCGGGAGGCCGCCTCGTCGAGTCGACGACCCGCTTTCGGGGTGATCGAATATCCGGGTCCGGAGGCGAGCCGGAGTGGTTCCAGCCAGCCCTGACGGACCATCCGGGACACCGCGGTGCGTACCGCCGGTGGGGCGATCCCGAGCGGCGCCAGCAGCTTGACCAGGGCGGCGACCGGTGCACGGCCACCCCGGACGCGGAGGTGGTCGCCGTACAGGTCGAAGAGTGCCGACCGTGCCTGCATGACCGCACATTGTGACAGGCCTACCCAAGATAAGCTAGATGCTGTTACATCAATGCTGCTTCGGTTTGGGTCCGGCGGTGTTCATCAGGGAAAATCGTTGGTCGACGCCTCCGCGACTGTTGCGGGTGCGATGGCGAAGTGGCTGTGGGGCAACCCACCGACCCTGGTGTAGGTCTGAGGGGAGACAACATGGCGGCGATGAAGCCGCGGACGGGCGACGGTCCGCTGGAAGTCACCAAGGAGGGCCGGGGCATCGTCATGCGGGTCCCGCTGGAGGGTGGTGGCCGGCTCGTCGTCGAGATGACTCCCGACGAGGCCACCGCGCTGGGTGACGCGCTGAAGGCGGCCGCCGGCTGATTCGAGGAGTGGTCCGCGTGGCGTCCGCCGCGCGGACGGTTCGCCCTACCCTGAGCCACCGGCTTGGCCGGTGGCTCAGGGCCTTCCTCGGCCGGTAAGCGGCAGAGCGTCCCGCTTAGAACGTTTTCGGAGGTACGGTCCAGCGTGCTGGCCATTCGTCTGGTGAGCGGGTCCACGCGACCCGACGCCCTCGTCCTGCCCATCCGTCCCGGTGGGCCGGACGCCCCGCCGACGTTGGTCCCGACCGCCGTCCCGCCCGATGACGACGTCCGGGCCACCGCGACCGCGCTGCTGCCCGCCGCCCGCCTCACCGGGGCCGCCGGCGAGATCCGCGAACACCTGCGTCCCGGAGGTGCCCCGAGCCGGCTCTGGCTGCTCGGCGTCGGCGACGGCGACGAGGCGGGCTGGCGCTTGGCCGGGGCCGCGCTGGCCCGTGCCGGCAAGGATGAGACACAGATCACGATTTTGCTTCCCGACGGGTCCGAGCCGGCGCTGCGCGGTCTGGCCGAGGGGCTGCTGCTCGGCTCCTACCGGTTCCGGCTCACCGAGGCCGGCGCACGACCCGCCCTGGCCCGGGTGGACGTGCTGGTGGCCGATCCGGACGCGCTCGCCGACACGCTGGCCGCGGCCCGGGTCACCGCAGAGATGACCCGGCTGGCCCGCGACCTGACCAACACCCCGTCCTCCACCAAGCACCCGGCGTGGTTCGCCGACCAGGTGGCCGGCGCCGCCGCCGACCGCCCCGACCTGCACCTGCGCGTGCGTGGCCCGGAGGAGCTGTCGGCCGAGGGCTTCGGCGGCATCCTGGCCGTCGGCGGCGGCTCCGTCCAGGGGCCGCGCCTGGTCGAACTGGACTGGCGGCCGGCCGGCGCGCGTACCCACGTGGTGCTGGTGGGCAAGGGCATCACGTTCGACACCGGCGGCATCTCGATCAAGCCGGTGCCGGCCATGAAACTGATGCGCAAGGACATGGCCGGCGCCGCCGCCGTGGTGGCCGCCACGCTGGGCGCCGCCGCGCTGCGCCTGCCGGTCCGGATCACCACGCTGGCCCCGCTGGCCGAGAACATGGTCAGCGGCTCCGCGTTCCGCCCCGGCGACGTGATCCGGCACTACGGCGGGCTGACCAGCGAGAGCACCAACTCCGACGCCGAGGGGCGGCTGGTGCTCGCCGACGCGATGGCGTACGCGGTCCGGGAGCTGAAGCCCGACCTGCTCGTCGACCTGGCCACCCTGACCGGGGCGAACGCGGTCGCCCTGGGCAAGCGGCACGCCGCGCTCTACGCCGAGAACGACGACCTGGCCGGCGACCTGCTGGCCGCGATCAGCGCGGCCGGCGAGCGGGCCTGGCGGATGCCGCTCGCCGACGACTACCTGGAATACCTGGCCAGCGACGTCGCCGACCTGCACAGCTCCCCGGCCCGGGGTGCCGGCTCGGTGGTGGCCGCGCTCTTCCTCCGCGAGTTCACCGGCGACCTGCGGGACCGCTGGGCGCACCTGGACATGTCCGCCCCGTCCTGGTCCGACGACGTGCACGGCGAGCTGACCAGGGGCGCCACCGGCTGGGGCGTACGCGGGTTGCTGCGCTGGCTGGCGACGCTGGGCTGACCGGGCGGCGTCAGCTCTTCACGGCGGCGAGCAGCCCGTGGCCGACCGGCAGCAGCGCGGGCACCCAGTGCTCCGACTCGCGGATCGCCTTGATGGTCTCCCGCACCGTCACCGTCTCCATGTCCCGCGCGGCCGGGTCACCGATCCGGCCGGCGGCCAGCGCGCCGTTGAGCGCGAGCACCCCGCCGGGACGCAGCAGCCGCAGCGCCGCGTCCACGTACGCCGCGAAGCCGGGGCCCGGCGCGTCCGCGAAGACCAGGTCGTAGACGCCGTCCGCGAGACGCGGCAGCACGTCGAGCGCCCGACCGGTGATGATCCGGGTACGCCCCGACGGGAAGCCCGCCTCCTGGAACAGCCGCCGGGCGATGCGCTGGTATTCCACCTCCACGTCGATCGTGGTGAGCACGCCGTCGGGGCGCATGCCGCGCAGCAGCCACACGCCGCTGACCCCGGTGCCGGTGCCGATCTCCACCACCGCGCGGGCGTTACCGGCGGCGGCGAGCAGGCGCAGCGCGGCACCGGCACCGGACGTCACCGCCTCCACACCCACTTCGTGGGCGAGGGCGCGGGCCGTGCGCAGCACGATGTCCTCGGTGACGTACGACTCGGCGAACTGCAACGCCTGGGCCGTCGAACCGCCGGGACCGGCGACCGTGGCGATGGGACACCTCCTGGGGGGCGGGGCTGGTGCGAGGGGTCGGTTGGCACTGTGAGCGTAGAGGCGAGCCGGTACGCGCGCAGCCGCGAGTCGGCCCTCGGGCGATCACGGGCGGCAACCCCTGACTCCACCCGGGGCATCCGTGCAATCCTGGATGGGTCCCGCGCGTCTCGATCGTCCGGCTCCGCCGGCGTCGGCGCGGGGCGCGCGGGACGAATGTGGGAGGCACGGACGTGACCGACGGCTGGGACTGGCGCCGGCCCGGCGGCTCGGGCGCACCGGCGGGAGGGCCGGTGCCCGGGCAGCCACCACCGAGCGCCGGGGGTGGCACGACGTCGCCCTGGTGGTCCGACGCGCTGGCCGACCCGTGGCGGGACCCGTACGCGCCCGCCGCCGTGGTGGTCCCGGCCACCGCGCCCACCGGGGCGGGTGAGCCGGAGCCGGTCACCGACCCGGACGCGCCGACCCGGCCGGGGCTGCGGCAGGTGGTGTTGATCTCGCTGATCACCGCGCTGTTGGCCGGCTCACTGGGCAGCGCCCTGACCTACGCCTTCCTGGGCGGCGGCGCCGTGCCGACGCTGGGTGCGCAGGCCGGGCAGGCTCCGGCGCTCGCCCAGCGCAAGCCGGAGTCGCTGGCCGGGGTCGCCGAGCGGGTGCTGCCCAGCGTGGTCACCATCCGGGTGGCCAGTCTCGGCGGCACCAGCGAGGGCTCCGGCTTCGTGGTGAGCACCGACGGGCACATCGTCACCAACGACCACGTGGTCGCGGACGGCCCGGGCAAGGCCACGGTGGTGTTCAACGACGGCAGCACCGCCGCCGGCACCGTGGTCGGGCAGGACCCGGAGTCGGACATCGCGGTCATCAAGGTCACCCGCAGTGGGCTGACGCCGGTGCAGTTCGGCGACTCGGACGCGCTCGCGGTGGGGGACCCGGTGCTCGCCATGGGTTCGCCGCTGTCGTTGGCCAACACCGTCACCGCCGGCATCGTCAGCGCGCTGGACCGCACCATGCAGGCGGGCGAGCCGGGCGGGCCGACCCGCTACTACGCGGCGATCCAGACCGACGCCGCGGTCAACCACGGCAACTCCGGCGGCCCGCTGGTGGACGGGGCGGGCCGGGTGGTCGGCGTGAACTCGACGATCAAGTCGCTGGTGGCCGACGGGCAGGAGGCCGGCAACATCGGGCTCGCCTTCGCCATCCCGATCAACCAGGCCAAGCGCGTCACCGAGGAGATCATCGGCACCGGCCGGGCCCGGCGTACGGTGATCGGCGCCTCGGTGGGTGGCACCGGCGCCACCGGCGGCGGGGTGCGGCTCAACGCCGTCGAGCCGGCCGGTCCGGCGGCGGCGGCCGGGATGCGTACCGGGGACGTGGTGCTCCGGCTGGACAAGCACCCGATGACCGACCCGACCGACCTGGTGGCGTTGGTGCGCAAGTACGCGCCGGGTTCGGTGGTGACGGTGGAGTACCGGCGCGGGTCGGCTCGGCAGAACACCTCGGTGACGCTCGCCGCGGACGCCAAGTGAGGACCGGTGACCCCCTCCCGCCGGGCCGCCTTCCGTGCGTAGTCTTGCCCTGACACGGACGAGGAGGCCGGAGTGTTCGAGAACCTGAACTGGTGGGAGATCGGCGCCCTGCTGCTCCTGGCATTGTTGATCTTCGGGGACCGGCTGCCCAACGTGATCAACGACGGCCTGCGGATGGTGCGCAACCTGCGGAACATGGCGCGGAACGCGACCGGAGACCTGAGCCGCGAGCTGGGGACCGACATCCAACTGGAGGACCTGCACCCGAAGGCGTTCATCCGCAAGCACCTGCTCAGCGAGGACGACGAGCAGGCGATCCGGAAGCCGCTGCAGAGCATGTACGACAACCTGCGCTCGGACGTCACCGGCGTGCACGACGAGCTGAAGGACGTGGCCAAGGCGGCGGACCTGCGCACCCCCACCCCCCGCCCGGCGGTGGCGACCCCCACCGCCACCCCCACCACCCCGACCCCGCGCCCGTCCTACGACGACGCCACCTGACCCCGTCCCCCACGGGATCCGCGGGGGAGGGTGAGGGGAAGTGGGTCAGCGGCCGGCGGGCTTGAGGCCGAGCGGCTTGCCGAGCAGGGACTCGCGGCGGACGGCGAGCCGGTCGGCCACCTCGAACATGGCCTTCGCGGCCGGCGCGTCCGGCTGGGTCAGCACGATCGGCTGGCCGGCGTCGCCGCCCTCGCGGACCCGGGTGTCCATCGGGATCTGCCCCAGCACCGGCACCTGCGCGCCGATGGTCCGGGTCAGCGACTCGGCCACCGCCGCGCCGCCGCCGGCACCGAAGACCTCCATCCGGGAACCGTCCGGCAGTTCGAGCCAGGACATGTTCTCGATCACACCGACCACCCGCTGGTGGGTCTGCAACGCGATGGCGCCGGCCCGCTCGGCCACCTCGGCGGCGGCTGCCTGCGGCGTGGTGACCACCAGGATCTCCGCGTTCGGCAGCAGTTGGGCCACCGAGATCGCGATGTCGCCGGTGCCCGGCGGCAGGTCGAGCAGGAGGACGTCCAGGTCACCCCAGTAGACGTCGGCGAGAAACTGCTGGAGCGCGCGGTGCAGCATCGGGCCGCGCCAGACCACCGCCGCGTTGCCGGGAGTGAACATGCCGATCGAGATGACCTTCACGCCGTGCGACTGCGGCGGCATGATCATGTCCTCGACCCGGGTCGGCGCGCCGTCGGCGCCGAGCATGCGGGGTACCGAGTGGCCGTAGATGTCGGCGTCCACCACGCCGACCGACAGGCCGCGGGCGGCCAACGCGGCAGCCAGGTTGACCGTGACGCTGGACTTGCCGACGCCGCCCTTGCCGCTGGCCACCGCGTAGACGCGGGTCCGTGAGCCGGGCTGGGCGAACGGGATCACCGGCTCGGCGGTGCCACCGCCGCGCAGCTTCGACTGCAACTCCTGGCGCTGCTCCGGGCTCATCACCCCGAAGATGATCTCGACGCGACTCACCCCGGGCACCGCCCCGACCGCGGCGGTGATGTCGGTACGCAGCTTGTCCTTCAGCGGGCAGCCGGCCACGGTGAGCAGCAGCTCCACCCGCACCACGCCGTCGTCGTCCCGCTCCGCGGAGCGGACCATGCCGAGTTCGGTGATCGGCCGGCGGATCTCCGGGTCGTTGACGGTGGCCAGCGCGGCCTGGATCGCGTCGGAGACGGTGCTGACGGGTGCTGACATGCCGGTAATGCTACGTCGGGCTCTGGTGGCGGGCGTCGTGGGCGTGGTCACCGTCGAGCTCGTCGCGGGGCTCGTCGAGCGGGCGCCCACCGGGCGATCGCCGCGTCCCGCGGTCCTGCTGTCCGCGGTCCTGCTGTCCCCGCTCGTGCTGCCGCCGTTCCAGCTTGCGCCGCCGCTCGGCTGCCTCGTCCAGCTCCTCGGCCAGCCGGGTCAGCTCGGAGCGGAGGAAGTCCCGGGTCGCCACGTCCCCCATCGCGATCCGCAGCGCGGCGATCTCCCGGGCCAGGTACTCCGTGTCGGCCTTCTGCATGGTGGCCCGCCGCCGGTCCTCGTCCAGCGAGACCCGGTCCCGGTCCGCCTGCCGGTTCTGCGCGAGCAGGATCAGCGGGGCGGCGTACGAGGCCTGGAGGGAGAGCACCAGCGTCAGGAACGTGAACGTGTACGGGTCGAACCGCAGGTGCGCCGGGGCGAGCGTGTTCCACAGGAACCAGGCGGCCAGGATCAGCGTCATGTAGACCAGGAAGTTGGCCGTGCCCATGCCCCGGGCGATGCCCTCGGCCCAGCGGCCGAAGGAATCCGCGTCGATCCGGGGCAGGTGCAGGCCCCGGGGGGCGCGCGGCTGGTCGAGCCGCTCGCCGCGTCGCTGCTCACTCATCGTCCACGGTCCCGTCGTCGGTGGCGGACGGGGTCGGTGCCGCGTCCCGGTCCCGCCAGTCGCGCGGCAGGGAATGGTCCAGCACGTCGTCCACCGTGACGGCGCCGACCAGCCGGTTGCTCCGGTCCACCACCGGCATGCCCACCATGTCGTAGGTGGCCATCCGGCGGGTGATCTCGGTCAGCGGGGTGGACGTCCGGAGCGGGTCGATGTCGTTGACCACGATGCCGCCGAGCAGGTCGGCCGGAGGCTCGCGGAGCAACCGCTGGAAGTGCACCATACCCAGGTAACGGCCGGTCGGCGTGGTCAACGGCGCGCGGGTCACGAAGACCTGCGCCGCCACGGCGGGCGAGAGCTGCACCTCCCGGATCCGGGCCAGGGCCTCGGCGACGGTGGCGTCCGGTGGCAGGATCACCGGCTCGGAGGTCATCACGCTGCCGGCGGTGCCCGAGGCGTAGCGCAGCAGTTGGCGCACCGGATCGGCCTCGTTCGGCTCCATCAGGTCGAGCAGCACGTCCTGCTCCGGCGGGGGCAGCTCGTTGAGCAGGTCGGCGGCGTCGTCCGGGTCCATCTCCTCGAGTACGTCGGCGGCCCGTTCCCGGTCCAGGGCGGCCAGGATCTCCACCTGGTCGCGCTCGGGCAGCTCGCTGAGCACGTCGGCGAGACGCTCGTCGTCGAGCGCGGCGGCCACCTCGTTGCGCCGGGCGTCGGGCAGGTCCTGGAGCGCGTTGGCCAGGTCGGCCGGGCGCATGTCCTCCAGCACGGCGAGCAGGTTGGCCGTACCCCGGTTGTTGTCGCCCACGACGCCGAGGCCGCGGACCCGGTCCCACTCGACCTGGTGCAGGTGGCCACGGCGGGTGAGCCGGCCGGTCTGCTCGCGGACGGCGACCCGGGTCAGCGCCCACTCGCCGCCGCGGCTGTGCTCCATGGCCACGTCCACCACCGAGCCGGTCGGCCCGCTGTCGAGCTGGACCCGCCGGTCGAGCAGTTCCTGGAGCACCAGCAGCTCGTTCGGTCGTTTCTCGAACCGGCGCAGGTTGAGCGTGCCGCTGCCGAGCACCACGGCGTCCGGGTCGATCGAGGTGATCCGGTTGATGGAGAGGAAGATGCGGCGCCGCATGGGCATCTCGGCGACCAGCCCCACCACCTCCGGCGGTCGCTGGGTCGGACGCATTCGGGCGACCGCGTCGCGGACGCGGCCCACCTGGTCGCCGTTCGGGTCGAAGACGGCGACTCCGGCGAGTCGAGCGATGTAGACCCGGTTCGGCGTGCTCACGGGCACCAGCCTAAGGGCCTACTCTCTAACAGCATGTCGACCTTGGCCTACGAGATCGTGGACGTCTTCACCGACCGCCCGTTCGCCGGCAACCCGCTGGCCGTGGTGTTCGGCGCGGAAGCGCTGGCCACCGAACAGATGCAGGCGCTCGCGCTGGAGTTCAACCTGTCCGAGACGGTCTTCGTGCTGGCGCCCACCCAGGCCGGCGCCACCTACCGGGCCCGCATCTTCACCCCGACCGACGAGCTGCCGTTCGCCGGGCACCCCAGCGTGGGCGCCGCGGTGACCGCCGGCCGGCGCGGCCTCTTCGAGGTGGGCCGGGTCACCCAGGAATGCGGCGCCGGCGTGCTGCCGGTCGAGGTGACCCCCACCGGAGCGACGCTGACCGGGGGCACCCCGACGCTCGGCCCGGAACTCGACCCGGAGCCGCTGCTGGAGATCGTCGGGCTCACCGCGGCCGACCACGCCGGGCCACCGCCGCGCGTCGCCGGGTGCGGCCTGGAGTTCCCCTACCTTCCGGTACGCCCCGACGCGGTGGCCCGGGCGCGACTGAACACGGCGGCGGCGGAGCGGTACGGCGTCGAGCACGTCAGCCTCTTCTCCTGGGACCCGGAGTCGCAAACCGCGCACGCCCGGGTCTTCGTGCCCGGGATCGGCGTCCCGGAGGACCCGGCGACCGGTTCGGCCGCGCTCGGGCTGGGCGTCTGGCTGGTCGCCAGCGGCCTGCTGCCGGGCGAGGGTCGGACGCCGTACGCGGTGCGCCAGGGCATCGAGATCCACCGGCCCTCGTCGTTGGCCTGCACCGTGACCGCGGCCGGCGGGACGGCGGTCGGCGCGACCGTCTCCGGTCAGGTGGTGCCGGTGGCCCGCGGCGAGATCACCGTCCCGCCCTTCGTCGGCTGAGCGGCCCGTTGACGGTTGAGCCGTCTCCGGCGGCGGGCCATGTGCGGGGGCGCCGGCGCTGTCGGTGCGCAGGAAGGAGCAGTCCGCCGCGCCTACGAACTTGATGGCGTGAACGGTTCACCGGTCCCGTGAACCGGCATCGGCTGCTGGCGACCGGGTAGCGGTGACCCGTCGACGCCATCAAGTTGGTAGCGCCGTAGGTGAGGTCTCCCGTGCGAGCCCGCCCGCTCCGAGGAACCCATCCGGCGGTGGTAATGCGGGAGGATGGGCGGGTGAGCGACGAGGTGGACGAACGGGTGAGCCTGCCGTTGGTGGACGAGGCGGTGAAGAAGGCCGCCGTCTGTTGGGTCGGCGTCGGCGACGGCCCGGCGTACGCGCTGTGGTGCCTGCCGCTGGACGGCGCGTTGCTGGTGGTGACCGGCCCCGGCGAGCAGGCGGCGCCTGGGCTGGCCGACACCGAGGCGGCCGAGGTGACGCTGCGCGGCGACCACGGCGGGCGGATCGTGAGCTGGCCGGCGCGGGTGGGTCGGCTCCGGCCGGGCACCGAGGAGTGGGACACCGTCGCGCCGCTGGTGGCGGCGAAGCGGCTCAACGCGTCCGGCTCGGCCACCGAGCTGGTGGCCCGGTGGGCGGCCGAGGGCTGCGCGCTTAACCGGCTCACGCCGGCCGGCACGGCGGTGAGCGGCACCGACCTGCCGGACGGCCCGTTGACCGAACAGCCGCGCCCGGCGTCCGTGGTCCGAGCCGTCCGCAAGCCGTTCCGCCTGCACCGCGTCCGCCGCCGCTGACCCGCTGCCGTTGACCCGCCGCCGTTGACCCGCCACGGAACGTAGGGGGCGGCGGTCAGTCCCGCAGCGGCGGCGGGTCGACCGGCACCGGGACCGGCGCGGCGCGGCGGCCGGCCCGCGCGCCCCCGAGCACGACCACGGCGACGCCCACCAGCAGCAGCGCCAGCCCGGGCAGGGCCAGCGGCCGGGGTAGCTGACCCAGCCAGACCCAGCCGATCAGCGCCGCGCCGGGCGCCTCCAGCAGGATCAGCACGCTGACCGTGGTGGCGGAGACCCGGTGCAGCGCGTAGTTGAACATCGAGTGCCCGAGGAGCTGGGCGCCGGCCACCAGGCCGAGGATGGCCAGCCACGTCCCGCCGTCGTAGCCGTGCAGGCGTACGCCGCCGACCAGGCAGACCACCAGCAGGATCAGCGCGCACACGCCGTAGCAGACGGTGGTGTAGCCGGTGGTGCTGACGCTGGCCCGGGCACGTTCGCCGAGGGCGGTGTAGACGGCCGCGAACATGCCGCCGGCCACGGCCAGCAGGTCGCCGGCGAACGCCCGGCCGGAGACGGCGACGTCGGCGCCGGTGGCGAGCGCCGCGCCGAGCACCGCCACCGCGATGCCGGCCCAGACCGCCGCCGGCAGCCGATGCCCCTGCCAGCGGGCGATCAGCCCCTGCCAGACCGGCTGCGTCGCGCCCAGCGCGGTAGCCGCCGCGACCGAGGTGAGCTTCGCGCTCGGCATCCAGGTGGCGAAGTGGGCGGCCAGCGCCACCCCGGAGAGCACGCAGTACAGCCCCTCCCGACGGCCCGGCCCGACCAGGAGCGCCCGGAGTTCGGCCCGTCGACGGGTCACCGCGACCGGACCGAGCACCGCCACCGACAACATGTTGCGCCAGAACGCGACAGCCAGGGCCGGCGCGGCGGCGAACGCCACCAGCGGCGCGGACGACGAGACGGCGGCGACGGCCAGCGCGAGCGCGCCGACGGTCAGCGTGTCGAGCGGCGGGCGGTGTCCAGCGGTGTGCACGGCTCCGATCATGCGCGTTCCGGCGCTCCCCGGGCCGAACTGTCGCCGAACCGGCCACCGGAGCGGCCGCGGTGCACGACAGTGCGGGAGTGGAGGCAGAGCGGGACGACGCGGCGGAGTCGGGCACCGTGGTCACGCCGTCGGCCGAGTTCCCGCCGCTCGACGCCGAGGAGCGGGCCGCGCTCGGCCGGCTCGGCACGCGCTGGCACGGCCCCCGGGAGGCCGGCGACCTGCCCGTCGACCCGACGCTCGGCCGGCGCGGGCAGTCTCCCCGACCCACCCGGTTCGGGCGGTTGGCCCCGATCGACCTGTTCGACGTGGCGCAACCGGACGAACTGGTCGCCACCGGACCGGCGTACCTGCCCGGCAACCGGGCCGGCCGGGCGGTGGCCCGGGTCCGCCGGACCCTGCTCGGCCCGCCGCTGGCCAGCAGTTCCGTGCTCTACGAGCGGATGCGCAAGCTGGTCGCGCTGCCGGTGCTCTCCTCGGACCTGCTCAGCTCCGTCGCGTACGGGCCGGAGGCGATGCTCGCCGTGCTGGTGCTGGCCGGTGGTGCCGCGCTCGGGCTGGCGTTGCCGCTGGCCGCGCTGCTGGCGGTGCTGATGGTCGCGGTCGGGCTCTCCTACCGGCAGACCATCCCGGCCTATCCGCACGGCGCCGGGTCGTACCTCGTGGCCGGGGACAACCTGGGGCGTACGGCGGGACTGGCCGCCGCGGCCGGGCTGATGCTCGACTACGTGCTGACCGTGTCGGTGTCGGTGGCCGCCGGCGTGCACGCGGTCACCTCGGCGCTGCCCGGGTTCACCAGGTGGACCGTGCCGCTCGGGGTGCTGGTGATCGCCGTGCTGCTCGCCGGCAACCTGCGGGGCGTACGCACCGCCGGCAACATCTTCGTGCTGCCCACGTACGCGTTCGTGGTGGTGGTCCTCGCGGTGCTGGCGGTCGGCTACGCGAAGGCCGCGGCGCGGGGTTTCGCGCCGGTGCCGCCGCCGACGGTGCCCGCCGCGGAGGGGTTGGGGCTGCTACTGGTGCTGCGCGCGTTCTCCTCCGGCGCGGTGTCGATGACCGGCATCGAGGCGGTCTCCAACGCGGTGCCGGCGTTCCGCCCGACCGAGTGGCGCAACGCCCGCACCACGCTGGGCTGGATGGTCGCCATGCTGGTCACGCTCTTCGCCGGCCTGGTCGGGCTGATCCACCTCGACGGCCTGGTGCCCCGCGCGGACGAGACCGTGCTGTCCCAGCTCGGCCGCGTCACGTTCCCCACCGGCCCGGGGTACGCGATCCTCCAGGCCACCACCGCGCTGATCCTGCTGCTGGCCGCGAACACCGCGTTCAACGACTTCCCCCGGCTGCTGTTCTTCATGGCCCGGGACGGGCACGCGCCGCGCCGCTTCCTGCACATGGGTGACCGGCTGGCGTTCAGCAACGGGCTGGTCGCGCTCGCGCTCGCCGCGGCGGCCGTCTTCGTCGCCTTCGGTGGGCACACCCAGACGCTGATCCCGCTCTACGCGGTCGGCGTCTTCCTCGCGTTCACGCTGTCGCAGATCGGGATGGTGGTGCACTGGCGACGCCGGCGCGGGCGGGGCTGGCGGCGCCGGCTCGCGGTGAACGCGGTCGGCGCGACGCTCTCCGGGCTGGTGCTGCTGACCGCCGCGGTCGCCAAGTTCACCGAGGGCGCCTGGGTGGTGGTGGTCGCGGTGCCGCTGCTGGTGCTGCTGTTCCGCCGGATCCACCGGCACTACGCCACGCTGCACCGGGCGCTGGCGCTGCACCCGCCGCCGCCCGGGGCGCCGCCCGGCCCGGCCGGCTCCGCCGAGGGCGAGGAACTGCCCCAGCAGGTACGCCACCTGGTGATCGTGCCGGTGGCCCGGCTGAACCGGGCCTCGCTGCGCGCGCTGGCGTACGCGGCCTCGCTGGGCCGGCCGACGCTGGCCGTGCACATCGCGCCGGAGGAGGCCGAGGCGGACCGGTTCCGGGACCAGTGGCGGGCCTGGGGCGACCACCTGCGGCTGGAGACGATCGTGTCGCCGTACCGGTCGGTGATCGGGCCGCTGGCGCACTACCTGGAGGCGCTGCACGCCGCCGGCCCGGAGCTGACGCTCACCGTGATCGTGCCGGAGGTGGTGCTGCGCCGGCGTCGGCACCGGTTGCTGCACAGCCGCGCCGAGCAGCGGCTGCGCGCCGCGCTGCGGGCGCTGCCCGGCGTGGTGGTGACGAGCGTCCCGGTGCACGTGTCGCAGTGACGCCTCAGACGTCGTGGACCTCCAGCACGCGGGTGGTGGGGGCGGCGTCGCCCAGCTCCGCCCGGAGCGCGGCGCGCTCCGGGTCGACCAGGAACGCGTCGAGCCCGTCGCGGGCGGCGAACCGGATCACGTGCACCTCGGTCTCCCCGTCCCCGGTGCGCAACCGTCGCTCCAGCCGCCCGCCGTGCCGGTCGAGCAGCGCCAGCACCGCGTCCTCGTAGCGCCGGCCGGCGTCGGCGTCGGCGCTCAGGTCGACCAGCGCGACCAGCAGGACCTCGTTCCCCGTCGTCATGGCGTCGAGTGTCCCAGCCGGCCGACCGGCGCGGTGTCCCGCGGCGGCCCGGCCGGTCGGCGCGGTCCCTCAGCCGGCGAGACCGACGGCCTCGGCGCTGGCCGTCCAGAGCCGGGCCGCCAGCGCCGGGTCGGCCGCCCAGGGGCGCGGCCGGTGCGGCCTGCGGTCGGCGTAGTAGCCGCCGTCGATCAGCCGGGACGGGTCCCGGCCGGCGAGCCAGACCAGCGTCTCCGCGCCCTTCTCCGGGGTGCGGAACGGCAGCAGCCGCATGCCGAGCGCCACCACTCGGCTCTCGTTGCCGAACCGGGTGCTCACCACGCCGGGGTGGAACGCGTACGACCGCACCCGTGGCCAGCGCCGCGCCGCCTCGGCGGTGAACAGGATGTTCGCCTGCTTGCTGGTGCCGTACGCGCGGAACGGCCGGTAGTGGCGCAGCGTGGCGTTGAGGTCGTCCGGGTCGAGCACGCCGCTGCGGTGCGCGTTGGAGGCGGTCACCACCATCCGGCGCACCCGGTCGGCCAGCAGGTTGCTGAGCAGGAACGGGGCGAGGTGGTTGGCCTGCATGCTCAGCTCGAAGCCGTCGACCGTGGTGACCGGTTCGAGCACGATCGCGCCGGCGTTGTTGGCCAGCACGTCGATCCGGTCGTAGTTCGCGCGCAGCCGCTCGGCGAGCCCGCGTACGTCGTCGAGCACGGCGAAGTCGGAGCGGAACAGCTCCGGCTGCTCGCCGCTGGACTCGCGCACCCGCTCGCCGGCGGCGCGCAGCCGGGCCGGGTCCCGACCGACCAGCACCACCTGGTCACCGCGGCGGGCCAGCTCGACGGCGGCGGCCAGCCCGATGCCCGAACTCGCGCCGGTCAGCACCACGATCCGACGCTCAGTGAGATCTTCCACAGGTCCATTCACCCCGGTCACGGCACGAGGTTACCGTGACGTAGCCCCGTCCTTTGGGATCGTTAAGTTCCGACTTCCACCGCCGCGTCGCGTGCTGCCGCCGGACGCTGATAGGAGCGCATCCATGACCGCTGTCGGTCGCCCCCGCCGGTCCTGCCTGGCGGTTCCCGGGTCCAGCGTCAAGATGCTCGGCAAGGCCCAGGGCCTCCCCGCCGACCAGGTCTTCCTGGATCTGGAGGACGCGGTCGCCCCGCTGGCCAAGCCGGACGCGCGCAAGAACATCGTGGCCGCGCTGAACGACGGGGACTGGGCCGGCAAGACCCGCGTGGTCCGGGTGAACGACCTGACCACGCCGTGGACCTACCGGGACGTCATCGAGGTGGTCGAGGGCGCCGGGGCGAACCTGGACTGCATCATGCTGCCGAAGGCGCAGAACGCCGAGCAGGTGCACTGGCTGGACCTGCTGCTCACGCAGATCGAGAAGACGCTCGGGCTGGAGGTCGGCCGGATCGGCATCGAGGCGCAGATCGAGAACGCCGCCGGCCTGGTCAACGTGGACGCCATCGCCGCCGCCTCGCCCCGGGTCGAGACGATCATCTTCGGCCCGGCCGACTTCATGGCCTCGATCAACATGAAGTCGCTGGTGGTCGGCGCGCTGATCCCGGACTACCCGGGCGATCCCTACCACTACATCCTGATGCGCATCCTGATGGCCGCCCGGATGCACGACAAGCAGGCCATCGACGGCCCGTTCCTCCAGATCCGCGACACCGACGCGTTCCGCGAGGTGGCGAAGCGCTCGGCCGCGCTGGGCTTCGACGGCAAGTGGGTGCTGCACCCGGGCCAGATCGACGCCGCGAACGAGGTCTACTCGCCGGCGCAGGCCGACTACGACCACGCCGAGCTGATCCTCGACGCGTACGACTACTACACGTCCGAGGCGGGCGGGAAGCTGGGCGCGGTGATGCTCGGCGACGAGATGATCGACGAGGCGTCCCGGAAGATGGCGTTGGTGATCTCGGCCAAGGGCCGGGCCGCCGGGATGACGCGTACCTCCTCGTTCACCCCGCCCTCGGCGTGACCGCGCGCCGGGCCGCCCCGCGCGGGGCGGCCCGGTCGCGTCAGTAGTTGGTGGAGCTGTCCGAGTTGATGGCGATCGCGATCATCACGATGTAGAAGATGATGCCGGCGACCAGCAGGGCGGTGAGGATCCAGCCGACGATGATGGCCGCCTTCGCCATCCCCTCGCCCTGCTCGCCGGTCTCCCGGATCTGCCGCTGGGCCACGTGCCCCATGATCGCGCCGATCGGCGCGGTGATGCACGACGTGAAGCCGACCAGCGAGAGCACCAGCGCCACGATGGCCAGCGTGTTCGTTCGGCTCGCCGGCGGCGCGTAGCCGGGGTACGCGCCGGGCGGCGGGTACGCGCCCGGCTGCGGGTAGCCGGCCGGCGGGTAGCCGGGCGCCGCGTACGGGTCGCCGGGCGGGGGCGCGTAGGGCGACTTCCCGACCGCGTACGGGTCCTCGGGCGCGTAGGGGTCGACCGGCGGGCTCGACTGCGGCCCGGCCGAGGGGTCGTGCCAGCCACCGGGCGGCGGGGGATAGCTCATCTGATCATCTCCAGGTACGTGGTCCGGGTCAGGGTAGCCACCACCGGAAAACCCGGAGCACCCCCTTTCCGGGTGCCGCATTGCCCGGAAGGTCCACAGCGGGCAGGATCCTCGACATGGCACTTGACGCGCGTGGGGGTCGGTCGCGACGGGACACGAGCCGGCCGGGGTCGGTGCGCCGCCCGCGCGCCGGGGAGCCGGCGGGCGCCGCCGACCAGGAACGGGCCGCGCCGCTCCCGGAGCCGGCCACCATGCGGCTGGACGGCCGGGTCGCGCTGGTGACCGGCGCGGGCAGCGCGGACGGCATCGGGTACGCGACCGCGCGCCGGCTGGCCGACCTGGGCGCCCGGGTGGCGATCGTGTCGACCACCCGACGGATCCACGACCGCGCCGAGGAGCTGGGGGTCACCGGTTTCGTCGCCGACCTCACCGACGAGTCGGAGGTGGGCGCGCTCGCCGACGCGGTGGCCGAGCAGCTCGGCGACGTCGAGGTGCTGGTCAACAATGCGGGCCTGGCCAGCCGGGCCAGCCCGGAGGTGCTGCGGCCGGTGGCCCAGTTGACCTACGACGAGTGGCGCGGCGAGATCGACCGCAACCTGACCACCGCGTTCCTGTGCAGTCGCGCGTTCATCAACGGGATGTCGGAACGCGGCTGGGGGCGGATCGTCAACCTGGCCGCCACCGCCGGTCCGGTCAACGCGCTGCCCACCGAGGCGGGCTACGCGGCGGCCAAGGCCGGCGTGGTGGGGCTGACCCGGGCGCTGGCGATGGAGATGATCGCCGACGGGGTGACCGTGAACGCGGTGGCGCCCGGCATCATCCACACCGCCGCGTCCACCATGGCCGAGATCAAGCAGGGGCTCGGCACGCCGGTGGGCCGGCCCGGCCTGCCGGACGAGGTGGCCGCCGCGATCGCGTTCCTCTGCTCACCGGCCGCGTCGTACATCACCGGGCAGATGCTGGTGGTCGACGGCGGCAACAGCGTCCGGGAGGCGCAGTTCCGCTGACGCGTCAGTAGCCGTTGTTGTCGGCGTTGGCCCAGATCGCCAGCCCGATCCAGCCGCAACAGACCAGCAGGCCGAGCGCGGTGAAGACGTAGCTGAGGATCAGCCCCCAGGTGGCGAGCTGGTCGCCCTCCTCGCCGGTCTGCCGGATCTGCCGCTTGGCCAGGTGGCCGCAGACGATGCCGGCGGGCGCGAAGACGAACGCGAAGACCAGCGACAGGATGGCGAGCACGTTGGGGCCGCCGCGCGGGCGCGGGCCCTCGCCGGGCGGGCCGTACTGGCCGTAGGGCGGCTGCGGGGCGTACGGCGGCTGCTGTCCCCACTGCGGCTGGTGCCCGTACGGCGGTTGTGGCCCGTGCGGCTGGCCGCGGTCCGGCGGCTCGTACGGCGACGGTGGCTGCTCGTCGGTCACGCCGGCCCCCTCGGATCCGCAGGTCAACCGCCCTTTCTCTTGCGGACGCTACCCGCAGCGGTGAACCTTTTCACAGCGGTTGTGTGGACTGGTCACCTTGGCGCGGCCGGTTGCGGGGCCGATACTGACCGAGCGTTCAGTTACCCATGAGTAATGCGCCGACCCCGGAGGCTGAGATGGCCCGACTCGCCCAGACGCCCGGCCTGACCGATGTGCAGCGGTCGATCCTGGAAACGGTCCGGGAGTTCGCCGACAAGGAGATCATTCCGCACGCCCAGCGGCTGGAGCACGCCGACGAGTACCCGACCGACATCCTCGACGGGATGCGCGAGATGGGGCTGTTCGGCCTCACCATCGACGAGGAGTACGGCGGTCTCGGCGAGTCGCTGCTGACCTACGCGCTGGTGGTCGAGGAGCTGTCCCGGGGCTGGATGTCGATCTCCGGCATCGTCAACACGCACTTCATCGTTGCGTACCTGGTCTCGCAGCACGGCTCGGCCGACCAGAAGGCCCGCCTGCTGCCGAAGATGGCCACCGGCGAGGTGCGGGGCGCGTTCTCCATGTCGGAGCCGGAGTGCGGCTCGGACGTCTCGGCGATCAAGTCGAAGGCGGTCCGCGACGGCGACACCTTCGTGCTCAACGGCCAGAAGATGTGGCTGACCAACGGCGCGTACTCCTCGGTGGTGGCCACCCTGGTCAAGACCGACACCGGGGCCGACTCGGTCTACGGCAACATGAGCACGTTCCTGCTGGAGAAGGAGCCCGGCTTCGGCGAGACCGCGCCCGGCCTGACCATCCCCGGCAAGATCGACAAGATGGGGTACAAGGGCGTCGAGACCACCGAGATGGTGCTCGACGGCGTCGCCGTCCCCGCCTCCGCCGTGCTCGGCGGCGAGGAGCAGGTCGGCCGTGGCTTCTACCAGATGATGGACGGCATCGAGGTCGGCCGGGTCAACGTGGCGGCCCGCGCCTGCGGCATCTCGATCCGCGCGTTCGAGCTGGCCGTCGCGTACGCCCAGCAGCGCAAGACGTTCGGCCAGCCGCTCGCCCGGCACCAGGCGATCGCGTTCAAGCTCGCCGAGATGGGCACCAAGATCGAGGCCGCGCACGCGCTCATGGTCAACGCGGCGCGGCTCAAGGACGCCGGCCAGCGCAACGACGTCGAGGCCGGCATGGCCAAGCTGCTCGCCTCGGAGTACTGCGCCGAGGTGGTCCAGGAGGCGTTCCGCATCCACGGCGGCTACGGCTACTCCAAGGAGTACGAGATCGAGCGCCTGATGCGGGAGGCCCCGTTCCTGCTGATCGGCGAGGGCACCTCGGAGATCCAGAAGACCATCATCTCCCGCGGCCTGCTCAAGCAGTACAAGCTCTGAAGGACGGGCCCCCTCTTAACGTTTCCGGTAGAGAAGGGGGCCCCCTCTCAACGCTTCGGCCGACGCGCGACGGGGTCGGCGGCAAGGTGTCGGCGGGCGCCGCCTGTCGAAACGGTCAGCCGCGCCGGGTCAGGCCGCCCGCCGCCCGCTCCACGATGAGGCACCTGTCCTCGACGTAGTCGATGCCGGCCGCCTCGGCGATCTCGCGCGCCTCGGCGGAGACGATCCCGAGCTGCAACCAGACCGCCGGCGCGCCGACCGCCACCGCCTGTCGGACCACCTCGACCGCGTCCCGCGCCGGGCGGAACACGTCCACCAGATCGACCGGGTGCGGGATGTCGGCAAGCGTCGGATATGCCTTCTCGCCGAACAACTCGTCGACGGTCGGGTTCACCGGGATGATCCGCCACCCGTGCCGCTGCATCTCCAGCGGCACGCGGTGCGCGGCCTTGCCCGGATCACGGGAGGCCCCGACGACGGCGATCACGGCGGAGTCGGCGAGGAGCTGCTGGGCGGACCGCATTCACCGAGACTAACCCGCCCGCCCGGTCACAGCAGGGCGAGCTGTTCGGCGGCCGGTGTCGGTGGCGTGGTGTCGGGCAGCCGCCGGTTGTCGCCGACCTCACCGCGGTGCAGCCCGTGCCGGCGGGCCGCCATCCGGACCCGCGCGGTCACCTCCCGCTGGTACGCCTGCGGCGCGTACGCCCCGGCCTGGTAGAGCTGGCGGTAGCGGGGCACCAGGTGGGGGAACTCGCGGGCCAGCCAGCGCGCGTACCACTCCCGGGCGCCGGGGCGCAGGTGCAGGGGCAGCGGCGTCACGTCGACGGCCCCGGCGGCGGCGATCGCCGCGACGGTGGCGTCGATCGACTCCTCGTCGTCGCTGAGGCCGGGCAGGACCGGGGCCATCAGCACGCCGACCGGGAAGCCGGCGTCGGTGAGCCGGCGGACCGCGTCCAACCGGCGGCGCGGGCTCGGCGTGCCCGGCTCGGCCAGGCGCCAGAGCGTCTCGTCCACGAAACCCACCGAGTAGGACAGCCCGACCCGGGTGACCTCGGCGGCCTGGCGCAACAGGGGCAGGTCGCGCAGCAGCAGGGTGCCCTTGGTCAGGATCGAGAACGGGTTGGCGAAGTCGCGCAGCGCCGCCAGGATCGGCGGCATGAGGCGGTAGCGCCCCTCGGCCCGCTGGTAGCAGTCCACGTTGGTGCCCATGGCGACGTGCGCGCCCCGCCAGCGTGGGGCGGCCAGCTCGCGCCGGACCAGCTCGCCGGCGTTGACCTTGACGATCACCTTGCGGTCGAAGTCGGCCCCGGCGTCCAGGTCGAGGTAGGTGTGGGTGTTGCGGGCGAAGCAGTTGTGGCTGACCACCCCGTTGGCGATGAAGTCGCCGGTGCCGGTGGTGATGTCCCACAGCGGCAGCTCCAGCCCGAGGTCCTCGATGGATGTCACCTGGAGCCGCGCCGCGCACTTGAGCGCCGTGCCCTTGATCGAGCGGCGGTCGGTGACCGCCGGATCGGTCAGGTGGAAGAAACGCAGCCGCTCCGGCAGGCCGCCGGTCAGCCGGATCTGGAGGCCCCCGTTGCGGTTGCCGGCATCGTCGAGCGCCCACCGGAAGTCGAGCCGGTCGAGCGCCTCGACCGTGTGGCGCCGGCTCTCGTCGTCGGTGACGCCGATCCGGAACACGCCCCGGCGGCAACTGCCGGCGGCGTCGAACATGCCGGCCAGGAAGCCGTGCCGCCAGTCGTCGGTCGGCTCGTCGGGTGGTCGGACCAGCGCGGCGACGACCTCGGCCCGGACCGGCCCCACCGTGCGCAGGGTGGTCAACCGGCGGGCCGGTCGCCCGGTCGTCCGCTCGACGTCGACCCCGGTGTCGGCGAGGAACCGCTCGGCCCGCTCCAGCGCCTCCGCCTCGACGGTGCGCAGCCGGAAGCGGAGACGCGGGCCGTCGGCCTCCGCCTCGTGCCGTGGCATCCGGCGTCGGTCGGCGTCGCGGACCAGCGCGTGCAGGTAACCCCGGTGGTAGTCGGTGGAACGCTTCGGCGGAACGGCGAACCGGCCGGTGCCGAGCAGGCGGTTGCGGGTGGTCAGGTGCGGGCGCCGCCCGCCGCCGCGCATGCCGCCGGTGACGTGCTTCCAGCCGCGTTCGGTGAGGAAACGGTGGTCGCCGCTGGCCACCAGCGTGGTGCCGTCGGCCAGGGTGACCCGGTAGGCCCGCTTCACCGTCGACCAGGCGTCGAGCACGGTGGTGACGACGTAGTGCCGGTAGGCGCCGCGCCGCTGGGTGCCGTAGATCCGGTCACCGGGCGTCAGCTCGCTGATCGGCCGGGTGCGCCCGTCCGCCATCAGGATCGGCGTGTCGCCGGCCAGACAGTAGGTGCAGGCGTGGGAACAGCCACGGTAGGGGTTGATCGTCCACTCGAACGGCACGCGCGACTGACCGGGCACCCGGTTGATGATCGACTTGGCCTGCACCTCGTAGAACGTCATGCCGGCGAAGTCGGGGGTGTCGAACGTGCGGACGACCGCGTGGGGCAGCGCCAGCGGCAGGGGTGGAGCCGCTGGCGCTGCCCGGTCAGGAGTCCCCTCGTCCGGGGGAGCGGAGAGGTTGTCCCAGCGCATGGCGTTCATTCGAACACGTGTACGAACCAAGCGCAAGTGACGCGCCGGACACCGCGCGCCGTCGCGGCCGGCACGGGTGCAGGATGGACGCATGGAGACGTCGACCTTCGTGTACGACGGCGACTGCGCGTTCTGCACCCGCTGCGCGCAGTTCATCGAACGTCGTATCCCCACCGGGGCCCGGGTGGTCCCGTGGCAGTTCGCCGACCTGGCGGCACTGGGCCTGACCGAGGCCGAGTGCGAGGAGGCGGTGCAGTGGGTGGGCGCCGACGGCTCCCGGGCCGCCGGGCCGGACGCCATCGCGCGGCTGCTCGGCGACAGCGGGCCGCTCTGGCGCCTCGCCGGGGGTGGGCTGCGGCTGCCGCCGGTACGCGTCGCGGCCTGGCCCGCGTACCGCTGGGTGGCCCGCAACCGGCACCGGCTGCCCGGCGGCACCGCCGCGTGCGCCCTGCCCCAGGAGGCCCGCGAGCGCCTCTACGGCCCGACCGGCCGCCCCGACCCCACCCCCTGACCGCCCACTCCCACGCGGCCCCAACCCCGGCCCCACTGCGGCGTGATCAAGGAGTTTGGGTCGGCGTCGATCTCTGCGGAGACGCGAACTCCTTGATCACCGTGGCGGGTGGGGAGGACGGCGGGGGTGGGGTGGGGCGGCGGCGCAGGCGGCGGGCGACCGCCACCGGGCGGACCTTCTCCAGCGGCAGGAACGCGGTCATCGCCACCAGGTGCGGCGCGAACGAGATGGTGATGGTCGCGACGGTCACCAGGTGGAACGAGTAGAAGAAGCCCACCACGGCCGTCCGCCACCGCGCGGGCAGCACGAACACCAGCGGGCTGAGCAGCTCGAACGCCAGGATGCCGAACTGGGCCACGATCAGCAGGTGCGGCACCTGCGCGATCAGGTCGGCGAAGTCGGTGCCGCGGCGGATGATCGCCCGGGCCAGCACCGAGCCGGTGGCCCAGTCGAGGCCGCCGAAGCGGAACTTCGCCCAGGCGGCCAGGAAGTAGGTGCAGATGACCGCGATCTGGGTGACCCGCAGCGCCCAGCCGCCCGCCTCGGTGCGGGTCGGGTCGCCGTGCCGGGCCCGGCCGGCGGTGGGCAGCGCGGCCAGCGCCACCAGGAGCCCGAACCTGTCGTGGTCGACCTTGCCGTAGCTCATCGCCACGATCATCCACTCGAAGTAGAGCGCGAAGACCGTCCAGCCGAGCAGCCGCGGCGCGCGGCCGGTCGCGGCCAGCAGCGCGGCCACCAGCAGCACCCAGAAGACCACGCCGACCAGGGCGGGGGTGGGCGTGGGCAGCGGGAGCAGCCGGCCGACGAGCAGCGGCTGGTAGAGGTCGCCGGGCACGTCGACGCGGGTGCGGACCCAGGGGGTGAAGACGACCAGGTCGGCGGCGACGAAGAGGTAGACGAGCGTGCGGAACGCGGCGATCCGGCCGCGCGGCACCGCCTCGGTGAGCCAGCCGGTCATCCGGCGGTGTCCCAGCGTACGGCCGTGCGATCGGTCCACTCGCCGGTCGGGCGTCCGCCCCGGATGTCGTGCAGGCGGACCACGATGCGCACCTCCACCAGCGCCGGTGCGCCGGGATGGCGTTCCGCGTACGCCTCGGCGACGGTGCGCAGCAGGCTGGGATCGGCGGCGTACCGGTCCTGCTGGCCCTCGATCTCGGCGCGGCGGATGCCGGTGGCGTCCTGGCCGAGCGGGACCACGGCGCCGCTCTCGTCGACACCCTCGACCCGGGTGTCGGGGGCCGGCGCGTCCGGCGGGTCGGAGGTGGAATACATCCGGAACGGCCCGAACGGGAAGTCGTCGTCCGTGCCGTGCACGGTGCCGAGCAGGAGCAGCGCCATCCCGAGCAGGGTGGCGCCGAGCCGGACGGCACGCCCGCGCGCGGTCAAGGTCTCCATCAGGCCGTGACGATACGGGAGTGAACCGTCCGGAACTGTCCCTCAGTCGGCCATTTCCCACTGCCCGTCCCGCCGGTCACCCCGGTACGCGAAACGCCGCCGGCCGGTCCCGCGAACGGGCCCGGCCGGCGGCGGAAGACGCGCCGTGCTCAGTGCTTGTGCTCGGCCAGCTTCTTGCGGACGTCGTCCATGTCCAGCTGCTCGACCTGCTCGATGAGGTTCTCCAGCGCCGACTCGGGCAGCGCGCCCGGCTGGGCGAACACGATGACGCCGTCGCGGATCGCCATCACGGTCGGGATGGAGCTGATGTTGAACTTGGCCCCCAGCTCCTGCTGCGCCTCGGTGTCGACCTTGCCGAAGACGATCTCCGGGTGCTTCTCCGAGGAGCGCTCGTAGACAGGCGCGAAGCGCTTGCACGGAGTGCACCAGTCCGCCCAGAAGTCGAGCAGGACGATGCCGTCCCGGCTGGTCACCTCGTCGAAGTTGGCCGTGGTCAGCTCAACCGTTGCCATGTGCTCTCTCCGATCACCGCGGATTGCCGTACGTCCGGTGGAACCAGGGTCGGTCCGTGAGAATTCCCGTGACCTGCGCGACGAAACGCCGGCCGCTCCGGACGTGTCCTCCAACACATCGAACCTTATCTGTTCGCAAGATCGTGCGGATCGCAAGTGCAGGACGCATTTGCGTGACGGGACGTGATGGGAGCGTTTCCAAGGAGATCACGCTGTGTTGCCGCTACGAATCGGTAATTTGCGTGCTGACAAGCGGTGATCCGGCCTGCGGAGATCGCTTAGGGGGAGGCGACCAGTAACTCTCAGTATTGTTACGAAAAGATAAATGTGACGCCGGTCTCTGTCGAACCCTGGCCCCGTACGGCAGAATCTTTCACATCAGAGCGTGGGCGGCGGGTGCCGGGGAGGGCCCCGCCGCTCATTGCGTCTCCCCCCGGGTGGCGCCCGGTGTGACATTTCCACCGCGCGAGCGCCCCGGCCCTTGCCTTAACCAGCGGTAAGGCATGCTGTGCCGAACTCCATCGCCGCCCGTCGAAGGGACCAGGATGCAGTTCGGCCGCTACTACGAGGAGTTCGAGGTCGGCGCGGTCTACCGGCACTGGCCGGGCAAGACCGTCACCGAGTACGACGACCACCTCTTCTGCCTGCTCACCATGAACCACCACCCGCTCCACCTGGACGCGCACTACGCCGGGTCCGCCTCCCAGTTCAAGCGCAACGTGGTGGTCGGCAACTACATCTACTCGCTGCTGCTGGGCATGTCCGTGCCGGACGTGAGCGGCAAGGCGATCGCCAACCTGGAGATCGAGTCCCTGCGACACGTCGCCCCGACGTTCCACGGCGACACCATCTACGGCGAGACCACGGTGCTGGACAAGCGCGAGTCGGCCTCGAAGCCCGACCGCGGCGTGGTCGCGGTGGAGACCCGCGGCTACAACCAGGACGGCACGCTGGTCTGCGTCTTCCGCCGCAAGGTCATGGTTCCGAAGCAGGAGTACGCGGCCGCCGCCGTGCCGGAGGGCGTCGACCCGGAGCGCCCGAGCTTCCCCGAGCCGCGCTGAGTCGGGCACCCCGCCGACCGGGTCCCGGTCCCGTTCCCCGGGGACGGGACCCGGACCGGCCTCCGGGGCATATGCTCTGGCTGGAGGTCCCCATGAGCCACTCCGTCGCCGGAGAGCCGCCCTCTGCCGGTCGCCGCGCCGCACCGCTCACCACCGCCGCCTACTCCGCGGCGGAATGGGACCTGTTGACCGACCTGCCCGGCCGGGTCCTCGTCGCCGCCGCCTCGCCCGGCCCCGGCCGCCCGCCACGGGGGATCGCCGCCGGGCTGGCCGGCCTGGACGCGGTGGCCGCCGGCCGCGCCTTCGACAGTGATCTGATCCGCGCGGTGGTCACCGCCATCTACGCGCGTCACGACGGGGCCGCCGTCCGGGCCGAGCGCCTCACCGACCTGGTCGACCTGCTCGCCGCCGCCCGGGCCGCGGTGCGCGTGCTGCGCCGCCGGGCCGACCCGGCCGACTCCGCCGCGTACCGGCAGTGGGTGGAGTCGGTGGCCGCCCGGGTGTGCCGGGCCGGCGGGACGGCGCCCAGCCCGGCCGACCGGCGTTTCCTGGACCGGTTGGCCGGTGCGCTCGACCTGCGCTGACGGCGCGCGCCGCCGGGTGCGTACGCTCGGCAACCGTGACCGACGACCAGCTCGACGTGGGGGTGGGGCCGTGGACCGGTGACCCGCCGGACGACCCGCGACTCGACCCGGAGCTGCTCGCCGCCGGCGACCGGCGCAACGTGGTGGACCGCTACCGCTACTGGCGGCGCGAGGCCGTGGTGGCCGACCTGGACCGGCGGCGGCACGACTTCCACGTGGCGATCGAGAACTGGCAGCACGACTTCAACATCGGCACCGTGGTCCGCAACGCCAACGCGTTCCTCGCCGCCGAGGTGCACATCGTCGGGCACCGGCGGTGGAACCGCCGGGGCGCCATGGTGACCGACCGCTACCAGCACGTCCGGCACCACCCGACGATCGAGGGGTTCGTCGCGTGGGCGGCCGGGGAGCGGCTGCCGGTGGTCGGCATCGACAACCTGCCCGGCTCCCGGCCGCTGGAGACCGCCGTCCTGCCCCGCCGCTGCGTGCTGCTCTTCGGCCAGGAGGGGCCGGGGCTGTCACCGGTGGCCCGGACGGCCTGCGACGCGTTGTTCTCGATCGCCCAGTACGGCTCCACCCGCTCGATCAACGCGGGGGTGGCCAGCGGCATCGCCATGCACTCCTGGGTCCGGTCGTACGCCGGCCCGCCGCCGCCCGGCTGACGGATCGCGGGTGTGTCGCCGGGCGAAAATCCCACGTTCGTCGGCCCGCCCCGCTTGACGGCCCGCCGCCTCGGCGGGACGGTGAAGGCGTGACTGTCGCGGTGAGTTGTCCGAGATGTGCGGGCCCGGTACGCGAGCCGGACCTGATGCACGGCGAGTACCGGTGCCTGCGGTGCGGCCCGGTCCCGCCCCTGCACGTGCCGGAGCACATCGGCTCCGAGATCATGGCGAGCGTGGTCGAGCGGGTGGCCGCCGACGGCGACACGCCCGACCGGCCCGGCGTGCCGCTCTGGTGTCCGTGGCCGCTCCCACCGGGTTGGACGCTGACCGGCGTGGCCTGGGCGGGCGACGAACGGGCCGGCATCCGGGCCACGGTGGTCGCCTGCGCCGGCCCGGCGCCGCTCGACGGTGGACCGGCCGACCTCATCTTCGTCGCCGAGGAGCCCGGTGTGGGCCTGGGTTCCCGCTTCGCGGGACTGCCCGGCCCCGATCCCGGACCCCAGGTCGAGGAGGCGCTGACCGATCCCGGCCCTGGTCACCCGGAGCGTGTGCCGCACGCGAAGATCCGGGTGGCCGGCCATCCGACTCCACTGTGGCTCGTCCGGTCCGAAACGGATCGAAGCGCGTACGCCGGAGAGGCTCGGGGAATGTGGCTCCATGCGATAGCCTGGCCGGCGAGCGCGGGTCACCTCCTCGCGGAAGAAGTCGTCCTGTGCGACCTCACCGAGTGGACACCGCCCGAGCTCGTGTACGGCGCACCGTCCCCGTACCTGCACGGGCAGGCCTGACCGGCCGGCACCGGCGAGTCGGGGAACGGACGCAGATATTCACGGTAAGACACCATGCTGATACTCTGGGTGCCGCTGCGGTACTTGGACCCGGCTCCGCGCGAGAGGATGGCCCGCTATGGTCAAGAAGGTCCTCACCTGGGCCGGCATCGCATTCTTGATCTTCTTCGTCGCCTACCGACCCAACTCGGCGGCCGACGTGTTCAAGTCTCTCGGTGGCGGCATCATGGACATCGCGCAGGGCTTCGGTGATTTCTTCACCAACCTGGTCGCCTAGCCGGCCATGGGAAGCCCTTCCGGTCCACCCTTCGACCCGGACGATCCCGACCGGGCACGCCGGGAGCGCGACACCGAGCCGATCCCCCGGATCGACCCGGACGACGGTCCCGGCTACGGCGCCGGTCCCGGCTACGGGGCCGGCCCCTCCCTCTCGGGCGACGCCGCGTTCGGCGACGGACCGGGTTTCGCCGGTGAGGGTCGCTCCGGTCGCGCCTGGGCGCGTGACCCGGAGGGCTATCCGGAGCAGCCGATCTCCGAGGAGGAGTTGGCCGGTCTCCGGGTCGACGCCTCCGGCATGGCCCCGCGCCGGGTGCTGCCCCTGGAGGACGAGCCCAGCTCGCTGGTCGCGCGCTACCTCTTCCCCACCGAGCGCTACCGGGGCGAGTGGAAGCGGCACTGGATCCACCTCAGCACACCGATCATCGTCGGCATCGCGGCCACGTTCGTGCTCGGCTACCTCTCCGGCTTCCTCGCCGGGCGGGACGTCGGCGCGCTGACCACCATCGCGGTGCTGCTCTGGTTCGCGGTGATGGGCTGGGTCGCCTGGCGGGTCGCCGACTGGTGGTACGACCGCTTCATCCTGACCAACAAGCGGGTGATGGTGGTCAACGGCATCATCACCCGCCGGGTCGCGATGATGCCGCTGGTCCGGGTCACCGACATGAAGTACGAACAGACCCCGACCGGCCGGGCCCTCAACTACGGCACGTTCGTGCTGGAGTCGGCGGGTCAGGAGCAGGCGCTCCGCGAGGTCAAGAATCTGCCCAACCCGAACGAGCTCTACCTGCGCGTGGTGGAGGAGATGTACGAGCCGCAGGCCGTCGAGGCGCGGTTGGGCAAGGAGGCCGACGAGGCCAAGGCCGACGACGGCGCCTGAAACTTTTCGTCCGAACATCTCAAGGACTGCGCACCTTTCGCCGTCGACCCGACCCGCTCGGTCGTGGGAGCCTGCCAGGCAGGACGGGGCGCGGAGGTGGGCGTGGCGAGCAGGGATCCGCTGGAGGAGGAGTTCCGCGAGTTCGTCGCGGCCCGGTCCGGCGCCCTGCTGCGTACCGCCTATCTGCTGGCCGGTGACTGGGCGACCGCCGAGGACCTGCTCCAGACCGCGCTGACCAAGACCTACCTGGCCTGGAAGCGGCTCGGCGGGATCGACGCCATCGAGCCGTACGCCCGCCGGGTCCTGGTCAACACGTCGACCAGTTGGTGGCGTCGCCGCTGGCACGGGGAACGGCCGACGGAGGTGCTGCCCGAGCGGGCCGGCGTCGACGAGATCGAACACCAGCTCGACCGGGACGCGCTCTGGCGGCACCTCCAGGCGTTGCCCGCCCGCCAGCGGGCCGTGCTGGTGCTCCGCTTCTACGAGGACATGTCGGAGGCGCAGACGGCCGCCCTGCTGGAGATCTCCCCGGGCACGGTCAAGAGTCAGACCTCCCGGGCGTTGAACACGCTACGCCGCCGCCTCGGCTCGGAGGCAGCCCTGGGCCTGCCGGGCGAGCCGGCCCCCGCACCCGGCCCGGCCTCCACCCCACCCCGCGTCCTGCCGGCCCCGGCCGGTCCGCGGGTCGGGCGCGCGCCAGCGGCCCGGCAGCCCGTCGTGCCGCCGACGTCCCGCCTCCCGGCCGGGTCGGCCCGGCCGCCGGCCGCCCCCCGACCCGCCCGCCGTCCGGCCGGGTCCACGCCGTCATCCGTCGAGACGTCGACGCCGCGACTTCCGGCCGGGTCCACGCGGCAGCCCGCCGTCCCGCCGCCCGCCCCGACCACGCCGCCGGCGGCGACCGCGCCGGCCCCGGTCCGGCCCGCCGCCCCGATCCCGGCGAAGACCCGATGAGCGGCGTCCGGCCCTCCGGTGACAACCGAACCAGCAGCCCGGAGCGTCCACTCCCCGTGGGGGAGGCCGAGCTGGAACGGGCGCTGCGGGAGACGTTCTCCCGCCGGGTCGACACGCCCGCGCCGCGCCGCGCCGACCCGGCGGGGGAGGTGCTGCGCCGGGCCCGCCGCACCGGACGCCGCCGGACGCTCACCGGCCTCGCCCTGGCCGGCGTCGCGACGGTGCTGGTCACCACCGGCATGGCGCAGCTCAGCGGGCCGGACGGGCGCGGCGGCACGCCGACCGTGGTGCTCGGCGACCCGCCCGGGCTCTCCCTCTCCCCGCTGCCCAGCGAGCCGACGCCGGTGTACCGGCCGGGGCCGGTCCGCGCCGAACTCGACCTGCTCGTCGGTGACCAGCTCGACACCAGCGGCGGCCAGCGCCGGGAGCTGACCGGCGTGGACGGCGTCGAACGGGCGCAGCGGATCCACGACGGGGAGGGCTGGCTGCTCACCTCGGCCGCCACCGCCGCCGGCCGTACCCTCTGGTGGGTGTCGGCCGACGGGGGCACGCCGCAGGTGATGCTCGCCGCCGCGGACGCGGTCGCGGTCTCCGCGGACGGCCGGCAGGTGGCCTGGCGGGACGGCCCGGACGTGGTCGCCGCCAGCGTGGTCGCCGGCCAGCTCATCGCACCCACCCGGGTGAGCGCGCCGACCGGCGTCGTGCCAGTCGGCTTCACCGGCGACAACGTGCTGATCGCCCAGCCCGGCCAGGGTGGCATGAGCGTCTGGCGGCGGGCGATGGGCGGCGTGCCGGGCACCGTGAACCCGAACGTCCGCGTCGTCTACGGCACCCGTCCGGACGGCCGGCTCGTCGCCCTGGTCACCACCGGGCCGACGCGGCGGCCCTGCGTGGCACTGCTCGACCCGGCGCGCGGTCTCACCCCGACCCGGACCGGCTGCGTCGCCGAGCTGGCCGCCGACGGGCTCGGCGCCGTCTCGCCGGACGGGCGGTGGCTGCTGGTGAACGGCACCGGGCGTACCGCCCTGCTGATCGACCTGGCCGACCCGGCCGCCGCGCCGGCGACCCATCCGGCCGGCCCGAAGCTGGTCGGCCTGGTGGCCTGGACCCGGGCCGGTGTCGCGTTGCACGTGGACGCCGCCGGCGGGCTGGTCCGGGTCCGGCCGGAACGGGTGCTGGCCGGCGAACGCCCGACCCCGTCCACGATCGACGGGATGGCGCCCGGGCAACGGCCGGTGGTGGTGGCCGACACCCCCGCGCTGCCCGACGGGGCGTAGCGTCGGGCCGGTGAGCGTTCCCGCCCGCATCGACCTGCACACCCACTCCACCGCCAGCGACGGCACGCTCGGCCCGGCCGAACTGGTCCGGGCCGCCGCCGGCGCCGGGCTCGACGTGGTGGCCCTGACCGACCACGACACCACGGCCGGCTGGGCGGCGGCCGTCGCCGCCCTGCCGCCCGGTCTCACCCTGGTCCGCGGCGCGGAACTCTCCTGCCGCTGGTCCGGCACCGAGCCGGCGCTCCCGCTGCACCTGCTCGCGTACCTCTTCGACCCGGCCGAACCGGAGCTGGCCGCCGAACTGGCCCGGGTCCGGCGGGCCCGCGAGGAACGCGGCGAGCGGATCGTCCGGCTGCTCCAGGCCGACGGCATCCCGGTGAGCTGGTCGGAGATCCTGGCCGGGGCGGCCGGCGGAACGGTCGGTCGGCCGCACATCGCACAGGCGCTGATCCGGGCCGGCCTGGTCGCCACCACCACCGAGGCGTTCGGCAGGGACTGGCTGGGGGAGCGGTACCGGTTGCCCAAGGACGACATCGACGTGTTCCGGGCGGTCGCGCTGGTCCGGGCCGCCGGCGGGGTGCCCGTCTTCGCCCACCCGAGGGCCAGCCGGCGCGGCCGGATCGTGCCCGACGAGCTGATCGCGGCGTTGGCGGCGGCCGGACTGGCCGGCCTGGAGGCCGACCACGAGGACCACAGCCCGGCCGAACGGGAGCACGTCCGCCGGCTCGCCGCCGAGCTGGGGCTGCTGGTCACCGGCGCGTCGGACTTCCACGGCACGCACAAGACGGTCCGGCTCGGCGCGTACACCACCGCCCCCGAGGCGTACGAGGGAATCGTCGCGCTGGCCCGGGGGGTGACCCCGGTCGCTTCAGGCTGAAGCGTTCCGGCGGCACGGCTACCGTGTCCGCGTGGATCTCAAGCTCTTCGGCGAGGTCTTCGTGACCCTGCTGGTGATCGTCGACCCGCCCGGAATGATGCCCATCTTCCTCGCGCTCACCGGGCCGCTGCCCGCCCGCGACCGGAACCGGGCCGCCTGGCAGGCCGTGGCGCTGGCGCTCGGGGTCATCGTGATCTTCGCGGTGGCGGGGCAGACGATCCTGGCCTACCTGCACGTCGACCTGCCCGCGTTGCAGGCCGCCGGTGGGCTGCTGCTGGTGCTCGTCGCGTTGGAGCTGCTGACCGGCAAGGCGGACGACCCGAGCCAGCAGGTCACCTCCAACATCGCGTTGGTGCCGCTGGGTACCCCGCTGCTGGCCGGGCCGGGCGCGATCGTGGCCACCATGCTGTTCGTGCAGCAGGCCGGCGGCGTCACCGACTACGTCGCCATCGCGCTGGCCATCGTCGCGGTGATGGTCGCGGTCTGGGTGGTGCTGCGCTTCTCCGGCGGGATCGTCAAGGTGCTCCGCCCGGGCGGCATCGAGGTGCTCACCCGGATCGCCGGCCTGCTGCTGGCCGCCATCGCGGTGCAGCTCATCGCGGACGCGATCGCCGCGTTCGTGACCGAATACGTCAACAACGCCTGAGCCTGTCGGCCGGTGTCGGACCCGGGTGGCAGGATCGCAGGCGTGCGACGACCCCCATCGACCGGCCGCCCCGCGTCGAGCAGCCGACCCGCCGGTGGCCGGGCGCCCCGGCCCCGCGCCGAGCAGGCCGAGCAGCTCGGCTTCGACGGCATGCCGGAACGGCTCTTCGTCTGCACCCCCAGCAAGCTCGGCGCCTACGCCGACTGCCCCCGGCGCTACCGCTACGCGTACGTGGACCGGCCCGCCCCGCCGAAGGGGCCGCCGTGGGCGCACAACTCGCTCGGCGCCAGCGTCCACACCGCGCTCAAGAACTGGTATGCGTTGGCCCTCGACCGCCGCCGCCCCGAGGTGCTCGGCACGCTGCTCAAGGGCACCTGGGTGCGTGAGGGATACCGCGACGACGAGCAGGAGCGCGACGCGTTCCGGCGTGCGCTGACCTGGTTGGAGTCCTACGTGGCGGGCCTCGACCCGGCTGACGAGCCGGTCGGGGTGGAGCGGGTGGTGGCGGTGAAGACAGCGGTGCTCGCCTTCAACGGCCGCACCGACCGGATCGACTCCCGCCCCGGCCCCGACGGGCGGCCCGAGCTGGTCATCGTCGACTACAAGACCGGCCGCACCGGGCTCGACGCCGACGACGCGCGCGGCTCGCAGGCGCTCGCGCTCTACGCGTACGCGGCCGAGCGGGTGTTCCGGCGGCCGTGCCGCCGGGTCGAGCTGCACCACCTGCCCACCGGCACGGTCGCCGCGCACGAGCACACGCCGGAGTCACTGCACCGGCAGCTCACCCGCGCGGAGGACACCGCCCGCGACATCATGGCCGCCGAGCGTGCGGTGGCCGACGGGGCCGACCCCGACGAGGCGTTCCCCACCGAGGCGGGGCCGCGCTGCGGCTGGTGCGACTACCGGCGCACCTGCCCCACCGGTGCGCAGGTCCCCGGCAAGGAGCCGTGGTCCGCCGTCGACCGTCCCGCGCAGCCCACCGCTGACGCCGGCTGAAACCGGCGCCGGCTGCCGCAGCCCTCATCGGCACCCGCGCTGTCGCCGCTGCCGGCCGCCGCAGCCGCCGGCTCAGGCCGCCGCGAGGCGGGCGGCGCGTTCCTTGGCGGCCTGCTGCAACGGCCCCTCCCGATAGCGCCGCGGCACCGCCGCCAGCGCCAGCCGCAACGCCCGCACCCCCACCTCCGCCGACAGCGCGGTGGTGGGCAGGCCCAGCCCGCCGTAGAGCCGAAGCGCCCAGGGCGGCAACAGACCCAGCGCGGTGCCGGCCACCCCGAGGTACGCCCAGCGCGGCGGGCCGAGACTGAGGCCGAGCCGCGCCGGCAGGTTGAGCTTCCAGGGGATCGGCGGGGCGGTCAGGAACAACGCGGTCTCGGCCGCCTCGCGGGTCATCCGCAGCTCCGGGCGTACGTCCCGGTAGTAGGCCTCGATCTCGGCGGCGGTGCCCGGCACCCCGGCCGGGTCCAGGCCGACCAGGGCCGCGGCCCGGCGCTGCTCGGTGTAGTAGCCGTCCACCTCGTCGTCGGTCAGCGCGAGCCCGGCCCGGCGGGCGGTGCTCACGAACGACTCGACCTCGGTGACGTGCACCCACCGCAGCAAGTTCGGCTCGTCGACGCGGAACTCCTCGCCGGTGACCGGGTCGGTGGCGCGCATCCGGGCGTGCAGCATCCGCAGCCGCCGGCCGGCCGCCTCCGCCTCGGCGGTGGTGCCGTAGATCGTCGTCGCCACGTAGGTCGAGGTCCGGACCAGCCGGCCCCACGCGTCGGCGCGGTAGTTGCTGTTCTGCGCGACGCCCGCCATCGCGCGTGGGTGCAACGCCTGCAGGTAGAGCGAGCGCAGGCCGGCGACGATCAGGATCGGTTCCTCGTGCACCTTCCACGTGACCGATCCCGGACCGAACAGGCCGAGGTCGTCGGTGTCCACCGATCAAGAGTGCCACGCCGGCCGGACCGGCCCGGTGGGGCCGGCTCAGTCGTCGGCGGAACGACGGGACTGGCAGGCCGGGCAGAGACCCCAGAACGTCACTTCCGCCTCGTCGAGCTGGAAGCCGTGTGCCTCGTTCGGGTCCAGGCAGGGGGCGCTGCCGACCGCGCAGTCGACATCGGCGATCACGCCGCAGCCACGGCACACCACGTGGTGGTGGTTGTCGCCCACGCGCGCCTCGTAGCGGGCGGGACTGCCGGCCGGTTCGATCCGCCGGGACAGGCCGGCGCGGGAGAGCGCGCCCAGCACGTCGTAGACCGCCTGGGTGGAGACCGAGTCGAGCCGTTCGCGGACCCGCCGGGTGATCTCGTCGACCTCCAGGTGACCGCCGTCGGCGAGCACGGCGAGCACGGCCAGCCGCGGCCGGGTGACCCGCAGCCCTCGCGACCGGAGCAGTTCCTCACCCGTGGCCATGCGCTCATGACAGCACGGAGCCGGCCGGGCCGACAAGTGAGCGTTCCGCCACGCCGGTCCCGGCCGCCGCGTGAACCGGCGCGGCGACCGGTGCGTGTGAGCAGGTGTGCGGCGGCGCCCCGTCGTAGGCTGACCGCGCGAATCCGTCCACTCGCCGGAGGTGTCGGTGTTCAGGGAAATCAACGGCCTGCCGGGCCACGTTCTGGTCATCCACGCGGTGGTGGTGCTGGTGCCGCTGCTGGCCGTGCTCACCGTCGCGTACGGCGTACTGCCCCGCTGGCGGCCCCGACTGGACTGGGCGGTGGCGGCGCTGGCCGTGGTCACCCCGATCGTGGCCTGGGTGGCGACCGAGTCGGGCGAGGAGTTGGAGGAGGCGCTGCGGTCGCGGGGCTACCCGCCCGAGGGCCTTCAGAAGATCCACGAACATGCCGAGTACGGCGAGACGCTGCTCTGGTTCACGCTCGGCCTGGCCGTGGCGGCGCTCCTGCTGCTGCTGTCCACCGCGGGCTTCGCCCGGACCCGGAACCTGCCCCGCTGGCTGCCGCTGGCGCTTACTGCCGTGGCCGCCGTGCTCGCCGTGTTCGCGCTGGTCTACGTCTACCTGACCGGTGACAGCGGCGCCAAGATGGTGTGGGACGGCATCGTCTGACGGCTACGAGCTGCATGTCTCCGCCAGTTACCGTGCGTGACTTTCGGCGAGGGACCTATCTAGTGTGAGGCGATATACCTCAGAGTCATAAATATGACTCTGAGGTATATCACGTCACGCACTTCAGTGTCGCGTGCCCCGACACGCCGGAACACGGCGGCCGGCGCTTCAGCGGTGCGCGACCTCGCACCGACGCTAGAACAACAACCGCGAGCAGAGCAGGCACATCAGCAGCACCAGCACCACGCCGACGACCGCGCCGATGCCGTAGGTGAGCTGTTGGGCACGCTGTTCCGAGCGGTCCATGGCGGCCATGTCCTGCGGCGGGAGCCGCCGGGGCGGTGGCGTCCGCACGTGCACCGGCGGTCGCCAGCCGGGGGGCGGCGGCGTGCTCGGCGGCGGCCCGGCGTACCCGGCCGTTGCCGGCCCGCCGGCGTTGGGCGGTCCGCCCGCATACCCGCCGGTTGCCGGCCCGCCCGCATACCCGCCGGTTGCCGGATCGACTGCGGTCCCGGGCGGGCCGGGCCACTCGCCGCCGGTCGCGGTCCAGCCGCCGGTCGGTGCGGCCGGGTCCGGCCTGGCCCAGGGACTCTCCGCCGCACCCGCACGCGACCACGGGCTGGCGGCCTCCTCGACCACGCCGGCCCCACCGGCTGGGGGCTCGGTCCCGTGCGTCCCGGCGGTGTGCGGTCCGCTCCCGTGCGTCCCGGAGGTGTGCGGTCCGCTCCCGTGCGTCCCGGAGGTGTGCGGTCCGCTCCCGTGCGTCCCGGAGGTGTGCGGTTCGGCGGTATGCGGTCCGGTGCGTGGCTCGGCCCTGCCGGGCTCGGTGGTGGAGCGCCCGATCGGGTCCGTCCCGGTGGCAGACCAGGTTGCCGTGCCGCCCGCGGTCGTGGGCTGTTCCGTCGATCCAGTGTCCGGCCCGTCGTCGGTGCGGGTTGTCGGGCGACCGGTGGCATCGGTGCCGGGTGGAAGGTCCGCGTCCGTTCTCCAGGGGCGATCGGCATCGGCCGGGTCGGCGTCGACGGTGGGATCTGTCTCCGAGGGCGTTTCGGGGCTCACCCCGGCTGGCGGATGGTCAGCGGGCTGGTCGTCGGGCGGTGTCCCGTCCGGGGCGGCCGGCTGCTCGGGGCGTCGCCAGGTCTCGTCGTCGGTGCTGCCACCACTCGGCGTCGTCACGCCGACCGACGCTACCAACGCCACGGCCGACCGGCCGCCCGACGCGGCGAAGCCCGACCTACCCACGCCACACCCCACACGCCCCGTCCAGCCCGCTGATTCACGGAAAGCGTGGCTATCGGGCGCGTAATGACCCCTCTTTCCGTGAATTTGCGAGCGGGGTGACCGAGGGGCGTGACGGCCCGCCCGGCGGCGGTATCGTTGCTGCTCGTGACCGAACCCGGCATCCGTGTCCCGCGCGGCGACGACGACCGCGTGGTCGACCTCAGCGACGATCTCGTGGTGCTGCCCGAGCAGACCACCGACGACACCGACCACGGTTGGGGCGAGCGGCCCGGCGGCGATGACGACTGGCTGCTCGCTGAGCGTCCTCCGCACTGGGGCTGACCACGCCGGACCGGCACCGGCCGATCTCCCGCCGGGCGACACGCGCTGGTCCGGGCGGCGGTGGTCAGTTGCGGACCACCACGGCGAAGCGGCTGCCCTCGGGCAGCCCGACCGCGCGCCGGGCCTGCTCGGGCGGCAGAGCCAGGTAGAGCGCGGACGAGCCGTCGACCGCCCCGCCGGCCCCCACCACGTCGAGCACCAGCGCGCGCGGGGCGAGCAGCGTGGGGTCCGGAGAGCCGCCGGCGGGCACCACCAGCAGGTCGACCCGGGCGCCCGGACGCAGCACCGTGAGCGCGGCCGGTTCGGCCAGCCGGATCGGCACGCCCACCGACCCGTCGGGCAGCGGCTGAGGGCCGGCGGACGGTGCGTCGGCGGACGCCGTGACGCCGGTGCCCGCGGACGATCCGGACGGAGCCGAGCCGGACGGAGCCGATCCGGACGGCGGTGAGCCGGACGGCGGTGGCCCGGGCGGACAGCCGGCCGGCGTCCGGAGCACTGCTGCGGCCAGCCCCAGCAGCACCGCGACCAGCGTCACCCGCACCAGCGTGCGGCGTCGGGGCAGCCCGCGCCAACGCACCGGCCGTAACGTCGACTCCCGACCCGTCACCGCTGCCTCCCGCCCGCCGGCCGACCGTTCCGTCAGCAGGCTAGGCGCGCCCGGTACCGCCCCGTCGCCCCGTCGCCCGCGCCTGTGGACAACCCGGTCGCCCTGTGGACAACCGGCGACGGCGGGCACGGAAGTGGCCGCCCCCGGGCGGGGACGGCCACTTCGGGTCAGCGCGTGATCAGGAGGAGCTGGAGGCCGCCGGCGCCTTGCTGGCCGACGAGCCGGAGCCCGAGCCGGACGAGCCCGACCCGGAAGAGCCCGACCCGGAGCCGGACGAGCCGGAGCCCGACCCAGAGGACGAGCCCGACGACGACGAACCGGACGAGGACGAGTCGGACGAGGGCGAGTCGGACTTCCCCGGCTTGCTCGCGGGGCTCGACGCGCTGTCGGAACCGGACGAACGGGAATCCGTCCGGTAGAAGCCGGAGCCCTTGAACACGATGCCGACCGAGTTGAAGAGCTTGCGCAGCCGCCCCTCACACGCCGGGCACTCGGTCAGCGGCTCGTCCGAGAAGGACTGCACCGCCTCGAGCTGGTGGCCGCACGCGGTGCAGGCGTACTGGTACGTGGGCACGTTCTCCTCCGGATCTCTGGCACGGCCGGTCTGGCACTCGTGGTCTTCGAGTGCCAATGGTGCGTCATCGCACCCGGATTCGTCCAGCGGAAGCGCCCGGTCCCACACCCGGCACCGCCACCAGCCCGTCCCCGGGTGTGATCACGCAGTGCACCGGCCGGTCGTGCGGATCGGCGGGCACGGCCGTGACCAGCTCGCCGTCGTGCAGCAGCGCCACCGTCGGCACGGTGGCGGGCACCCGGGCCAGCGCGCGGTCGTAAGAGCCGCCGCCCCGGCCCAGCCGGACGCCCCGGCGGTCCACCGCCAACGCAGGCACCACCACCAGGTCCGCGCCGGCCACGGCGGTCCGGCCCCACGGTGGCCCGGTCGGCTCACGCAGCCCTCGGCCGGCGGCGCGCAGTGACTCCCGCCCGGTGTAGGCGGCCCAGTCCAGGTCCAGGTCGTCCCGGAGCACCGGCAGCAGCAGCTCCGCCCCGGGCGGCAGCGCGGCCCGCAGCACCTCCGGCAGATCGTCCCCGCCGGGCTCGGAGGCGACCGGCACGTACGCGGTCATCCGGGCCGGGCGCAGCCGGCGTACCAGGGCGGTCAGCTCGGCCTGGACGGACGCCGCCGCCTCGGCGCGACGCGGCGCGGACAGCGACCGGCGGGCGGCGAGCAGCGCGACGCGCAGTTCCCGCTTCGCCTCGTGCACCTCATCCGAAAAATCCGGCACGCAACACTCCTGACGCAACGCTTGCCTACCGGTCGCTCTGTGTCAGCATCGCACCAAGGGGCGCGGAACTTCCGGGGGGAAGGCTTTTGACGCTACGCGGGCGGTTGACGGTGGCCTTCCTCGTGGTGGTCCTCGGCCCCGTCCTGCTCGGCGCGTTCTTCGTCGGCGCCACCCTCAGCGCGGTCGACCGCAGCCGCGCCACCGAGCGGCTGGGCCTGGCCGCAGCCGGTGTGCGTACCTCGGTCGACGCGCTCTGCCAGCAACTGCGCGCGGCGGCCGACGCGGTCGCGCTGGTGGCCGACCCGGTCGCCCGGTCGCGCGCCGCCGACCAGGTGGTCGGCCGAGGGCTGGCCACCGCCGTCGTGATCGCCGACGCCGCCGGCCGGACCACCTACGCCACCGCCGGTGGGCCGGCCGGTCCCTGGCAGGACTGCGCCGGCGCGCCTACCGGCCGGGTGGGGGCGCTCGCCGTCCAGGTCCGGCTCCGCGACCCGACCGGCGCCGACCTGGGCGCGGTCGCCGCCGCGCAGCCCGTCGACCCGGCCTTCGTGGCGCGGCTCGCGGCCGTGACCGGCGTCGACGTCACCCTCCTCGACGGCCCCGGGCGGATCACCCACACGACCGAGGATCCGGGGGTACGCGCAGCGGTGCTGGCCGCCGCCGGCCAGGCGGTCGGGGACCGGGTGGCCGGGACCGGCGACGGGCGGTACGTGCGTCGGGTCGGGCCGTCCCCTGGGCAGCCGCTGCCGTTGGTGCTCTCGGTGCCGGCCCGGCGTCCACCCGTCCTGTTCGGCGCGCTGGCCGCGGCGGTGGCGTTGGCCGCGCTGCTGGCCGTGCTGGCCGCCTGGCGACTGGCCCGGGTGACGACCCGGCCCCTGGTCGAGCTGGCCGGCGCGGTGGACCGGGTGGCGCATGGCGACCTGACCGCGCGGGTGCCGGTCCGCAGCCGCGACGAGATCGGGCGGCTGGCCGCCGCGTTCAACCGGATGATGCGCGAGACCGGCAGCTACGTGGCGGCGCTGACCAGCAGCCGGGACCAGCTCCGCAACCACCTCGTCGTGCTCGGCGACACGCTGGCCAGCACGCACGACCTGCAACGCATCCTGCGGGTGATCCTGGACAGCGCGATCGCCGGGACCGGCGCGCGGGCCGGCGCGGTGCTGCTGCTCGACGGCCACGGCGTGCTGGTCGGCCAGTGCGTCGAAGGGCTGGCCGGGCGCTGGCCGACCGACGACCCGGCGGACCCGGCGACGCTGCGGGTGCCGGTCGGCACCGGCGTGGTCGGCGCGGTGGCCGCCACCGGCGAGCCGGTGCGGGGCCGCTGGACCGCGCCGGACCCGCCGACCGGGGAGCCGACCTGCGAGACGTACGTGGCGGTGCCGTTCGCCGCCCCCGACCCGCGCGGCCCGGAGCGTCCCGGGCATCCGCCGGTGGACGGCGACCCGGCCGCGCCGCCCAGCGCCGCGCTCGGCGTGCTGGCCCTCTACGACCGGCTCGGTGGCCACGAGTTCGACGACGACGACCTGGCCACGCTGCGCACCTTCGCCGGCCACGCGGCGGTGGCGGTGGAGAACGTCCGGGTGCACGAGGAGGCGCAGCGGCTCTCGCTCACCGATCCGCTGACCGGGCTGTGGAACTACCGCTACCTGCGCGAGTCGATCCGGCGGGAGGTGGAACGGGCGAACCGGTTCGGCCGGATGCTCAGCGTGCTCGCGCTCGACCTGGACCGCTTCAAGCACGTCAACGACACCTGGGGGCACGCCGCCGGGGACGCCGTGCTGGTCGAGTTCGCCCGCCGGGTACGCGGCGTGATCCGCGAGGTGGACCTGGCGTTCCGGCACGGCGGCGAGGAGTTCGTGGTGCTGCTGCCGGAGACCGACGCCCGGGGCGCCACGATCGTCGCCGAGCGGCTCGGGGCGGTGGTGCGGGACCAGCCGGTGTCGGTCGACGGTCACGGCGACGAGCCGTTGCGGGTGCCGGTGACGGTCTCCATCGGCATCGCCGTCTACCCGGACCACGCCGCCGGCGGACAGCAGGTGCTCGACGCGGCCGACGACGCGCTGTACGCGGCCAAGGCGGCCGGGCGGGACGGCTACCGGATGGCCCCCGTAGCCGTCGGAGATCCGGCTCGCACCCAGGAGATTCCGGTGGTGGCCGCCACCGTCAGCCCGCCCGACGGGCTGCCCCGGGCCGGCGCGGCGGACCCGGCGGGCGCCGCGCAGGGCGGCGCGTCTTCCGGTCCTCACCCGCCGCGGCAGAGCCGTGGCCGATAGTCTCGCGGCATGTCGGAGCACTCAGCGAACCCCTCAGCGACCCCCGGTCGCTCCCGTGCGGTCAAGGCCGTCATCCCGGCCGCCGGCCTGGCCACCCGGTTCCTGCCGGCCACCAAGGCGGTCCCGAAGGAGCTGTTGCCGGTCGTCGACCGGCCGGTTCTGCAGTACATCGTCGAGGAGGCCACCCAGGCCGGCATCACCGACGTGCTGCTGATCACCGGGCGGGGCAAGACCTCGATGGTCGACCACTTCGACCGGCGACCCGACCTGGAGGAGCGGCTCGCCAAGAAGCCGGAGCTGCTGGCTGCCGTCAAGCGCACCGAGGAACTGGCCGCCGTCTACACGGTCCGCCAGCCGGAGCAGCTCGGCCTGGGCCACGCCGTCGGGTTCGCCGAGTCGCACGTCGGCGACGACGCCTTCGCGGTGCTGCTCGGCGACGAGTTCGTCAAGCCCTCCGAGCCGTTGCTGCCGGCCATGCTGGAACTCCAGGCCCGCACCGGCGGCGTGGTGCTCGCGTTCTTCGAGGTCGACCCGGCCGAGACCAGCCGCTACGGCATCGCCTCGGTCGAGCCGGCCGAATCGGAGTACGCCGACATCGCCGAGGTCGTCAGGGTCACCGGCATGGTGGAGAAGCCCAGCCCGGAGGACGCGCCCAGCAACCTGGCCGTCCTCGGCCGGTACGTGCTGCCGGGGCGGATCTTCGACGCGATCCGGCGTACGAAGCCGGGCAGCGGCGGCGAGATCCAGCTCACCGACGCGATGGAGCTGCTGCGCACCGAGGGGGTGCCGGTGCACGCCATCGTCTACCGGGGCACCCGCTACGACACCGGCATGCCGCTCGGCTACCTCCAGACCGTGGTGCAGATCGCCGCCGAGCGGGAGGACATCGGCACCGAGTTCCGCAAGTGGCTCGCGGAGTTCGTCAACAACGGCGACGAGACCGTCACCGACGCGGTCCTCAACGGGCTGCGCAACGCGTCCGGCGGTGCCGATACATGACCGCGACGGCCGACGCCGAGGCGGCCGCGAACGAGTTGACGCCGCTCGCCGACTACCTGGGCAGCGTGCTGCGCAGGTTACGCGCGCTGCCTCCGCTCGACCTCGACCTGACCCAGGCGTACGGCAACGTGCTCGCCGAGGACGTGGTCGCCCCGCACTCGTTCCCCGCCTTCGACCAGGCGGCGGTGGACGGGTACGCCGCGCGCTGGGAGGACATCTCCGGAGGGAGCCGGGGGCCGGGCTACGTCCCGGCCCCCTCCGGTATCCGCGGCGGGCGCAGCATCCGGCTCAACGTGGTCGGTGACCTGGGCGCGGCGAGCTGGCGGCCGGTCCGGCTCACCCCCGGCGCCTGCTTCTCGGTGGCGGCCGGCGCGCCGCTGCCGGTGGGCGCCGACGTGGTGGTGCCGGTGGAGTGGACCGACCAGGGCATGGCCGCCGTGGAGATCTTCCGCGCGCCCAAACGCGGGTACGGCCTGCGCCGCGCCGGTGAGGAACTCGTCGCCGGCACGCTGCTCGCCCGCGCCGGCGCGTACGTCTCACCGGCCCTGGTCGCGGTGTTCGCCGCCACCGGCATCGGGCACGTGGTGGTGCGCCCCAGCCCCCGGGTGGTCATCGTGGCCACCGGCGACGAACTCGTCGACGTGGGACGGGGCAGCCAGCCCGGTCAGGTGGTGGACACCAACTCGCACGCGTTGACCGCGGCGGCGGCCGAGGCGGGCGGGCTCGCGTACCGGGTCGGGATCTGCGACGACGACCCGGAGGCGCTGCGCGGCCTGCTGGAGGACCAGACGCTGCGGGCCGACCTGATCATCACCACCGGCGGCACCGGCACCGGGCCGGGCGACATGGTCCGCCGCATCCTGTCCCGCCGCGACGGCGGCCGGGCCGGGCCGGTGGCCTTCACAGAGGTGGCCCTCTATCCCGGCACGGCGCTCGGGTTCGGTACGGTCGGCGCCGAGGAGGTGCCGGTGGTGTGTCTTCCCGGTGAGCCCGGCGCGGCGCTGATCGGTTTCGAGGTGCTGGCCCGCCCGGCCATCCAACTGCTGGCCGGCGCCGAGCCGGTGTTCCGGCCCAGCGTGCGCGCGCACCTGCTGGAGACCGTCTCGTCGCCGGGCGGGCTGCGCGAGTTCCGCCCCGCGCACGTGGCCGAGCGGCGCGGTGGCGGCTACACCGTGCAGCCGCTGGCCGGTGGGCCGTACACGCTCTCCGGCCTGGCCGAGGCGAACGGCCTGCTGGTGCTCGGCGAGCGGGTCACCACCGCCGCCGCCGGCTCCACCGTGGACGTGCTCCTGCTGGACCGGCGCCGGTGAGGTTCCGGCGGGCGCCGGGGTGGCCGGCGGTGCTGGTGGACGGTCCGGTGGTGCTGCGGCCGTACCGGCGTTCCGACGCGGCGACGTGGTCGGCGATCCGGTGCGCGAACCGGGAGTGGCTGGCCCCGTGGGAGTCGCACGTGCCGGGCGGCTGGGACGCGACGAACTCGCCGGCCGCGTTCCGTCTGGTCCATGCCGACCAGCGGAGGTCGGCGCGGACCGGGGACGGCATGCCGTTCGCGGTCTGCCTGCGCGAGGACGGGCAGGAGCGGCTGGTCGGCCACCTCAACGTGGGCAGCATCGTGCGGCGGGCGTTCTGCTCCGGGTACGTGGGCTACTGGGTGGACTCGCGGGTGGCCGGGCGAGGTGTGATCCCGACCGCTGTCGCGCTCGCCGTGGACCACGCGTTCGGCCCCGGTGGCCTGCACCGGATCGAGGTGAACATCCGGCCGGAGAACGTCCCGTCCCGGCGGGTGGTGGAGAAGCTCGGCTTCCGCGAGGAGGCCTACCACGTGCGGTACATGCACATCGACGGCGCCTGGCGGGACCACATCGGATACGCGATGACCGGCGAGGAAGTGGCCGCCGAGGGCGGTCTGCTGGCGCGGTGGCACCGCGTACGTGACAGCCGGCGCTGAGCCGTTCCGGCCGTGACGCCCGGCGCGGCGCACGGTGAAGCGGGTCGGCGGCCCGTAACCTCAAGTAACTGCAAGCTGTGGCAAGCGCTGCTGGTCCGCACGATGTGCGCCGTTAACGAGAGTCGACGGAAGAAGTTGCGGCCGTGTGGCGCTCGCCCCGAACTTGGTGACGGGAGGGGTGAGGGTGCCGACGTCGGTGCTCCTCGCCGTCCTCGCCGCCGCCGGTCTGCTCGCCCTCGCTCCGGCGCTGGTCCGCCGGTACGACGCCACCGAGCGGCTGGTGGCGGAGCGGGCGCAGTCGACGGCGCGGGTGCTTCAGCGCCAGCGTCGTCGACGCACCGTGCCCGGACGCCAGCCGGTACACCCGCCCCGCACCCTCGTCGTCACCTTGAGTGAGGACTCCGACACGGGTAGTCTGGCTCGTCCGGTCTCCGCGCCCCCCGTCCGGCGGCGCTCCGGCCGGCTCCGGCCCGTCTCGGCGGTCCCCGCGCAGTCCCGCCGACGGCACCCGCCCCGCCGGCGACATACCCCGGCCGTCTACCGCCGCCGCCGGGTGCTCGCCGCACTGCTGCTGCTCAACCTGGTCGAACTGGTTGGCGTGATGCTGGTCGGGCCCGGGTTCTGGATCAGTGTCTCGGTCACCGGCGCGCTGCTCGTCGCGTACGTCGTACACCTGCGGCAGCGGGCCCTCGCCGAACGCCGGCGGCGGCGCGCGGACGCCCGGGAAGCGGCCTGGCTGGCCGCCCGGCAGGCCGAGGTGCGCCGCGAACAGGCCCGGCGCGCGGCGGCCCGGCGGGAGGCGCAGCGCCGGCTGGCCGCCCAGCGGGAGGCGGTCCGGCGTACCGCGATGGGCCTGGACCGGCCGGCGGACCTGCCGCCGGCCGCGAGCGGCGGCTCGGTGTCCTACCGGCGGGCGGGCGGCCTGCGTGGTCGCCCCTACCAGTCCGGCCGGGGCGCCTGACCGCGCCTGTCCTCGGGCGCTCGCCCCGCAGGGCGCTGCGTCAATCTTGGAGTTGTGGTGCCAGGATTCGCCCCTTTGCGGGCTTATCGGAGGTGCCACAACTCCAAGATCGACGGGCCGGGTCGGGTGGGGCCTCGGGCCGGGCGGGGCGGTTCGCGTGGTGGGGGCGTGACCTGTTAGCCTTGTGCCGGCCCGCCCGGTGCAAGCCGGGTGGGACCGACGCTGGTCCGCCAGCGGAGGGGCTGTGGCGCAGACTGGTAGCGCACCTCGTTCGCATCGAGGGGGTCAGGGGTTCAAATCCCCTCAGCTCCACCCAGTTCAAGGCCGTTTCCCGTTACGGGAGGCGGCCTTTGTCAATCTGGTACCGCAGTCAGGCTTGCGCTGGTCTGACCTCTGAGTGGCCACAGGTGGGCAACTCGGCACACGGACAGCATGGTGACCTGTCTGTGTTTGTGGAGTGTAGGCACGCGGGTGAGGCCGTGAAACCTGGCGCGCGCACCTGTCGCCTCGGGCACTTCAAACGCACGGCGCGTGTTATCAGCTTCCCGACAGGAGCGTTCCCTGCCTGTCCTCGCCCAGTGATTATGGGCAGCTTCGCTATTCGAATGTGAGGAAGTTCGATGCTGGGAGTGTCACGGGAAGCACTGCGACGCTCGTACGAGTGGTCACCTGAAATTTCGGAGGCTTTCCCAGCCTGCGCTCAGTTGGTTGACAAGGTTCTCACGCTGCACCGAAAGCGTTACCGGCGACTCGCGAGCCTACATGTCATCTGGTTCAAGGTGATTGGTGCGATCGAGATCGTTCTGAGTATCACGCTGCCGCTGCTATTCGTGGTTCCCATCATCCGTGACGAGCACATGAACTACGTCTTCTTGGCAGCGGTCAGCGTGGTCGTGGCCATAGCCGCCGGCCTCAGAAATTTCTACTCCTGGGACACGAACTGGCGGCTGTATCGATCCCAGGAGTTCATCTTGGCCGGCATGGTCGCGCAGTGGGAGGTGAGGATGTTGCAGATCATCGGCGGTGAAGCGACCGACGCTCAGGCTCTTGCACTCGATGAAACTGCGGCCATGCTAGCGAAGCTCACTGATCTTTTTGAGCATGAGAACAGCACCTTGTTCAATGCGGTGCTCCCGCCGGAAAGCATTAAGAGGAACGTGCGGATCGTTCAACCGTCAAGCCCGCCGTCAGCGCCATGACGCGAGTTCAGTAAGACGGAAACGGTCATGCCCGTCGGTGGAATGAACGACAACTTCCGCCATGCTCCCGTCGTCGAATCGCAACGTGAAGACGGGGTCGAGGTCGCACAGAAGGTCGAGGTATTCCCGCTCGTCATCAGTGGTGTCGACCAGGCAACCGTCGGCCGCCCAACCCGCTTCGGTCGTGGTGATCACGACGACTGCCTCGAAACAACCGAGCATCGTGGTGGCATTCGCCCACCAATCCAACCAGCACCGACTCTCGATGAACTCCACGCCACCGGTGGCCATGGCCGGCATCGGTTGTCGAAGCTCGGGCAATCGTCCCTCGCCGCTCATATGCAGTGCCGCCACAGGGGCGCCGTCACCTCATGCGTCCGGAACTCCTGGTCGATGTAGTGGGCGAGGTCGTGGCCGTAGACGATGGTGTCCGTGAGCCGGTGGATGGACAGCACCGGATGGCCGGAGGAGCCACGACCCGCCGGCAGATAGCGATGGGCGTAAACGGGAATCATCCGGGGAATCCGGGAGAGGTGCCGCCTCGCTTTGGCCTCGCGCGCGACGAGGTCGTGTGGGCGCCTTCCCCATCCGGGTGGCCACTCGCCCTTGAGGATCTCGTCGAGGGCGGTGGTGAGCGGCCAGTCGAGCTGCTCCTTGAAGGCATCGGAGCTGGGCTGACGCCAGTTCGGCCAGCCCCAACCCTCGCTGTCGGGATCGTCGACGCAGCCGGCCGTCCGGACCGGCAATCCGACACTGAGGAATGCGCGATGGTCCTCGGCGAACTCGAAGCCGAACTTCCTCTCGATGCAGTCGAACTCGGCATCGGTAAGCCCTGGCTGGATGTCCACCACATTCAGCCAGGCCAGCCGACGAGCGGCCTCGACGCCCAACGCGGCACCGGCATCCGTCACCAGGGGAGCGTAGCGGGCAGGTCAGGTGCTGAGGGATGTGCGGCGGCAGGTGTCCGGAGGCACCGAGCATACGGTGGAAGTGCCGGTGAGGCGTCGTCGCGGTCGGTTCAAAGGCTGGTTCCCCCGTCGGAGACGGGCCTCTCCGATGGTGGTGTGAGCCAGGCGAGGGGTTGGCCGGCCAGTGCGGCGTCGGCGAGTTGCTTTGCGGAGGCGGTGGTGAGCGCGGCGCGGCTACTGTCGATCCACCGTTGGACGTTGTCGACGCCCTGGTGGCGGTATTCGACGGCTTGGACGAGGCATTCGAGTTTGTCGGCGTCCCGGGCGACAGCGGCTTCGAGGGTTTCGCCGGCTTCGTACTCGGCTACGGCCGCAGTGATGGCGTCGGTGACGCCGGGTGGGCAGCCGGCCACCTGGTCGGCGGTGACCGCGGTGTTGGGGACGGCGCTGAGGTAACGCCTGGCGATGTGTGGGATATCCGTGATGCGCGTTTCCTGGGTGTCGTGCAGGACGCAGAGCATCGTGGTCCGGGCGGGATCGGCGCCCTCCATGGCGGCGAGGATCATGCCGATCAGGGCGGTGCGGTGGGAGTGTTCGGCGATCGACTCGGGGTGCTTTACCCCGGCGAACCACCAGCCGGTACGCGCGGCGCGTTTCAGGACGCCGGCCTCGAAGATGAACCTCATCGCTGCGGCGTACTGGTCCTCGCTCATCTGCCCGTCCCTGTGCCGGTGATGCCCTCTGTACGCAGGCTGTAGACGACAGAGGTTAGTTCCTTGCGGGACTGCGCGGAGATCTGGTCACTGTCGAGGACGGCGCCGGCACGGTTGGCGAGCGCTTGTCCGGTGGCAGGGTGGTCGTAGACGAGCCCGCGTCGGGCAGTGAGCAGAGCCCATAGGTTGTGGATGTTGAGGTCGATGAACGGGTGGTCGGCGTCGAGGCGCTCGACGAGGTGCCGCAGGAGACGGGTGCCGCGCCAATCGTCGATGGTGGCGGGCATGAAGTTGTCGTTGGGCTGGCGGTAGGGGATTTCGCCGACCCAGTACGCGGAGTAGTTGAGGGCCGCGCGCTGGCAGGCGTCATCGGGATGCGCGCGGGCGATGAAGTCTCGTAGTGGCTCGACATCTCCCTGGTTGGCCATGGAGGTGACGATGGACCGGGCATCCGGCCACAGCGGTGACCAGGTGTGGAAAGCGCGGGTCCCCGGGGACTTGCGGGTGGTGCTCCGGTTGAGCCATGCGGCGGATGAGCCTGTGGGATCCATGCCGGCGAGGAAGCATGCCTGCCGGTGTAGCAGCACGTCGGGGAGGCGCTGGGCTGAGGCGCGTTCGGCCAGGACGTGTAGGGCCACGAAGAAGACGCGCTGGTCCTCTGTCCGCAGAGTTGGACCGGTGGCGACTGGGCCGCGTCGACGGTGGGACGACGGCAGGCTTCTGACGAAGGAGGGTGTCTGACCGAGGACGGCCCAGAGGATCAGGTCGGTCAGCCGATGGGTGAGCACCATGCAGCCGAGGGGTTGCTCGGCAAGGTCTGCCCGCTCGATCCTCGGATCGAGCAGGGCGGCGAGAACGGCGTCGGCCTCGACGGCGTCTCCCACGGCGTCGAGCAGCACCGGATTCGCGCCGAGGCTACCGAGCCGCTGCCGGATTCTGGCGGCCTGGCCGAACGGGACGGCGAGGAACGGTCTCCGTCCTGACTCCCAACTCTGAACGGTCGCGCGGTCGACGCCAAGCTCCACGCCGAGCTGCTCCTGAGTCAGGGGGATGGACTCCCGAATCAGCTTCAACAGGTAGCCGGTTACGTCGCCACGAGCCGAGGTGGATCGTCCGAGTGATGCCATCGCCGTCCCTACGGTGACCGGCAGTCGACGTTTCCCCATCGTGGACAGCGATGCCGGCTGACTGCTGACCAGCTCATTCGTACTGCGGGTGAGTCCTACGCGCGTCGCCGCGATCGTAGCGTCACGGTTACTGAATGTGCCAGGCCTGATCCTGTACGTGCGGGCGGGCCCTGCCAGCGGAGGTACGGATGAGTGAGGACGCCCCAGCCGAGAGCCGAGGCGAGCGGATCGAAGCAGCGGAACGTGAGGCCGCGCGGCAACGGATCCTCGCGCAGGCGGAAGCGGATCGGATACCGGCCGAGGAGACCACCCGGGCCGTGCCGGATCGGCGGTGGCGCCGTGGACAGCAGTGAGCTGTTGCCGATCGGTCGTCGGGTGGCGTACTGGCGAGGACGACGGAAGCTGTCGCAGCAGGTGTTGGCGGATCGGCTGGGCAAGTCGAAGAGTTGGGTGGACAAGGTCGAGCGCGGCGTCCGGTCGCTGGACAAGGTGTCGACGCTCCAGGACATCGCCGCCGTGCTGCGGATCGACACGGCGGTGCTGCTCGGTCGGGACAGCCGGCCGGTCGAGGTGACCGAGCGCGCCGAGGGGGTCGAGCGGATCCGGGCGGCGCTGTCGACGTACGAGATCGCCTTGCAACGGCCGGCTTCCCGCCGCCCGGTGGTGCCGGCGGACCGGATGGCGCGGGAGGTCGCGCATGCCTGGACCACCTTCCAGCGCGCCCGCTACCCGCAGGTGGTCGACCTCCTGCCGCAGGTGGTGGCCGACGCGCAGCGCGCCCACGTCCACGATCCTGGCGGGGGCCGGGTGCCGCTGGTGGAGGCGTACCGCGTGACGGCGGCGGTGCTGGTGAAGCTCGGCGCTCCCGACCTGGCGTGGTTGGCCGTGGACCGGGCGATGAGCGCCGCCACCGGGGACCGGGTCCTGGTGGCGGCCACCGCCGTGCAGCTCGGTCAGGTGTTGCGCGCGTCGTCGCGGGCGCGGACGGCGAAGGCGGTGATGCTGGCTGCCGCGTACCGGATTGTTTCGCCGGTGGTCGAGTTCGGCGACGTGGCGGAGCTGTCGCTGTGCGGGACCCTGCTGGCGCAGGGTGCCCTGGCCGCTGCCCGCGACGGCGACGACCGCGCCGCCGTCGAACTGGTCGACGAGGCCGCGGAGATGGCGGCGCGGGTGGGAGACGGGCAAGACCACCACCGGACCGGGTTCGGGCCGACGGCGGTCGAGCTTGCCCGGATCGCGGTAGCGGCGGAACGCGGTGACGCGGCAGACGCCGTGGCCCGGCACGAGCGGGTGATCACGCGGGACGGGTGGCGGTGGCTGACCGCCGAGCATCGGGCCGCGTACCTGGTGGACGTCGCCCGTGCGTACCTGCAAGCGGGTGACCCGGTCGGCGCCGGCCGGCTCGTGGTGGAGGCCGACCGGCTCGCGCCGGCCGAGATCCGCCACCGGCCGGACGGCCGGGACGTCCTCGCCCGGGTCGCCCGTGATCCGCGCGCCCCGGCGATGCTCGTCCACCTCGCCGCGGCGCTCGGGGTGGGATGACCATGACCGCGCCGTTTCTGCCCCTGGCCCGGATCCGCAACCGGCTGATTGTCGCCACCCGGTGGATTCTCCGCGTTCCCCGCAGGCTGATTGACGTCGGACGAGCCTCCACCCGATCCGTCCGCGGCCGGTTCGCGTCAATGGCGTGGGTGCGCCTGCACCATTGACGCCAATGGTCGGCGAAGTTCAAAGCGAGTGGGCGAGCGGCGAGGTTGCCGCAGACAGTTGGGATGCCGATCCCGCGTCATCCCGCTGCCTGCGGCAACCGCACCACATCGTTTATCGGTTCGTCCGACCAGACGACGCGTGGCGATGCCGTGGTGGCTTTCCGCGCGTCACTCGCCGGTTCGGATCAGGTCTTGTCCCGCTGCTCCCCACCGACAATCGCCGTGCAGCAGCCGGGGTTCGCCCAACCCTGCGCGGTGAGGTTCCAGACGATCGTCTGGCCCTCCGGGAAGTCGTAGTTGCAGGTCTTGGAGGTGCCCGCGCCGTTGCTGTTCACACACTGGCCGCTGCGGCTGCCCACCTGCCAGAAGGCGATTGCGGCCCGCCCGTCGCTCTCGTCGTCCCACACGGTGAACTTGTCGCCGTAGCTGCTGAAGTTCGCGTGCGCGATCCGGTTCGGCCAGAATCCGTAGATGGTGTCGCCGGAGTCGGCGAGTGCGGGGGTCGCGGATGCGGCAACAAGTGCCACCACAGCACTGGCGGTGAATCCGATCCTTCGGGCTATCTTCATGACGAACTCCGTTCCCGGGCACCGCATTCGGTGCCTTCATGGTTCGTTGAACACGACATCCGGGGAATCGGCACACCCGCCGCCCCCCAGCGATCTCCGCCGAGCATAGTCCACTGTGTCTACCCCCGTTCGAAAACGTCGATGGGTGATCGGTCGGTGACGCGGAGACTGCGATAGGAGCGCTCCCAAGCGCAGCTATCGGTAAAACCGCTAGAGTGCATGATAATCGCTGCTCTGGCCCTATTCGGACTGACTTATCGGGTGTCACCCGGCATGACAGGTTCAAATCCCGCGCAGTTCGACGGCCCGCCGTTGTCCTTTTCGGACTCGGCCCTGGTCGGCCATACCGCCCACCGCCACGGGTGGCCGCTCTTGAGTCGGATAGCCGCTTGTCGGATCGCTTGAGGGCCCGAGTCCCCGGCACCAGACTTGAGCGGGTTTTCACGAGTCGATGGGGGACGCTGATGCGGGAAGGCATGTCCGACTACGAGGCCCGGGCCTGGTCCAGCCTGCTGGAGAGCGAGCGGAAGCGCCGCGACGGCGTGCGGGCGCGCATGGTCGGCCAGGTCGCATCGCTCACCAGGCGTGCCGGCGAACAGATCAAGAAGATCCCCGGCGGGGGCAGGACCATGCAGTTCGGCGACGACACCATCATGAAGGCGCTGGAGGGCGGCTTCCGGGCGATCTTCCTGCCGGCCGTGCGCTCGGCGTCGCTGACGAAGCGGGCCGAGCGGTTGCGCCGTGACCACCCGGATCTGGCCGAGGGCTCGCCGTTCGGCTCGCTCGATCTCAAGGACCTCGACAAGGGTCGGCCCGCGATGACGATCCCGTTCGTCGGGGTGATCGAATCCGGCCTCGCCTCCGTCGCGGTCACCGGCGCCACGGTCAGCACCACCGTCAGCGGCGGCACGACGGCGGGAGTCGCGGTCGCCGCGGTGGCGTCGGACGTGGTGATCTCGCTGGCGCTGCTCGGCCGGGCGGTGGCGGAGGTGGCGGTCCACTACGGCTACGACCCACGGGACCCCGAGGAGGAGTTGTTCCTGATGGGGGTCCTGAACTACAGCATGGCGTCGTCGTCCGCGAGCAAGACGGCAGCGCTCGCGAGCCTGTCGCGCCTCACCCAGCAGATGATGCGCCGCGCCACGTGGAGCCAGTTGGGCCGGGACCCCCTCGTCCGGGTCATCCAGCAGATCTTCAAGCTGCTCGGGCTGCGGCTGGTCCGGACGCGGCTGGCGAACGTCGTGCCGATCGCCGGCGCGCTCGTCGCCGCCGGGCTCAGCTTCGCCATGCTCCAGTCGGCCATCGAGGACGCGACCCGGCTCTACCGCGCCCGCTACCTGGCGGAGAAGCACGGTCTGTCGTGGGAGGAGTGGATCACGAAGTCGACGTCGGCGGCGGACGCGGCGGAGCCCGCCCCGCAGGCGGACGCGACGGTGGTCGAGGTCGACGAGCTGCTCGACGACGTCACGTCCGTCGGGCAGGGCGACTCGTCCGTCGGGGAGGAGGCCGACGACGTCCGGCCCGCCTCGGACGACCGGCTGAACGGTCCCCGCGGCTGACGGGTGGCGGTGGGCGTGGACACCGCCGTGAGCCGCACCAGCATGGGAATCCCGGCGGACCGATGACTTTCCGGGCCGACGACTGTCGACCGGAGCATGACCACGCACACGCTCCAGACACCCGACGTCGATCTCGTCTACGACGTGCACGCCCCGAACACCACCACCGGCGCGCACCGGCCGCTGCTCATGATCGGCCAGCCGATGTGCGCCGACGGCTTCGCGGCGCTGGCCTCGTACTTCCCGGACCGGACCGTGATCACCTACGACCCGCGCGGGCTCGGCCGCAGCGTGCGTCGGGACGGCCGGACCGACTCCGTGCCCGAGACCCAGGCCGGCGACGTACGGGCCGTCGTCGACGCGCTCGGCACGGGCCCGGTCGACATGTTCGCCAGCAGCGGCGGCGCGGTGACCGCGCTCGCCCTCGTCGCGGCGTACCCGGACACGGTGGGCACGCTGGTGGCGCACGAGCCGCCGCTCGTCACGCTGCTGCCCGACGCGGACGCCGCCGCGCGGGCCACCGCGGCCTGCCAGGAGGCGTACCAGAAGAACGGCTGGGGTGCCGGCATGGCCGCGTTCGTGGCCATGACGTCATGGCGCGGCGAGTTCACCGACGACTACTTCGCCCGGCCCCTGCCCGACCCGGCGGCGTTCGGGATGCCGGTCGAGGACGACGGCTCCCGGGACGACCCGCTGCTCTCCGACCGGTCCGCGGCGGTCACCAGCTACCGGCCCGACGTCGACGCGCTCCGCGTGGCACCGACCCGGCTGGTCATCGCGGTGGGCGAGGAGTCGGCGGACACGTTCACCGGCCGCACGTCGGTGGCGACGGCCGAGCTGCTCGGCGGGCGGCCGGCGGTCTTCCCGAGCCACCACGGCGGCTTCGTCGGTGGGGAGGGCGGCTACGCCGGCCAGCCGGAGGCGTTCGCCCGCCGGCTGCGCGAGATCCTCGACGGCCAGGGCTGACCGGTCGGCCCCGGCCTTCCCGCCCGGCCACCACGTCGCGGGCGTCGCCGGCGAGCCGGTCACCGCGCGACGGCGTCGCGGTCGCCGCGGCCTCAGGCCCGGCGCAGCTCGGTGACCATGACCGGGTAGGGACCGGCCGGCGTGTCGGGGCCGGCCTGGTCCGCCGGGACCACGTTCTCCATCACCAGCCGCAGCGTCACCGGGTCGGCGGCGTCCAGCGTGATTCGCCACCCCCAACCGCCGGCGTACTCGGCGGCCAGCTCGATCGCCGACGCCGCGCCCGTCGCGCCGGTGAGCGTCATCGCGGTGGGCTGCTGGTGCCACGAGTCGCCCCACCAGGCGGCCAGCGAACCCGGCTGCTCCCCGCCGGCGATCACGAGCAGGCCGTCCTGCGGGCCGTCGTCCGGATGCGTCCACGCGTACGCCACGGTGGTCAGGTGGCCGCCGGCAGCGGTCGTCACGGTCAGCGTGGCCGGCGACTCGGCGAACGGATCGGCGGGCAGCATCCGGAAACCGTTGGTGCCGGCCCAGGAGCCGGTGGCGTCAGCGATGATCACCGGCCCAGCATAGGGGCGCGGAAGTCGACGACTGCCCGCAGGCGGGCGCGGGGTTTACCCGGCAGTTGAGGTGGACGCTCGTCCACGGTCACCGCCCTGCCGACCATCCGGCAGCTATGCGGCACGCCACCTCGGTTGATCCTCACCGGCCTTGCGCGTACAGCGCATCAACGTGCCCTTGGCGGTGTGGCCGAGTGCGCCCTCCGGCTTGCAGAAGGCACCCGGATGAACGGAGCCCTGGACCGTGCTGTGGGACGGCTTGGTGGTCCGAGGCGCGCTGGTGGTCCGCTTCGGCGTCGGTCGAGGGCTGGTGCGCGTCGGCTTCGGCTTGGGGGTGGGTCTTGCGGCGGCAGTTCGTGGCGCCGGATTCGGGGACCCGGTCGTCGGGGATGCCGACGGGGACTCGACCGGCGTGATGACCGAAGGGGAGCCAGCAGGGGAAGCGACCGCTGCCGGGCTGTCGCCGCCGTTAATCGAGGGCGAGACCGCGGCGATCGATGTCGGCTTCTCGTCCGTGGAGCCGCTTACTGCGGCGACCCCGCCGCCGCAGCAGCAGAGCACCAGCACGCCCGAGGCCACGACCGCGACCTTCGCGCCGCTGGAGAGCCGGCGCCACCAGGACTGTCTCGGAGCGGGATACGCCGGGCGGGGACCCGGGACCTGCGGTGATGGGTTCGTCACGCACCACAGTCTGCTTGCGTACGCAACGATTGCCAGCGGTCAATCGGTGCGCTCCACGTCGACGCTGCGGCAGCGTCCGGCGACGACGAGTCGCGGGATTCGGACAACCGGCGGGCCCGGGGGGCCCGTCGACCGGCCCCCCGACCGGCAGACCGACGACGGCCAGCCGATCGGCCCGCCGCGACACCGCCATAGATCTTGGTACGGGACCGCCCTCGCCGGGGCCGTTCCGTACCAAGATCTCGGTGCGGCGGGAACGGCTACTCCGGTGGCAGCAGGGCGGTCAGGTCGGCGGCGTGCCGCAGCGTGTCGGCCAGCCGGCCGTGCAGCGCCTCGTCCAGCGGCACCGCGTCGGCCCGCCGCAGCAGCCCACGCGCGACCGCCGGCTCGTCCAGCAGCAGCGCCAGCTCGGCGCGGTAGACGAGCGCCTCGACGTGGACGGCCGGATCGTCGGCGGCGTCGGGCCGGGCCAGCGCGCCGTCGAGGATCCGCGCGGCCTGCTCGGGCATCCCGCGCGAGTCGGCCTGCACCACCGCGTTCCGCAGGGCCCGGGCCAGCCCGGCCCGGTCGTCGTCCGCGTCCGGGGTGGCGGCCCGGGCCACGAACCGGATCCAGTTGCCGCCGGGGTCGACGATGCTGAACCCGGTGTGCCCGTCGGCGTTGTGCCGGAGCCGGGGGCGCGTCATCCGGGGCACGCCGGAGACGAGCACCTTGCCGTAGGTGGCACGCAGGCCCGCCGCGAAGGCCCGGTGGATGCCGACCGGATCGTCCACCACGACCAGGCAACTGCCGTACGAGGTGGCCGGATCGAACTCCGGCATGCCGAAGAAGTGCAGGTTCAGATCCTCCCGGCGCAGCGCCAGGTACGGGTTGGGGCGCGCCTGCCGGTGCGTCACCTCGAAACCGAGGGCCCGGTAGAACGGCGCGACGTCGTCCAGGGAGCGGCACGGCAGCAGCGGGATGGTGGTCTCGTTCGCCATCCGTCGAGCCTGGCGGCCGGCGAGTGGCACACGCACATGAAAAGACCCGAACGGCCCGGCGGCACCGACCGAACGGCCCTCGGGGCCGGCCCTCGACGGGACCGGCCCCGGGCGGGGTCACGCGCCGGTCAGGGCTTCCAGGACCCGGCGGTACGCAGGTGGTGCTCGTACTCGACGACGCCGTTGCGGTCCTTGACGTCGAAGATGAGCTGACCGCTGCGCTTGGAACCGGCCGGCAGGTTGTTGCCGGAGGTCATCAGCTTGCCGCAGCCGGAGAACGCGCCGGCGATGCCGCTCTCCTCGGTGCCGTCCGCGCCCTTCCAGGTGAAGAAGAACGGGTTGATCGAGCCGGTGCCCTTGGTGACCTCGGCGGACACGTCGGCGATCAGGAACGTGCCGTTCTTCGGGGCGGACGCGTACTCCCGGCAGGCGCTGTCCTTGGTCCGGAAGTTGCCGACGATGATCTCCACCGTGCCCTCGTCGTCGTTGACGATCAGCTTGTCGCCGGCGGGCATGTTGAACGTCTCGTCGTCGGTCGTGCCCGGCTGGGGCGTGGTGACGGACGGGTCACCGGTGGGCGGCGGGGGATCGATCGGGTTGCTGTAGCTGATGTCCGGGGTGGGCAGCGTGTCGATCGCTTCCTTGGTCTTCTTCGCGCCGCTGTAGAGCGCGAAGATCCCACCGCCGCAGCAGAGCAGCAGCAGGACCACCACCACGATGCCGACGGTGAGCCAGACGTTCCGGCCGGACTTCTTCGCCGGCGGCCCGAACGGCTGCCCCGGTGGCGGCGGGTACGGCCCGGTCGCCGGGTACGCCTCACCGCCCGGCGGCGGATACTGCCCACCCGGCGGCGGGTACGGCGCGCCCGACGTGGGCGGATACGGCGGCTGCGCCCCGCCCGGCGGCGGGTAGCCACCCGGCGGCGGGTAGCCACCTGCCTGCGGGTAACCCTCCGCCTGCGGGTAGCCACCTGCCTGCGGGTAACCCTCCGCCTGCGGATAGCCACCCGCCTGCGGGTACGCCCCACCCGGCGGGTACGGCGCGCCCGACGTCGGTGGCGCCGGCGGGTACGCCTCGGTGGACGGTGGCGGCGGGAACGCCTGGGTCGACGGCGCCGGCGGATAGGCCTGGGTCGGCGGGGCCGGCGGGATCGCCTGAGTCGGTGGGGCCGGCGGGAACGCCTCGGTCGGCGGGGCCGGCGGGATCGCCTCGGTCGGCGGCTGGGGCGCGCCGGAGGTCGGCTGGGACGGGAACGCCTCGGTGGCCTGGGCCGGCGGGAACGCCTGGGTCGGCGGGGCCGGCGGCTGGGGCGGCCCGGAGACCGGCGGCTGGGGCGGGTGGGGCGCGCCCGAGATGGGGGCCGTCGGCGCGTCCGAGGTCGGCGGCGGCGCCCAGGGGCTGCCGGACACCGGCGGCATCGGCGCGGTGGGGAACGCCTGCGTCGGCGGTTCCTGCGGCTGCTGGTCCGGGTCCTGTGACCCGGACGGAGGCTGAGGGTGGCTCACCGTACTCCTTGGGCACCTTCGGGAGGAGATTTCAGTCGGGACGACGGTACAAGCCGTCGACAACGCCGCCGTCCGGCCCTCACCGACGTGCCAGGACGGCGGCGGTACGGATCAGGTCGTCGTCCACCACGAACCGTCCGGTGATCGACGACGGCGGATCGGGCACCGGGGCGGCGGCGAGCCGGGCCGGCGCGATCTCGGCGCGGAACGTGCCCGCGTCGGGGTCGAGCGTGAGCCGGGCGTCCGGGAAGCCCAACCAGGTGCCGACGAGCGGGTACCAGACCTTGTAGACGGTCTCCTTGGCGCTGAACAGCACGGTCGGCCAGGGGAGCCCGGACGGCAGCCGGACCAGGTCCGCCTCCTCGTCGGGGCGGCACACCTTCCGGCGTACCCCCGGGGTGAGCGGGCGGTGCCGCTCGGCGTCGATGCCGACCGCGCGCACGTCGGTGGCGCGGGCGACGGCGGCGGCGCAGTAGCCCTGGGTGTGGGTGATCGCTCCGACGACGCCGGCTGGCCAGACCGGGGCGCGGTCCGGGCCGGTGGGCAGCGGCGTGACCGGCAGGCCGAGCGCGGCGAGCGCCCGGCGGGCACACGTCCGGCCGGCGGTGAAGTCGCGCCGGCGGCGGGGCACCGCGCGGTCGCCCAGGCCGGCCCGCTCGGCCGGCAGCAGCGTGCCGGACCAGTCGGCCGGACCGGCCACCGCCACCGCCACGGTGGACGGCAACAGGTCACGCACGTGCGTCAGTGGGTGACGGGGACACGCGGTGACCGTACCGTAACGGCGGAGCGCAGTGTGGCGCTGAAGGAACGTTGTGGGGGGAGGCAGCGTCATCGACATCGATGGAAGGAGTGGCCGATGGCCCCCTGTGTGGAGGCGTCGGAACCACGGTCCGGCGAGCACGTCCCCGTGACGCCCGACTGGACCTGCGGCTCGTGCGGCGAAGACTGGCCCTGTGCCACCAAACGCCGGAACCTGCTGATCGAGTACCAGGTGGACCGGGCGTCGCTGAGCGTCTATCTCGGTTCCTGCCTGGCGGCCGCCACGCACGACCTGCGTGCCGCGCCGGTCACCGCGTTGCAGGACCGGTTCATCGGCTGGGTGCCGCGCGGTTCGCGTACGGTCTGAGTGTGGCGCTTCCGGTGGCCGCCGCGTCGGGTTCGCGGCGGCCACCGGTCGCGGTCTCAGCGGCGGCGGGGCCGCCGGGTGAGGGCGAAGCCGACCACGCCGGCCACGGCGGCGAGCACCCCGCCCACGCTGGTCCACACCCAGCGCGAGCCGGCTTCGGGGAGCCAGCCGGTCAGGTCGGTCTCCTCCTCGGCGGCCGGCTCCGGCGTCGGCTCGGCGGTCAGCACCGTCCCGGCCCGCGTGTTCGGCACCAGTGGCGCCGCCAGTTCACCGTCGTCACCGGACGCGCCGCCGGAGTCGGTCGCGCCGGCCAGCAGGTCCACCTCGATCGGCAGGCCCAGGTCGGGCTCGGGCAGGTCGGTGACGGAGAGCCGGACGTAGTAGGTGCCGGGCAGCGGGTCGCCGGACCACGGCTCGGCCCACGGCCGCACCCGGCGCAGCGTGCAGCCGAGCGTCACGCCGGTCGCCGACGCGTCCACGGTGGGGGTCTGCGCGCCGGCCGTGCACGCCTGCCGGCGACGCAGCCCGTCGAACACGTCGACCGTCCAGGTGGACGGGCCGGTGCGCGGCTTTCCGAAGGCGACCGTGACGCCGACCTCGTGCACCTGCCCGGCCTCGGCCCGGAACGACCAGTACAGGTGGTCGCCGGTCGAGGCGCCGACCCGTACCGGCTGGCCGGCGGTGATGGTCGTGGCGGTGAGGAACGAGGTGCCGGCCTTGGTCACGGTGGTCGCGCCCGGGGACGGGCTCGGTGCGGCGAGGGCGGCGCCGGGCGCGAGCGCGAGGCCGGCGGCGGCGGTCGCCGCGGCGACGCGGATGAGCGTACGCATCCTCAGTTCTCCCTCCAGGTGGCGACCCACCAGCGGGTGAGCAGCCCGGCGACCAGGCCGGTGACGAGGCCGGCCAGGATGAGCAGGAGCAGCAGTGCCCAGCCGCGGCCCAGGTCCGGCCCGTCCGGGGCGGGGGAGGCGGCGACCACGTCCACGGTCAGCTCCACCGGCATGCCCGGTTCGGCGCGGGTGCCGGCGCGGGCCGCGAACGAGTTGCTGACCACCAGGCAGACGGTCCGGGCCGCCGCGGTCGCGCTCGGGGTGGGCGTCGGGCCCGCCGCGTCCTCCTCCTCGGCGGCCGACCAGCGCAGGCCGGCCGAGACCACGTCGGTACGTCCGCTGCCGGCGTCGACGCCGCGCACCAGTTCCCGCCCGTCCGGCGCGGTGGCCCGCAGCAGCACGCCGTAGTCCGGGTTCACCGGCCGGTCCAGCCCGATGCTGACCGAGGCGCGCAGCTCCTGCCCGGCACGCACCGGCACCCGGTACCAGCGGTGCTCGGAGAACGCCTCCCGGTCGGTGTAGACGCCGGGCGCGAGCAGCGGCGCGTCCGCGCAGGCCGCCGTGCCGCCGACCACCGCCGGGGTGACCGTGTACGTGTCGCGGGCCCGGTCGACGAGCTGCTTGATCCGGCCGGTCAACTCGTCGGCGCTCTGCGCCGCGGTGTAGGTGCCGCCGGTGGCGCCGGCGATGCAGAGCAACTGCCGGCGTACCTTCTCGTCGGGGGCGAGGCCGAGCGTGTCGACCACCAGCCGGGTGCCCTGCGCGGCCAGCTCGCGGGCCACCTCGCACGGGTCGGGCGGGGCGCAGGTGTCCTCGCCGTCGGTGATGAGCACGATCCGGCGGGCGGTGCTGCCGGTGCCCAGGTCCTGCGCGGCGGAGCGCAGCGCCAGCCCGACCGGGGTGAAACCGGTGGGGCGCAGCCCGGCGACGGCGGCCTTGGCCTGGGACCGGTCCACCGGGCCGACCGGCACGATCTGCTGGGTGTCCCGGCAGCCCTGCTTCTTGTCCTTGCCCCGGTAGGTGGCGCCGAGCACCCGGATGCCGAGCTGCGTCTCGTCGGGCAGGCCGTCGACCACCTCGTTGAACGCCTGCTGGGCGACGCTGATCCGACTGCGCCCGTCGATGTCGCGGGCCCGCATCGAGCCGCTGACATCGAGCACCAGCTCGACCTTGGGTGGTTCGGCGGCGGGTTCGGTGGTCTCGTCGTCGGCCCCGGCGGGGCTCGGACCGATCAGCGCGATCGCCGCCAGCAGTCCCCACAGGACGGCCGTCGATCGTCTCTTGTTGATCACCGGGCGAGTGTAGTGAGATCCACAATGGAAGATCATCCGGGTGGTGGGTGCGACCCGGTCGACGATGGTGTCGAACTCGTTATGTTCCCGGGGGATGACCCACCGTTAGCTACCCGATGTAAACCTTTCGGGGGGTGGCGCGTTGGTCGGGAATCTGACTGAGCTGCACCCGTTGTGCGGCCGGCGCAGTGTGGTTAAGCTCTGTCTTGCGCGCCCCAATCGCCCGCTTCCCCCGTGGCAGGCGATCGGGGCGCGCTTTTTTCTGCCCCAGCCCGCCATGCAGATCGGCGGCGCGGGCGCAAGCACATTTCGGCCCGGTGGAGAGGTCTCCACCGGGCCGTCGTGCGTTCAGGCCGCGGTCAGATCCAGCGGCCGTCCAGCCACATCCGGGCGGACCAGTCCGCGTACGGCAGCAGCTTCCCCACGAAGATCGGATAGAAGTAGCCGAAACAGAGCGCGACCAGCAGCACGTAGGCGCCCGCGATGATGCCGCCGACCAGACGGCGGTCATTGGTCTGCTCCTCGCTCGGCGGCGCGGCCGTGCCGGTGACCGGCGCGGGGGTGACGATCGCGCCCAGCACGTAGACCACGGCGAGCACCAGGAACGGCACTGCCGGCGCGGCGTAGAACGAGAACATCGTCCGGCCGTCGAGCGCGAACCAGAACCAGGGCAGCAGCCCGGCCGCCGCGCACAGCAGGATCGCCCCGGCCCGCCAGTCCCGCCGGGCCAGGCCCAGCCAGACGGTCGCGGCCAGCGCCGGCAGGAACGACCACCAGAGCAGCGGGGTGCCCAGCAGCAGCACCTCGGAGGCGCAGCTCGCCGCGCCGCAGTTGCCGTCACCGGACCAGGCGAACGCCACCGGCCGGCCCAGCAGCAGCCACTGCCACGGCCAGGACTGGTACTTGTGCGGGTCGTCGAGCTGGGTGTGGAAGCCGTACGCGGCCTTGTGGTATTCCCACAGGTTGATCAGCGCGCCGAACACGGGCGTGTCGCTCAGGCCCTCGACGTTCGGGTAGCGGCTGGCCAGACGGTAGTAACCCTCGTCGCTCAGCAGCCAACCCGACCAGGTGGCCACGTAGGTCACCACCATCAGCACGCCGGCCGCGAGCAGCCAGGGCAGCTCGTCGAGGACGGCGTCCCGCCACGGGCGGCGGACCCCGGCCGACCGGCGGACCCCGACCTCCCAGAGCAGCACCAGCAGCGCGAACGCCGGCACGAAATAGATCCCGCTCCACTTCACCGAGCAGGCGCAGCCGAGCAGCACGCCGGCGAGCAGCCGCCACCACGGCCAGTTCCGCCAGCCCGACGCCGGCCGGCCGGCGCGCCCCGGCACGGTCGGGTCGAGGCCGGCCGCCAGCGCCCGGGACCAGCGTCGCCGCCGGGCGTCCCGGTCGAGCACCAGCGCGCCGAACGCGGCCAGCACGAACAGCAGCAGGAAGATGTCGAGGATCGCGGTGCGGGACAGCACCAGGTGGAAACCGTCGAGCGCGAGCAGCAGACCCGCCGCGCAGCCGAGCGTGGTGGAGCGGAACATCCGCCGGCCGATGCGCACCAGCAGCAGCACCGACAGCGTGCCGCAGACCGCCGCGCCGAACCGCCAGCCGAACTCCGGGGCGGTGGTCATCAGGTGCCCCGGCACCGAGATGTTGGTCTCGGCGTCCTGGTAGCCGAAGGCCCACTCGCCGAGCCCGATCAGCCACTTGCCCAGCGGCGGGTGGACCACGTACGACGGGCCGTTGTCCTTGTAGTTCCACTCGACGCCCCGGTCGATGAGCCCGTACGCGTCCTTGGCGTAGTAGGTCTCGTCGAAGATCTTGCCCGAGGGGTGGCTGAGCCCGACGAAGCGCAGGATCGCGGCGATCGCCACCACCACGGCGGTGGCCAGCCACGCCTGCCCCCGGCCCAGATGGTCGTCGACCGTGGCGAGCCGACGCCGGACCGCGGCCGGGATGCCACCCCCGCCGTCGTCGCCCGGTGAGCCGGCGGCCCGGTCGGTGGTGGAGGGCTCCTGTGCTGTCGAGGCACTCGTCACCCGGCGATCGTAGGCTGCGAGGGTGCCCGGTGGCGTCCATCGTCTCCGAAATTGGTACGACCATCGATGAGGGAGCGCACGCCGTGGGGGAAATGTCCGAGGTGGGACGGTTGGTGCTGCTCGGCGCGCCGCTGGGCAACCCGGCCGACGCGTCCACCCGGTTCCGCGAGGTGCTCGCCACCGCCGACGTGGTCGCCGCCGAGGACACCCGGCGGCTCACCCGGCTGGCCCGCGACCTCGACATCACCGTGCCCGGCCGGATCGTCTCCTACTTCGAGGGCAACGAGGAACGGCGTACCCCGGAACTCGCCGAGGTGCTCACCGCCGGCTACACCATCGCGCTGGTCACCGACGGCGGCATGCCGAGCGTCTCCGACCCCGGCTACCGGCTGGTGCGGGCCGCGCTGGAGGCCGGCGTCCCGGTCACCGCCGCCCCCGGCCCGAGCGCGGTCACCACCGCGCTGGCGCTGTCCGGGCTGCCCTGCGACCGGTTCTGCTTCGAGGGCTTCCTGCCCCGCACCCCCGGCGCCCGCCGTTCCCGGCTGCGCGCGCTGGCCGGCGAGGAACGCACGCTGGTGCTCTTCGAGGCGACCCACCGGATCGCCGGGGCGCTTGCCGACCTGGCCGAGGCGTTCGGCCCGGACCGGCCCGCCGCGCTCTGCCGCGAGCTGACCAAGACCTACGAGGAAGTGGTCCGCCGGCCCCTGGGCGAGCTGGCCGAGTGGGCCGCCGCGGGCGACGTACGCGGCGAGATCACGCTGGTGGTGGCCGGTGCGCCGGCGACCCCGGCGGTCCGCCCCGACGACGACGCGCTGCGCGCCGCGGTGGCCGAGCGCGAGGCGGCCGGGGCGTCCCGGCGGGACGCGATCACCGAGGTCGCGACCGCGTACGGGCTGCGCCGCCGCGACGTCTACGCGGTCGTGCACCGCTGAGGCTGAGCCGCCGTGTGTGTAAGGAGGGGCCCCCTTTTAACACCTCGTTGTTAGAGGGGTCCCCTTCTCTACCGGAGGCGTTAGCAAGGGGCCCCTCCTTGCACCATCACCAGGCGGCGGCGAGGAAGCCGATCAGGATCAGCAGGGGGCCGGCCACGGCCAGGCCGACCGCCCAGCGCCGCTGTCGCGGGTCCGTCAGTCGGGTCGCGCCGGTCCATCGGGCGATCCCGGCGGCGCAGCCCGCCACCAGGGCCAGCCCGAGCAGCCAGCGCAGGTGCCGCCCGACGCCGGAGTCCGCGTACGCGGTGGCGCCGCCCGGTCCGGTCATCCGGGCCGGCAACGTGCTGCCGGTGGCGGTGTGTCCGGCGGGCACGCCGCTGACCCGTACGCCCTGCGCCTGGAAGCGGTCGCCGTCGGCCTGGAAGATGCCCCGGCAGCGTTGGGTGAGTCCGTCGCCCGCGCACTCGGTGATCATCACGGTGCCGCCCGTCGAGTGCCCCACCGCCAGCCAGAACGGGCCGGCGCTCACCCAGGCGAAGAACGCGGCGAGCAGACTCAGCGTCACCAGCACGGCGAGCCCGGCGGGCGGGTCCGGCGGGTGGACCGGGCGGGCCGGCTCCCGCCGGGCGCGGATCCGGACGGTCCGGCGGCGCGGCTCGTCGCGCAGCGGCGTGCCGTCCCAGTGCACCTCCTCGATCGGCGCCCAGCCGGTCGCCTCGTCGCCGGCCGGGGCGGACCGCCGCTGCCAGCGCGGCTGCCGCACCGGCACCCGGCGCGGCACGGCGTCCACCGGCGCCCCGGTGGTCGGCTCCACCTCCACCGTCGGATCCACCGGGTCCACCCGGGGCTGCGGGGCGACCGGCGTGCCGCGCGGCGCGGCCCGGGCGGACGCGGACGGCTCGGGCGCCGCTGGTCTGCTGGTCACGCCGTTCATTCCACACCTGCGACGCGGGCTCGCCGGGCAGCTCAGACCGCGTGTCGGCGACAAATCGGGCGTACGCCGGGCCGGCCCGCCCTATTGGTTCGCGGGGCGCCCACGGCAATCACTAGTCTTGACGCTCATGAGTCACGTTCTCGCCGCGGTCGCCTGGCCCTACGCCAACGGCCCGCGCCACATCGGCCACGTATCCGGATTCGGCGTTCCCTCCGACGTCTTCGCCCGGTACATGCGGATGGCCGGTCACGACGTGCTCATGGTCTCCGGCACCGACGAGCACGGCACCCCGATCCAGGTGCAGGCCGACGCCGAGGGGGTCACCGCGCGTGAGCTGGCCGACCGCTACAACCGGGTGATCGCCGAGGACCTGCGGGCGCTCGGCCTGTCGTACGACCTGTTCACCCGCACCACCACCCGCAACCACTACGCGGTGGTGCAGGAGCTGTTCACCGGGCTGCACCGCAACGGCTACATCGTCCCGAAGGTCACCACCGGGGCGATCTCCCCGTCCACCGGCCGCACCCTGCCGGACCGCTACATCGAGGGCACCTGCCCGATCTGCGGCTACGACAGCGCCCGCGGCGACCAGTGCGACAACTGCGGCAACCAGCTCGACCCGATCGACCTGATCCACCCCAAGTCGAAGATCAACGGCGAGACGCCGGAGTTCGTGGAGACCGAGCACTTCTTCCTCGACCTGCCCGCCCTCGCCGACGCGCTGCGGCAGTGGCTGGACACCCGGGAGGGCTGGCGGCCCAACGTGCTGCGGTTCTCCCGGAACCTGCTCGACGACCTCCAGCCCCGGGCCATCACCCGGGACCTGGAATGGGGCGTGCCGATCCCGCTCGACGGCTGGCAGGACCGGAACGACAAGCGGATCTACGTGTGGTTCGACGCGGTGATCGGCTACCTGTCCGCCTCCATCGAGTGGGCCCGCCGCACCGGCGACCCGGAGGCGTGGCGGAAGTGGTGGTCGGCCGACGCCGAGGGGAAGGACGCGCTCGGCTACTACTTCATGGGCAAGGACAACATCGTCTTCCACTCGGTGATCTGGCCGGCGCTGCTCGGCGGCTACTCCGGCGAGGGCGCCCGCGACGGCGAGCCCGGCCGGCTGGGCCGGCTCAACCTGCCCACCGAGGTCGTCTCCAGCGAATACCTGACCATGGAGGGGCGGAAGTTCTCCTCCTCCCGCAAGGTCGTCATCTACGTCCGGGACTTCCTGGAGCGCTACGACGCCGACGCGCTGCGCTACTTCATCGCGGTCGCCGGCCCGGAGAGCAACGACACGGACTTCACCTGGGCGGAGTTCCTCCGCCGCAACAACGACGAGCTGGTCGCCGGCTGGGGCAACCTGGTCAACCGGTCCGTGTCGATGGCGGCGAAGAACTTCGGCGCGATCCCGCCGGTCGACCCGGCCGGGCTCACCGACGCCGACCGGGCGCTGCTCGACGTCGCGAAGGCCGGCTTCGCCACCGTCGGCGACCTGATCGCCCGGCACCGGCAGAAGCAGGCCATCGGCGAGGCCATGAAGGTGGTCGCCGAGGCCAACAAGTATCTGTCCGAGCAGGCGCCCTGGAAGCTCAAGGGCGACGACGACAAGCCGCGGATGGGCACCATCCTGCACGTCGCGCTCCAGGTGGTCAGCGACGCCAACACGCTGCTCACCCCGTTCCTGCCGCACTCCGCCCAGCAGATCCACGAGCTGCTCGGCGGCACCGGCACGCACGCGCCGATGCCCGTGATCGAGGAGGTCGACGACCTCGACGGCGGCCCGGCGTACCCGGTGCTGACCGGCGACTACACGGTCGGGGCGCGCTGGGAGTCCGTACCCCTGGAGGTGGGCCGGCCGCTCGCGGCGCCCAAGCCGGTGTTCCGCAAGCTCGACCCGTCCATCGTCGACGAGGAACTGGCCCGCCTCGCCGGCTGATCACGACGGCACCGCGGCCCCGGGGGAACACCCCCGGGGCCCGCGTGTCGTCCGGGGTCAGGCCCGGGCCATGCTCGGCTTGCCGATGAACTCCATGATCGCGTTGTTGACCTCGGTCGGATGGGTCCACGGCGTGCCGTGCGGGGCGCCCTTGAGCGTGACCAGCTTGGCGTCGGACAGCATGTTCACCAGCCGCTGACCCGTCTTCGGGTACGGCAACACGTTGTCCTTGTCGCCCTGGATGATCAGCACCGGGATCTTGATGTTCGGCAGGTCGCCGCGGAAGTCGGTCTGCCAGGCGTCCACCGAGTCGTGGGTGCCCTTCGCGGACGCCTGCGCGCCGATCTGCCAGTGCGCGTGGTACGCCTCGTCGCTGACCAGCTTGCCCTTGTTCTCACTGGCGTTGAAGAACACGTCGCAGAACTGCGTCAGGTAGGCGAACCGGTCCTGGATGATCGCCTGCTGGAACCCGTCGAACAGGCTCTTCTCCACCCCCTCCGGATTGTCCGGCGTCTTCAGCAGGAACGGCGCCAACGGGGCCATCACCACCGCGCGAGACACCCGGTCCGAGCCGTACGCGCCCAGGTAGCGGGTGACCTCGCCGGTGCCCATCGAGTGCCCGACCAGGATCGCGTCCCGCAGGTCCAGCTCGGTCATCAACACGTCCAGGTCGGCGGCGAACGTGTCGTAGTCGTAGCCGAACGCCGGCTGCGCGGAACTGCCGAACCCGCGTCGGTCGTACGTGATCACCCGGTACCCGGCGGCGAGCAGCGGACCGCTCATCTTCTCCCAGGTCGCCCCGTTGAACGGGAAACCGTGGATCAGCACGATCGGCTGACCGGAACCGTGATCCTCGTAGTACAGGTCGATGGGTGCGGAGTTCTCCGTACCGACGGTGACGAAAGGCATGTCGGAATTCCCCCTCGCGTGGGTCTCGGACGCCCACGCCTTCCCCACCCGCCGCCGGCTATGCGTCGCGGCGCGGGTACGGCAGGTCCACCACCCGGTCCTCGGTCAGTTCGCCACCCGGCGCCCACACCTCGTAGACGCCCCGTTCGTGACACTGCGCCCCGGTCACCGCCACCGCGTCCGGATCCGGGCGACGCAGCCGCAACCGCAGCCAGCCCGCCTCCTCCCGCAGCACCAGACAGGGCACCCCGCGCCACACGGCAGTCCGCAGCCGCCGGGCCACCGCGTCCACCGGATAGCGGGCCGCCCGGGTCATCGCCAGCACCCGGAACCCGCCGGGCTGGTCGGCCACCGCCTCGTACTCGGCCCCGGCGTACGCGCCGACCAGCCGGGTCGAGCGCGGCGCGTCGCCGGTCGGCACGTACTCCTGGTCGGCGGCGAGGCCGGGCACCGCGGCCAGCAGGTGCCGCCACTGCGGACCGGCCAGCCGTAGCCAGCCGCGCTGCTCCGCCTGATAGGTGTAGAGCACCACCTCCACCCCCTCCGCCGGGTAGGCGAGCAGCGTGGCGTTGGCCGGCACCGGCAGGTCGGCGAAGTCCCGGGTGACGAACTCCGGGACGAGTTGCCCGTCGCTCGGCACGAACCCGGTACCCAGCACCGGCGGCCCGATCCGGTCCCGGGGCGGCAGGGCGGTCAGCCCGCGGTGCGCCGGGCCGACCGGGACGTCGTAGTCGGACGGGTCGGCGGCCCGCCACCGCAACGCGTACGCCACGTCGCCGCCCTCGGAGTCGCCGCGCAGCACCGCCAGCCCCGCTGGCGTCCGCAGGTGCGCCACGTCGTGCTCCCGGTAGCAGAAGCCGTGCGGCAACCAGCCCCGCACGTAACCGGCGAGCTGCCGGGCGGAGAGCACCTTCACCATCCGGGTGCCCGGCCGGATCACCGCCGACGCCCGCACCGCGGCCAGCGTCGGGTCGCCCGCCGCCGCCGGCCGCTGGCTGAGCTGGTGCACGTACGCCCAGCCCCGGTCCCGGTGCACCGGCATCAGCAGCGGCGAGTCGGGCTCCTCGGTCGGCTCGGCCGCCCCGTGCACCGCCTCCACCTCGGTCGCGTGCACGAACTTCCGCCAGGGCAGGCCGCCACCCGGCCGGGGACACCACTCGAAGCCGGGCACCTCGTCGGCGCTGAACAGCTCGTACGCCGCGCCCCGGGCGAGTTCCTCGGCCGGGTGCACGCGCCCGTCGTACGCCACGCGCAGCCCGGTCCGCTCGGAGGCGGCGCCGCCGGTACGGTCCGTGACGGTCATTTCCGGGACGCTAGGCCGGCCAGATGTGGGGCGTGTGAACGGCCGGTGGCGGTCCGGGAACGCGGCCCGGCGCGAGTGTGTGATGCTGGCCGCGATGACCGAGCAGACCGAGACCCGCAAGCAGCGCGCCGCCCGCCGGGCCGGCGAGTTCCCACCCGCCCCCGAGCCGCTGCCGATGCCGGTACCGGACAGCCACACCCACCTCGACATCACCGTCGGCGAGTACGGCGTACCCCCCGGCGGCGACGGTGGCTCCTCCTCGGGCGGCGCGGGCGACGGCGACCCGGTCGCCGCCGCGCTCGCGGTCGCCGCCGACGCCGGCGTGGACCGGCTCGTCCAGGTCGGCGTGGACATCGCGTCGTCCGAGTGGAGCGCCGACGTCGCCGACCGGTACGCCGCGGTGCTGGCCACCGTGGCGCTGCACCCCAACGAGGCGCCCCGCCTCGCCGACCTGGACGAGGCGCTGCGCCGGATCGAGGCGCTCGCCGGGCGGGACCGGGTCCGTGGGATCGGCGAGACCGGGATGGACTTCTTCCGCACCGGCGAGGCGGGTCGGGCCGCGCAGGAGGAGAGCTTTCGGGCGCACATCGCCATCGCCAAGCGCCACCGCAAGGCGCTCGTCATCCACGACCGCGAGGCGCACGCCGACGTGCTGCGCATCCTCGACGACGAGGGCGCCCCGGACACCGTGGTGATGCACTGCTTCTCCGGCGACGCCGACTTCGCCCGCGCGTGCGTGCGCCGGGGCCACCTGCTCAGCTTCGCCGGCACTGTCACGTTCGGCAGCGCCGCCGCGCTGCGCGAGGCCGCCGCCGTCACCCCGCCGGATCAGATGCTGGTGGAGACCGACGCGCCGTACCTGACCCCGATGCCGTACCGGGGCCGGCCGAACGCGTCGTACCTGATCCCGCTGACGGTCCGGTTCCTGGCCGACACCACCGGCGCCGACCTGGACGAACTCTGCGCCGCGCTGTCGACCAACGGTGAGCGCGCCTTCGGCCCGTGGCGGTGAGAAGGGGTCCCTTCTCGACGCCAGGCGTTAAGAAGGGGCCCCTCCTTTCACGAATGGGCGGACGCTTACGCTACGGGGCGTGACCGGACTCCTCGGCCCGGCGGAGATCCGGGAACTCGCCGCGCGGCTCGGCGTCACGCCGACCAAGAAACTCGGCCAGAACTTCGTGCACGACCCGAACACGGTGCGCCGGATCGTCACCACCGCCGGGCTGGCCCCGGACGACGTGGCGCTGGAGGTCGGCCCCGGGCTCGGCTCGCTCACCCTGGCGCTGCTGCCGGTCGCCGCGCACGTGCACGCCGTGGAACTCGACCCGGCGCTCGCCGCCGCGCTGCCCGGCACCGCCGACCGGTTCGCCGGCCCGGACGCCGCCCGGCTCACCGTGCACCCCGCCGACGCGCTGCGGGTCACCGCCGCCGACCTGGGCGACCCGGCCCCCACCGCGCTGGTGGCGAACCTGCCCTACAACGTGGCCGTGCCGGTGGTGCTGCACCTGCTCGCCGAGCTGCCCACGCTGCGGCACGGCCTGGTGATGGTGCAGAAGGAGGTCGCCGACCGGCTCGTCGCCGGTCCCGGCTCCAAGGTGTACGGCATCCCCTCGGTCAAGCTCGCCTGGTACGCCCGCGCCCGCGCCGCCGGCAAGGTCCCGCCGAACGTGTTCTGGCCGGTGCCCAACGTCGACTCCGGCCTGGTCGCGTTCACCCGGCGCGAGCCGCCCCGACCCGACGTACCCCGCAGGGCGGTCTTCGCGGTCGTCGACGCCGCGTTCGCCCAGCGCCGCAAGACGCTGCGCGCCGCGCTGGCCGGCTGGGCCGGCGGCGCGGACCGGGCCGCCGCCGCGCTCACCGCCGCCGGCGTGGACCCGGGCGCCCGCGGCGAGTCGCTCACCGTCGAGCAGTTCGCCGCCATCGCCGCGTCGGCCCCGGACGGCTCCGCCGGGGCCCAGTAGGCTGGCGCCGTTGCCCGACCCCGCCGAGGAGCTGACCGTGCAGAAGCCGTTCGACACCCGCCTGCGCCCACGGGAGCTCCCCCGGTGACCGAGGCCTGGCGACCGGAGGACGAGGACGGGCAGCGGCGCGGCTCCAGCGGCCCGGTCAGGGTGCGGGTGCCCGCCAAGGTCAACCTGCACCTCGGGGTGGGACCGCTGCGGCGGGACGGCTACCACGAGCTGAACACCATCTACCACGCGATCTCCATCTACGACGAGCTGACCGCCCGCCGCGGCGACACGCTCGCGCTCACCATGGAGGGCGAGGGCGCCGGCGAGCTGGCCCTGGACGACACCAACCTGGTGCTGCGCGCCGCGCACGCCCTCGCCGGCTACGCCGGGGTCGCCCCGTACGCCCGGCTGCACCTGCGCAAGCACATCCCGCTCGCCGGCGGGCTGGCCGGCGGCAGCGCCGACGCCGCCGCCGCGCTGGTCGCCTGCGACGCGCTCTGGGGCACCGGCCTGTCCCGCGACGAACTGGCCGGCATCGCCGCCGACCTCGGCTCCGACGTGCCGTTCCTGATCCACGGCGGCACCGCGCTCGGCACCGGCCGGGGCGAGGCGGTCAGCCCGGTGCTGGCGCGCCCCACCTCCTGGCACTGGGTGGTGGCCATCGCCGACGGCGGCCTCTCCACCCCGGCCGCCTATCGCGAACTGGACCGGCTGCGCGACACCGGGGCCGCCGGCGCGCCGCTGGGCAGCACCGACGCGCTGCTCGGCGCGCTGCGCCAGCGGGACCCGCGAGTGCTCGCCGCCACGCTCGGCAACGACCTCCAGGACGCCGCGCTGGCCATGCGCCCGGCGCTGGCCGGGACGCTCAAGGCCGGCGAGGCCGCCGGCGCGCTCGCCGGCATCGTCTCCGGCTCCGGGCCCACCTGCGTGTTCCTCGCCGCCGACGCCGCCGACGCGGAGCGGATCGCCGACGAGCTGACCGCCGCCGGCGTGTGCCGGGAGGCGCGGGTCGCGCACGGGCCCGTGCACGGCGCCCGCATCGTCTGACGCCCCGTACCCTTGACTCAGGCGTCCCGGACCCCGGGGCGCCTGAGTCGTGTGAAAGGTGAGCCAGTGGCCAACATCGTCAACCTGGACCGGGTGTCCAAGGGGTACGGCGCCGCCGGGCCGCTGCTCACCGACGTCTCGCTCGGCCTCGACGACGCCGACCGGATCGGCGTGGTCGGTCTCAACGGCGCCGGCAAGTCGACGCTGCTGCGGATGCTCACCCGCACCGAGGAACCCGACGACGGCCGGGTCACCCACCGCCGCGACCTGCGGGTCGCCTGGCTGCCGCAGCGCCTCGACCTGGCCGGAGACCTCACCGTGCGGGACGTCGTGCTCGGCACCGCGTGGCTCGGCGAGAGCATGGGCGCCGAGCACGAATGGGCCGGCGACGCGGGCGTCCGGGCCATCCTCGACGGCCTCGGCATGCCCCACCTCGGCCTCGACGCCGCGGTCGGCACCATGTCCGGCGGGGAACGCCGCCGGGTCGCGCTCGCCGCGCTGCTGGTCCGCGACGCCGACCTGCTCGTCCTCGACGAGCCCACCAACCACCTCGACGTCGGCGGCGTCGACTGGCTGGCCCGGCACCTGGTCACCCGCAAGGGCGCGCTGGTCGTGGTCACCCACGACCGCTGGTTCCTCGACGCCGTCTGCACCACCACCTGGGAGGTCGCCGACCGGACCGTCCGGGCGTACGAGGGCGGCTTCGCCGCGTGGACGCTGGCCCGCGTCGAGCGGCAGCGGATCGCCGCCGCCACCGAGGCCCGCCGGCAGAACCTGCTCCGCAAGGAGATCGCCTGGCTGCGGCGGGGACCGCCGGCGCGGACCTCCAAGCCCAAGTTCCGCATCGACGCCGCGAACGCGCTCATCGCCGACGTGCCGGAACCGCGCGACACCATGTCGCTGCAACGGCTCGCCACCGCCCGGCTCGGCAAGCAGGTGTACGACCTGGAGCACGTCACCCTGCACGCCGGCCCGAAGGAGATCCTGCGCGACACCACCTGGCAGGTCGGCCCCGGTGACCGGATCGCGATCCTCGGCCGCAACGGCGCCGGCAAGACCACGCTGCTGCGGCTGCTCGCCGGCGTGACCCGCGCCGACGGCGGGCGCTTCGCCGCCGGGCAGACCGTGCGGCCGGCGTTCCTCTCCCAGGAACTCGCCGAACTCCCCGGCCACCTGCGCGTGCTGGAAGCCGTCGAGGAGGTGGCCCGCCGGGTGCAGTTCGGCGACCGGGAGATCAGCGCGTCCCAGCTCGCCGAGATCTTCGGCTTCGACGACCGGCGGCTCTGGACGCCGGTGAGCGACCTGTCCGGCGGCGAGCGCCGCCGCCTCCAGATGCTGCGCCTGCTGGCCGGCGAGCCCAACGTGTTGCTGCTCGACGAGCCCACCAACGACCTGGACACCGACACGCTCGCCGCGCTGGAGGACCTGCTCGACTCGTGGCCCGGCACCATCGTGGTGGCCAGCCACGACCGCTACCTGATCGAGCGGGTCACCGACGTCGCGTACGGCATGTTCGGCGACGGGCGGCTCGTGCACCTGCCCGGCGGCATCGACGAATACCTGGCCCGGGCCGCCGCGGCCGGTGGCCCGGCGCCCGCCGACCTCACCCCGGGCACGGCCGCGCCGGCCCGCGACGGGCTGTCCGCCGCCGAGGTACGCACCGCGAAGAAGGAACTCAACCGGCTGGAACGGCAGATCGCCAAGCTCGAACAGAAGGAGGCGGGCCTGCACGAGCAACTCGCCGCCAACGCCACCGACTACGCCCGCGTCGCCGAGCTGGACGCCCAGCTCAAGGAGGTGCGGGCCGAGCGGGACCGCACCGAGGAGACCTGGTTGGCGCTGGCCGAGGAGCTGCCCGCCGGCTGAGGCGTGGGGGGTGTGCGGCGTCACTGACCGCCGTACGGGACAATCACCGAGGAACCCTCATCCGAACGGTCTTGGAGACGCTGAGATGGCCCACACCCCCGTCAACCACCCCGCGCGGCCGATCTACCGGGCGATCGGCGGGCTCGTTGGTCTGTACTTCGTCGTCTTCGGCGGCCTCGGCATCATCGCCAGCGCCGGCAACGACTTCTTCGCCCAGGACGACACCAGGGTGCTCGGCCAGGGCACCAACATGGGCTTCTCGCTGCTGTCGATCCTGATCGGCGCGGTGATCCTGGTCGGCACCGCGATCGGCCGCAACCTCGACGTGGCGGTCAACCAGTGGCTGGCGTACACGCTCATGGTCATCGGCCTGGCCGCGCTGGCGTTCCTCCAGACGGACGCCAACGTCCTCAACTTCTCGATCATGACCGTCGTCGTGGTCCTGACGCTGTCGCTGGTCCTGCTGGTGGCCGGCATGTACGGCAAGGTCGGCACCGACGACGAGCACGAGGCCTGGCAGAAGGCCCGCCTGGTGCTCTGATCCCGATCCATCCCGAAGGCCCGGCGTCCGCGCCGGGCCTTCGGCGTTTCCCGGTACGGAACCGGACGCCCCGGGGGACAATTGCCCCGAATCAGTCTCCACGGCTGGAGGGCACCATGGCGCACTTCCCGGTGAACCACCCCGCGCGACCGCTCTACCGGGTGCTGTCCGGGCTGATCGGCCTCTACATCCTGGCCTTCGGCGTCTGGGGCGTGTTCGAGACCTGGGGCGACGGGCTGTTCAGCCGGCAGGACACCTACGCCCTCGGGCTGCGCACCAACCTGGCCTTCTCGCTGGTCTCGGTGGTCTTCGGCGCGGTCCTGATCATCGGCGCGTCCCGCCGGAACAACCTCGGGCACTACATGAACCTCACCGCCGGCGCGGTCTTCCTGGTCACCGGCATCCTGATGATGGCCGTGCTCCAGACCCCGGCGAACTTCCTGAACTTCTCGATGTCCACCGTCATCGTGTCGCTGCTGTTCGGGCTGATCCTGCTCGCCACCGGGCTCTACGACAAGGTCGGGCCGCCCGAGCACGCCGAGGAGGAGCGCCGCCGTCGCTACCACCCGCTCGCCGAGGGCAACCGCTAACCCTGGATCGGCCCCGGCTTCGACTCCAGGTGCGACAGGCCGTTCCAGGCCAGGTTCACCAGGTGCGCCGCCACCGTCTCCTTGCGCGGCCTGCGCACCTCCAGCCACCAGCGCCCGGTCAACGCCACCATGCCCACCAGCGCCTGCGAGTAGAGCTCGGCCAGCTTCGGGTCGTACCCCCGGCTGGAGAACTCCGCGCCGAGGATGTGCTCCACCTGGTGTGCGACGTCGTTCATCACGCTGCTGAAGTTGCCCGTCGCCGACATCAGTGGCGACTCCCGGACCAGCACCCGGAAGCCGCTGGTCTCCTCCTCGATGTAGGTCAGCAGCGTCAACGCGGCCTGCTCCAACAGCTCGCGCGGATGGCCCGCGGTCAGCGCCGTGGTGATCCGGTCCAGCAGCGAGCGGACCTCCCGGTCCACCACCACCGCGTAGAGCCCCTCCTTGCCGCCGAAGTGCTCGTAGACCACCGGCTTGGAGACCTTGGCCCGCGACGCCACCTCCTCGATCGAGGTGGCGTCGAACCCGCGCTCGGCGAAGATCTGCCGGGCGATCGAGATCAACTGCTCGCGCCGCTGCGCCGCGGACATCCGCACCCGGGGCTTGGCCGCCGGGACGGCCCGCCGGCGAGCGCGGTCGCTGCCGGGAACGTCGGTCACCCACCCCATCCTGCCAGGCGCGGTCCGCACCGGCCGACCGGCGGCACATTGTCGTACACCTGTTCTAAGTTGGGGTGCGTGGTGGCCCGCGACGAACCTCCCGACCCGCCGACCTATCGCGGGTGGAAGCCGGAGTTGTACGCCGAAGCGCTCGCGTTGCGGCGATCCGGCTCCCCTGTGGGGGAGATCGCGGAGCGGCTCCGGGTGTCCAAGTCGACGGCCTACCTCTGGACGCGGCATCTGCCGCTGGATCCCGAGGTGGTGAGCCGGCGGCGCCGAGTCGCCCAACGGGCCCGTTCCGACGCCCAGTGGGCGGCACATCGCGCGGCTCGCGACGCGGCCCGCGCGGAGGGGGTCGCGGCGGCTGCCGGATGGGTGCGGCGGCTGGATCGACGCGAACTCCTGCTGGTCGGTGCGGCGATCTACTGGTGCGAGGGTGGAAAGGCCAAGCCGTGGCGCCCACACGACTGCCGGATCACGTTCGTCAACAGTGATCCCCTGCTGGTCGGGCTCTTCCTGCGCTTCCTGGACGCCGTCGAGGTGCCGCCCGACGACCGTCGGTTCCGCGTCAGCATCCACGAGACGGCGGACGCCGCCGCCGCGGTCCGGTGGTGGGCGGCGCGGGTCGGGGTGCCGGCGGAGCGTTTCCAGCGCACCACGATCAAGAAACATCGCCCGAGGACCACCCGTAAGAACGTCGGCGCCGGTTACCGCGGTTGCCTGACCGTGTACGTGGTGGGCGGCAGTCGGCTCTACTGGCGGATCGAGGGGATCATGAAAGGAATGAGCAATGAAGATCCACCTCTCGACCGGTAAGGTGTAGACAGCCGCCGGGCAGCGTCCTTTCTGCCCGTTTTCGACCATCCCGGGTCGTCTAATGGCAGGACGTCAGGTTTTGGTCCTGATTATAGGGGTTCGAATCCTCTCCCGGGAGCTTCTGCTCTTTGCCCTTCGTCGCGTGGTTAGCATGACCGCGAGACTGTCGCCGTCCCGACGGGAGCCACGTCGTGTCCCAGCCCCACCTCCGCACCGTTGTCGTGCTCGCCGCCGGTGAGGGCAAGCGGATGAAGTCGTCCCTGCCCAAGGTGCTGCACCCCTTGCTCGGCCGGACCCTGCTCGGTCACGTCCTGGCCGCGGCCGGGCCGCTCGGCGCGGACCGCACCGTGGTGGTGGTCGGCCACGGCGCCGACCAGGTGCGGGCGCACCTGACCGAGGTGGCCCCGGCCGCCACGCCGGTGCTCCAGGAGCGCCAGCTCGGCACCGGGCACGCGGTCCGCATCGCGCTGGACGCGGTGCCGGACGCGGCCGGCACCGTCGTGGTGATCAACGGCGACGTGCCGCTGCTGCGGCCGGAGACCGTCGGGGCCCTGGTCGAGGCACACGAGGACGCCGCCGCCGCGGCGACCGTGCTGGCCGCCGAGGTGCCGGACCCGACCGGCCTGGGCCGGATCGTGCGGGACACGGACGGGCGGTTGGCGCAGATCGTCGAGGAGCGCGACGCCACGCCGCAGCAGCGTGCGCTGCGGGAGATCAACGCGGGCATCTACGCGTTCGACGCGGTCCGGCTCCGGGAGGCGCTGGGCAAGCTCTCCTCCGACAACGACCAGGGTGAGGAGTACCTCACCGACGTCTTCGCGTTGCTCCGGGACGCGGGCGAGCCGGTGGCGGTGCACCGGGCGGCCGACCATGTGGAGACGCTGGGCTGCAACGACCGGGTGGAGCTGGCCGGGTTGCGCCGGCTGCTGCGTGACCGGGTCAACGAGGGCTGGATGCGTACCGGCGTGAGCCTCCTCGACCCGCACACCACCTGGATCGACGTGACGGTGACGCTGGAGCGGGACGCGGTGGTCGACCAGAACACCCAGTTGCGGGGTGCCACCACGGTCGGCGCGGGCGCGTCGGTCGGCCCGGACACCACGCTCGTCGACACCACGGTGGGCGAGGGCGCGAGCGTGGTGCGCAGCCACGCGGTGGGCGCCGAGGTGGGCCCGCAGGCCAGCGTCGGCCCGTACGCGTACCTGCGGCCGGAGTCGCGGCTGGCCCGCAAGGCGAAGGTCGGCACGTTCGTGGAGACCAAGAAGGCGACGATCGGTGAGGGCTCGAAGGTGCCTCACCTGTCGTACGTGGGGGACGCGACGATCGGCGACCACAGCAACATCGGCGCCGCCACGGTGTTCGTCAACTACGACGGGGTGCACAAGCACCACACCACGATCGGCAGTCACGCGCGTACCGGGGCGGACAACATGTTCGTGGCCCCGGTGCGGGTGGGCGACGGCGCGTACACCGCGGCCGGTTCGGTGATCACCGGTGACGTGCCGCCGGGCGCGATGGCGGTGGCGCGCGGTCAGCAGCGCAACGTGGAGGGCTGGGTGCTGCGCAAGCGGGCCGGCACGGCGGCGGCGGACGCGGCCCGGCAGGCCCGCGACGGCGAGGCCGGGGCGGGCGGGGCCGCAAGCGAAGGTGACTGAATCCACGGGGACCGCCGGGCGGTGGGTGGACCGGTGAACCCGGGGGATACTGCAACCGAACAGTCCCCGGCCGCGCCGGGCACCACCGACATACGGGAGCAGACGGGCCCATGGGCAGCATCGTCGCCGAGAACCGCAAGAGCCTGATGCTCTTCTCCGGGAGGGGTTTTCCGGAGCTGGCCAAGGAGATCGGTGAGGTGCTCGGCGTCGCGCCGACGCCCGCCGACGCCTACGAGTTCGCCAACGGTGAGATCTTCGTACGGTTCAAGGACTCGGTCCGTGGTTCGGACGCCTTCGTGGTGCAGTCCGTGACGCACGGGGTCAACACGTGGGTCATGGAGACCCTGATCATGGTGGACGCGCTGAAGCGTGGTTCGGCCAAGCGGATCACCGTGGTGTTGCCGTTCTACCCCTACTCGCGGCAGGACAAGAAGCACCGGGGTCGGGAGCCGATCTCGGCGCGGCTGGTGGCCGACCTGCTGAAGACCGCGGGCGCGAACCGGATCCTGACCGTGGACCTGCACACCGCGCAGATCCAGGGCTTCTTCGACGGCCCGGTGGACCACCTGTTCGCGATGGACGTGCTCGCCGAGTACGTGGAGCACAAGTACGCGGGCCGGCCGATGACGGTGGTGGCGCCGGATTCGGGCCGGGTGCGGGTGGCGGAGCGCTGGACGGACCGGCTGGGTGGTTGCCCGCTGGCGTTCATCCACAAGACCCGGGACCCGTTGAAGCCGAACCAGGTGGTGGCGAACCGCGTGGTGGGTGAGGTCGAGGGCCGGGTGTGCCTGATCGTGGACGACATGATCGACACCGGTGGCACGATCTCCAAGGCGGCGGACATCCTGAAGGAGTCCGGGGCGGCGGAGATCGTGGTCGCGTCGACGCACGCGCTGCTGTCGGACCCGGCGACGGAGCGGTTGAAGAACAGCCCGATCAGCGAGGTCGTGGTGACGAACACGCTGCCGTTGCCGCCGGAGAAGCAGCTCGACAAGCTGACCGTGCTGTCGATCGCCCCGCTGCTGGCGCGGGCGATCCGGGAGGTCTTCGACGACGGTTCGGTGACCACCCTGTTCGGTGGCCTGAGCTGACCGTGGGGTCCGGTCGCCGGCGTGGTCCGGCGGCCGGGCCGTTGCGCTGCGGACCGGCCGGCGTGGTGATAGTGGGGGACTGCCGGCGGGTGCGGAATTCGCTCGGGTAGACTAATCCGGTTGCCACGGCGAGGGTGCCCGGCGGGCTGCTGAAAGCACCGCACGGAGGCGCCGTCATCGACGCGGTGCTCCGGGCGGTCGTTCATGACCTTGAGCCCCAGCGAGCCCCTCGCCCAGCACCGCCAGACGACAAGCCGCCGCAGCGAAGTATCAGGAGTTTCCCCGTGTCCGAGGTAAAGATCAGCGCCGAGCCCCGTACCGAGTTCGGCAAGGGTGGTGCCCGTCGTACCCGCCGGGCCGGCAAGGTGCCCGCCGTGCTTTACGGCCACGGCGAGAAGCCCAAGCACATCGCGCTCCCGGCGCGGGAGTTCGCCGCCGCGATCCGTAAGGGCGGCGCGAACCAGCTCTTCGCGATCGAGGTCAGTGACGGCACCCAGGTGCTGGCGCTGCCGAAGGCGATCCAGCGCGACCCGATCAAGGACTCCTTCGAGCACGTGGACCTGCTGCTGGTCCGCCGGGGCGAGAAGGTCACCGTCGAGGTCCCCGTCCAGCTGACCGGTGAGGCCGCGAAGGACACCCTGATCGTGCACGACCACGACACGCTCTCGGTGACCGCCGACGCCACCAAGGTGCCGGACCACCTGGAGGCGTCGATCGAGGGCGCCGAGCCGGGCACCACGATCACCGCCGCCGACGTCGAGCTGCCGTCCGGCGTCGAGCTGGCCACCGACGAGGAGACCGCTGTCGCCTCGGTGACCGCCGCCCCGACCGCCGAGCAGCTCGAGGCCACCCTCCCCGAGGTCGAGGTGGCCACCGAGGAGGCCGAGGCCGAGACCGGCGAGGAGACCGCCGAGTCGCCGGAGGGCGCTCCGGCCGCCGAGGGCGAGGAGGCCCCGGCCGAGGCGAAGACCGAGGCCTGATCGGTCCGCAGGTTGTGCGACAGGCGTCCCCGGCTTCCGGGGGCGCCTGTCGGCGTATCGGGGCGGGTCGTCGGGGAAGCGAGCGGGAAGGGGCGTCGGGGTGACGGACGAGGCGGGGCCGTGGCTGGTGGTCGGCCTGGGTAACCCCGGTCGGGAGTACGCGGCCAACCGGCACAACGTCGGGTTCATGGTGGCCGACCTGCTGGCGGCGCGGGTGGGTGCGAAGTTCGGGCGGCACAAGCGGGCGATGGCCGAGGCCGCCGAGGGGCGGTTGGGGTTCGGCGGCCCGAAGCTGGTGCTGCTGAAGCCGCTCACCTACATGAACCTCTCCGGTGGGCCGGTGGCCGGGCTGGCGCAGTTCCACAAGATCCCCCCGGCGCGGGTGATCGCGGTGCACGACGAGCTGGACATCGGCTACGGGCAGGTGCGGGTGAAGTGCGGCGGCGGCGAGGGCGGCCACAACGGGCTGCGGTCGATGTCGAAGTCGCTCGGTACGAAGGACTACGTCCGGGTGCGGTTCGGCATCGGGCGGCCACCGGGCCGGCAGGACCCGGCCGACTACGTACTCTCGGATTTTTCCGCCGCGGAGCGCAAGGAGTTGGAGTTCCTGGTCGACCGCGCGGCGGACGTGGTGGAGTCGGTGGTCACCAAGGGTGTGGAGCCGACGCAGAACCTGTACCACGGGGCTTGACCGGCTCCCGGAGTGCCGGCCGGTAGTCTGCGCCTCGCGACGTGAGCGGGGCCGGCGACGGGAGCGGTGACACCATGGGCAGTCCTCCGATGATCGACGGCGCGTTCGCCCGCTGGTTGGCGTCGCGGGCGGGGCAGGCGTTGACGGACCTGCGCGCGGAGTTGGGTTTCGCGGACGCCGGGGCGCTGACGTCGGCCGGCGACAAGGTCGCGCACGACCTGATCCGGACCGAGCTGGCCCGGTGGCGCCCGGCGGACGCGGTGTTGTCGGAGGAGGACGAGGGCTCGCGGCTGGCCTGGACGGCCGAGGTGAGCCGGGAGGCGATGTCCCGGCTGACCGCCGACCGGGTGTGGATCATCGATCCGCTGGACGGCACCCGGGAGTACGCGGAGGAGGGGCGTGCCGACTGGGCGGTGCACGTGGCGCTCTGGTCGCGGCACGCGCCCACGCCGCACGGTCTGGTGGCGGGCGCGGTGGGTCTGCCGGCGCAGCACCGGGTGCTGGGCACGGACCACCCGCCGGCGTACCCGCCGATGACGGTGGAGGCGGCCACGGCCGGCGACGCACGGACCGTCCGATTGGCGGTCAGTCGTAGCCGTCCGCCGGTTTTCCTGACCGATCTGGCAGCGGACGTCGGCGCTCATCTGGTTCCGATGGGCTCGGCGGGTGCGAAGATCGCCGCGGTGGTGACCGGCGAGGTCGACGCGTACATCCATGCCGGCGGCCAGTACGAGTGGGACTCGGCCGCTCCGGTCGCTGTGGCGACGGCCACCGGACTGCACGCTTCCCGGATCGACGGTTCTGCGCTGAAATACAACGAGGCCGACCCGCGCCTACCCGATCTGCTGGTCTGCCGCAAGGATCTCGCGAGTCGGTTGCTTGCGGCGTTGCAGCGTCATTCCGGGTAACCTGAGCGTTCTTCTTCACGACTCCGACCGGAAAGGTCTGGAATCCGATGTACGGATCCGAGCGAATCGAGTTCGTGTCATGACGTCCCCCGCCGCGTACCAGGTGTCGCACCTCGACGCGCTCGAGGCGGAGAGCATCTTCGTGATGCGCGAGGTCGTCGCCGAGATGGAGCGGCCGGTCCTGCTCTTCTCCGGTGGCAAGGACTCGATCGTGATGCTCCGGTTGGCGCAGAAGGCGTTCGCGCCGGCCAACATTCCGTTCCCGGTGATGCACGTGGACACCGGGCACAACTTCCCCGAGGTGCTCGAGTACCGCGATCAGCGGGTCGCCGAGCTGGGCCTGCACCTCATCGTGGCCAGCGTGCCGGAGGCGCTGACCAAGGGCATGGTCCGCGAGTCGGCGGACGGCATGCGCAACCGCATCCAGACCCCGGTGCTGCTCGACGCGGTGGAGAAGCACCGCTTCGACGCGCTGTTCGGCGGCGCCCGGCGGGACGAGGAGAAGGCCCGGGCCAAGGAGCGGGTGTTCAGCTTCCGCGACGAGTTCGGCCAGTGGGACCCGAAGAACCAGCGCCCGGAGCTGTGGTCGCTGTACAACGGCCGGCACCACCCCGGCGAGTCGATCCGGGTGTTCCCGCTCTCCAACTGGACCGAGCTGGACGTCTGGCACTACATCGCCCGGGAGCGGATCCCGCTGCCGGCGATCTACTTCGCGCACGAGCGCGAGGTGATCGAGCGCGACGGCATGTTCTACGCGGTCAACGAGTTCTTCCGGGCCCGCGCCGGTGAGCAGCCGTTCAAGGCCCAGGTGCGGTACCGGACCGTGGGTGACGCCTCCTGCACCGCGGCGGTCCGTTCGGACGCCGACACGGTGGAGAAGGTGATCGAGGAAGTGGGCGCCACCCGGATCACCGAGCGCGGCGCGACCCGCGGCGACGACCGGGTCAGCGAGGCCGCCATGGAGGACCGCAAGCGAGAGGGCTACTTCTGATGAGTGTCGACACCTGGGCGCCGGCCGATGGTGAGACCGCCGCACGGCCGATGGACCTGCTGCGGTTCGCCACCGCCGGCAGCGTCGACGACGGCAAGTCGACCCTGATCGGCCGGCTGCTGTACGACACGAAGTCGCTCTTCAGCGACCAACTCGCCGCGGTCGAGGCGGTCAGCGCGGCGCGGGGCGACGAATACACCAACCTGGCGCTGCTCACCGACGGCCTGCGCGCCGAGCGGGAGCAGGGCATCACCATCGACGTGGCGTACCGCTACTTCGCCACGCCGCGGCGGAAGTTCATCATCGCCGACACGCCGGGGCACACCCAGTACACCCGGAACATGGTCACCGGCGCCTCCACCGCCGACCTGGCGCTGATCCTGGTGGACGCGCGCAAGGGCCTGGTGGAGCAGTCCCGCCGGCACGCGTTCCTCTGCTCGCTGCTGCGGGTGCCGCACCTGGTCCTGTGCGTCAACAAGATGGACCTGGTCGACTGGTCGCAGGAGGTCTTCGAGCGGATCGCCGACGAGTTCACCGCGTTCGCGGCGAAGCTCGACGCGCCGGACCTGACCGTGGTGCCGATCTCCGCGCTGCGCGGTGACAACATCGTCACCCGTTCCGAGAACATGCCCTGGTACGAGGGACCGTCGCTGCTGCACCACCTGGAGCGGGTGCACATCGCGTCGGACCGCAACCTGGTCGACGTGCGGTTCCCGGTGCAGTACGTGATCCGGCCGCAGTCCACCACCGTCACCGACTACCGGGGTTACGCCGGCCAGGTGGCCTCCGGCGTGCTCAAGCCGGGCGACGAGGTGATGGTGCTGCCGTCCGGCTTCACCAGCCGGATCGCCGCGGTGGAGACCGCCGACGGCCCGGTGGAGGAGGCGTTCCCGCCGATGTCGGTGACGGTCCGGCTGACCGACGAGATCGACATCTCCCGGGGTGACCTGATCTGCCGGCCGAACAACGCCCCGATGGTCGCGCAGGACATCGAGGCGATGGTCTGCTGGATGGACGAGAGCCGGCCGTTGCAGGTCGGCGGCCGGTACGCGATCAAGCACACCACCCGTTCGGCGCGGACGATCGTGCGGGAGCTGCACTACCGGCTGGACGTCAACTCGTTGCACCGGGACGAGACGGCGGCCGAGCTGAAGCTGAACGAGATCGGCCGGGTCCGGCTGCGCACCACGGTGCCGCTGCTCGCCGACGAGTACCGCCGCAACCGCACCACGGGCGGCTTCGTCATCATCGACGAGGCCACGAACCGTACGGTAGGCGCCGGCATGATCGTCGAGGCCGCCTGACGTTCTCGGGTGAGATGGGGCCCCTTCTCGACGCCAGGCGTTAGGAAGGGGCCCCTCCTTACAGCCGGGTGACGCCGGGGGCGGGGCGGGCGGTCAGGGTGTGGGGGGCGGTGAAGCCGCGGTCGGCGTACGCGGCTGTGACGGCGGCGGCCACCTCCTCGGCGGCGTCCGCGTCGACCAGGGCGAGCACGCAGCCGCCGAACCCGCCGCCGGTCATCCGCGCGCCGTACGCGCCGGCCGCGAGCGCCGCCTCGACCGCGGTGTCGATCTCCGGAACGGTGATCTCGAAGTCGTCGCGCATCGAGGTGTGCGAGGCGGTCAGCAGCGGACCGGTCTCCCGGACCCGGTCGGCGCGCAGCAAGGCGACGGTGTCGAGCACCCGCTGGTTCTCGGTGACCACGTGCCGGACCCGGCGCCGCGTCTCGTCGTCGTCGAGGCGGGCCAGCGCCGCGTCGAGACCGTCGCTGGGCACGTCGCGCAGCGCGGTCACGCCGAGCGTCGCGGCGGCCCGTTCGCAGCTCCTGCGCCGGGCCGCGTACTCGCCGTCGGCGTGCCGGTGCGGCGCGCGGGAGTCGATCACCAGCACGGCCAGCCCGGCCGCGCCCAGGTCGAACGGGATCTGCTCGACCTCCTCGGTGCGGCAGTCGAGGAAGAGCGCGTGACCGGCCCGGCCCCGGACGACCACGGACTGGTCCATGATCCCGGTGGGCGCGCCGACGTACTCGTTCTCGGCGCGTTGGGCGAGCCGGGGCCAGCGGTCGGCGGGCAGGTCGAGCCCACCGAGGTCGACAAGCGCGGCCAGCACCGCCGCCTCGATGGCGGCCGACGAGGAGAGGCCGGAGCCGACCGGCACGTCGGAGGCGATGGCGAGCCGCGCGCCGGGGACGTCGAGGCCGGCGGCCCGCAGCGCCCACACCACGCCGGCCACGTAGGCGGCCCAGCCGTCGACCCGGCCGGGCTCGTCGGCCTCCGCGGCGCCGAACTCGACCGGCTGCTCGTCCAGCTCCGACCAGACCGTCCAGCGCGCGTCCGGGCCGGGCGCCGCGGCGACCACGGTACGCAGCGGCAGCGCGAAGGGCAGCACGAAGCCGTCGTTGTAGTCGGTGTGCTCGCCGATCAGGTTGACCCGCCCGGGAGCCGCCCAGTGGCCGGCCGGCTCGGCGGCGTACCGCTGCCGAAAGCCTTCGGTGGCGCGGTCCGCGACGTCGCCACTCACGAGGTGGGCCCGGTGCGGTGGTCGCGGTAGAACGCCCAGGCGTCGCCGACCATGTCGTGCAGGGTCGGCTTCTCCGGCACCCAGCCCAGCTCGTCGCGGGCCAGCGCGGACGACGCGACCAGCTCGGCGGGGTCTCCCTCGCGGCGTGGCGCCACCTCGACCGGCACCGGGTGGCCGGTGACCTCGCGGACCACGTCGACGACCTGGCGGTTGGTGAAGCCGTTGCCGTTGCCCAGGTTGTAGATCCGGTGCCGGCCTCCGGTGGCGGCGTCGAGCGCGAGCAGGTGGGCGCGGGCGAGGTCCTCGACGTGGATGTAGTCGCGGACGCAGGTGCCGTCGACGGTGGGGTAGTCGTCGCCGAAGAGTTGGAGCTTCTCGCGCCGGCCGGCCGCCACGTCGAGCGCGATCGGGATGAGGTGCGTCTCCGGGTCGTGCCGTTCGCCGATCGCCGTCCCGTCGCGCAGGTACGCCCCGGCGACGTTGAAGTAGCGCAGCGAGACGGCGCCCAGCTCGTGCGCGACCGCCTCGGAGGTGAGCACCATGTCGACGGCCAGCTTGGTCGCCCCGTACGTGTTGGTGGGCGCCTTGACGGCGGTCTCCGGGATGGGCAGCTCGGTGGGGTTGCCGTAGACGGCGGCGGTCGAGGAGAAGACCATCCGGGGCACCCGGGCGGCGCGGACGGCGTCGATCAGGGCGATCGAGCCGACGGTGTTGGTGTGCCAGTAGAGCTCGGGGCGGAGCATCGACTCGCCGGCGGCGATCAGGGCGGCGAAGTGCAGCACGCCGTCGAACCCGGCGTCGGGGGTGAGCACCCGGGCGGCCTCGTGCACCGGCAGGTCGACGTGGGTGGCGTCGGGGGCGAGCGCCTCGCGGTGGCCGGTGCGCAGGTCGTCCAGCACGGTCACCTGGTGGCCGTGGTCGAGCAGCATCCGGGTCACCACGCTGCCGATGTAGCCGGCGCCGCCGGTGACGAGCAGTTTCACGTCGATCCTCCTGCCTGGCCGCGTCCGTGTCGGCCGTTTGTGATCACCCTACGGCCGGCGGCCACGGCGCGGCGGGTCGAGTGAGTGTTACTCCATTCCACCACGATCCACCAGGATTGAACAGATCCGCACATCGGGCCGGGCTGGCGCCGGTCGCTGTCTACCATGCTTGTCATGCGGGAAGCGGGTGGTCCCGGGCCCCGGCGGCGACCGTCGGGGCGGCCCCGACGCGAATCCGGCCCGCTGGCCCGGGCCGTGGCCCGGCTCGTGGTGCGGGCCGCCGACGGCGCCACCCGGGTGGTGACCGACCTGCTCGGGGCGAGCCCCACCGCCGGGCGGGAACGGATCAGCGAGGCCGACCTGCGCGATCTCGTCGCCGCCAACACGCTGCTCGACCCGGACGAACGCCGGATCATCGACGAGGTGCTGGTGGCCGGCGCGCGGCTGGTCCGCGAGGTGATGGTGCCCCGCACCGAGGTGGTCTTCCTCGCCGCCGGCCTGCCGGTGGCCGAGGCGCAGCGGCTGGTGCGGGCCGACCCGCACACCCGCTATCCGGTGGTGGACGGTACGCACGACGACGTCGTCGGCCTGGTGCACCTGCGGGACGTGCTGCTGCGCCCGGAGCCGGCCGGCCGGGTCGTGGTCGGCGCGCTGGCCCGCGAGGTGAAGCGGCTGCCGGGCAGCAAACGGGTGCTGGCGGCGCTGACCGAGATGCGTCGGGAAGGGCACCACCTGGCCGTCGTGGTCGACGAGTACGGCGGCACCGCCGGCATCGTCACCTGCGAGGACCTGGTGGAGGAGTTGGTCGGGGAGATCCGCGACGGACGCCACGGCCCGCCCGATCCGGGGCCCGCCGGCCTGCCCGCCGTGGTCGACGGCGGGCTCAACCTGGCCGACTTCGCCGAACGCACCGGGGTGCCGCTGCCCGCCGGCCCGTACGAGACGGTCGGCGGGTACGTGATGGCCGCGCTGGGCCGCCTGCCGGTGGTCGGCGACGAGGTGCCGGTGCGGGACGACCCGGCCGACGGGCCGGATGCCGCCGATCCGGAGGGCTGGCTACTGCGGGTGCTGGCGCTCGACGGCCGGCGGGTGTCCCGCCTGGCGGTCTCCGTACGCCGGCTGCCCGAGCCCCGGCGCGAGGTCAGCGGCCCGTGCCCGCCCGTGCCCGCCCGACCCGCCGGCCCGTCATGACGGACCCGGGGGCTTGCTGACAGAATTGCCGCCATGTCCGACGTACCCGCCCGCCCGCGCGTCTTCTCCGGCATCCAGCCGACGGCCGACTCGTTCCACCTCGGGAACTACCTGGGCGCGCTGCGGCACTGGGTGGCGCTGCAGGACAGCCACGACGCGTTCTACTGCGTCGTCGACCTGCACGCGATCACCGCGGGGCACGACCCCCAGGTGCTCAGGCAGCGCACCCGGGTGGCCGCCGCGCAGCTCCTCGCGCTCGGCATCGACCCGGAACGCAGCACCCTGTTCGTCCAGTCGCAGCTGCCCGAGCACCCGCAGCTCGCCTGGGTGCTCGGCTGCATCACCGGGTTCGGCGAGGCCGGCCGGATGACCCAGTTCAAGGACAAGGCGCAGAAGCAGGGCAGTGACCGGGCCAGCGTCGGCCTGTTCACCTACCCGATCCTCCAGGCCGCCGACATCCTGCTCTACCAGGCGCACGCGGTGCCGGTCGGCGAGGACCAGCGGCAGCACCTGGAGCTCTCCCGTGACCTGGCGCAGCGGTTCAACTCGCTGTTCGGCCCCACCTTCCGGGTGCCGGTGCCGCACATCGTGAAGGACACCGCCAAGATCGTCGATCTCCAGGACCCCACCGCCAAGATGTCGAAGTCGTTCTCCGCCCCGGCCGGCATCATCGACCTGCTGGAGGACCCGGCCCGCTCGGCCAAGAAGATCCGCTCGGCGGTCACCGACACCGGCCGCGAGATCGTCTTCGACGCGGAGGGGAAGCCGGGCATCTCCAACCTGCTCACCATCTACTCCGCGCTCTCCGGACGCGGCATCGACGACCTGGTCGCCGCGTACGACGGCCGGGGCTACGGCGACCTCAAGAAGGACCTCGCCGAGGTGGTGCGGGAGTTCGTCACCCCGATCCAGGAGCGCACCAACGGCTACCTGGACGACCCGGCCCAGCTCGACAAGCTGCTCGCGCGGGGCGCGGAGAAGGCCCGGGCGGTGGCGGTCGACACGCTGCGCACCGCGTACGAACGGGTCGGGTTCCTCCCCCCGGTGCGGTCCGCGTAGCGGCGGGCGGGGAACGGTGACGGTGAGCGGAGGGATGGCGCGCAACGTGGCGGGCAGTGACGCAGCGCCGGGCGGCGAGGACACGATCCAGATCGGGATCGCGGTCGACGTGCCCGAGCCGTGGGGCGGGCTGCTCACCCGCCGCCGGGTCTCCGCCGGCGACCCGCAGGCCGTCCCGGCGCACGTCACCCTGCTCGGGCCCACCGAGATCCCGGTACGCGCGCTGCCCGCGGTCGAGGAGCACCTGAGCCGGGTGGCCGCCACGCACCTGCCGTTCACGCTGCACCTGCGCGGCACCGGCACGTTCCGCCCGGTCACCCAGGTGGTCTTCGTGACGGTGGCGGCCGGGATCAGCGAGTGCGAGCTGCTCGCCGCCGCCATCAACTCGGCTCCGGAGCTGCACCGCGAGGCCCGCTTCCCGTACCACCCGCACGTCACCGTGGCCCAGGACGTGCCGCCCGAGGTGCTCGACAAGGCGTACGAGGACCTGGCCGACTTCTCCGCGCTGTTCGAGGTGGAGGCGTTCACGCTCTTCTCGCACAGCGGGGCGACCCGGTGGCAGCCCCGTCGCGACTTCCGGCTCGGCGGCCCGCGCTGAACACCCGGCCGGCCGGGCCGCCTCCGCCGAGGGCGACGATCGGCGAGGATGGCGGGGTGAACGTCTTCGGCCGGATCGAGGCGGCGGTCGGGCGTCGGATCGACGCGGCCCGCGGTCGCTCGTCCGCCTTCGACCACGTCTGGCTGGCCGGGACGCTCTACGCCGACCTGCTCGCCGGGCGGCTCGCCGCCGCCATCGCCTACTACGGCTTCTTCGCCGTGTTCGCGCTCGCCCTGGTCGCGTACTGGATCTTCGGCGCGGTGCTGCGGGACAACGAGGACGTCAGCCGCGCGGCGGCCGAGTTCCTCCGGGAGAACCTGCCCTTTGTCGACCCGGCGCAGATCGCCGAGAGCAGCAACACCGTCGGCGTGGTCGGCCTGATCATCCTGGTCTTCACCGGGATCGGCTGGGTGGAGGCGATCCGCTCGTCGCAGCGCCTGATGTACGGCCTCAACCAGCAGCCCGGCAACCTGGTGGTGCGCCACCTGGTCGACCTCGGCGTGCTGGTCGCGGTCTTCGTGCTGCTGTTCGTCTCGGTCGCCGCCGTCGACGCGCTGGAGTCGCTGCTGCGCTTCCTGCTGCGCAGCACCGGCTCGGTCGGCCTGACCACGGTCAGCGCGGTGCTGAGCGTGCTGGTCAACGCCGTGCTCGCCGCCGCGCTGCTGTTGGCCGTGCCCCGGCTGCGGATGAGCCGCCGCCGGTTGCGCCCGGCGGTGCTGACCGTCGCGATCGGGATCACGCTGCTCAACACCGTGGGGCGCTACTACGTGGTGCGCACCGAGCGGAATCCGGCGTACACGGTGGTGGCGACCGCCGTGGGCCTGCTGCTCTACCTCTACCTGCTCAACCAGATGGTGCTCTTCGGCGCCGCGCTCGCCGCCACCAGCCGGTACGGCCGGGTGGTCGACCTGGCCGAGGGCGGTGCGCGGGAGGTGGACGTGGAGGCCGACGTGCTGGACGAGGAGACCGATCCGGGCACCCCGGGCGGCGGGGGATGAGCCCGCGGATCCGGGTGGACGCGGAGTCGGCGACACCCCCGTACGAGCAGGTGCGCGCCCAGCTCGCGAGCGCCGTCGGCGACGGACGGCTGCCGGTGGGCACCCGGCTCCCCGCGGTCCGGCAGCTCGCCGCCGACCTGGGGCTGGCGGTGAACACGGTGGCGCGGGCCTACCGCGAGTTGGAGGCCGCCGGGCTGGTGCAGACCCGGGGCCGGCACGGCACGGTGGTGGCGCCCGGGCGCGACGACGCCACCGACCGGCTGCACCGGGCCGCGGCCGACTACGCCGCCGAGGCGCGTCGCCTGGGGGTGCCGCCGGAGCGGGCGGTCGCCCTGGTCCGGGCGGCGCTGGACGCCGGTACGCGTGGCCCAGCGCGGTCGCCTGAGCGGGGAGAGTCGGGGGATTGCGGTCCCCGGGCGGGCGCGGAACGACAATGATGGGCCGGTGGGCGCACTCGTGACACTGGACCTGCCGGACGACTCGCCGATGCTCGGCCTGCCCTGGATCATCACGTTCGGTCCGCTGGCCGCCGACGACGAGTGGGAGCCCGTGGTCTGCGGCCCGTACGAGCGACCGCACGCGCTGGCGCTGGCCGAGGCGGTGGTGGCCGAGGAGCAGTTGATGGCGGTCGTGGAGCCGTTGCTGCCGGCGCTGACGCCGGAGGAGATCCGCGGTGAGATCGCCGCCGCGCAGATCGCCGCCGAGGACGAGGCGGCCGAGGCCGACCAGGCGGATCTCTACGGCGACTTCGAGGACGTCATCGACGACGAGCTGGAGTTGGCCGCCGAACGCCAGCCGGAGCCGCAACCGGCGGAGCCGCCGGACGCCGACGAGGTCCGCGCCGGCTTCGCCCGGATCGCCGCGCTGCTCACCGCCAAGGGCAGTTGACCACCGGCGCGGTGCCCCGAACGGACGCCGGCCCCCGGGAGCGGACTCCCGGGGGCCGATGTCACCTCACCCCCCACCACAAGGGGTCGGCAGCCCAGCCGCCCGTCGGCGCGGAGCACAACGGACGACCAGGTCATTGGCGGGTTACCCGGCTCAGCGCCGTTCGAACCACGCAGCCGCGTCCACCGGCAGGACGTGCCCGTCGCCCCGCTCGGTGAGATCGGCGCTGGCGACGAGCGGCCGGCCGAAGCCGGCGACCGTCACGTCCGCGCCGCTGAGGTTGACCACGCAGGTCAGCTCCGTGTCCCCGGCGGCCCGACGGAACGCCAGCACGCCGGGTTCGGTCTCCAGCCAGGTGATGCCGCCGAGGCCGGCCAGCGCCGGGTGCGTGCCCCGGACCCGCAGCGCCGCCCGGTACAGCTCCAGCGTCGAGCCGGGCACCCCGGTCTGGGCGGCGACCGAGAGGGCCCGCCAGGTCGCCGGCGCCGGCAGCCAGCTCAGTTCGCTGCCGTCCGGCCCGAAGCCGTACGGGGCCAGCTCGCCGCTCCACGGGATCGGCACCCGGCAGCCGTCCCGGCTCTCGCCGGTGCGCAGGAACGACGGGTCCTGGCGCAGCTCGTCGGGGAGGTCCAGCACCTCCGGCAGGCCCAGTTCCTCGCCCTGGTAGACGTAGGCGCAGCCGGGCAGCGCGAACATCAGCAGCGCGGCGGCCCGGGCGCGGCGCAGGCCGACCTCGCCGTCGCCGTACCGGGTGACGTGGCGCTGCTTGTCGTGGTTGGAGAGCACCCAGGTGGTCGGCGCGCCGACGATTGTCGACTCGGCCAGCGCGGTGTCGATCACCTTGCGGAACGAGTCGGCTGACCAGGTGGCTTCCAGGAAGTCGAAGCTGAACGCCTGGTGCAGCTCATCCGGGCCGATGTAGCGGGCCAGCCGCTGCGGCGTCTCGGCCCACGCCTCGGCGACCGCCATCCGGCCGCCCGGGTAGCTGTCCAGGATCGGCCGCCAGGCGCGGTAGATGTCGTGCACCTCGTCCTGGTCGAAGTAGGGCAGCCGGCCCTTGCCGAGCAGATCCGACTGGCGCTGCCCGGTGGTCATCGTGCTGAAGCCGACGTCCGGCAGGCCCTCGGCCTTGATCATTCCGTGTGCCACGTCGATCCGGAAGCCGTCGACGCCGCGGTCCAGCCAGAAGCGCAGGACGTCCTCGAACTCGGCGCGTACCTCGGGGTGGCGCCAGTTCAGGTCGGGCTGGGCCGGGTCGAACAGGTGCAGGTACCACTGGCCGTCGACCACCCGGGTCCAGGCCGGGCCGCCGAAGATGCTCTCCCAGTCGTTCGGGGGCAGCTCGCCCTGCTCGCCCTTGCCGTCGGCGAACAGGTAGCGCTCGCGCTCCGGGGAACCCGGGCCGGCGGCGAGCGCCGCGGCGAACCAGGGGTGCGCGCTGGAGGTGTGGTTCGGCACCAGGTCGACGATGATCCGCAGGCCCAGCGCGTGCGCGTCGGTGATCATCTCGTCGAAGTCGGTGAGGTTGCCGAAGAGCGGGTCGACGTCGCGGTAGTCGGCCACGTCGTAGCCGGCGTCGACCTGCGGGGAGGTGTAGAACGGCGTGAGCCAGAGCGCGTCCACGCCCAGCTCGCGCAGGTAGGGCAGGCGCCCCCGGATGCCCTGGAGGTCACCGACGCCGTCGGAGTTCGCGTCCGCGAAGCTGCGGACGTAGACCTGGTAGACGACCGCGGACCGCCACCAGTCGTCGTCGGTGGCCGGTGGCGTGGGGGTGGGGGCGGAGGTCATCGGTGGCGATCCCGTTCTGTGGCGGCGCAGGGGGTGTCTGAGCAGAATGCCGCGTCGGCGCTGCAAGAGTCAAGCATTCCTTGCGCAAGAAATGACGCCGATCACCCGCCCCACCAGGGCGGTCACCCGTCCGCACCTCTCCCAGATCCCGAGACGCCCGCGCCGGGGCCGGGCGGGACGGGGTCAGGCGGGGACGGGAAGGGTGGGGGTGGGGCGTTGGCGTTTGGGGGTGGGGGCGGGGCGGGCGACCGCGGTGGAGCCGCGCACCACCAACTCCGGGCGGAACAGGTACTCGGAGTTCGGGGACGGGTGCCCGTTGATCTCGTCGACCAGGGCGCGTACGGCGGCCACCGCCATGGCCGCGACCGGCTGGCGCACCGTGGTCAGCGGCGGATCGGTGAAGGCCATCAGCGGCGAGTCGTCGTAACCGACCACCGAGACGTCCTCGGGGACGGAGCGGCCGCGTTGCCGGGCCGCCCGGATCGCGCCGAGCGCCATCAGGTCCGAGCCGCAGACCAGGCCGGTAACCCCGCGCTCGATGAGCCGGCCGGCGGCGGCCTCGCCACCCTCCACGCCGAACAGGGACAGCTCGGTCAGCTCGGTCAGGTCGTCGTCGGAGATGTCGGTGAGGCGCCGCATCGCGGCCTTGTAGCCGGCGACCTTGCGCTGCACCGGGACGAACCGGTCCGGGCCGGTGATCAGGCCGATCCGCCGGTGCCCGAGCGCGACCAGGTGGGCGACCGCGAGTTCGGCGGACTCCCGGTCGTCGCAGGAGACGAACGGCGCGGGGATGCCCGGCGCGTACCCATTGATCATGACGACCGGCAGCGGCCGGGCGAGCAGCGTGCGGTACCGGTCGTGGTCGGCGGCGGTGTCGGCGTGCAGGCCGGAGACGAAGACGATGCCGGAGACCTGCCGGTCCAGCAGCATCTCGACGTACTCGTCCTCGCGGACGCCGCCGGGGGTCTGGGTGCACAGCACCGGCGTGTAGCCGGTGGGCGCCAGCGCGGACTCGATGATCTGGGCGAACGCCGGGAAGATCGGGTTGTCCAGCTCGGGCACGACCAGGCCGACCAACCCGGCGCTGCGCTTGCGCAGGCGGGCCGGTCGTTCGTAGCCGAGTACGTCGAGGGCGGTGAGGACGGCCTGCCGGGTCTCCGGGGCCACTCCGGGGCGGTCGTTGAGCACCCGCGACACCGTGGCCTCGCTGACTTCGGCCTGTTGGGCGATGTCGGACAGTCGAGCGCGCATGGCGGCACTTTAGCTCAACGGCAAAGTCTTGCGTACACTTCTGCAAGCCCTTCCATTCTCTGCAACCTCTTGCTAACGTCCCCGCAACATGCGAGAGCAGCGGCGCAGCACCCCGGCGCCGGTCAGCAAGAACTTTCAGAGGTTCCCACTGGCGGTCGCCCTTCCCCCGGCGTGCCGCCATGACGACAGGAGTACCGATGCGCATCCGTACCGCGGGTGTGGTCGCCGTCCTCGGTCTGGCGCTCGCCGCGTCCGGCTGTGGTGACAGCGGCAGCGACAAGCCGGCCGCCGAGCAGTCCGCCAGCAAGGCGACCGGCGGCAAGCTGGTCATCTGGGCCGACGACAAGCGCACCGCCGCCCTCAAGCCGTTCGCCGAGGAGTTCGGCAAGGAGAACGGCGTGACCGTCGAGGTGCAGGCCGTCTCCAAGGACCTGCAGACCAACTTCGTCACCGCCTCCCAGCAGGGCAGCGGCCCGGACGCCGTGGTCGGCGCGCACGACTGGATCGGCAACCTGGTCCAGAACGGCGCCATCGACCCGGTCCAGCTCACGGCCGAGCAGAAGGCGGGCTTCAACGAGACCGCGGTCAAGGCGGTCACCTTCAACGGCCAGCTCTACGGCGTGCCCTACGCCACCGAGAACCTGGCGCTGCTCCGCAACACCGAGCTGGCCCCCGAGGCGCCGAAGACGATCGAGGACCTGGTCACCGCCGGCAAGAAGCTCAAGGCGGAGAAGAAGGCCAGCGAGATCCTCTGCCTCCAGTCCGGCCAGAACGGCGACGCGTACCACATCTACCCGCTGTACTCCTCGGCCGGCGGCTACCTGTTCGGCACCGCCGCCAACGGCGACTACGACCCGAAGGACCTGGGCGTGGGCAAGCCGGAGTCGATCGCCGCGTTCCAGAAGATCGCGAAGCTCGGTGAGAAGGGCGAGGGCGCGCTGAAGCGGTCCATCACCCCGGAGAACTCGATCTCCACCTTCACCGGCAAGAAGTGCGCCTTCCTGGTCTCCGGCCCGTGGGCCGTGGCCGACGCCAAGAAGGCCGGCATCAAGTACGACATCTCCCCGGTCCCCGGCTTCGCCGGTGGCAAGGAGGCCCAGCCGTTCGTGGGCGTCCAGGCGTTCTACGTCGCCGCCAAGGGCAAGAACAAGGCCCTGGCCCAGGAGTTCGTCACCAACTACGTGACCAAGCCCGAGCTGGCCGTCGCGCTGTACAAGGCCGAGCCGCGCCCGCCGGCGCTGACCGCGGCCTTCGACCAGGTCAAGGGCGAGGACCCGGACCTGGCGAAGTTCTCCGAGGCCGGCAAGAACGGCCAGGTGCTCCCGGCGATCCCGGCCATGGCCGCGATCTGGGACCCGTTCGGCAAGGCCGAGGCCGCCGTCATCGGTGGCGCCGACCCGGCCAAGACGATCACGGCCGCTGGCAAGACCATCCAGGGTCAGATCAAGTAATGAGCGCGCCGCTGTCCGGCCCGGGGTCCGCCACGCGGACCCCGGGCCGGGAGCCCGCTCGTCCCGGGCTCCCGCGCACCTCGCGTACCGCGCGGCACCACGCGCCGATCACCGCGACCGGCCTCGTCGTCAAGGTGGTCCTGCTCGGCCTGGTGGCCGGGATCGCGCTCTGGGCGGCGTTCCCGCTCATCGAGGCCGGGCACTGGATCGGGCTCGGCGTCCTGGTGGCCACCACCGCCGGCCTGTTCTACCTCTACCTGGGTCGCCGGCACATCCCGGCCAAGTACCTGGTCCCCGGCACGCTCTTCCTGATCGCGTTCCAGGTGCTGCCGGTGCTCCTCACCGCGAGTACCGCGTTCACGAACTTCGGCGACGGCCACCGCGGCAGCAAGGACGACGCGGTCGTCGCCATCCAGACCTCCTCGGTGAAGCAGGTGCCCGGCTCGACCGAGTACGCGCTCACCATCGCCACCAAGGGCGACCCGGCGACCGGCCCGCTGACCTTCCTGCTCAGCGACCCGAAGACCAAGGAGGTCTTCGCGGGGGACGCGGGCGGGCTGCGCCAGCTCGACGCCGGCGCCGTCACCGTCAGCAGCCTCAGCGGCAAGATCACCGCTGCGGACGGCTACACCGTGTTGAACATCGGGCAGGCCAGCAGTCGCAGCGACGCGGTCACCGCGCTGATCGTGCCGACCGACGACGGCGCCATCCGCTCCAACGGCCTCACCCGGGCCTACGAGGGCAAGGCAGCCCGGGCGTACGACGCCGGCTGCGACTGCATCAGGGACAGCGAGAGCGGCAAGACCTGGACCGCCGACGAGAAGGTCGGCTCCTTCGTCGCCGCCGACGGCGAGCGGCTCAGCCAGGGCTGGAAGGTGAACGTCGGGCTGAAGAACGTCGGCGCGGTGCTCACCGACCCGAACATCTCCGGACCGTTCTTCGGCACGCTGGCCTGGAACTTCGCGTTCGCGATCGGCTCCACCGGGTTCACCTTCCTGCTCGGCATGGCCATCGCGCTCGCGCTGCACTCGCCCCGGATGCGGGGCACCAACTTCTACCGGATGCTGCTGATCCTCCCGTACGCCATGCCGTCGTTCGCGATGCTGCTGGTCTGGCGGGACATGTTCAACACCGACTTCGGCCTGCTCAACAACCTGTTCGGGCTGGACGTCGACTGGTTCGGCGGCGCCTGGTCGGCCCGGGTCGCGGTGCTGCTGGTGCAGCTCTGGCTCGGCTACCCGTACATGTTCCTGGTGGCCACCGGCGCGCTCCAGGCCATCCCGCGGGAGCTGACGGAGGCCACCTCGGTCGACGGGGCCAGCCCCTGGCAGTCGTTCAAGGCGGTCACCCTGCCGCTGCTGCTGGTGGCGCTCTCGCCGCTGCTGATCGCGTCGTTCGCGTACAACTTCAACAACGTCAACGCGATCCTGTTCACCACCGAGGGCGGGCCGTTCGCGCCGGACAACCCGCGCAACGGCGCCACCGACCTGCTGATCACCTACACGTACCGGCTGGCGTTCGGCGCCCAGGGCGCCGAGTACGGCCTGGCCGCCACCGTCTCGATCTTCATCTTCGCGATCGTGGCGACCGTCTCGGCGATCAGCTTCCGGCGCACCCGCAAGCAGGAGGAGGTGTACTCGTGACCAGCATCGCGGAAACGCCGGCGGCCCACCGCAACCCGGTCGGCCGGTCGCGCAGCCGGTGGTTCGCCCAGGTGGGCTGGCGGCATCTGGTCGGGGTGCTGGCGGTGCTGTTCAGCCTCTTCCCGATCATGTTCGTGATCTCCGCGGCGCTCAACCCGCTCGGCACGCTCTCCTCGACCGAGCTGCTGCCGACCGGGGCCTCGCTGGAGAACTTCACCAACCTGTTCGACCGGACCGCGTTCGGCCACTGGTTCCTCAACTCGCTGCTGCTGGCGGGCGTGGCCAGCTTCGCGTCGATCTTCCTGTCGGCGCTGGCCGCGTACGCGTTCTCCCGGATGCGGTTCGCCGGGCGGCGGATCGGCCTGCTCACACTGCTGCTGATCCAGATGTTCCCGCAGTTCCTGGCGATCGTGGCGATCTTCCTGATCTTCACCACGATCACCGACCTGTACCCGTCCATCGGCTTCAACACCCCGTGGGGCCTGTTCCTGCTCTACATGGGTGGCGCGCTGGGCGCGAACACCTGGCTGATGAAGGGCTTCTTCGACACGCTGCCGAAGGAGCTGGACGAGTCGGCGACCATGGACGGCGCGTCGCACGTGCAGGTCTTCTTCCGGATCATGCTGCCGCTGGTGGCGCCGATCCTGGCGGTGACCGGCCTGCTCGCGTTCATCGGGTCGATCAACGAGTTCATCATCGCCAACGTGTTCCTCACCAACACCGAGTCGAAGACGCTCGCGGTCGGCATGTTCGGCCTGGTCGCGGGCGAACGCAACAACAACTTCGGGATGTTCGCGGCCGGCACGTTGCTCACCGCGATCCCCACCGTGCTGGTGTTCCAACTGCTCCAGCGCTACATCGTCTCCGGCCTCACCTCCGGAGCGGTCAAAGGCTGAGCCTCCTCGGCTCACGCTGCGGCAAGGGCGTCGTGTCGGCGTACACCGGAGCGGTTTGGCGGGCGGACCGTCGCGGTCGGGTGACCGACCGCGGCGGGTGCCCGCCCACTCCCTGTCGGTACGACGCGAAAGGCCGCGGCATGTCCCTCCAACCGCACCACGACGGCTCCGCCACCTACGTCCCGGAGCAGGAGCCCGCGCTCGGGCAGACCGTCCCCGTCTTCGTCCGGGTGCCGGCCGGCGCCGGTGTCGACCAGGTGCACGTGCGCACCACCGGCGACGGCGAGCCGCACTTCGCCGCGGCGGTGGTCGACCGCACCACGGACGGTGACGTGTGGTGGCGGGCCGACGTCGAGGTCCGCAACCCGGTCAGCAACTACCGTTTCCTGCTCGACGGCACCGCCGGCGCCCGCTGGCTCAACGCGGCCGGCACCGCCGACCACGACGTGCCGGACCACGGCGACTTCAAGCTGGTCAGCCACGCGCCGCCGCCGGCCTGGGCCCGGGACGCGGTGATCTACCAGATCTTCCCGGACCGGTTCGCCCGCTCGGCCGCGGCGGACGGGCGCACCGCGCCGGACTGGGCGATCCCGTGCGACTGGGACACGCCGGTGATCGGGCGCGGCCCGGAGACGCCCCGCCAGTTCTACGGCGGCGACCTGGACGGCATCACCGAGCGCCTGGACCACCTGGACCGGCTCGGCGTCAACACGGTCTACCTCACCCCGATCTTCCCGGCCCGCTCCAACCACCGGTACGACGCGTCCAGCTTCGACACCGTCGACCCGCTGCTCGGCGGCGACGCGGCGCTGGTCCGGCTCGCCGACGCGGTACGCGCCCGGGGCTGGCGGCTGCTCGGCGACATCACCAGCAACCACACCGGTGACGCGCACCGCTGGTTCACCGCCGCGGTGTCCGACGTCAACGCGTTGGAGCGGGACCTGTACTACTTCGACCTCCCGGGACAGGACTACGAGTCGTGGAACGGGGTGAAGTCGCTGCCGAAGCTCAACTGGGGCAGCGCCGAGCTGCGCCGCCGGTTCGCCACCGCCGAGGACTCGCTGCTGCGCCGCTGGCTGCGTCCGCCGTACGGGCTGGACGGCTGGCGGGTGGACGTGGCGAACATGACCGGCCGGCGGGGCCCCGACGCGTACACCCACGAGGTGGCGCGACTGCTGCGCGAGGTGGTCGCCGAGACCCGACCGGACGCGTTGCTGCTCGCCGAGCACGGCCACGACCACACCGGCGACCTGGACCGCGACGGCTGGCACGGCACGATGAACTACGTCGGGTTCACCGACCCGGTGTGGTCCTGGCTGCGCGCGGGGGACGGCCCGGTGCCGAACTTCCTCGGCACGCCCGGCGGGGTCCGGCGGCGGGACGCGGACGCGGTGCTGGCCACCATGAACGCCTACCGGTCGTTGGTCTCGTGGCGGTCGTACACGCACTCGTGGCAGCTCCTCGGCTCGCACGACTCGGCCCGGATCCGCACCGTGGTGGGCGACGCGGCCCGGCAGGAGGTCGCGGCCGGGCTGCTCGCCACCATGCCGGGGACCCCGGTGGTCTTCGCCGGTGACGAGCTGGGCCTGACCGGCACGAACGGGGAGGGCTCGCGTACCCCGATGCCGTGGCACCGGCCGGAGAGCTGGGACCGGCGCACGTTCGACGCGTACCGGTCGCTGCTGGCGCTGCGCCGCGACGAGCCGGCGCTGCGGTACGGCGGCCTGCGGTGGGTGCACGCCGACGCGGACACGCTGGTCTTCCTGCGCGAGGCCCCGACCGGCACGGTGCTGGTGCTGGCCCGCCGCGCGCCCGGCGCCCCGGTGCGCCTGACCGGCCTGCCCGCCGCCGAGAACATCTACGGCGGCGCCCCGGCGCTGCCCCCCGGCACGGCCACCCTCCCCGCCGACGGCCCCACGTTCCAGCTCTGGAGGTGGTGAAAGGAGGGGCCCCTTGTTAACGCATTCCGCATAACAGGGGGCCCCTCCTCACACCTCAGCGGAGCAGGGCTCGGGCACCGGTCAGGTAGGTGGCGCGGTCGGGGGAGCCGGTGAGGATGCGCTGGGTGAAGTAGCCCGGGACCAGGCCGAACAGGGCCGCGCCGACCGCGTCGGGGTCGGCCTCGGGGGGCAGCTCGCCGGCGTCGCGCGCCCGCCGGGCAGCGGTCACGAAGTGGCCGCGCAACCGGGTGTACGTGGCGGCGACGAACTCGGCCAGCACCGGGTCCCGCTGTGCCTCGCTCCACACCTGCAACGCCAGGGGCAGTACGCCGTCCGGGCCGAGCTGGCCGTCGACGAAGGCCAGGGCACGCTCCAGCACTCCGATCAGCGGCAGCGGCGGGTCGGCGGTGGACAGGTCGGCGAAGTTCTGGTCGGCGGTGCCGACGACCGCCTGGGCGATGGCCGTGATCAGGTCGTTCTTGCTGGGGAAGTAGCGGTAGACGGCGCCGACCGAGAGCCCGGCCTCCCTGATCACGTCCTGCATCGAGGTCTGGTGGAACCCGTCACGCAGGAAGCAGCGCCGGGCCGCGTCGAGGATCTGCTGGCGGCGGGCGGCGAGGTGCTGTTCGGAGACGCGTGGCACGGCACACATTCTAAAGCGAACGTTCGTTCTTGACGAACGCGTCGAGAGCGGCGCAGGCTCTCTCCAAGAGAACGAACATTCGTTTTAAGGAGGCGACGATGCTCCGCTCCCGCTCGCCCTGGACCCTCACCGCGCTGCTGGTCGGCGTGGCGGTGGTGGTGCAGGTGCTGCTCGTACCGCTGTTCGCGGCCCCTGCCGCGCACCTCGCGCCGCGCGACCTGCCGGTGGCCGTGGCCGGGCCGCCGCCGGCCGTCGCCGAGCTGACCGCCCGGCTGACCGCGGCCCGCCCCGGCGGCTTCACGGTGACCGCGCTGCCGGACGCGGCGGCGGCCGACCGGGCGCTACGCGACCGGGAGGTCTACGCCGCGTTCGTGGCCGGCCCGGACGGCGTCGCCCTGCACACCGCGCCGGCCGCCAGCCCGACCGTGGCGGCCCTGCTCACCGAGGCCGCCGGCCAGCTCTCGGCCGGTCGCCCGGTGCCGGTGACGGCGGTCGTGCCGACCGACCCGGACGACCCGCGCGGGGCCGGGTTCGCCGCCGGGTTCCTGCCGTTGGCGCTCACCGGCATGCTGGTCGGCGCGCTGCTCACGCTGCTGGTCACCGGCCGCCGCGCGCGGCTGGTCGGCCTGCTCGGGTACGCGGCGCTCGCCGGCACGGCCGGTGTCACGGTGCTGCACGGCTGGCTCGGTCTGCTCGACGGCGACCCGTGGCGGGAGGCCGGCGCGATCGGTCTCTTCTCGCTCGCCGCCGCCGCCACGGTGGCGGGTCTCGGCGCGCTGCTCGGCCGCGCCGGCATCGGCCTCGGGGCGCTGCTCGTCTTCCTGCTCGGCAACCCGCTCTCCGCGGTCGCCGCCGCGCCCGAGCTGCTGCCGCAGCCGTGGGGGACGTTCGGCCAGTTCCTGCCGGTCGGCGCGGGCGGCACGCTGCTGCGCTCGGCGGCGTTCTTCGACGGCGCGGGCGCCGGCCGACCGCTGGCCGTGCTGACCGGGTACGCGCTGGTGGGGCTGGTGCTGGTCCTGGCCGGTCGGCGGGCCGGGGCCGCCGGGGAGGTGACAGTGCCACCCGAGCCGGCCCAGGTCACGGTATGACGGCAGCTCGGCGGGGCGACTACTACGCAGTGTCGTTGATGGGGGAGGATGGCCGGCGTGGAAGCTCTTCGACTGATCCTTCTCTACGTCCATCTGATCGGCTTCGCGCTGCTGCTCGGCGGCGGGATCGCCCAGTACGTCAGCGGCCGGCTGCGGATCAACGCGGCCATGCTGTGGGGGGCGGTGATCCAGATCCTGACGGGTCTCGGGCTCTCCGCGCCCCTGCGGGACGGCGACGAGCCGGCCCCGGCGAAGCTTGTTACCAAGTTGGTGCTCGCGCTGCTCATCTTCGTCATGGTCTTCTTCTCCCGTAAGCGGGAGTCCGTGAACCGGGGGCACTTCCTCGCGATCATCGGGTTGACGCTGCTCAACGCGGCGGTCGCGGTGTTCTGGCGGTAGTCCGCCGGGACCGGGAGCGGCCCCGGAAAAGGACGTTCGGGACACGCCCGTGCACCCCTACCGGCCCCAGAAGTGATCTGCCCCACGCAAGGGTTACACCGGGGTAACGGACGCTCAACAGTCGTGCACGATTGTCGGCCGGTGGGTGGGCGCGGGCGTACGCTCCCGTCCGTAACGTGGGACGCCGGCCGCACACCGCAGGCCGGCGCAAGGGCATGCGTACCGCGCACGACGCGGGCGCAATGGGAAGGAGACGTCTTGCGCTCTGTGCGTGGGATGCGGATCGCCTCCGCCTTCGTGGCGGGTGGCCTCGTGCTGGGCGCCGCCGCGTGTGGTGAGGCTCCGGACGACAGCAAGGACAACGCCGGCGGCAACGGCGGCAAGAAGTACAGCGCCTGCATGGTGACCGACGTCGGCGGCATCGATGACAAGTCCTTCAACACCTCCGCCTGGAAGGGCCTTCAGGAGGCGAAGAAGGAGAACGACAACATCGAGATCAAGAACGTCCAGTCGAAGGCTGAGGCGGACTACGAGGTCAACCTCACCGGGTTCGTCAACCAGAAGTGCGACTTCATCCTGGCCGTCGGTGGCCTGATGTCGGACGCCACCAAGAAGGCGGCCACCGCGAACCCGAACCAGCAGTTCGCGATCGTCGACGCCAACCCGGGTGTGGGCAACATCTACCCGATGCAGTTCGACACCGCGCAGGCCGCGTTCCAGGCCGGCTACCTGGCCGCCGGGATGAGCAAGAGCGGCAAGGTGGGCACCTACGGCGGCCTGCCGATCCCGCCGGTCACCATCTTCATGGACGGCTTCGCCGACGGCGTGGCGTACTACAACAAGGCGAAGAGCAAGAACGTCCAGGTGCTGGGCTGGGACAAGGCCACCCAGAAGGGCTCCTTCACCAACGACTTCGTCAAGCAGGACGAGGGCAAGAAGGTCTCCGACGCGCTGGTCGCCCAGGGCGCCGACATCATCATGCCGGTCGCCGGTGGCGCCGGCCTCGGCACCACCGCCGCGGCCAAGGCCTCGGGCGGCAAGTACTCGGTCGTCTGGGTGGACGTCGACGGCTGCGAGAGCACCCCGGACTGCTCGGCGATCGTGACCACGGTCGTCAAGAACATCCCGGAGGCCGTCAAGGAGGCCGTGGTGAAGGCCGCCGGTGGCGAGAAGCTCCAGGCGCAGCCGGGCTTCGTCGGCACGCTGGCCAACACCGGCGTCTCGATCGCGCCGTACCACGACTTCGACAGCAAGGTCCCGGCGGACCTCAAGGCCGAGGTCGAGAAGATCAAGGCGGACATCGCCGCCGGCACCGTCACGGTCACCTCGAAGGCCCAGCCGACCAAGTGACCGCTCCGCCGGCCGCCGCGGTGAGATCATCGGCAGCGGGGCCGGCGGGCACCAGGTAGCACCATCCGGCCGTCCCGGGCGTACGGGGTCCGAACCCCGCGCCCCCGGGGCGGCCGGTCACCTTCATCCCCCCATCCCCCACCCGGCGCGGTGGCGGCGCGGCAAGTCGCTACGCTGCACCATCGCTCGCACTCCAGGAGGTTGCGCTGAGACTCGAACTGCGCGGCATCACCAAGCGGTTCGGTGATCTGGTCGCCAACGACCACATCGACCTCACGGTGGAGCCTGGAGAGATCCACGCCCTGCTCGGCGAGAACGGCGCCGGCAAGTCGACCCTGATGAACGTGCTCTACGGGCTCTACCAGCCGGACGAGGGCGAGATCCTGGTCGACGGCCGGCCGCTGAAGCTGAAGGGCCCGTCGGACGCGATCGCCGCCGGGATCGGCATGGTGCACCAGCACTTCATGCTGGTGCCGGTCTTCACCGTGGCCGAGAACGTGATGCTCGGCGCCGAGCAGGTCAAGGTGCCCTTCGCCGGGTTCCTCGACCGTCGGCGGGCCCGCCGCGAGGTGGCCGAGGTGTCCGAGCGGTACAACCTCCGGGTCGACCCGGACGCGGTGATCGAGGACCTGCCGGTCGGCATCCAGCAGCGGGTGGAGATCGTCAAGGCCCTGACCCGCGACGTCGACCTGCTGATCCTCGACGAGCCGACGGCCGTGCTCACCCCGCAGGAGACCGACGAGCTGCTGACCGTCATGCGGTCGCTCAAGGCCGCCGGCAAGTCGATCGTGTTCATCACCCACAAGCTGGGCGAGGTGAAGGCGATCGCGGACCGGATCACCGTCATTCGACGCGGCCGGACGGTCGGCACCGCCGAGCCGACCGCCAGCCGGGACGAGCTGGCCGCGTTGATGGTCGGCCGCAACGTCCGGCTGACCGTGGACAAGGAGCCGGCCCGGCCGGGCGAGCCGGTCCTGGAGGTCGCCGGCCTGGTCGTCGACGACGACCGGCAGGTACGCGCCGTCGACGGCGTCGACCTGACCGTGCACGCCGGTGAGGTGCTCGGCGTCGCGGGAGTGCAGGGCAACGGCCAGACCGAGCTGATCGAGGCGATCATGGGCCTGCGCCCGACGCTCGCCGGCACGATCAGCCTGGCCGGCGAGTCGACCCACGGCTGGTCGACGAAGAAGGTGCTCCGCGCCGGTGTCGGCTACGTGCCCGAGGACCGCAGCGTCGACGGCCTGGTCAAGGAGTTCTCCGTGGCGGAGAACCTGGTGCTGGACATCTACGACCGGCCGCCGTTCGGCAAGGGCCTGTCGCTGAAGCCGGACGCGATCGCGAAGTCGGCGAAGGAGCGGATCGCGCAGTTCGACGTCCGCACCTCGTCGGCCGACGCGGCGGTCGGCACGCTCTCCGGCGGCAACCAGCAGAAGGTGATCGTGGCCCGGGAGCTGTCCCGGCCGCTGAAGCTCCTCATCGCCGCCCAGCCCACCCGCGGCGTGGACGTCGGCTCGATCGAGTTCATCCACAGCCAGGTCATCCGCGAGCGCGACGTCGGCACCGCGGTCATGGTGGTCTCCAGCGAGCTGGACGAGGTGATCGGCCTCGCCGACCGGATCGCGGTGATGTACCGCGGCCGGGTCATCGGCATCGTCGGCCCGGACACGCCCCGCGAGGAGATCGGCCTGTTGATGGCCGGCATCACCCCCGACACCGCGGCCCCGACCGCGAACGAGGGCAGCGCCGCCGCGACCGCGGACGAGGGCAGCGCCGCCGCCCCGGCCCCCGAGGGCCCTGGCAACGAGGACGAGGCATGACGAACCCGAACCCGGCGTCGGGCTCCCCGGACAAGGAACCGGCGACCGAGGCGCAGGAAGCGCGCAGCGAGGCCCGCGCGACGCCGACCGCGCCGGCCGGCGACACCGAGCGGGCGGTCACCACCACCGCGTCGAAGCAGCCACCGGCCGAGGGGCCCCGGCCCAGCCTGGGCCGGCTGTTCCTGGAGAACCTCTGGGCGGCCAACACGGTCACCGTGACCGTGCTCGCGGTGGTACTGGCCATGTTGGTCGGCGCCGTGCTGATCATCGTCTCCGACCCGGACGTGCTGGCCACCTACGGCTACATCACCGCCCGCCCGGCCGACGCGCTGAACGCGAGCTGGACCGTGGTCAGCGAGGCGTACGCGAACCTGTTCAAGGGCGCGGTGTTCGACCCGGACGCGGTCGGCTTCACCGCCGCCATGGGCCCGATCTCGGAGACGCTCACCTACACCGCGCCGCTGGTCTTCACCGGCCTGTCGGTCGCGCTGGCCTTCCGGGGCGGCCTGTTCAACATCGGCGCCCAGGGCCAGGCGACCATCGGCGTCATCCTGGCCGCCGTGGCCGGCTTCGCGCTGCCGCTGCCGCCCGGCGTGCACCTGCTGGTCGCGTTGATCGCCGGTGCGCTCGGCGGTGCGCTCTGGGGCTTCATCCCGGGCATCCTCAAGGCGCGTACCGGCGCCCACGAGGTGATCAACACGATCATGCTCAACTACGTGGCGGTCTACTTCCTGTCCTGGATCATCGTCCAGAGCGGGGTGCAGAACCCGACCCGGTCGGACGCGATCAGCAAGCCGGTCGAGTCCTCCGCGCAACTGCCCCGGCTGCTCGGCGACGACCTGCGGGTGCACGCCGGCATCCTGCTCGCGGTGCTGGCCACCTGGTTCATCGCCTGGCTGCTCAACCGCTCCACGCTCGGCTTCGAGCTGCGCGCGGTGGGCGCGAACCCGGACGCCGCCCGGACCGCCGGCATCAGCGTCACCAAGACGTACGTGCTGGTGATGGTGATCGCGGGTCTGCTGGCCGGCCTCGGCGGCTCGAACATGGTGCTCGGCTCCACCGCCAACGCGCTGACCCCGCTGGTGATCGCCCAGATCGGCTTTGACGGCATCCTGGTCGCGCTGCTGGGCCGGGTCAAGCCGTGGGGCGTGCTGCTGGCCGCGCTGCTGTTCGGCGCGCTCCAGGCCGGCGGCAACCGGATGCAGTCGTACTCCGGGATCTCGCTGGAGCTGGTCACCGTGCTCCAGGCGCTCATCGTCATCTTCATCGCCGCGCCCGCCCTGGTGAAGGCGATCTTCCAGCTCCGGGCGGCCCGCGCCGCCCGGCTGCAGACGAGCCTCGCGAAGGGCTGGTGAGCATGTCCACCACCGCTGTCCCCGACGTCGCGGTCACCGCGGTCGACGAGGGTTTCTGGACGCGGGCCCGCAAGGCCGGCGCCGTCCTGCTGGCGCTGGGCGTGGTCGCTGCGGTGCTGTTCGGGGCGCTCGCCACCGACCAGCAGGCCCGCTTCACGCTCAGCGAGACCGAGGGCGGCGCCGCCCTGGAGATCAACGGCACGGTCGGCGCGATCCTGTTCGGCGTCATCGCCGCCGCGGCCGGTGCCGCGTTGCTGGCCGGCGTGCCCAAGCGTTGGTTCACGCTGCTGCTCGGCGCCGGGCTGGTCGCCTTCGTGCTGAGTTTCCTGTGCTGGCAGGTCTCCGCCGCCCCCGAGGGGCGCAACTTCATGCCGCTTGTCAACGTGCTGCGGGGCACGTTCGTCCTGGCGCTGCCGCTGATCTTCGGTGCGCTGGCCGGCGTGCTCTGCGAGCGCTCCGGCGTGGTCAACGTGGCGATCGAGGGGCAGTTGCTGATGGGCGCGTTCTCCGGCGCGCTGTTCGGCAGCATCTCCGGCAGTGTCTGGGTGGGCCTGGTGGCCGCCGCGATCGGTGGCGCGTTCATCTCGCTGCTGCTGGCCGTGTTCGCCATCCGCTACCTGGTCGACCAGGTGGTCATGGGCATCGTGCTCAACCTGCTCGCGGTCGGCATCACCGGCTTCCTCTACGAGCGGTTGATGGCGACCGACGCGGCGAAGTACAACAGCGCGCCACGCTTCAGCAACTGGGAGATCCCGCTGCTGAAGGACATCCCGCTGATCGGTCCGGCGCTGTTCCGCGGCAACATCTTCCTCTACCTGGGCCTGCTGCTGGTGCTGGTCATCCACCTGGCGCTGTTCCGCACCCGGTGGGGTCTGCGGACCCGGTCGGTGGGTGAGCACCCGACCGCCGCCGACACGCTCGGCGTGAAGGTGCTGCGGCTGCGCTACCGCAACGTGATCATGGCCGGTCTGGTGGCCGGCGTGGGTGGGGCGTCGTACACGCTGGCGCTCTACTCGTTCACCAAGAACATGATCGGCGGTAAGGGCTTCATCGCCCTGGCCGCGCTGATCTTCGGCCGGTGGAGCCCGACCGGGGCGTTGCTCGCGGCGCTCTTCTTCGGCTTCGCCGACCAGCTCGCCACCTACCTGGGCGCGATCGGCAGCAGCATTCCGAGCCAGTTCCTGGCGATGCTGCCGTACCTGGCGACGATCCTGGCGGTGGCCGGGCTGGTCGGCAGGGTGCGGGCGCCGGCCGCCGACGGCAAGCCGTACGTCAAGGGCTGACCGGTCCGACGCACCGTGCCCGGCGGGTGACCCGCCGGGCACCGTCGTCTCCGACCGCGCCCACGACCGATCGGCGTGAATTGGGCAGAATGGGAGTCGTGATGGACATCGACTGGGAGCGGCTGCGGGCCGCCGCCACCGAGGTGATGCGGCACGCCTACGTGCCGTACTCGAAGTTCCCGGTCGGGGCCGCCGCCCTGGTCGACGACGGCCGGGTGGTGGTCGGCTGCAACGTGGAGAACGCCGCGTACGGCGTGGTGCTCTGCGCCGAGTGCGGCGTGGTCTCCTCGCTGCACGCCACCGGCGGCGGCCGGATCGTGGCGCTGTCCTGCGTCGACGCGACCGGCGAGCCGCTCATGCCGTGCGGCCGGTGCCGGCAGCTGCTCTGGGAGCAGGGCGGGCCGGAGTGCCTGGTCGAGGCGAAGGGCGGCCCGCTGCGGATGGCCGAGCTGCTGCCGCACGCGTTCGACGTGGCGGACATCGAGGCGGTGACCGGCGAACATCCGGTGCCGGTGGTGCCGGACCGGCTGGCCGCCTGGCGGGGGCGCGGCACGGTGTTCGTGCACCCGGACCTCTCGGCCGGGCAGCAGGTCTGGACGGCGTACTGGGAGCGGTCCGCCGGGGACACCGAGGGCGCCGAGACCGGTGTCCTGGAGGAGGGCCCGACCTGGGGCGACCCGGCCGGGGCGATCGAGTGGGGGGCGGCGCGGACGCCGCGCGTGGTCGTGGTGGACGCGTCGGGCGCGATCTTCTGGGCCGGCGAGGGTGAGCCTCCGCTGGAGATTCCGGTTCGGTGGGGTTGAGCTGGGGGCCAGGCCGGGCCGGTCAGCGTTCGTTGCGGGTCCGAGTGTTGATCTATTGATGGGAACTCAAAGGTGAGTGCTTTTACGGCGGTGGACGTCATCCGGGCGAAGCGGGACGGAGACGTGCTGAGCGACGGGCAGATCGACTGGGTGGTGGACGCGTACACCAAGGGGTTGGTGGCCGACGAGCAGATGTCGGCGCTGGCGATGGCGATCCTGCTGCGCGGCATGACCGGCCCGGAGATCGCCCGGTGGACCGCCGCCATGATCGCCAGCGGCGAGCGGCTGGACCTGTCGCCGGTGGCCCGACCCACCGTGGACAAGCACTCCACCGGCGGCGTCGGTGACAAGATCACCTTGCCGCTGACCCCGCTGGTCGCGGCGTGCGGCGCGGCGGTGCCGCAGCTCTCCGGCCGGGGCCTCGGCCACACCGGCGGCACGCTCGACAAGCTGGAGTCGATCCCGGGCTGGCGGGCGGCGCTGAGCAACGACGAGTTCATCGCCCAGCTCCGCGACGTGGGCGCGGTCATCTGCGCGGCCGGGGACGGGCTCGCCCCGGCCGACCGCAAGCTGTACGCGCTGCGCGACGTCACCGGCACGGTCGAGGCGATCCCGCTGATCGCCAGCTCGATCATGAGCAAGAAGATCGCCGAGGGCACGGGCGCGCTGGTGCTCGACGTCAAGGTCGGTTCCGGCGCCTTCATGAAGAACGCCGACGACGCCCGCGAGCTGGCCCGCACCATGGTGGAGCTGGGTGGCGCGCACGGGGTGCGCACGGTCGCCCTGCTCACCGACATGTCCACCCCGCTCGGCCTGGCCGTCGGCAACGCGGTCGAGGTGACCGAGTCGGTGGAGGTGCTGGCCGGCGGTGGCCCGGCCGACGTGGTGGAGCTGACGCTGGCGCTGGCCCGGGAGATGCTCGACGCGGCCGGCCTGCCGGACGCCGACCCGGCCGCCGCGCTGCGCGACGGGCGGGCCATGGACGCGTGGCGGGCCATGATCCGGGCGCAGGGCGGCGACCCGGACGCCCCGATGCCGACCGCCAACGAGATCGAGCTGGTCACCGCGGACGAGGACGGCTGGGTCGCGGAAGTGGACGCGTACGCGATCGGGGTGGCCGCCTGGCGGCTCGGCGCCGGCCGGGCCCGCAAGGAGGACCCGGTCAGCGTCCCGGCCGGTGTGGTGCTGCACAAGCGTCCCGGTGATCCGGTACGCGTCGGCGACCCGCTGTTCGAGCTGCGCGCCGAGCACGCCGAGCGGATCCCGGCCGCGCTGGCGCAGGCGCGCGGGGCGTTCCGGGTGGCGCCGGCGGCCCCGACCACGACGCCACTGGTCATCGAGCGCATCGGGTGACCGGCCGCCATGGTGCCGGCCCGGTCGGAGCCGCTATCCTCCCAGGCCAGGGGGACCGACCGGCGACGAGCCGGGGCGAGCAGACAGGGACTGAGGCGTTGCGCGTATCCGCTCCCGACCCCCGGGCCGTCCGTGAGGCGAGCCTCGACGAGCTGTCCCGGCTGGGTCTTCCACTGCCCCCGCCGCAGTTCCCGCTGGTCTGGGAGCCGGGCGACGAGATCGAGTTGCGGCCCACCCCGGAGATCGAGGCGCGCATCGCGGTGCTGCACCTGATCCTGGCCCGCTGCTTCGGGATGCCCCCGCAGGCCGCGATGAGTTGGCTGCTGGAGTCGCACCTGGTGGAGATGCTGACGCCACCGGAGTGGCAGTTCGTGATGGGTGGGCGGGGCGACCACCGGTCGTTCGTGCTGCACCACGACGCGCTCTTCTCGCTGGCCTGGGTGCTCGGGCTGAGCAAGCAGCTCGACCCGACCGTGCCGGTGGACGAGCGGCTGGTCGAGCGGATGCCGAACCTGGTCACCGGCGAGACGTTCGCGCAGTGGCGGGCCCGGATCCTGGCCGCCCCGCAGCACCCCGCCGACGCCGCCGCCCTGCTCGATCTGCACTACTGCCTGGACTGGGCGTACCTGGAGACCGAGCAGGCCGGCGGCGCGTTGCCGGGGCTGGTGGACGCGAACGCGATCGGCCAGCGCCGGTGGGCGCTGGAGTGGGCGGTCGTGCTGCGCGGGCCGTACCACGACGAGCCCCCCGGTTGGGAAGAGGTCGACCTCTCCACCTGAGCCGGCTCAGCGGGGGCGGTGCGTGCCGAGCCGGACGGCGAGCGTGACCGGCACCGGCTCGGGCAGCGCGGCGATCTGCGCGGCGAGCCGTTCCGGGTCGGCGTGCCAGGCGCTGGGACCCATCCCGACGAGCGTGGTGACCTCGGCGCGGGTCAGCGCCAGCCGGGCCCGGTGCTCGTCGGCGGACTCCTCGACGAAGTGCGCGCCCAGGCTGCCGGCGACCCGGTCGGCCTTGGCCGGGTCCACCCGCAGCAGGTCGAGCGCGTCGACCAGTTCGGCGAGGTGGTCGGCGGCCGGGGTGACCACCAGCAGCGCGCCGGCCGGGTCGAGCACCCGGTGGAACTCCGGGCCGTTGCGCGGCGCGAACACGTTCAGCAGCACGGTCACGGACCGGTCGGCGAGCGGCAGCCGCTGCCAGGTGTCGGCCAGCGCGGCGGCGGCGCGCGGATGCGCCCGGGCCGCGCGGCGCAGCGCCGGCTTGGCGACGTCCAGCGCCAGGCCGGCGGCGTCCGGCAGCGCCGCCAGCACCGCCGCGAGGTAGTGCCCGGTCCCCGCGCCGGGCTCCACCACCAGGGGGTACGGGTCGTCGGGGGCGACCCGCGTCGCGGCGGCGGCCAGCGCGGCGGCGACGGTGTCGTAGTGGCCGGCGGCGAGGAAGTCGGCCCGGGCGGCGACCATCCCGGCACTGTCCCCGCTGTGCGGGGCGCGGCCGGCGAGCAGGTTGACGTACCCCTGGCGGGCGGTGTCGAAGCTGTGCCCGCGTGGGCAGCGCAACGCGCGGGTGGTGCCGGCGGTGGCGTCGGCCAGCGGCTCGCCGCAGACCGGGCAGCGCAGCCGGGTCAGCACCGACGGGAGCAGAGCGGGACCGGCCACGCCGAAGATCCTATTCCGGCGGCCGGGTGGCGGCTCTAGATTGGGTGCCATGTCAACAGGCGCGCGGTTGTGGGAGCTGTTCGGCGGGCACGGGCGCGGAGTGCTTGTCACGCTGCGCCGGGACGGCCGCCCGCAGCTGTCCAACCTCGACTACCTGGCCGAGCCGGGGCTCCTCCGCTGCTCCACCACGGGTGACCGGGCCAAGGTGCGCAACCTGCGCCGGGACCCGCGGGCCAGCTTCCACGTGACCACCGCCGACGGCGGGGCGTACGCGGTGGCCGAGGGCACGGTGACGCTCACCCCGCCGGCCGCCGCGACCGACGACGCGACGGTCGAGGAGCTGGTCGAGGTCTACCGGGGCATCCGTGGCGAGCACCCGGACTGGGCCGACTACCGGGCCGCGATGGTGGCCGACGGCCGGCTGGTGCTGCGCCTGGCGGTGGAGCGGGTGTACGGCTGGCGTCCCTGAGCCGGTCCGGTGCCGGGCCGGCACCGTCGGTGACTAGGGTCTGAGCATGGTCGCAATCTCGTACGAGGACATCATCAAGGCCCCGAAGGCGCTGCTGCACGATCACCTCGACGGCGGCCTGCGGCCCGCGACGATCGTGGAGCTGGCCGCCGAGGCCGACCACGAACTGCCCACCACCGACCCGGACGCGCTGGGCCGCTGGTTCGCCGAGTCGGCGAACTCCGGCTCGCTGGAGCGCTACCTGGAGACGTTCGCGCACACCGTGGCCGTGATGCAGACCGCGTCCGCGTTGCGTCGGGTCGCCCGGGAGTGCGCGCTCGACCTGGCCGCCGACGGCGTGGTCTACGCCGAGGTCCGGTTCGCGCCCGAGCAGCACCTGGAGCGGAACCTCACGCTGGACGAGGTGGTCGACGCGGTGGTCACCGGCTTCCGGGAGGGCAGCGCGCTGGCCGGCGAGGCGGGCACCCCGATCCGGGTCGGCACGCTGCTGACCGCGATGCGGCACGCCGCCCGCTCGCAGGAGATCGCCGAGCTGGCGGTGCGGCACCGGGACACCGGCGTGGTCGGCTTCGACATCGCCGGCGCGGAGGCCGGTTTCCCGCCCACCCGGCACCTGGACGCGTTCGAGTACCTCCAGCGGGAGAACTTCCACTTCACCATCCACGCCGGTGAGGCGTTCGGGCTGCCGTCGATCTGGCAGGCGATCCAGTGGTGCGGCGCGGACCGGCTCGGCCACGGCGTCCGCATCGTCGACGACATCACCCCGGGCAACCCGGCGGTGCTGGGCCGGCTGGCCGCGTACGTGCGGGACAAGCGCATCCCGCTGGAGCTGTGCCCGTCGTCGAACGTGCAGACCGGGGCGGCGGCGTCGATCGCCGACCACCCGATCGGGCTGCTGCGCGACCTGCGTTTCCGGGTGACGGTGAACACCGACAACCGGCTGATGAGCGGCACCTCGATGTCCCGGGAGATGGCGCTGCTGGTGGAGGCCTTCGGCTACGGCTGGAAGGAACTCCAGTGGTTCACCATCAACGCGATGAAGAGCGCCTTCATCCCGTTCGACGAACGGCTGCGGATCATCGACGAGGTGATCAAGCCGGCGTACGCCGAGCTGATCGGCTGATCACGGCCGGCGCGGGTGGCCGGCGAGCAGGGCGGCCACCCCGCGCAGCACCTCCCGGGCCCGGGCGGCCTCGGCGCCCAGCCCGGTCTGCCGGCGCAGCACGGCCGGCTCGGCGCGCAGCAACGCGATCCCGCGCCGGACCAGCACCCGCGGTGCCTTGCGCTGTTCGGCCAGGTCACGGGCGAGCCGGCGGAGGAAGGTCGCGCCCCGCGGGCGGCGCAGCGCGTACGCACCGGCGAGCAGGCCCCGGCGCCGGCACTCGGCGACGATCTCGGCGGCGAAGATCCCTTCGGCCACGAAGAATGGCGATCCGTCGACGTCGAATGGCCGGGTGGCCACCCGCCGGTCCGCGCCGATCGCATAAACCGGCACTTCGGCCTTGCCCTCCCGGGCCAATCGGGCAATTGTTTCCACCGCCGTGTCCGCATCCCAGGACAGCGGGGACTCCCAGTCGACCTGTCCGTTCCGGCGCGGACACGTAGGGTCATCGCCGTCCTTGTAGAAGTCGTCCAGACAGAGCACGGGAAGTCCGGTTCGATGCGCTATATACGACTTTCCAGAGCCGGAGGGCCCGGCGAGGAGGACGACGCGGTGCGGGTGATCCATTACCTTCAGTGACTCCGGCCAGACGGATTGCTATCAAATTGCATCAACATCTCATCACACCTCCGGTGAGGGACAACCTGGGCTTTCTCTTTGCGGGGCGGCGTGATGGAATCTCGGAGGTCCGACCCGCCGGGTCGGACGCTCGGCGTTGCCCGCAGGTGACGCCGGACGCGGTTTTGCGAGGGCGGTGACGTGAGCAAACGGCCAACGACGGCGGGCTCCTTCCTGTCGCGCCTGCGCCGGCCGGCGAGCCGGCTGCGCGACATGCCGATCTGGTCCAAGCTCGGTCTGATCATGATCGTGCCGACCATCGCCACGGTCGTGGTGGGCACCAGCGGTCTGGTCGACCACCTGGAGACGCTCAACAGTGCCAACCGGGCCGGCGACCTGGCCAGCCTGATCGGCTACTCGGGTGAACTGGCCGACACGATGCAGGACGAGCGGGTCGGCTCGGTGCTCTTCCTCGGTGCGAAGGAAGTCCAGACCCGGGCGCAGTACCAGGAGGCCTACAACCGGGCCAACCAGCGGGTGGACCAGGCCAAGGGCCCCTACCTGCGGCAGCGCGGTGAGATCGACGACCTGCCCCGCAACTTCCAGGTCCGGCTGAACGAGATCGACGACCAGCTCAAGGACCTGCCCGCGACCCGTAGCCAGGTGCTGAACGGCAAGCTCAAGATCGACGAGGCGGAGAAGGCGTACGAGCGCCTGATCAACGACCTGCTGTCGATCCGCGACTCGGGCACCCAGCTCGCCGGTGACAACGACCTCAGCGACCGGATGCGCGCCGCGGGCGCGGTGGCCCGGCAGAAGGAATACCTGGCCCAGCGCCGGGTGGTCGTGCACCAGGCGCTCACCCAGGGGCAGTACAGTCCCGCGCTGCGCGAGCAGTTCATCGCCAGCGGCACCGCCCAGGCCCAGGCGCTCGCCACCTTCCGCTCCGTCGCCACCCCGGCCGACTCCGAGTTCTTCGACCAGACCGTCGAGGGTCCCGACCTGCGCAAGGCGGACAATCTCACCGGCTTCATGTCGGCGAACAACAGCGGCTCGATGAAGAACGCGCCGTTCGGGCCGGACCAGTGGGACCAGGCCATGGTCGGCAACGCCAAGCTGCTCCGGACCGTCGAGTCCCGCCTCGACAGCAACGTGGTGGAGCAGGCCGACGAGCTGCGCTCGGACACCCAGCGCCAGGTGTTCCTGGAGACCGGCCTGCTGCTCACCATGCTGCTGCTGGCCATCCTCTTCGCCTACCTGGTCGCCCGCTCGATGGCCCGCTCGCTGCGCGACCTGCGTCAGGGCGCCCTCTCGGTGGCCCAGTACGGCCTGCCGCAGGCGGTGGCCCGGCTGCGCGACCCGCAGGTGACCGGCCAGCTCTCCCCGGTGCAGCTGGCCAACCAGATCGCCGAGCCGCTGCCGGTCCGCAGCAAGGACGAGTTCGGCCAGGTGACCGAGGCGTTCAACGCGGTCCACCTGGAGGCGGTCCGGACCGCGGCCGAGCAGGCCGCCCTGCGCGCGTCCGTCGCGACCATGTTCGTCAACCTGGCCCGCCGCTCGCAGATCCTGGTCGACCGGCTGATCGGTCACCTCGACCGGCTGGAGCGCGGCGAGGAGGACCCGGACCGGCTGGCCGAGCTGTTCCAGCTCGACCACCTGGCCACCCGGATGCGCCGCAACGACGAGAACCTGCTGGTGCTCGCCGGCGCGGACTCCACCCGTGTGCAGCGCGAGCCGGCTGCCCTGATCGACGTGCTCCGCGCCGCCCAGTCCGAGGTCGAGCACTACACCCGCATCGAGTTCGGCGTGATCGACCGGGACATCGAGGTCGCCGCGCACGCGGTCAACGACCTGGTGCACCTGGTCGCCGAGCTGTTCGACAACGCCACCGCGTTCTCGCCGCCGGACTCGCACGTGATGGTGGAGGCCCGCCGGGTCGGCGACCGCGCCTCCCTCTACGTCGAGGACCGAGGCATCGGCATCAGCGCCGAGCAGCTCCACGACCTGAACGAGCGGCTGGCCACGCCCCCGCAGGTGGACGTGGCCGTCTCCCGGATGATGGGCCTGGTCGTGGTGGCCCGGCTCGCCGCCCGGCACGGCGTCAAGGTCGAGCTGCGGCCCGCCAGCGACCGGGGCACCGTCGCCGACGTCACGCTGCCCACCACCGTCCTGGTGCCGCGCGCCCTGGCAGGCCGGGGCGGGCCGGCAGCCGCCCTGCCCGCCGCCGGTCCGCAGCAGCCCGGCCCGGCGCCCGCCTTCGGCCAGTTCGGTCAGCCGGGCGGCCCGACGCCGGCCTTCGGGCAGTCGGGTGATCCGGCGCCGGCCTTCGGCGCGCTGGCCGCGCTCGGCAACGGCCCGCACACCCCGCCGCCCGCGCCGCACCCCGGCACCTCCGGCAACCAGGTCACGCTCGGTGGGCGGTCCTTCGACCCGGCGCACCGCAACGGCGCCGGCACGCCGGCCAACGGCGGCCGTGCCATGCCGGCGTGGTCCGACCTGACCGGCGCCAACGCGAGCGCCGGTGACGGTTACCCGCCCCGGTCGTCCAACGGCCAGCCGATCGACCCGCTGCCCCAGCGTCGCACCCCGGGTGAGGGCGACCCGGCCACCAGCGGCCAGCAGCCGGTGATCCCACGGCAGTTGCCCAGCAGCCCCGAGGCGCGGCCGTACTCGCCGCCGCCGGTGTCCGCCCCGCCGGTCCCGCCGGTGTCCGCCCCGCCGCTGCCGCCGGTCTCCGGCGCCCCGGTCTCGGGCCACCCCTTCCCGGGCCGTCCGGTCTCGGCCGCGCCGGTCTCCGGCCACCCGGTCTCCGGTGACCCGTACTCGGGCCGTCCGGTGTCGGGTGACCCGTACTCCGGGCGTCCGGTGTCGGCGACGCCGGTCTCCGGCCACCCGCTCCCGACCCGGCCGGTGTCGGCCGTGCCGGTCTCCGGCCAGCCGGTCGGCGGAAACCCGGTGCCCGCGTCGCCGGCCGACCAGTTGCCGGCGAGTCCGGCGCCCGCGCCGCACGTGGGCGCGCCGCCGGTCTGGCCTCCGGTCGCCCCGGCCACGCCCGCGCCGGCTCCCGCGGTGCCGGAACGGCTCTCCGCCGGGCTCGACATGACCACCGAGCTGCCGCGGGTGCCGCGGTCGGAGACGCCGTCGGCCGCCGCCCAGCAGCCGGCCGCCCAGCAGCCGGCCGCCCAGCCGTCGGGGCCCGCGCCGCGGCCGGCCACGCCGCAGCCGCAGCAGGCCGGCAACCGTCAGCGGTACGCGGACGAGACGATGGAGCTGCCGATCTTCCGGGAGCTGGAGTCCGCGTGGTTCCGCACCCGCCGGCCGGGGCCGAACGACGAGGCGCCGGCCCAGGCCGCGCCGGCGAACGTCGCCACGACCCAGCAGTTCGCCAAGGTGGACACCGCCGGGCGGCCGGTGCCGCAGCCGACATCCGCAACGACAGGTAACACACCGATGGCACCGACCCCGACAGCCGGCGGAGCGCCCCGTGACGACCGGCCGGCGAACGGCAACGGCCGTCCCGCGTACGCCGGTGGGTTGCCCAGCCGGCAGCCGGCGGCGCCGCAGCCGTCGTCGCCCTGGCAGACCGCGGCCGACGACGGCTGGCGTGCCGCCTCGGCGGCCACCGAGGTGCCGGTGGCGGAAACCACCCGGAAGGGTCTGCCCAAGCGGACGCCGATGGCGCAGCTCGTGCCGGGCAGCATCGACAAGCCGGCGCCGGCGGCCCAGCGGCGGACGCCGGAGGCCGTCCGAGGTCTCCTCTCGGCCTACCATCGGGGCGTGCAGCGGGGGCGTAACCACCCGACCGACAGCAACACGACCGGCCCGGAGGGCACTCCGGGACGGCAGCAGTCCTCGCAGTCTGGCTCAGGCCCGGTGGCCGGGAGCGGGCAGAAGGAGCAACAAGGATGACTAGTACGCAGGATCTCGGATGGCTGCTCGCCAACTTCGCCGACCGGGTGCCCGGCGTGGCGCACGCGGTCGCGGTCTCGGCCGACGGCCTGCTTCTCGCCTCGTCCCGTGACCTCCCGCGGGACCGCGCCGACCAGCTCGCGGCGATCGCCTCCGGCCTGGTCAGCCTGACCCAGGGCGCGGCGCGATGCTTCGAGGGCGGGGCGGTGCTGCAGACAGTGGTCGAGATGGACAACGGCTTCCTGTTCCTGATGTCCATCTCCGACGGCTCGTCGTTCGCGGTGCTCGCCGCGCGCAGCTGCGATGTGGGCCAGGTCGGGTACGAGATGGCCCTGCTCGTCGACCGGGTGGGCGACGCCCTGACCCCACAGCCGCGTACGGCTGTGGGGATGATGGGCTGAATGACGCGCTGGCCGGTGGGTCAGGAGCGGAAAGAACAAGGAAAGCGACGGATGCCACCGGGGCGAGCCGGTGCCGGGTGCGAGGGAGGTGAGCGGCGACATGGCGGATCGTGACGAGCCGACCGGAGCGTTGGTCCGGCCGTACGCCGTAACCCGTGGTCGTACCCGTCCCCGGCTCGACATCGCCCTGGAGGCACTCGTCGAGACGACGGTGCGCGGCCGAGCGATGGCCACCGGCAACGGGGGCCAAGGCCGTGAACACCAGTACATAGCCGCGTTGTGTGACGGACGCGTGCAGTCGCTTGCCGAGATCGCGGCGCGGATGCAGCTTCCGCTCGGCGTGGCCCGGGTGCTCATCGCCGACATGGCGACGGATGGCCTGGTCGCAGTCCACGAGCCGACCATTCTGGACGACTCCGACGACGCGGTGGGCACTGAATTGCTGGAGAGGGTGCTGAGTGGACTTCGCAGGCTCTGACATGTCGCACCGGCCGCCGGCCCCGAGCGGGCGCGTGACGTCGGCGAAGATCGTTATCGCCGGTGGTTTCGGCGTCGGCAAGACGACGCTGGTCGGCTCGGTCTCGGAGATCACGCCGCTGACCACGGAGGCGATCATGACCTCCGCCGGCGTGGGCGTCGACGACACCCGGCAGGTGCCGGGCAAGACGACGACCACGGTGGCGATGGACTTCGGTCGTATCTCGATCGACCGTGACCTGATCCTGTACCTCTTCGGTACGCCGGGTCAGACGCGGTTCTGGTTCATGTGGGACGAGTTGGTCCGGGGAGCGATCGGCGCGGTGGTGATGGTCGACACCCGTCGGCTCGCCGACTGCTTCGCCGCCATCGACTTCTTCGAGCACCGGCGGCTGCCGTACCTGGTGGCCATCAACTGCTTCGACGGCATGCAGTACCACGACCCGCAGGACGTACGGGACGCGCTGGCGATCTCCCGGGACGTGCCGGTGGTGCCCTGCGACGCCCGTAACCGGGAGTCGACGAAGCACGTGCTGATCTCGCTTGTCGAGTACGTGCTCACCATGCGGCGCTCCCGGGCCGTCGCGCCCGCCTGAGGCGATACGCGGAAGCGCCCGATGGCCCTGGGCCACCGGGCGCTTCCTGCCGTCCGGGGTCGAACGCGGTGCGCGGTCGTCCGGTGACCGGGCCGTCCCCCGACGGCCACCGGACGACGGTCAGGCGTACCGGGTCCAGCTGCCCTGGGACACCCGGTAGACGCCGAGCGAGTCGACCTCCATGCCGCCGTGCCGGTCCGCGCTGAACGCGTACCCGCCGGCGATGCCCTCGGTCATCTGGGTCTGGAGGAACGCCCGCAGCCGGCCCCGGTCGAGGCTGGTCGCCTTCCGGGCCGCCGCCGCGAGGAGCTGGAGCGCGTCCGCGGCGTACGGGGCGAAGCCGACCGAGGTGCCGTGCCGCTGGGTGTAGCGGTAGTCGAAGTCGCGCCGGGCCACCTGGGCGCCGCTGGTGGCGGTCAACGCGGAACCGCCCAGGCAGGCCGGGTGCACGGCGTACGCCCCCTCGACCGCCTTCGCGTTGGCCCCGCGCAGCGTGTCGTCCACCACCGCGCCGGCGTCGAAGAAGATCGCGCCGCGGTGACCGGCCCGACGCAGTTCCCGGGCCGCGTCACCGGAATCGGGCGCGGTGCCCCAGATGATGACGGCGTCCGGGTCGCCGGCGGTGGCGCGCTCGGCGACCGCCCGGAAGCTCCGCCCGGTCTCCGGCAGCCGCAGCGTGCGCGCCAGTTCCACGCCGCTGTTGCCGAGCGCCTCCCGCACCGCCCGTACGCCCGAGTCGCCGTGCGGACCGTCCGCGGCCAGCAGGGCCACCCGCCGGACCCGCTGCGATTCGAGCAGGTCCACCATCCGCCGGGCCACGTCGATGCCGTCCGGGGTGAGCTTGAAGCTGAACGTGCGCTCGGCGAGCGGCAGCACGATGCGGTCCCCCTGGCCGAGCGCCAGGAACGGCGTCTTGAGCTGCTGGGCGGCCGTCGCGAGCGCCGTCGCGGTCTCACCGAGGACGCCGCCGATCAGCGCGTGCGCCCCGGCGCGGGTCAGGTCGGCGGCGTGTCGGGCGGCGACCTGCGGGTCGCTGCCGTTGTCCCGGATCTCCAACCGGACCGACCGGAGCAGGTTTCCGACCGGGATCCCGGACCGGTTCAGCGACTCCGCGGTGATCTCCAGCGCCCGGCGCTGCACCACGCCGAGCGCCGCGCCGCGACCGCTCAGCTCCAGGCTGACGCCGACGACCAGGTTCTGGTCACCGGGCGCGCTGCTGCTTCCGCCCTCGTCCGGCCGTTGCCCCTGCGGCCCGCAACCGGCGAGCAGCAGGCTGCCGGCCGCGACCGCGAGGACGCCCCGACGGGTGAGCACGGTGGAGTCGAATGCCGGTGTCGCCAATGGAGTTGCCTTCCCACCCCGGCGAACAGGCGCCGCCGCTGGTCCGCCGGGTATGTTCCCGGCCGGCCGGACCCGACGTCAAATCATCCGGGTGTGGGTAGGAACACGCCGTCGGCGGCCCGGCTCAGGACCGGTAGCCCGCGGAACGGAACTCGTACTCCCGCTCGTCGTCGCGGTCGCCGGTGTCCCGGCTGAAGTCCCAGCCGCCGGCCGCCTCCCGGCCGGGGCGACCGCCGACCGCGAAGCCGCCGATCTCCTGGCCGCGCCGCCACCCCCGGAAGTAGCCGGTGGTGTTCTCGGCGAGGCTGGCCGCGTTCCGGACGATCCGTAGTGGACGCTCCTCGCGCAGCGGGGAACCCGGCACCAGGTTGGCCTGGGGGACCCGCTTGGGCAGGCCGGCCTTGGTCTCCGCGCCGATCGACGGGCGGGCCGCCTGCTCGGCGGCCTGCCAGCCGGTGTCGGCGGTGGACGTCCACTCCAGGTCGGCCTCGTCGCCGTGCCCGACGAACCAGGCGGACTTGGCCTGCGCGAAGATCAGCAGGTCGCCGTCACCCTCGTCGGAGACCGGTGGCGGCCGGTGCTCCTTCGGCGCGGGACGCCGCTCCAGCGGGGCGGGCAGCTCGGCGCGGGGCGCCGGTCGACCGGCGTTGCCCCGGTCCACCAGCCGCAGCGGCGGCGTGTCCAACCCCGGGTCGGCCGGCCGCTCCGACTCGCCGCGCAGCGCCCGGTCGGCCAGCGGCGGTGGCTCCACCAGCCGCAGCATGGGCGGCTCCGGCGGCAGGTCGTCGGCGAGCCACGGCGGGGTGACGCGTCCCGGGTCGCTCGGCGCGTCCACGCTCCGCCCGTACGGGTAGGCGGGGGCCTCCCGCTCCCGGTCGGCCTGGTCGTCGCCGTTGTTGACGAGCGGCCAGTTGGCGCGGGAACCCGGCGGGGCGGGCGACGGCGCCGGCGGACGCGGGGACGGCACCGGAATGCTCAGGTCGGTGGCGCTGAACCCACCGGTCGGCGGCTCCGGGGCGGTGGTCTTGGGGCGCGGCGGGATGACGGTGCGCTGCCGCTCGGCCCGAGCCTTGTTGATCGCAGCGGTGGTCAGCGTCGGCCGGAACGGCTCGCCGGCCTCGGCCGGGGGCACCGAGCCACGCGAGGACGGGGGGATCGGCGTGATCCCGGGCGGCGGCGGGGGCGGCGCGGAGACCGGCCGGTTGGTCGGCCCGTCCACCCGCGACGGCAGGGGCGCGCCGGTGGGCTCGGGACGGCTCGGCGGCGCGGACGTCGGGCGGCCCAGCGACGCGGCCGGGGCGACGGGAGTGACCGGGGCGGGGGCGACCGGCGGCGGGGCGACCGGGGCGGGCGCCACCGGCGGCGGGCCGAGCGGGCGGGGCACGGTCGGGTTGGTCGGGCCGGAGACCGGTTCCGGGCGGCTGCGCCGGCCACCGGGGACCGGCTCGGGGCGGCTACGGCGACCCGCCGGCTCGGTGGCGTCGAGGTCCGGCTCGGGGCGGCTGCGCCGGCCGGCCTGCTCGGCGAGCGGCTCGGGCTGCGCCGGGCGGACCGGGCGCAGCCCCGCGGGCTGCGTCACGGCGAGTTCGTCGACCTGCTCGCCGCGGCGGGCGGCGGCCCGGCGACCGGTGGCCGGGATCGGCGTGGCGCGCTCGGCCAACGCGCCGACCAGCGCGTCGCAGCCGGCGTCGCAGGCGCGGACGGAGGCGACGGCCTGCCGGACCGTCTCGGCGACGGCGGCGGTGAGCGCCCGGTTGACGGTGGCCCGGCGGGGCGTCTCGGAGATGGCGACCCGGAGCGCGGTCACCGCCTCGGTGACGGTGTCGGCGTCGGCCAGGCCGTCGGCGGCCAGTTGCGCGGCGACCGCGTCGGCGGCGGCGCCGAGGTCACGGCCCCGCGCCGAGGTGCCGGTCAGCATGCTCGGCTCGGGCAGCGCGTCGAGGACCGCCAGCGCGACCGGCTCGGCGGGGTCGGGGTACGCGCGCAGCGCGGCCGGGTAGAGCTCGCGGAGCACCTCGCGCAGCGTCACCGCGGCCGAGTGTCGCCCGCTGGCCAGTGCCGCGTGGGCGGAGAGGACCTGCTTGTAGCCGGCCAGGTCACGGGGTGCCGGGAGCGTCACCGCGGAGAGCGCGCCGGCCTGGAGCGCCCGGGCCAGCCCGACCGCCCGGCGCTCGGCCGGCGGGGACTGCATCTCCTCCAGCGAGTCGTCGTCGGCGAACCGCTCGGCGAAGTCGTCGACCGAGTCGTCGTCAGCGATCGCCAACGGCCGGCCGGCGGCGCTGAGCAGCGAGGTGACGGTGTGGTCGTCGCTGTCCGCGGCGATGGCCACGCCGCTCGGCCCACCGGACCGCTCCACCAGCAGCGTGACCAGCCGGGCGTAGCCGGCGGGCTCGTCACCGATCTCACAGACGTGCAGCAGACGGCCTGCGTCGTCGACCACAGCGGACGTCAGCGTCGTTCCGGCCGAAGCCGTTCGGTCGGCCGGATCTGCCGAGGCCAGACCGCAGTACACGCGTACGAGCGCCACAGCGTCGTCCTCCTCCCGGGACACAGGTCTTGCTCTGCCAGAGACTGATGCTCCCCGCTCCGGGTCAGTCGCGCCAGTCCACGACGGCAGAGATCTTGCCGACAATGGTGCGCCAACCCAAACTTGCGGTTTGTGCCCCGATTTTCTTCAGCCGGCGACGACCCAGGAAACCACCGATCCCGCCGTTGGCGGAAGCACGCAGCGCCTCGTCCAGATCGTCCAGGCTGGAGCCGGCGGAGAGCATGTCCAGAACGGCCGGTAGCCGCAGGGCGTACGCCAGGTCACGGGCGACCTCGCCGGCCTCGATCAGCAGCGCCGGATCCCACGCGTCGTGCCCGCCGCGCAGGTTCTCCACCACCAGGTCGAGCTCGTAGGTGTCCTCGTCCAGCGGGGCCACGTCGGCCGGTTCGAGCCGTTCGGACAGTTCATTCCAGCTGTCCAGTTGAGAGAGGTCGTTGGGCGCACCGGAACGGATGAAGGTGACGAGCGACTCCGGCGTCTTGAAGAGCAGCAGCCGCCCCTTGTGGGTGAGGAAGACCGGCACCTCCTCGTCGCCCGCGGCGTCGTCGTCCTCGTCCGCCTCGTCGTCGGCGCCGGCCTCGTCGTCGCCGGGGACCGCCTCGTCGTCGGCGCCGTCGGCGTCCGCGTCGGCCTTGCCGCGGCGGCGCTTCCCGTCGGACTTCTCGTCCTCGTCGTCCTCCTCGGCGGAGAGGGCGGCGAACTCCTCGTCGAGGATCACCACCTCCTCGTCCTCCTCGGCCTCGACGACCTGGCGGCGGGCCAGGAAGGGGTCGTCCTGGTCGCGCTCGGCGACGTCGGTCGGGGTCAGCTCGCGCGCCGGCCGGTAGGCCCGCAGCGTGAAGCCGGTGCCGGCGGGCAGGGCGATCTCCACCGGGTCGATCCGCACCTCGTCCCAGAGTGCGCGGTCCGCCGCCGGGCGGTCGACCTCGACCTCGTCTGCTGCGGCCGAGGTGTCGGTGTCGTCGAGCTCGGGCTCGTCGGCGTCGGGCCGTTGGGGCGACTGGCGGGCCACGCTGACCTCCGTGTGCGTCTGGGTGCCCACCCGGCGGCGTCGCGCCGCCGAGTGACTCTGCGCACATACCCTAGTGGGCAACCGGTTCCGACCGGGAGCCGCACCCCGGTGGCGTCCCGAACGCCCGACAAGTAGGCTTTCTACGCATGAGGGCGCAGGCGCTGCACGGACACCTGGACGCACTGCTGCTGGCCGTGCTGGAACAGGGCGCGCAGCACGGCTACGCGATCATCGAGGCGTTGCGGGCCCGCAGCGGCGGCACGCTCGACCTGCCCACCGGCACCATCTATCCGGCGTTGCGCCGGCTGGAACGGGCCGGCCTGGTGGCCAGCACCTGGAGCACCGTCAACGGCCGGGAACGGCGCACCTACCAGCTCACCGACGCCGGCAGCCGGGCGCTGGCCGGGGAACGGGCCGGCTGGCGCGAGTTCAGCGCCACCGTGGGCCGCTTCCTCGGCCCGGCCGAGCCGCCCGCGACGCCCGCCTGAGCCGCCTCCCGCGACGCCGGCCTGAGCCGCCTCCCGCGACGCCGGCCGGTACCGCCCGCCCGCGACACCGGCCTGAGCCGCCTCACCGACGGGCGAACCGTGGGCCGCGCGCGCTGAGCAGCCACCAGCGGGCCGACCGGGCCAGCGAGAACCAGGCCGCCGACGCCACCACCGCTCCGATGATCATCGGCGGCCAGGTCAGCGCCGCGTCCCACAGCCGCACCGACCAGCCGAACAGGGCGCCGCCGGCGAGCGCGCCGACCAGCAGCCCACCGGTCAGCCCGAAGCCGACCGCGCGGGTCGACCGGACGAGCCCCGGCGAGTCCCGCCGGGCGGCGAGCGCGCCGAGCGCCAGCCCGGCCAGCGCCAGCCCGGCGATCGTCCCCCAGATGCCGTGTATCGACGAGGCGAGCAGCAGGTAGCCCGTCGGCGGTCGCGGGCCGGCGCTCCAGCTCGACCCGTGCCAGGTGAGGTCCCCGGCGGCGATCAGCACCGCGGCGACCGCGAGCGTGCGCAGCGCCAGCCCGCGCAGCGCGCCGGCGGCCAGCTCGGCCTGGAAGCCCGGCGCGAGCTGGCCGACGGTGCCGAACTCGGCCACCGCACGCCGCTCCGCCTCCGCCCGCGACAGACCGCCCTCCCGGTACGCCTCGACGGCGTCCTCCAGCGCGTGCCGCGCCTCGGTCAGCAGGTCGGCCTTGAGCCGGGTCGGCCCGTGCAGCCGCCCGGACAGCTCACGCAGCCGGCCCTCGACCGGTAGCTCCCACATGGTCACCAGCCTGCCACCCGGGGAACGCCGGCGCGTCCGGGAATTCCCCCATTGCGGGCTCAGGGGGCGAGCGCCAGATATCCGCGCTCGGCCGCCGCCTGGCGCAGCCACTGGTCGCGGTACCAGCCGGGGCGTGCCACCAACTCCTCGTGCCGGCCGCGCTGCACCACGCCGCCGTCCTCCAGCACCACGATCTCGTCCAGCCCGGCCAGGCCGCTGAGCCGGTGGCTGATCAGCAGCACCGAGTGCCCGGCCGGAGTGGCGGCCAGGGTGGCGGCGAGCACCGCGTCCGCCGCCGCCGGGTCGAGACCCTCGGTCGGCTCGTCCAGCACCAGCACCGGCGGGGCGGCCAGCAGCGCCCGGGCCAACGCCAACCGTTGCCGCTGCCCGCCGGAGAGCTGCCCGCCCTGCTCGCCGACCACGGTGTCCCAGCCCTCGGGCTGGTCGCGTACCCAGTCCAGCAGCCCGGCCGCCCGGGTGGCCCCGGCCAGGTCCGCGTCGCCGGCGTCCGGGCGGCCCAGCAGCAGGTTCTCCCGCACCGTGGCGTGGAAGACGTACGCCTCGGCGAGCAGGCCGCCGACGACCCGGGGGAGCTGACCGGCCGGGTGCTCCGCCACCGGTATGCCGCCGACGGTGACCCGGCCGGCGTCGGGGTGGACCGCGCCGGTGAGCACCGCGGCCAGCGTGCTCTTGCCGGCCCCGCTCGGGCCGACCACGGCCACCCGGCGGCCGGCCGGCAGGTCGAGGTCGAACCCGGCCAGCGCGGGCGCGGCACCGGCCCGGTAGCGGACCGTCACGCCCTCGAAGCGCACGTCGTGGCCGTCCGGCACCGGCACCGGCCCCGGGACGCCGGACGGGGCCGGCGCCGCGGGTTCGGTGAGCAGGTCGGCGACCCGGGCCAGGCCGGCCCGGAGCTGGGTCCGTTGCCGGGCGGCGGCGACCAGGGCGAGCGCCACCTCGACGGCGGCCAGCGTGCCCACCGCGAGCACGCCGACCAGCACTCCGCGCAGGTCGGCGCGCAGCGCCACGAGCACCACGGCGGCGGCGGTGAGGCCACCCACCAGCACGCCCGTCGCGTCCACCGCGAAGCCGACCGCGGCGAGCCGGCGTTCCAGCCGGGCCAGCCGGTCGGCCCGCCCGTTCGCGGCGGCCAGCGCGGCGTCGGCCGCCCCGAACGCGGCCAGGTCGGCGGCGCCGTGGGTGAGGTCGACCGCGTCCACCGCGAGCGCGCCCCGCAGCGGGGCCACCTCGTCGGCGGCCCGACGGGTGAGCCGGGTGGCCAGCGCGGGCAGCGCCACCCCGGCCACCAGCAGGCCGACCGCGAGCACGCCGGCGGCCGGCGGTGAGATCAGCGCGGCGCCACCGACGGCGAGCAGGCTGACCAGCGCCGCCGCCGCACCCGGCACCAGCACCCGCAGGAGCAGGTCCTGGGCCGCCTCGACGTCGGAGACCAGCCGGCTGAGCGCGTCCCCGGTGCGCCGGTCGGCGGCGTCGCGCCGGGCCGCGAGCGTGGCGAAGACCCGGGCCCGGACGTCGGTGATCATGCGGAGCACGGCGTCGTGGCCGGCGAGCCGTTCGGTGTAGCGGAACACGCCCCGGCCGACCGCGAGCGCCCGGACCGCGACGATGGCCACGGTGAGCCGGTCCAGCGGCGGCCGGCCGGCGGCGCTCATCAGCAGCCAGGTGGCGGTGGCCATCAGGGCCAACCCGGCGAACTCGGTGGCCGCGGCGAGCAGCCCGGCACCCAGCAGCCGGCCCAGGTACGGCCGGGCCAGGCGCAGCACGATCCGCTCGGCGTCACGACGGGCCGGCGCCGGCGGTTCCGGCGCGCCGGACGGCTCCACCGGGACCCCGGTCGGCCCGGCGGGCACCCGGCCCACCGGCGTGACGCTGTCGCCGGCGGTCACCGGGCCACCGCCGTGCGGGCGTCGCGCCCGGTCACCGTCGCGCGGGCGCGGCTGGTCACCGTCGTGCGGGCGCGGGCGGTCACCGTCGTGCGGGCGTGGCTGGTCACCGTCCTGCCGACGCGGTCGGCGGGTGCCGGGCGGGCGGGCGGCGTCATCGGGCCACCGCCGGGCCGGTGGTCGTGGGGCGCAGTTCGGTGACCCGGCCGTCCTCGACGCGCAGGACCCGGTCGGCGTCGGCCAGCAGCGCGGGCCGGTGCGCGACGAGCAGCGCGGTCCGCCCGGCGACCAGCCGGCGGGTGGCGTCCAGCACCACCGCCTCACTGGCGCTGTCCAGCCGGGCGGTCGGCTCGTCGAGCAGCACCAGCGGGGCGTCCCGCAGGAACGCGCGGGCCAGCGCGACGCGCTGCCGCTGCCCGCTGGACAGGCCGTGGCCGCGCTCGCCGAGCCGGGTGCCGAGCCCGTCGGGAAGCGCGCTGACCACCTCGTCCAGCGCGGCGTCGGTGACGGCGGCGGCCAGCGCGTCGTCCGGGGTGTCCGGCGCCCCGAGGCGGATGTTGTCGGCCAGGGAACCGGCGAACAGGTGCGCCCGCTGCGGCACCCAGGCCACCTCGCGGCGCCAGGCGTCCGGGTCGGCCCCGGCCAGGTCGGTCCCGTCGACGGTGACCCGGCCGGCGGTCGGCGCGACGAAGCCGAGCAGCAGGTTGAGCAGCGTGCTCTTGCCCGCGCCGCTGGGACCGATGATCGCCACCCGGTCGCCGGGCCGGATGGTCAGCGTGACGTCGCGCAGCGCGGTCGTCCGGTCGTACGCGACGGTCACGCCCTCGAAGCGGATCTCGCCGCGGCCGTCCGGCGCCGCGTCCCCGGCGGCGGCCGGGGCGGTCGGCGCGTCGGTCGCGGACAGCGTGAACGCCTCGTCCAGCGCGGCGAGCCCCTCCATGCTGGCGTGGAACCGGCTGCCGGCGGCCCGCAGCGGCAGGTACGCCTCCGGGGTGAGCAGCAGCACCAGCAGCGCGGTGGAGAGCGTGATCCCGCCGCCGAGCAGCCGGATGCCGACCGGCACCGCGACCAGCGCGACGGAGAGCGTGGCGACCAGCTCCAGCACCAACGCGGAGAGGAACGCGATCCGCAGCGTCCGCATGGTGGCCTCGCGGTGGCCGTCGGCCATCCGGCGCACCACGTCGACCTGGGCCCGGGCCCGGCCGAACGCGCGCAGCGTGGGCAGCCCGGCGACCATGTCGAGGAAGTGGCCGCCGAGCAGCGACAGTCGCCGCCACTGCCGTTCGGTGGCGGCCTGCGCCTGCCAGCCGAGCAGCGCGCCGAAGATCGGGATGAGCGGGATGGTGAGCGCGATGATCAGCGCCGAACTCCAGTCGGCGAACACGATGCGGGCCAGCACCGCCGCCGGCACGGTCACGCTGAGCACGAGCTGGGGGAGGTACCCGGTGAAGTAGGGGTCGAGCGCGTCCAGCCCGCGCCCGGCGAGCGTGGCGAGCTGCCCGGCCCGCCGTCCGGCGACCCAGGTGGGACCGTGCCGGCCGACCGCGCGGAGCAGGTCGGCCCGGAGCGCCGCCTTGACCGTCGCGGCGGCCCGCGCCGCCACCGTGCCCTGCGCCCAGCTCACCAGCGCCCGGGCCGCGACCGCGGCCAGGAAACCGGCGAGCGCCGGCCGGTGCAGCCGCCCGTCGATCGCGGTGGCCAGCAGCGTGGCCAGCGCGGTGGCCTGGGCGACCACCAGCAGCGCGGTCAGGCCGCCCAGCGCCGCGAGCACGGCGAGGTCGCGCCGGGCCGCGGGGACCCGGCGCAGCAGACGCGGATCGAACGGGCGGCGGTTCACCAGTACACCGGTGCCCTGCCGTCGATCCGTCCTCGGAACACCCACCAGCACATCGCCTGAAAGCCTAGTAGGGCCGGCAGGAGCGGCAGCACGAGCCAGCCCAGCAGCGCCAGCGTCGGGCGGCTGGCGGCGGCCTCGGCGACCGTCAGCGAGGCCGCCGGGTCACCGGTGGACACCAGGATCCGGGGCCAGAGCGCGGCCCCGACCAGCGGCGCCGGCAGCGCCAGCGCCGTCGCGGTCGCCGCGAACGCCACCCCGGCCCGGCCCCGGCGCAGCGCCGCGCGGGCCACCAGCAGCGCCGCCACCAGCGCCAACGGCAGGAGTACGGCGAGCGCCGGTCGCGCCACGGCGGCGCGTACCCGGTCGGAGAGCAGGCCCAGGGCGGTGGTCGCGGCGACCGCGGTGAGCGCGGCGGGCACCAGGCCGCGGGCCAGCCGGGCGAGTGCCGGGGCGTCGGCGGGCGGCAGCCGGAGCGTGAGGAACGTCGCACCGTGCACCGCGACCAGCGCGAGCAGCGTCAGCCCGGTGGCGGCCACGAACGGGGTCACCACATGGTCGACGCCGGCCACGTGCCCGTCGGCGGTCAGCGGCACGCCCTGGAGCAGCCCGCCGAGCAGCGCGCCCCAGCCCAGCGCGGCCAGGACGCCGCCGACCACCACGATCCGGTCCCAGCAGGCCCGGGTCGCCTCGCCGCCGGCCCGGCCGCGCAACTGCACGCCGGCGGTGACCAGCACCACCCCGGCCAGCGCACCGAGCACCACCGGGTAGAAGCCGGCGAGCAGCTCACCCTCCAGCGTGGGGAACGCGCCGAACAGGATGCCGACGGTGGCCACCAGCCAGACCTCGTTGCCGAGGAAGAACGGCCCGACCGCGGTGAGCGCGGCCCGACCGGTGCCCGCTCCGGCGCGCCGGGCCAGCAGCAGGCCGACGCCGTAGTCGTAGCCGCCGAGCACCAGGTAGGCGGCGAAGAAGAGGCCGAGCAGGGCGTACCAGGCGAGTTCCACGGTGGCTCCCTCAGGCGAACACGGGCTGGTGGTGGGCGTCGGTGTCGGGCGCCGGCGGGCGGCCCAGCGCGGGGTCGAGCGCGCCCCGGGCGGCGTGCCGGGCCAGCAGCGTCCAGTTGGTGACCGCGAGCGCGCCGAGCAGCAGGCCGAAGCCGATCAGCGAGGCGAGCATCAGTGCGGGCGACACCGGCGAGACGGCCCGCTCGGTGGGCAGCAGCCCGTACGCCACCCAGGGCTGGCGGCCCACCTCGCGGGCGATCCAGCCGAGCAGCACGGCCACGAAGGGCAGCGGCAGGCCGAGCAGGAGCAGCCAGAGCGGGAACCGCAGCCGGATGATCCAGTCGCGCCAGAGCAGCGGCAGCAGTAGCCAGACGCAGCCGAGCGCGAAGCCGATCAGGATCATGAAGCCGAGCCCGACGCTTGACAGCACCGGCGGCTCCCAGTCGCCCGGGCCGAACCGGGCGGTCCAGTCGGCGACCATCGCGTCCCGGTCCGGGCCGCCGCCGAACTTGGTGGGCTGAAGCTGACCGACCGGGCCGAACTGGGCGAAGCCGAAGCCCTGCAACGCGCTCACCGCGAGCGCCGCGGTGACCAGGCCGAGCCGTAGCGAGGTGCGGAACAGCAGGAAGTCCGGGGTACGCCGGAGCAGGTGCCACGCGCTGACGGCGGCCATCAGCAGCCCGCCGGTGACCAGGCTCGCGGACACCACGTGGCCGAACGCGAAGCCGAACGTGGGGTTGGTGACCAGCGCGCCGAAGTCGGTGAGGTGGGCCACGCCGTCGCGTACCTCGTAGCCGACCGGGTGCTGGAGCCAGGCGTTCGCCACCATGATCCAGAACGCCGAGGCGTACGCGGTCAGCGCGACGCCCCAGAGCAGCGCCAGGTGCACGCCGCGCCGCAGCCGGTGCCACCCGAAGATCCACATCCCGAGGAACGTGGACTCCAGGAAGAACGCGACGAGCGTCTCGATGGCCAGCGGCGCGCCGAACACGTTGCCCACGTAGCGCGACAGGCCGCTCCAGTTCAGCCCGAACTGGAACTCCATCACGATCCCGGTGGCGATGCCGAGCACGTAGTTGATCACGTAGAGCTGGCCCCAGAACCGGGTCAGCCGCTCGTAGACCGGCTTGCCGGTGAGGTAGCCGGCGGTCTGGAGGCCGACCAGCGGCGTGACCAGGCCGAGCGTGACCACCACGAACAGGAAGTGGATCGAGGTGGTGGTGGCGAACTGGAGGCGGGCGAGGAGCAGGGGGTCCATGGCGCGTTCTCCCACGGGTTGGCTCGCTTGTCATAGGCACCCTACACGTAGACTTTCTACCTATGCGGGCCCGGGAACCCGGAGCAACCCCGTAGGGGGCGGCTCAGCTCAGGAACAGGGAGACCGGCAGCGCGACGAGCGTGCCGGCGACGGCCAGCGCGGTGGCGCCGAGCACCCGGGGCGGGCGGTCCGCGACCAGCAGGCGCTGCACCCGTACGTCGAGGTCCCGGTCGCCGATGCCGAGCGTGCCGGCCGGCGTCACCCGGTGCCCGGCGGCGGCGAACCGACGCAGCGCACCGGCCAGCGGCTCGTCCGCGTGCTGCTCCCGGGCCTTGTCGTCGGCGCGCATCTCGACCAGCAACGCCACCCGTGCGTGCGCGTCGCGCACCCAGCGGAACCAGGGCAGCGCCCGGCACAACGCGGTGAACGGCAGCAGCACCAGGTCGTGCCGCTCCTGCGCGTGCGCCCGCTCGTGGGTGAGCACCGCCGCCAGCTCGGCCGGGTCCAACAGGTCGACGGTGCCGGCGCTCACCACCACCCGGGGACGCACCCCGGGCAGGCAGTACGCCGCCGCACTCGGATGGTCGAGCACCAGCGCGCCGGGCACCGTCGGGTCGCGCCGGGCCACCAGGCTCAGCAGCTCCCGGTGCCGGCGCTGGGCGCGGACCGCGCCGTGCACGGCGCGCACCGTGGTGGTGACCAGCACCGCGCCGATGCCGAAACCGACCCCCACCAGGCTGAGGTGCACCGCGCCCAGGCCGGCCGGCAGCGTGCCGTGGGCCAGGTCGTCACCGAGCGCCAGCAGCGCGCTCCCGGTTGGCCGGTCGTAGGCGGCCAGCCCGACCGCCATCGGCAGCCCCATGGCGGACAGCCCCAGCGCCAGCCCGACCGCCTGCCAGCAGACGATCGCCACCCGCGGCGCGCGCCACGTCCACCGCGCGGCGGCGAGGACCTGCGCGGTCAGCCAGCAGGCCAGGACGGTGGCGGCGAAGTGCACGGCGTACGCCACGGCAGCCGCCTACCGGTCCGTCGCCTCGTCGAGCGCCGGCCCGCCCGGTCGGGGGTCGGCCAGCCCGGCCTCGGCGCCGAGCGCGGCGCGGAGCACGTCCGCCTCCGTGCCGGTGACCGAGCGGGCGAAGCGCACCAACGCGGCGTCCCGGCTGCCGCCGAGATCGAGCGCGTCGAGCATGAGCTGGGCGATGTGCGCCTCGCGGGTGGCCGCCGGCCGGTACCGCCAGGCCCGCCCCTCCCGCTCGCGCTGGACCATGCCCTTGCCGGCGAGCCGGTCCAGCACCGTCATCACGGTGGTGTAGGCCAGCTCACGCCCGTCGAGGGCGTCGGCGACCTCGCGCACGGTCACCCCGTCCGACGTGGCGGGCACCGAGTCCCACAGCACGTCCATCACCGCACGCTCAAGGTCCCCCAGCCGAGTCACCCGCCAATCCTACCCCCCGTAGTAGACCCCACCCCACCCCCGCTCCTTGCGTGAAAGTGCGCGGATCTGGTGGGGGTGAGAGGGGGGAGGGGGGTCAGACGCCCTTGGGGTGCCAGACGGTCTTGGTCTCCAGGAGCGTGGTCATCCGGGTCAGGCCCGGGTCGGTGTGCCAGTCGTGGTCGGCCGGGGCCGGCCGGAGCACCCGCTTGAGGTTCTCCGCGGCCTTGACCTCCAGCTCCACCGCCAGCTCGGCGTCCGCCACACCGGTCAGGTCGATCGCGTTGACGTCCATGTGCGCGGCAAGCGTCGGCGCCGTCTCGGTGATCCGGCCGGTGAGGATGTTCACCACTCCGCCCGGCAGGTCGGAGGTGGCCAGCACCTCGGCCAGCGTGACCGCCGCCAGCGGCGCGGCCGGGGAGGCGGCCACCACCACCGTGTTGCCGGTGACGATCGCCGGGGCGATCACGCTCACCAGGCCGAGCAGCGCCGGCGTCTCCGGGGCCACCACGGCGACCACACCGGTCGGCTCCGGCGCGGACAGGTTGAAGTACGGGCCGGCCACCGGGTTCGCCCCGCCGTAGACCTGGGGGAGCTTGTCGGACCAGCCGGCGTACCAGACCCAGCGGTCGATCGCGGCGTCCACCTCGTCGGCCGGGACGCCGAGCGCCACGAACTGCTCGCGCCGGCCCTCCAGCATCTCGGCGACCCGGTAGAGGATCTGACCCCGGTTGTACGCGGTCGCCCCGGCCCAGCCCTTCACCGCGGCCCGGGCGGCGACCACCGCGTCCCGCGCGTCCTTGCGGGAGGCCAGCGACACGTTGGAGTCCTGCACGAGATACGACCGTCCCGACTCGCTGCGCGGGAACTTCCCGCCGATGAAGAGCTTGTACGTCTTGCGTACCGCGACCCGCTCAGACATTGAGGTACGCCTCCAGCCCCTGCCGGCCGCCCTCGCGACCGTAGCCCGACTCCTTGTAGCCGCCGAACGGTGAGGTCGGGTCGAACTTGTTGAACGTGTTGGCCCACACCACGCCGGCGCGCAGCCGGTCGGCCACCCACAGGATCCGGGAACCCTTGTCGGTCCAGATCCCGGCCGACAGCCCGTACGGCGTGTTGTTGGCCTTCTCCACCGCCTCCGCCGGGGTGCGGAACGTCAGCACGGACAGCACCGGGCCGAAGATCTCCTCGCGGGCGATCCGGTGCGCCTGGGTGACCCCGGTGAAGATGGTCGGCGCGAACCAGAACCCGCGGTCCGGCAGCTCGCACGGCGGCGACCAGCGCTCGGCCCCCTCGGCGGCGCCGACGTCGGACAGCTCGCGGATGCGCGCCAACTGCTCGGCCGAGTTGATCGCGCCGACGTCGGTGTTCTTGTCCAGCGGGTCACCGACCCGCAGCCGGGCCATCCGGCGCTTGAGCGACTCCAGCACCTGCTCGGCGACCGACTCCTGGACCAGCAGCCGGGACCCGGCGCAGCAGACGTGCCCCTGGTTGAAGAAGATGCCGTTGACGATCCCCTCGACCGCCTGGTCGACCGGGGCGTCGTCGAAGACGATGTTGGCGGCCTTGCCGCCCAGCTCCAGGGTGAGCTTCTTGCGGGTGCCGGCGACCGCGCGGGCGATGGCCTTGCCGACCTCGGTGGAGCCGGTGAACGCGACCTTGTCCACGCCCGGGTGCTCGACCAGCGCGCGGCCGGTGTCGCCGGCCCCGGTGACGATGTTGACCACGCCGGCCGGCAGGTCGGCCTGCTGGCAGATCTCGGCGAACAGCAGCGCGGTCAGCGGCGTGGTCTCGGCCGGCTTCAGCACCACCGTGTTGCCGGCGGCGAGCGCCGGGGCGATCTTCCAGGCCAGCATGAGCAGCGGGAAGTTCCACGGGATGACCTGCGCGGCCACGCCCAGCGGCTTCGGGTCCGAGCCGAAGCCGGCGTGCCCGAGCTTGTCCGCCCAGCCGGCGTAGTAGAAGAAGTGCGCGGCGACCAGCGGCAGGTCGACGTCGCGCGACTCCTTGATCGGCTTGCCGTTGTCAAGCGACTCCAGCACGGCCAGCTCGCGCGAGCGCTCCTGGATGATCCGGGCGATCCGGAACAGGTACTTCGCCCGGTCCCGGCCCGGCATCGGACCCCAGACCTGCTCGTACGCCGTCCGGGCGGCCCGGACCGCGCGGTCCACGTCCGCGCTGCCGGCCTCGGCGATCTCGGCCAGGACCTCCTCGGAGGCCGGGTTGATCGACTTGAAGCTGCCACCGTCGGCCGGGTCGACGAACTTTCCGTCGACGAAGAGCCCGTACGAGGGCCTGAGGTCGACCACCGAGCGTGACTCGGGGGCGGGTGCGTATTCGAACATCGCGGTCAGTCCAGGGTGAAGTAGTCGGGGCCGGCGTAGACGCCGGTCGTCAGCTTGGTGCGCTGCATCAGCAGGTCGTTGAGCAGGCTGGACGCGCCGAACCGGAACCAGTCCGGGTCGAGCCAGTCGGCGCCGACCGTCTCGTTGACCATGACCAGGTACTTGATCGCGTCCTTGGTGTTCTTGATGCCGCCGGCCGGCTTCACGCCGACCTGCCGCCCGGTGGCGGCGCGGAAGTCGCGGACCGCCTCCAGCATCACCAGCGTCACCGGCAGCGTGGCCGCGACCGGGACCTTGCCGGTGGAGGTCTTGATGAAGTCGCCGCCGGCCAGCATGGCGAGCCAGGAGGCACGCCGCACGTTGTCGTAGGTGGCCAGCTCGCCGGTCTCCAGGATCACCTTGAGGTGCGCGTCCCCGCACGCCTCCTTGGTGGCCACGATCTCGTCGTAGACCTCCTGGTAGCGCCCGGCCAGGAACGCGCCCCGGTTGATCACCATGTCGATCTCGTCCGCGCCGGCCTCGACGGCCGCCCGGACGTCGGCGAGCTTGATCTCCAACGGGGCCTGCCCGGACGGGAACGACGTCGCCACGCTGGCCAGGTGCACACCGCTGCCGCGCAGCACCTCGGCCACGTACGGGACCATCGCCGGGTAGACACAGACCGCGCCGACGTGCGGGCAGCTCGGGTCCGCCGGGTCGGGACGCAGCGCCTTGGCCGCCAGCGCCCGCACCTTGCCCGGGGTGTCGGCCCCTTCGAGGGTGGTCAGGTCGACCATCCGGATGGCCAGGTCGATCGCCTCGGCCTTGGCCGTGGTCTTGATGGAGCGGGTGCCGAGCTGGGCCGCCCGCTGCTCCGCGCCGACCTGGTCCACGCCCGGTAGGCCGTGCAGGAAGGTCCGCAGAGCGGTCTCGGATCGTCCCAGCTCGGAGAGGTCCGACCGGGCCGACGTCGCTGTCGCCGTCATGCCCCGAATAGTACGCACCCGCGAGTCGAGTGATCTTGGTCACACGGCGACCGGGTGAGTGGCGTCGCTGGTCCGCCCGCACCCGTCCTGCGCTACGTCGGTGACCGGTAGGTTGAGCGATCGTGGACGTAACCGTCATTGACCATCCGCTAGCCCAGACGCGGCTGACCGCCATGCGGGACGCCCGGACCGACTCCTCGTCGTTCCGGGCGGCGCTGCGCGAACTCACCACCATGCTGGTGTACGAGGCCGCACGCTCCTTCCCCGTCGAGAACTACTCGATCCAGACCCCGGTCACCGCCACCGAGGGCACCCGGCTGGCCAACCCGCCGCTGCTCGTGCCGGTGCTGCGGGCCGGGCTCGGCATGGCCGACGCCGCGCTGGCCCTGGTGCCCGAGTCGTCGATGGGCTTCGTGGGCCTGGCCCGCGACGAGGAGACGTACGAGCCGCGCGCCTACATGGAGTCGCTGCCCCGGGACCTCAGCGGCCGGCCGGTGCTGGTGCTCGACCCGATGCTGGCCACCGGCGGCTCGCTGGAGCACTGCTGCCGGCTGCTCGCCGACCGGGGCTGCACCGACATCACCGTGCTCTGCGTGCTGGCCGCCCCGGTCGGCATCGAGCGGCTGGAGCGGAGCGGCCTGCCGCTGCGCCTGGTCACCGCGTCCATCGACGAGGGCCTGAACGACAAGATGTTCATCGTCCCCGGCCTCGGCGACGCCGGCGACCGCCAGTTCGGCGGCATGCCCCGCTTCTGACGCCCGGGTTGTCGCTGATTCACGGAAAGAGGGCGCATTTCCCCCCGGAAAGGCCCGCTTTCCGTGAATCAGGCGACCCGAGGGACGCGACCCCGGCGAGTTGGTGCGCGGGGTGCGGGGAGGCGCTAGCGTTCCGGGCCATGACTGGTGTTGCGCTCGCCGAGGAGTTGCTCCTCCTCGCGTATGACGACGAATCCGGCAAGGCCGCCATGCCGCGGATCAGCCTGGACCTGGGCATGGCCGCGGCGGTGCTGGTCGAGCTGGCCCTGGCCGGCCGGATCGCGTACGCGGACGGGAACCTCGCGGTGGTCGACCCGGCGCCGACCGGCGAGCCGATCGCGGACGCGGTGCTCGCCAAGATGGCCGCGGACACCCCGCACACGCCGGCGTCCTGGGTACAGCGCCTACGGCACGGGCTGCGCGACAAGATCCTCGGCGACCTCTGCCAACGCGGCGTGGTCCGCGACGTCGACGAGACCGAGCTGGGCTTCATCCACGTGCACCGCTACCCGGTGGCGGACGCCTCGGTCGAGGCGGACATCCGACGGCGGCTGGCCGACGCGCTGACCAGCGGGCAGCTCCCGGACGAGCGGACCGCCGCGCTCGCCACGCTGGTCGCGGTGCTGCGGATGGAACCGGCGCTCGGGCTCACCGGCGCCGACGCGGACGACGCCGGCAAGCGGCTGGAGGAGATCGCGGCCGGCGCCGGCTTCTCCGGCACGGTGAGCCTGGACGACAGCGTGGTACGCCCCTCGGTCAGCCTGGTGATCGTCGCGCTGGGCCAGGCGGTCGACGCCGCCCTCGGCAAGCGTCAAGGAGGGGCCCCCTCCTAACGCCTCCGGTATAGCAGGGGCCCCCTCTCACCCTCAGGTGTCAAGAAGGGGCCCCTCCTTGCGTCGTGGTCAGAGGCCCAGCGCGGCGGCGATCTCGGTGCGCAGCTCGGTGACGGCCGCCCGGGCGCGGCTGCGGGCCGCCGGCACGTCGCCGTCGGTCACCGGCGCCACCACCTCCAGGTACGCCTTCAGCTTCGGTTCGGTGCCGGAGGGCCGGATGACCACCCGGGCGGCGTCGGTGCGCAGGATCACCACGTCCGCCTCGGGGAGCAGGTCGGACGCCTCGGCGACCGGCTGCCCGAGCAGCGACGTCGGGGTGGCCGCCCGGATCCGCGCCATCGAGTCCGCGATCACCCGCAGGTCCTCCACCCGCACCGAGAGCTGGTCGGTGTGGTGCACGCCGAACTCGGCCGCCAGCTCGTCCAGCCGGTCGGTGAGCGTCCGACCCTGGGCCTTCAGCCCGGCGGCCAGCTCGGCGACGGTCAGCGCGGCGGTGATGCCGTCCTTGTCCCGCACGTGCCCCGGCGCGACGCAGTAGCCCAACGCCTCCTCGTAGCCGTAGACCAGCGGCTCCCGGCCGCCGCCGGCCCGGACGATCCACTTGAACCCGGTCAGCGTCTCGTCGTAGGGCAGCCCGCGTGCCTCGGCCATCGCCCGCAGCAGCGTCGACGAGACGATGGTGGTGGCGTACAGGCCGGTCACGCCGCGCCGCATCAGGTGGTCGGCGAGCAGCGCGCCCACCTCGTCGCCGCGCAGCATCCGCCAGGACCCGGCATCGCGTACGGCCACCGCGCACCGGTCCGCGTCCGGGTCGTTGGCGATCGCCAGGTCGGCGCCGGTGCGGTCGGCGAGCGCGACCAGCAGGTCCACCGCGCCCGGCTCCTCCGGGTTGGGGAAGTTGACGGTCGGGAACGCCGGATCCGGTTCCGCCTGCTCGGGCACCACCCCGGGCACGCCGAAGCCGGCCCGCGCGAACGCGGCGGTCAGCACCGCCGCACCCACCCCGTGCAGCGGTGTGTACGCCACCCTCAGGTCGCGTGGACCGGCCGGGTCCACCACCGCGGCGGCCCGGTCCACGTACGCGGCGACCAGGTCGTCACCGAGCACCTGGCCGGCCGGGCCGAGCGGCACCCGGGCGAGCGGGCCGACCGCCCGGATCGCGGCCTCGATGCCGGCGTCGGCCGGCGGCACGATCTGCGCCCCCGCGCCCAACTCACCGCCGAGCTGCGCACCCAGGTACACCTTGTAGCCGTTGTCCTGCGGCGGGTTGTGGCTGGCGGTGACCATCACGCCGGCGACGGCGCCGAGCTGCCGGACCGCGAACGCCAGCACCGGCGTGGGCAGCGGGCGGGGCAGCAGCAGCGCCGGCCGGCCCGCGCCGGTGGCCACCTGGGCGGTGCGCTCGGCGAACGCGCGGGAGCCGCGCCGGGCGTCGTACCCGATCACCAGCGGGCCCTCGCCGCCCTGGGCGGCGAGCCAGCCGACCAGCCCGGCGGCGGCCTGGGTGACCACGGCGAGGTTCATCCCGTTGGGCCCGGCGCGCAGCGGGCCGCGCAGGCCGGCGGTGCCGAACGTCAGCGGGCCGGCGAACCGGTCGGCCAGCTCGGCGGCCGTGCCGGGCAGCCCGTCGAGGACGGCGCGCAGCTCGTCCCGGTCGGCCGGGTCGGGGTCGTCGGCGAGCCAGCGCTCGGCTGAAACGCGAAGGTCGTCAAGGTCAGTGGTGTCCGCCGCCATGGCCTCTTGATAGCACGGCGGCGGATCACCACTGGTCGTCGGCCTCGACTCAGTTGTCGGCCGTGAGCCGGAACGAACCGGCCATCGCGTCGAAGATCGGCTTGCTCTCGGCGAACCGCGCGTCGGTGGAGGAGAGGTAGAACGAGTAGACCTTGCCGTCGGAGACCAGGCCCCGCCAGACGCCGTGCCGCATGGCGTCACCCTCGCCGCAGGTGTATTCGACCTGGCCCGCGTTCTGGCCGGCGAGCGGCTGCTCGGAGACCGACACCTCGGTGTAGGGGGCCGGGCAGTTCTTGCTCTTGGCGCTGTTCTTCTTCAGGTTGCGTGAGGCGAACTCGGCCCAACTGATCGAGGTGCCGCCCCAGTCCTCCGCGATGACCCGCACCTTGCGGCCCTCGTCGTTCGGGTCGACGTAGTCGACGTAGAGGCCGCCGGTCTGCCGCTGCCAGCCCTTAGGCACCTGGATGGTGATGCCCTTGACGGTCTGCTCCTGCATCTCCGGCGCGGCGGCGGCCGAGTTCGACGGCAGCGTGCCCACGATCGGCGGCGGCGCGTCGTCACCGCCGCCGCTGGTCAGCGCGATCACGCTCACCAGCAGCACCACGGCCAGGCCGCCCGCGGCGGCGAGCTGGACCTTGCGGGGCCACGCCTTGACCTTGCCGAGCAGCCCCGGGGACGTGCCACCGCTCGCGGCCGGCGCGGTGGCCGGCGTGGTCCACGGCTGGCCGGTGCCCGGCACCGACCACTGCGCGCCGCCGCCGTACACCGGCTGGGTGGCGTCGGCGTTGCCGCCGTAGGTGGCCGGCGTGGCGGTGGGGACGTGCTGGGTGGCGTCCGTGCCCGCGCCCTGGTCGAACCGGACGGTGGCGTCCGGCGAGATGCGCTGGGTGGCCTCGGGCGCGTCCGGCCCGGACATCGCGCCGGTCGGCGTGTGCAGCGGGCCGGCGAGCGCGTCGGCGCTTGTCTCGTCGAGCGCCGCGGCGCCGGTAGCCGGCTTCGCGGCGGGGCGCTCCCCGCGCCGCAGCGCGGCGAGGCGGTCGGTGAGCGACTCGCTCGGGCCGATCATCGCCCGGCCGCCGATCTGCCCGCTGGGCTTCGGCTCCGGCGCGGCCGGCGGCGGCGTGGTCGGACGCGGCACCGGCACCACCGCGTACGGGTCGGTGACCGAGTTGACCGCGGTGGCGGTGCTGGTCAGCGGGCCGGCGAGCAGCTCGCGCAGCATGGCCCGGGCCCGGTGCACGTCGAGGCGGCGGGCCGGGTCCTTCTCGAGCAGGCCCATCAGCACGCCGGTGAGCGGGCCGCTGCGCTGCGGCGTGGCCGGTGGGTCCTCGACCACGGCGTGCATGGTCTCGATCGGGTCGCCCTTGTCGAACGGGGGCCGGCCCTCGACCGCGGTGTAGAGCGTCACGCCGAGCGAGAACAGGTCGCTGGGCGGGCCGAACTCCTGGCCCATGGCCCGCTCGGGGGAGATGAAGTGCGGCGAGCCGAGCACCATGCCGGGCGTGGTGAGCTGCACGTCGGTGGGCATCCGGGCGACGCCGAAGTCGGTCAGCACGCAACGCCCGTCGGAGCAGATCAGCACGTTGGCCGGCTTGACGTCGCGGTGCAGCACGCTGAGCGCGTGCGCCACCTCCAGCGCGCCGAGCAGCGCGATGCCGATCTTGGCGACCGCGCGCGGCGCGACCGGCCCGTCCTCGATCACCATGTCGGCCAGGCTGCGGGCGTCCAGCAGCTCCATCACGATCCACGGCCGGCCACCCTCGGTGACCACGTCGTAGACCTGCACCACGGCCGGGTGCTGGATCGCGGCGGCGGCGCGGGCCTCGCGCAGCGTCCGTTCGTAGAGCGCGTCGCGGTCGCTGGGGGCGAGCCCCGGCGGGAGGACGACCTCCTTGACCGCCACGTCGCGGCGCAGAAGTGTGTCTGTGGCCCGCCAGACCGTGCCCATGCCGCCGTTGCCCACCGGGGATCGCAGCGAGTAGCGACCACCGATGGTGGTGCCGGGCGCCGCGCGTCCAGTGGGAGGACTGGCCGGTCCGCCGCTCCACGTCGGAATCTGAGTCACAGAAAAGCCACCGGGGGATATCGAGGGGGCTGGGACACAACCCCTCTATCTTGCTGGTTCCGACGCCCGATGCGAAACCCGACGCGGCGGGCGTTTACCTACTCGACGGTATGTGGCCAGCTACTCACCTCCGGTGGGCCGCCGGTGCCGGTGTGCGGTATCCCTCACCCATCGGGCGGCGACCGCGTCCTACCATCCGGTAATGAGTGATGCGCGGTCAAGCGAGTCGGGTTTCCCGATCAAGGGCGTCTACACGGCGGCCGACCTTCCGGCGGACCTGGACGCCCGACTCGGTGAGCCGGGCGAGTACCCGTACACCCGCGGGGTCTACCCGACGATGTACACGTCCCGGCCGTGGACCATGCGGCAGTACGCCGGCTTCGGCACCGCCACCGAGAGCAACGCGCGCTACCACCAGCTCCTGCGGGCCGGCACCATGGGCCTGTCGGTCGCGTTCGACCTGCCCACCCAGATGGGGTACGACTCGGACGACCCGATCGCGCACGGCGAGGTGGGCAAGGTCGGTGTCGCCATCGACTCCATCGAGGACATGCGCACGCTGTTCGGCGGCATCCCGCTGGACAAGGTCTCCACCTCGATGACCATCAACGCCCCCGGCTCGGTGCTGCTGCTGCTCTACCAGCTCGTGGCGGAGGAGACCGGGGTGCCGGGCGGGGCGCTCAACGGCACCATCCAGAACGACATCCTCAAGGAGTACATCGCGCGGGGGACGTACATCTTCCCGCCGAAGCCCTCGCTGCGGCTGGTCGCCGACACCTTCGCCTACTGCCGGGCCGAGGTGCCGAAGTGGAACACCATCTCCATCTCCGGCTACCACATGGCCGAGGCCGGCGCGTCGCCCGCGCAGGAGATCGCGTTCACGCTGGCCAACGGCGTGGAGTACGTCCGGGCGGCGCTGGCGGCCGGGCTGGCCGTGGACGACTTCGCGCCCCGGCTGTCGTTCTTCTTCGTGGCCCGCACCACGCTGTTGGAGGAGGTCGCCAAGTTCCGCGCGGCCCGCCGCATCTGGGCCCGCCTGATGCGCGACGACTTCGGCGCGAAGAACCCGAAGTCGCTGATGCTGCGGTTCCACACCCAGACCGCCGGCGTGCAGCTCACCGCGCAGCAGCCGGAGGTCAACCTGGTCCGGGTGGCGGTGCAGGGCCTGGGCGCGGTGCTCGGCGGCACCCAGTCGCTGCACACGAACAGCTTCGACGAGGCGATCGCGCTGCCCACCGAGAAGGCGGCCCGGCTGGCGCTGCGGACCCAGCAGGTGCTGGCGTACGAGACGGATCTCACCGCCACCGTCGACCCGTTCGCCGGGTCGTACGTGATCGAGGCGATGACCGACGAGCTGGAGGCGGCGGCGGTCGAGCTGATGGACCGGGTGTTCGACCACGGCTCGGCGGTGGACGCCATCGAGGCCGGCTTCCAGAAGCGCGAGATCGAGCAGTCCGCGTACCGGATCGCCCAGGAGATCGACGCGGGCGAGCGGGTGGTGGTCGGGCTGAACCGGTTCCGGGTCGACGAGGAGGAGCCGTACGAGCCGCTGCGGGTGGACCCGTCGATCGAGGCGGCCCAGGCGGACCGGCTGGCCAGGCTGCGCGCCGAGCGGGACCCGGGAGCGGTCGAACGGGCGCTGGCCGAGCTGCGCGCCGCGGCCGAGGGTGACGCGAACGTGCTCTATCCGATGAAGGAGGCGCTGCGGGCCCGGGCCACGGTGGGCGAGGTCTGCGGGACGCTGCGCGACGTGTGGGGCATCCACCGGCCGAGTGACCGGTTCTGAGACGTCCCGACGGCGGCCCCGCCGGCACCCTCGGGTGCCCGGCGCGGGCCGCCGTTCGCATTCTCGCGGGTGTGCGATTTCGGAATGCGGGTAACCCGATCGGGTGAACGGGACGGACAGCATGTGCGGTCGGTGAGCGGACGGCCATGTCACCGTCGGGAGTCGCCCGGCAGCCGACGGTTGTCGGGCAATTGTCGGAGTGGCAGTTAATTGCCGCGACTAATGCGACAATTCGGAACGACGACTCGGCTTCTGGTAATCGATGAATCGGTTACGCGTTGTAGGAGGTGGGGGGCAGATGACCGCGTCCGACCACGATCTACCTGCTGTCCCGCAGATATTCGAGCGCTCCCACCAGGGCATTCGTGACGCTGCGCGGTCCGATCGCTACGCGAAAGATGTTGCGCAGCGTCACCGTCGGGGGTCTAGGCTGTCTGCTGTTCTGCCCGATGATCCATCCCTCTCAAGTGATCGAGAATTCGACGTGACGAGTGCGTTGACGCTGCCCTCGGGCGGCCCGCTGGCGTCGTCCCGGCCCGAGGCGCCGACCGGTTCCCAGCCCCTGCCCTTCGAGCTCGACCATCTGCTCGCGCTGCGGGTACCCGGCCTCATCGCGACCCGCCGTCACATCCACTCCCACCCGGAACTGTCCGGCGAGGAGTTCGAGACGGCCGCCCTGGTGCACCGGGAGCTATCCCTCGCCGGCCTGAGCCCGCGACTGCTGCCGAAGGGCAACGGCGTCATCTGCGACATCGACGGCCGCCCCGACGGGCCGGTGGTCGCGCTCCGCGCCGACATCGACGCGCTGCCGCTCAGCGACCCGAAGGACGTGCCGTACCGCTCGACGGTGGACGGCGTCTGCCACGCCTGCGGCCACGACGTGCACACCGCCGTGCTGCTCGGCGTCGGCATGCTGCTCGCCCAGCTCGCCGACCTCGGCGAGCTCGACGGCCGGGTGCGGCTCATCTTCCAGCCGGCCGAGGAGATCCTGCCCTGCGGCTCGCTGGAGGTGATCGAGGCCGGCGGCCTCGACGACGTGGTGCAGATCTTCGCGCTGCACTGCGACCCGAACCTGCCGGTCGGCAAGGTCGGCCTGCGGGTCGGCCCGATCACCGCCGCCGCCGACAACGTCACCGTCCGGCTCACCGGGCCGGGCGGGCACACCGCCCGGCCGCACCTGACCGTCGACCTGGTCGACGCGCTCGGCCGGCTGGTCACCGAGGTGCCGACGTTGATCAGTCGCCGGGTGCCGGCCAACAGCGGGCTGCTGCTGGTGTTCGGCCACGCCTCGGCCGGCACCCGCTACAACGTCATCCCCTCCGAGGCGTCCGCCGCCGGAACGCTGCGGGTGATGGACCGGGAGACCTGGGAGCAGGCCCCCAAGATCGTGGCCCAGGTGGTACGGGACGTGCTCGCCCCCACCGGCGCCACCGTCGACCTGGAATACCTGCGCGGTCGCCCGCCGGTGACCAACGACGCCGGGGCGATCGGCGTGCTCACCGCCGCCACCGCGTCGGCGCTCGGGCCGGAGGGCATCGCCGAGACGCCGCAGAGCATGGGCGGCGAGGACTTCTCCTGGTACCTGGAGCACGTGCCCGGCGCGCTCGCCCGCCTCGGCGTCGGCCGGAACGGTCCCAACATGGACCTGCACCGGGCCTCCTTCGACGTGGACGAGCGCGCCATCGAGGCGGGCGTACGCCTCATGGTCCAGACCGCGCTGCGGGCACTGGCGGCGGCGCGCTGACCGGGCCGCCGCCCGGCCCGACCGGCGGCGGTCCCATCGGGTACCGGCCGGGCGGCGGCGTCCGCCGAGCCCGCACCCGCCGCCGCCAGCGCAGCAGCAACCACAGCGGTACGCCGATCACCACCGCGAACGGCAGCACGGCGCCGAGCACGGTGAGCAGCACGCGTACCGAGGTGAGGAACACCGCCCAGCCGCCGCCCAGCCCGGAGAGGAAGCCGAGGTCGGCACCCTCCTCGGCGGTGCTGGCGTCGCGACCCAGGAACGTCACGGTGATGGTGGAGAGCGCGGTCAGGTCGGCCAGCCGGCGCTTGCGTGCCTCCAGCGCGGCCAGGTCGGCCTGCCGGGTGCCCACCTCGTTCTCCAGCGTGACGAGTTGATCCACGGAACTCGCCTGGGCGAGCAGCTTGCGGGCGCTCTCCACCCGGGCCCGCTGGGTGGCGATCCGGGCGTCCAGGTCGACCACCTGCTCGGTGACGTCCTCGGTGCGGATCTCCCGGCGCTCCTGCCGGCCGTAGCCGGCGAGCTGGTCGATCACGCCGGCGAACTTGTCGGCCGGCACCCGCAGGGTCAGCACCGCCCGGGCGTCCGCCGACGAACTGGACCGCCGGTCCCCGCCGACGAAGCCGCCGGCCGCGGTGACCGCGGTGGTCGCCTCCCGCGCCGCGGCGTCCACGTCGTCCACCCGCACCTGCATCGTGCCGGTGTAGATGATGGACCGTTGGTCCACCCGCAGGTCGGCGCCGCCGGTCCCGCCGGGCGCCGCCTGGTCCCGGTCCTGCGCGGCGCCACCCTCGGCAGCCGGTGCCGCCGCGTCGCGGCCACCGCTGCTCCCATCGCTGTCCCCGCCGGCGCTGCACGCGCCCACAGCCAGCATCGCGACCAGACCCACCGCCACCAGGGACCCGCCCCGGAGTCGTCGTCCGCCCATTCCCCGCTCCGATCGTCGTCTCGGCCCCGCCAGCCGGGACCGATACCTCGGACGCGACGCGTGGTCGCGCCGGTTCCGGCAGACTGCGCTGAGGACGTCACGATTCGATATTGGAGGAGTCACGATGCGGCTCACCAAGTACGCCCACTCCTGTCTCCGGCTGGAGCACGACGGGGGAGTGCTGGTCGTCGACCCCGGTGTCTTCAGCGACGCGGCCGGGGCGCTGGACGGGGCGGACGCGGTGCTGGTCACCCACGAGCACCCGGACCATGTGGACGTCGCCGCGCTGACCCGGGCGCTGGAGCGGCGGGCGGTGCCGGTGCACGGCCCCGCCTCGCTCGCCGGCGTGCTCGGCGACGCCGCCGAGGCGCTCGTCGTGGTCACGCCCGGTGAGTCGTTCACCGCCGCCGGCGTGCCGGTGCGCGCGTACGGGGGGCAGCACGCGGTCATCCACCCGGACATCCCGGTGATCCCGAACCTGGGCTACCTGTTCGCCGACACGGTCTACCACCCGGGCGACGCGTTGGTCGCCCCCGACGACGTCCGGGTGGACACGCTGTTCGCCCCGATCCACGCGCCCTGGTCGAAGTTCTCCGAGGTGCTCGACTTCATCCGCGCGGTCGCCCCACGCCGCGCGTACGCGCTGCACGACGGGCTGCTCAACGCCAACGGCCTCGGCGTGCTGGACCGGCAGTACACCGCGATGTCCGGCACCGACTACCGCCGACTGGAGCCGGGCACCCGGATCGATGCCTGACGTTCCCGTCGACCTGATCCGGCGGCTCTACGCCACGCCGCCGGACCGGTTCGTCGCGGCCCGGGACGCCGCCGTCGCGCAGGCGCGGGAGGCCGGCGATCCGCGTACCGCCCGGGAGATCGGCCGGCTGCGACGCCCCACGGTCGCGGCCTGGCTGGTCAACCTGCTCGCGATCCGGCGACCCGAGTTGGTCGCCGACCTCGCCCGGCTCGCCGACTCGCTCCGCGCCGCCCAACGCGACCTGCGCGGCGGCAAGCTGCGGGAACTCTCCGCCCAGCGGCGCGCCGTGGTGGGCGCGCTGGTCGCCGAGGTACGCAGGCTGGCCGCCGCCGAACCCGCCGCGCCGCCGGCCGGGAAGCTGCCGCTGGGCGAGGTGGAGGCGACGCTCAACGCCGCGCTCTCCGACACCGAGGTGGCCGAGCAGGTACGCGCCGGCCGGCTGCTGCGGGCCAGCCACTACGCCGGGTTCGGCGAGGTGCCCCGCCCGCAGCTGCGGCTGGTGACCGGCGGCGAGGACACGGCCGGCGTACCGGAACGGGCGGGTGAGTCCGGCGGGCCGGAGCGGGCGGGTAGGTCCGGCGGGCCGGACGGGGCGACCGCGCGGGCCGAGGCGCGGCGGGCCCGCGACCAGCGGGCGGCGCGGGCCGAACGGGCCGCCCGGCGGCGGGCGGCGACCCGCGAGCTGGCGAAGGCCCACACGGACCTGGAACGGGCCGAACAGGAACTGGCCGGGGCGGGCGCGGCCGAACGGGACGGCGTGGCGGCGCTGGACCGGATCGAGACCGAGCTGGCCGAGCTGGAACGCCGCCGGGCGGTGGCCGAACAGGAGCTGAGCCGGGCCCGGCTGGCCCGTCGGGGCGCGGAACGGACGGTCACCGCCGCCCGTCGGCGGGCCGGCGAGGTGGAGGCCGTGTTGGAGGCGCTCGACGCCGAAGAGGGGGATGCCGAAGACGGTGACGACCGGGCAGACTGAGCGTGATGAACGACCACGGTGGACGGACGGCGGGCCGGCCATGACTCCCGAGCAGGTCGTCGCCGCCAGCAAGCCACTGGTGCTGGAACTCGGGGAGGCGTTCTCCCGCTGCCCGTCCACGCTGCGCCGGGCCCGGCTGCTCGGCATCTCCGGGTGGGCCTTCTACATCACCGGGCGGGCCGGCGCGCTCGGCGACGTCCGGGCCGAGACGGTGGCCGCGACGCTCGGGTTCATCGCCCCGGAAGCGGTCGCGGACGGGTGGGACGCCTCGGCGCGGACGGTGCCGCCGCTGGAGGTGGCCGCCGCCAACCTGGCCGAGTGCTGCCGGTGGGGCGCGGCCCGGCTGGGCGACGCACCCGGGGTGTCCCGGCTCGCCGGGTTGCTCGGCCGGGCCGTCGACGCGGCGGACGGCAGCGCCATGCCGCTCTTCGCCGCCTGGCGGGCCATGCCGATGCCGGTGCCCGACCCGTCCGCCGGGGCCCGCGCGGCCGTCGGCCTGCTGCTGCTGCGCGAGCACTTCGCCGGGGCGTACCTGCTTGCGGTGCGGGCCGCCGGGCTGACCCCGCTGGAGGCGGTGCTGGCCGGCCCGGAAGGGGAGGCGGGCGCCGCCGCGTGCGGATGGGCGCCGCCGTACCCGCCGATCGGACCGCTGGTACGCCGCCGGATCTGGGCCGAGGCGGTCACCGACCGCCTGGTGTCCCCGGCGTTCCACGTCCTCGGTCCGGCCGCCGGCACGGAGCTGGTCGAGCTGCTCACCGCCGCGCGACGGCACGCCCGGCGCGGATAATTGGGAGGCGGAACGGTCGGGCCGGCTGCCAGGATCGGCCGCGTGACGCTCCCCGCCGGCTGGACGGCCCGCCGCCCCACCCTCGACGACGTCCCCGCGATCCTGGCAGTGGTGCACGCCGCCGACACGTTCGCGGTGGGCCACCCGGACTTCGACGCCGACGACGTGCGGGACGCGCTGACCGCGCCCTTCGTCGACCCGGCCCGGGACTCCTGGCTGGTCACCGACCCGGACGGGACGGCGGTGGCCTGGTCGATCCTGAGCAACCCGACCGGCGTCGGCCGGGAGTGGGTGGACGTGCTCGTCGATCCGGCCCGGGGCGTCGAGCTGCGCGCCCCGCTGCTGGCCCGGCTGCTCGACCGGGTCGCCGAACGGGCCGCCGAGCGCGGCGTGCCCGCGCTGACCGCGCGCACCGGCGCGTACGCGCCGGAGACCCGCTGGGCGGGCGAGCTGGTGGCGGCCGGGTTCACCCGGGTCAAGCGGTACGTCCGGATGAGCCGCCCGTTGGCGGACCTGCCGGCCGAGCCGGCCCCGCCGGCCGGGGTGACGGTCCGGCCGCTGCGCCCCGACGACGAGGCCGACCTGCGGCTGTTCCACCGGATCCACGACACCGCGTTCCGCGACACGCTCGACTACGAGCCGCTCGACTTCGCGCGTTGGCGGGAGCTGATCCCGGCGAACGGCAGGGTCTGGGACGAGTGGTTCCTGGCCGAGGTCGACGGTGAGCCGGCCGGTGCGTTGCAGTCCTCCGACCAGGCGGTGGAGCACGGCTCGGGCTGGGTCCGGACGCTGTCCGTGCTGCCCACCCACCGGCGGCGTGGGGTGGGCGCGGCGCTCCTGCGCCGGGCGTTCGCGGTCTACGCCGCCAAGGGGCGCGTCCGGGCCGGGCTGGGCGTGGACCTGACCAACCCGACCGCCCCGGTCACGCTCTACCGCTCGGTCGGGCTGGTCGAGGAGCGCTGGACCGACATGTACGAGCGGACCGTGCCCGCCCCGGAGGTGTGACCCGGGACCCCCGGGCCGGGGGTCGGCGAGCGGGCGGCCGGTCGTCCGGCGCACACTGTCGGGGTGGGAGACGCGCTACGCGGACGCTGTGCCGGTGGGGCGGGACCGCAGCTCGGTGACGTAGTCGTCCGGTGCGCCCGCCTTCTCCGCCGCGTTCGCGATCTCCGACAGGTACCACGACGTCGGCAGGCCGCCCTCGTAGCCGTCGAAGACGTAGACCCACGCGGTCACGTCGCCGTCCAGCGTCGAGATGCGGACGGTCAGCTTGCGGTAGGTCCCGGCGGTCACGCCCTCGATCTCGTCGAGCTGGGCGGCGTCGTACGGGTGGATGTCGTAGAGCGCCACGAAGACCCGGTCACCCGGGGACTCGACCACGGTGCTGACCGAGCCCTCCCAGCCGATGACGTCCTCGCCCGCGAAGGTGAGTCGCCACCCCTCCAGCCAGCCGGTGCCCACCATCGGCGAATGCGGACAGTAGGCGCGCATGCGAGCGGGGTCCAGGTTTGAGCCGTAAGCGGCGTAGAGACGCACGGCGACGACGATAGCCCGGTCGGCGGGTGGGGGAGAATACGACGGTGCGTGTCGGGCACGACGGGGAAAAGAAAGTCACTGTGAGCACGGACGAGAGGATGGCTCAGTGAGCCAGATTGTGATCATCGGCGGTGGACCGGCCGGGTACGAGGCGGCGCTGGTCGCCGCCCAGCTGGACGCCGATGTCACCGTGGTCGAGGCGGAGGGCGCCGGCGGCGCCTGCGTGCTCTCCGACTGCGTGCCCTCCAAGACCTTCATCGCCAGCTCGGAAGTGGTCACCGGCTACCGGGACACCGAGGAGTTCGGGGTGCACTCCGACGGCCTGGAGGCCGTCACGGTCGACGCCCCGGCGGTGCACGAGCGGGTCAAGCGGCTCGCCCTCGCCCAGTCCGCCGACATCCACGCCAAGCTGGTCAAGGCCGGGGTGGAGTTCGTCGCCGGGACCGCGCGGCTCGGCGAGGACAAGCTCGGCCACACCCACCAGGTGGTCGTCACCCCCGCCGACGGCGCGGCCCCGTACCCGGTCGACGCCGCCACCGTGCTGGTCGCCACCGGCGCGACCCCGCGCCAGCTCCCCACCGCGCTCCCCGACGGGGAGCGCATCCTGACCTGGCGTCAGGTGTACGACCTGCCCGACCTGCCCGAGCACCTGATCGTGGTGGGCTCCGGTGTCACCGGCGCCGAGTTCGCCAGCGCCTACCTCGCGATGGGCGTCCGGGTCACGCTGGTCTCCAGCCGGGACCGGGTGATGCCGCACGAGGACGCCGACGCCGCGATGGCGATCGAGCGGGTGTTCCGCAACCGGGGCATGAGCATCCTCAACAACTCCCGGGCCGAGGCGGTCCGCCGGGTCGGCGACGGCGTGGAGGTGATGCTCTCCGACGGTCGGCAGGTCACCGGCTCGCACGCGCTGATCGCGGTCGGCTCGATCCCGAACACCGCCGACCTGGGCCTGGCCGAGTACGGTGTCGAGCTGGCCCGGGGCGGCTACGTCACGGTCGACCGGGTCTCCCGCACCAACGTGCCGGGCGTCTACGCGGCCGGCGACTGCACCGGCGTGCTGCCGCTGGCGAGCGTCGCGGCCATGCAGGGCCGCATCGCGATGTGGCACGCGCTGGGCGAGGCGGTGCGACCGCTGCGCCTGCGTACCGTCGCGGCGAACGTCTTCACCGACCCGGAACTGGCCACCGTCGGCGTGTCGCAGGACGAGGTGGACGCCGGCAAGACCCCGGCCCGCCAGGTGATGCTGCCGCTGTCCGGCAACGCCCGGGCGAAGATGGACGACCTGGCCGACGGCTTCGTCAAGCTGTTCTGCCGGCCGGCCAGCGGCCAGGTGATCGGTGGTGTGGTGGTGGCGCCGAAGGCCAGCGAGCTGATCCTGCCGATCACCATGGCGGTGGAGAACAACCTCACCGTCAACGAGCTGGCCCAGACCATCACGATCTACCCGAGCCTGTCCGGGTCGATCACCGAGGCCGCCCGCCAGCTCATGCTCCACGAGCTGGAGTGACGCCTCAGAGGTGAAGTTGGCCGGTCGCGGCCAGGGCGCAGCGACCGGTGAGCCTGGTTCCCTCGGGCGCGACGTCGATGGTCAGGACCGACGGCCGGCCCATCGCGCTGCCCTGGAGGAACCGCACCCGGTCGCCGACGAGCCCTAGCCGGTGCAGGTGGGCGGCGAGCGGACCGGCCGCGGTGCCGGTGGCCGGGTCCTCGTCGATCCCGACGGTCGGGTTGAAGAACCGGCAGTAGGCGTCGTGCCCGGCGCTTGCGTCGCCGGACCGGCTGTAGACGTAGCAGCCCTCTGCCCCGAGGTCCGCCAGGACCCGGGCCAGGGCCGGCCCGTGGGGTTCGACGGCGTCGACGTCCCGGGGGGAGGTCAGGGCGACGAGTAGATGGGTGCTGCCGACGGATCCGGTGACCGGGGAAAGCGTCGGATCGAGGCGTACCGGGTCGCTTGCGGTGAGCGCCTCGCCCAGCGCCTGTGCCGTCACCGGGGCCTCGGCCAGCTCGACCGGCCCCTGGTCGAGACCGATGGTGAGCACCCCGTCGTCGGCGTCGATGTGCACCGGCAGCGCCCGGCCGCCGAGCTGCTGGACGGCTCCCGGTGCCCGCGCGGCGCCGATCGTGACGAGCCACCACCAGGCGCCGAGCGCGTTGTGGCCAGCCCCGCCCACCTCGTCGCCGCCGGGCGTGAAAGAGCGCAGCGAGTGGTCGGCCCCCGGCAGGGTGGGGCGGGAGACGAACGTGGTCTCGGAGAGGTTGAACTCGACGGCGATGGCGGCCATCTGCGCGTCGGTGAGATCGTCGGCGTCGGTGACGACCGCGAGCGGATTGCCGGTGAGAGGACGGTCGGCGAAGACGTCGACCACGGCGTACGGGTGGGTGTTCCGGTTCCGGCCCGCGTCCGGCGTCACCGATCGAGGAGTGTCCACGCGGTGACGTTAACCATTCGCGTCAGGCCACGTCGAGCCGGATGTTCCCGACCGCCGGCCAAGGGCCGGGCTGTGCTCTGCCAGTAAGCCGATCGCGTGGCCTAGTCGACCGAAGCTTCGGTCCGGGACGGCGGCGGGTCCGGCTCCTCGCCGGCCCGGTCGGGGCGGGCACCGTCGACCGCGGCCAGCATCTGCTTCCTGAGCCGCCGGCGTCGGGCCACCCGCTCGGGGTCGTTCCAGGTGGGATCGAGCCGCCGGGCCTGCGCCCCGACGTCGCGCCAGTTCGTCCTGTCATTCATGATCGGTTCTCCTTCGCTGTGGTCACGTGCTCGTGGTGTCGCCCCGGCCGGCTGGGGCTGCCGGGTGCTGAGCCAGGTCATCACCCAGCCGGCCGCCGCGAAGCCGAGCGCGGCCAGGCCGCCGATCAGCAGCAGCCGCCAGCCCGACTGGGTGAGCGCCCGACCGCCCAGGTGACCGACGAGCGTGCCGTAGCCGGCCCAGGCGACGGCCGCCACCGCCTCGTAGCCCAGGAAGAGGCGGTAGGGATAGCGGCTGCGGCCGGCCGAGAAACAGGCCGCCATCCGGCCGCCGGGCACGAACCGGCAGAGCAGGATCACCAGCGGTCCGGGCTCGCGCAGCCGGCGGGTGGCCCGGGTGACGGCCCGCCGGGCCCGGCCCGGCGTCGCGTCCCTGGTCGCCCGTCGGGCCGGTGTGGTGCGGCCGAGCAGGTAGCACGCCAGGTCGCCGACGAAGACGCCGGCCGCACCGACCGCGATGGTGAGCGGCAGGCTGAGCCCGCCGTACACGGTCAGCGCGCCGGTGGTGATCATGACGATCTGGGTCGGCACCACCGGGACGAAGGCGTCGGCGACCAGCAGCGTCAACAACAGCGCGTACGCCCACATGGGCGACGCGACGCCGGCGATGAGGTCAGCCATGACCGCCGCCGGGGATCGGGCGGGGCAACGGATCCGTGCACACCGGCGTACCGTTGACGGGACGCGGCACCGGTGCCGTCGGGTCCCCCGTTCCCGACGCCCGAGCCGCCGCGGGTCGCCGGCAGGTCCCGTGCCGGCGACCCGCACCCGGCCTCCGCTGTCGGGCCTGCGACAGCACGCCTCCCTGCGCGCCCTCCCTCGATACGATCTTGGGCGCTCTCAGCAATCCCGCACAGGAGGCTCCTCGATGGTTTCCACCCTGCTCCGGGGCGTGCTCGCCCTGACCCTGGCGGCCGGCGGCGGCGCGCTCGCCGTGGCCGGTCCCGCCGAGGCGGCGGCAGTCAAATACCAGAACTGCACCGCGCTCAACAAGACCTACAAGCACGGCGTCGGCAAGAAGGGCGCGAAGGACAAGGTGCGCGGCACCACCAAGCCGGTCACCAACTTCACGGTGTCCACCACCGTCTACAACAAGAACACCCACCTCGACCGGGACAAGGACGGCGTCGCCTGCGAGAAGCGCTGACCCGCCACCGGCGGCGCGGCCCGGAAAAGCGGTCGCGCCGTCCGGCCGGCCAGCCGTACGGTCATCGCATGCGCAGCGCGGTGAGGACCACGACGCCGGGAGTTCCCGGCGCGCCGCACTGACGTTTCCGTCGACGAGGCCCCGGGGCGATCCGCTCCGGGGCCTCGCGGCGTTCCGGGCCAGCTCGCCTCCGGGTCGTACCCGATCAAGGAGAGCGACATGATCGACCACCGTAGGCTCGGCCGGGACCTGGAACTGTTCGTCTCCGACCCGCTCGCGGGCGCCGGCCTGCCGATCTGGCTGCCGGCCGGCGCCGCCGCCCGGCACGCCGTCGAGGAGTACGTGCGGGAGCTGGAACGCCGGGCCGGCTACCGGCACGTCTACTCGCCGCCCCTGGGCCGGCGGGAGCTGTTCGAACGGTCCGGGCACCTGGGCTGGTTCGCCGACGACATGTTCCCGCCGATGCGGCTGAGCGCCGACGACGAGTTCGTGCTGCGCCCGGCGCTCTGCCCGCACCACGCGCTGGTGTTCCGCGCCCGCGGCCGGTCCTACCGGGAGCTGCCGCTGCGCGTCGCCGAGCTGGGCGGAATGTACCGCGCGGAGCGCTCCGGCGTGCTCGGCGGGCTGTCCCGGGTGCGCGCCATCTCGCTCAACGACGCGCACAACTTCTGCGCGCTGGAGCAGGTCGGCGACGAGATCCGGGAGATCCTGCGGCTGATCGGCGAGGCGCACGCCGCGCTCGGCGTCCGGCCGGCCGGGTTCCGCCTGTCGCTGCGCGGGCCGGGGCAACGGTACGTCGGCGACGACGCCGGCTGGGCGCGGGCCGAGGAGCTGCTCCGCGCCGCGCTCGACGGGGTGGACGCCGTCGAGGCCCCCGGTGAGGCGGCGTTCTACGGTCCGAAGATCGACATCCAGATCGTGGACGCGGCCGGCCGGGAGTCGACCATCTCCACCGTGCAGCTCGACTTCGACAAGCCGGAGCGGTTCGACCTGTCGTACACCGACTCGGACGGGCGGCGGAAGCGGCCGGTGATGGTGCACCGGAGCCTCGTCGGCAGCATGGAGCGGCTGTTCGCGTACCTGATCGAGGTGCACCAGGGCGCGTTCCCGGCCTGGTACGCCCCGGTGCAGTTGCTCCTGCTCCCGGTCGACGACGCGCAGGCCGACGCGGCCGGTCGGCTGGCCCGGGAGGCGGAGGCGGCCGGCCTGCGGGTCGAGGTCGACGCCGGTGGCTCGCTCGGCGCGCGTATCCGGGACGCGTCCCGCCGGCGCGTCCCGTACGTCGGGGTGGTCGGCGCCCGGGAGGCGGCCGACGGCGCGGTGTCGCTGCGCCTGCGCGACGGGCGCGGGTTGGCCCCGATGCCGGCCGCGGACGCGTTGGCCCTCATCGGCGCCGTGGTGGCGAGCCGGTCCGCCGGCCTGCTCCCGCCGGCCTGACCCGGCCGCGCCGCCCGGGTGACGGGCTGTCACCCGGGCGGCGCGCGGTGTCCGGGCTGTCGCCGGGTCCACTGTCAGTTCCCGGCCGGCGCGCCGGCCGGACGCATCCCGGCCGCCGGGCCGGCGGGCGCCGGCGCGGGCACCTCGTCGGAGATGACCGCGCCGGTGAACTGCGCCCGGTAGAGCCGGGCGTACGCGCCGTCGGCGGCCACGAGCTGGTCGTGGGTGCCCTGCTCGACGATCCGGCCCTGCTCCATCATCAGGATCAGGTCGGCGTCGCGGATGGTGGACAGCCGGTGCGCGATGACGAAACTGGTCCGGTCGGAACGCAGCGCCGCCATGGCGCGTTGGAGCAGCACCTCGGTACGGGTGTCCACCGAGCTGGTCGCCTCGTCCAGGATCAGCAGCGACGGCTCGGCCAGGAACGCCCGCGCGATGGTGATGAGCTGCTTCTCGCCGGCGCTGACGTTGCTGCCCTCCTCGTCGATCACGGTGTCGTAGCCGTCCGGCAGGCTGCGCACGAACCGGTCCACGAACGTGGCCCGGGCCGCGGCCAGGATCTCCTCCTCGGTGGCGTCCGGCCGCCCGTAGGCGATGTTGTCCCGGATGGTGCCGCCGAAGAGCCAGGTGTCCTGGAGCACCATGCCGATCCGGCCACGCAGGTCGTCGCGGCGCATGGTGCTGATGTCCACCCCGTCCAGCGTGATCCGCCCGGCGTCCAGCTCGTAGAAGCGCATCACCAGGTTGACCAGGGTGGTCTTGCCGGCGCCGGTGGGACCGACGATGGCGACCGTGTGCCCCGGCTCGGCGACCAGGGAGAGGTCGTCGATCAGCGGCTTCTCCGGGTCGTACCGGAACGAGACGTGCTCGAACTCGACCCGGCCGTGCGGGTCGGCGACCCGGCCCGGCTCGCCCGGGTCGCGGGTCTGCTCGTCGGCGTCCAGCACCGCGAAGACCCGCTCGGCCGAGGCCACCCCGGACTGGAGCAGGTTGGCCATCGACGCGACCTGGGTGAGCGGCTGGGTGAACTGCCGCGAGTACTGGATGAACGCCTGCACGTCGCCGAGGCTCATCGCGCCGGAGGCCACCCGCAGGCCGCCGACCACCGCGATCGCGACGTAGCTGAGGTTCCCGATGAAGAACATCGCCGGCATGATGATCCCGGAGACGAACTGCGCGCCGAAGCTGGCGGCGAACAGCTCGTCGTTCTTGGTCCGGAAGGCGGCCTCGACCTCCTTCTGCCGACCGAACACCTTGACCAGCTCGTGCCCGGTGTACGCCTCCTCGATCTGGGCGTTCAGCTCACCGGTGTGGGTCCACTGGGCGATGAACTTGCGCTGCGACCGCTTGGCGATCTGGCCGGTGACGATCACCGACAGCGGGATCGCGACCAGGGCCACCGACGCCAGCAGCGGCGAGATCCAGAACATCATCCCGAGTACGCCGACAACGGTGAGCAGCGAGGTGAGCAACTGGCTCAACGTCTGCTGGAGCGTCTGCGAGATGTTGTCGATGTCGTTGGTGACCCGGCTCAGCAGCTCGCCACGCGGCTGCTTGTCGAAGTAGGGCAGCGGCAGCCGGTTGAGCTTGTCCTCCACGTCGGCGCGCAGCCGCAGCACGGTGCGCTGCACCACCCCGTTGAGCACCCAGCCCTGCGCCCACATCAGGAGGCTGGCGACCACGTAGAGCGCGACCGCGAACGCCAGCACCCGGCCCAGCCGGGAAAAGTCGATGCCGGCGCCGGGCACCACGTCCATCCGGGCCAGCATGTCGGCGAAGTTGCCGTTGCCCGAGGCCCGGGCCGCGGCCACCGCCGCCTCGGTGCTGGTGCCGGGTGGCAGTTGCCGGCCGATCACCCCGTTGAAGATGATGTCGGTGGCGTGGCCGAGCACCTTCGGCCCGACCACGCTGAGCCCGACGCTGGCCAGCGCCAGGGCCAGCACCCCGGCGAGCGGGAGCCGGTGCGGCCGGAGCCGCCCCAGCAGCCGGCGCGCGGACGGGCCGAACCGCATCGCCTTCTCGGCCGGCATGCCCATGCTCATGTGCGGCGGGCCGCCGGGCCGCCGCCCGGCCGCCGGCAGCCGCTTCGGCTCGCCCCCCTGCTGCTGGGGTAGGGCGGTCGTGCTCTTCTCCGCGCTCATGCCCTCACGGCCCTCACGGCCCTCGCTGCGTTCGGTGCGTTCGGTGCGTTCGGTGCGTTCGGTGCGTTCGCTCATGCCGGCACCCCCGCGGTCTGCTGGGACGCCACGATCTCGGCGTACGTCGGGCAGTTCTCCAGCAGTTCCTCGTGTCGTCCCATGCCGACGACACCCCCGTCCTCGAGCACGATGATCTGGTCGGCGTCGACGATCGTGGAGACCCGCTGGGCCACGATCACCACCGCGGCGTCCGCGGTGACCGGCTTGAGCGCGGCCCGCAGCCGGGCGTCCGTGCCGAGGTCGAGCGCGGAGAAGGAGTCGTCGAAGAGGTAGATCTCCGGTTTGCGGACCAGCGCGCGGGCGATGGCCAGGCGTTGCCGCTGACCGCCGGAGACGTTCGTGCCGCCCTGCGCGATCGGCGCGTCCAGCCCGCCCGGCATGTCTTCGACGAAGTCGCGCGCCTGGGCGATCTCCAGCGCCGTCCACAGGTCGGCGTCGGTGGCCGCCGGGTTGCCGTAGCGCAGGTTGCTCGCCACCGTGCCGCTGAACAGGTACGGCCGTTGCGGCACCAGCCCGATCCGGCGCCACAGCTCGTCCGGGGCCAGCTCGCGGACGTCCACGCCGTCGACGAGCACCACGCCGGCGGTGGGGTCGACCAGCCGGGGGATCAGCGTCAGCAGTGTGGTCTTGCCGGCGCCGGTGGACCCGATGATCGCCGTGGTCCGGCCCGGCCGGGCCCGGAACGAGATGTCGTGCAGCACCGGCGCGGTGGCGCCCGGGTACTGGAAGCCGGCGCCGCGCAGTTCCAGCTCGCCGTGGCCGGTGACCTCGGTGACCGGGTCGGTCGCCGGCACCACCGATGAGTCGGTGTCCAGCACCTCCTGGATGCGTTCGGCGCAGACCGCGGCGCGCGGCACCATCATCAGCATGAAGGTGGCCATCATGACCGCCATCAGGATCTGCATGAGGTATTGCAGGAACGCGGTGAGCGCGCCGACCTGGATCTCACCGGAGTCGACCCGGGCCGCGCCGAACCAGAGCACCGCGACGCTGGACACGTTGAGCACCAGCATCACGATCGGGAAGATCAGCGCCTGGAGTCGGCCGATGCGCAGCGCGGTCGCGGTCAGTTCGGTGTTGGCCACCGCGAAGCGGTCGGTCTCGTACGGCTCGCGGACGAAGGCCCGGACCACCCGGATGCCGGTGATCTGCTCGCGCAGCACCCGGTTGACGGTGTCGATCCGGGTCTGCATGAGCCGGAAGCCGGGCACCATCCGGCGGATGATCAGGCCCAGCGCGACGGCCAGCACCGGCACGCAGACCAGCATCAGCCAGGAGAGCCCGACGTCCTCGCGCAGCGCCATCACCACGCCGCCGACGCTCATGATCGGCGCCGCCACCAGCATGGTGCAGCTCAGCAGCACCAGCATCTGCACCTGCTGGACGTCGTTGGTGTTGCGGGTGATCAGCGACGGCGCGCCGAACCGGGCGACCTCACGGGCGGAGAAGCGGTTGACGTGGCCGAAGATGGCGCCGCGGACGTCCCGCCCGAAGCCCATCGCGGTGCGGGCGCCGAGGTAGACGGCGGCGATCGAGCAGGCGATCTGGAGCAGGCTGACCACCAACATCCACCCGCCGGTACGCAGGATCTGGTCGGTGTCGCCGCGCGCCACGCCCCGGTCGATGATGTCGGCGTTCAGGCTGGGTAGGTAGAGCGAGGCCATGGTGCCGACGAACTGGAGCGCCACCACGGCGGCCAGTGGTCGTCGGTACGGGCGTAGGTGCGTCTGGAGCAGGCGGATCAGCACGGATGTCTCCCCGTTGGCGACTCGGTGTCGGACTCGCTGTCGGACTCGCTGTCCCGGTTCAACCGACGGAGGTCCCCGTCGGACATGCCGGTGATGATTTCGGTCAGGAATTCGCGGATGATCGCGCGCTTGGCCGGGTCGGCGTCGACCGACGTCAGTGGGCGGTCGCTGTGGATCATGTCGATGATGGCGCGGGCGTGCTCGTGCCCCTTGTCGGTGAGCGTGAGCCGGACGGTCCGCCGGTCCTCGGGACCGCGTTGCCGGCTGACGAAGCCGTCCCGCTCCAGCGTGTCGACGATGCCGGTGAGCGTCGCCGGTCGGACGAAGCACAGCTCGGCCATCTCCCGGTGGGTGGCCTCGCCGGAGCGCAGCAGGATCATCAGCACGCGCATGCCGGCGGAGGTGAGGCCGTGGTGCTCGGCCAGGTAGCGCCCCCAGTGCTGCTCGACGACGTGGCCGGCGATGGAGATGAGCCGGCCGAGCGGCGCGTGCTGCAACGCGTCGGGGAAGCGGACGAGCGGTCCCATGTTCACGGCCGCCAGATTAGCGCCCGAATCATCAGGCCCCAAACTAATTACTGAGAATTGCCTCAGTCGCGTCCGTCACGGGGTGGCCGGGCCGGCCCCGGCTCGTCCGGCGCGGTGGCGACGTAGTCGCGCATCACGTCCGCGACCTCGCGCAGGAACGCCGCGGTGGCCTCGGCCTGCTCCGGGGTGAGCCGGGCGACCGCCCGGTCCACGCCGACCAGCATCGGGCGCAGCGCCTCCAGCACCTCGCCGACCGCGTGTTCGGTCACCTGGAGGCTCAACCGCCGGCGATCGTACGGGTGCGGGGCGCGGGCGACGTGCCCGGCCCGGACCAGTCGGTCGACAAGCGTGGTGGCGGATGCGGACCGGATGCCGAGCCGGTTGCCCAACTCGACCGGGCCCAGCGGCTCGGGGCTGGAGATCAGGTGGTCGATGGCCGCGGCGTCGGTCGCGCCGATGCCGAGGCGGCGGGCCAGCGCGGCCCGGGTGTCCCCGGCGACCCGCAGCATCTCGCGCAGGGCGCGGGCCGCTTCACTGCTCGGCGGCGGGCCGGTGCGCCCGGCCGGTCCGGTTCCCCCGGTTGACGGCACCCCCTCCATGGGTTAAAGCTAGCATCTCGGGTAGCTAGAAAATCTAGCTAAAGGGGAGGGGTGCCATGCGCACCGAGGGGCGCGGACGCTGGCTGGGACTGCTCGCCATCAGCCTCGGCGTGGCGATGATCATCGTGGACGCCACCATCGTGAACGTCGCGGTGCCGCAGATCATCCGGGACCTGGACATCACCTCCACCGACGCGCAGTGGGTCCAGGAGGCGTACACCCTGGTCTTCGCGTCGTTGCTGCTGGTCGCCGGCCGCTTCGCCGACCGGTCCGGGCGGCGGCGGATGTTCGTCATCGGGGTCGGCGTCTTCGTGGTGGCCAGCGTGCTGGCCGCGTTCGCCGACTCCGGCGAGACGCTGATCGCCGCCCGGGTGCTCCAGGGCATCGGCGGCGCGATGATGCTGCCCACCTCGCTCTCCCTGCTCAACGCCAACTTCACCGGCCGGGAACGGGGCATCGCGTTCGCGGTCTGGGGCTCCACCATCGGCGGCGCGGCGGCGCTCGGGCCGTTGCTCGGCGGCTGGCTCACCACCACGTACTCCTGGCGGTGGGCGTTCGGCATCAACGTCCCGGTCAGCCTCGCCGTGATCGTGGGCACCCTGCTGCTGGTCGCGGAGTCCCGCGACGACCGCGCCGAACGCGGCGTCGACCTGCTCGGCGCGCTGCTCTCCGTGGTCGGCATGACCGGCGTGGTGTTCGCGCTCATCGAGGGTCGCACCTACGGCTGGTGGGAGCGGGAGCGCCCGTTCACCCTGTTCGGCCTGGACTGGACCGCCTCGATCTCGCCGGTGCCGGTGGCCGCGCTCGCCGGGCTGGCCGCGCTCGGCGTCTTCCTGGCCCAGCAGATCCGCCGCAACCGGGCCGGCCGACCCGCGCTGCTCGACCTGTCGTTGTTCGGCATCGGGTCCTTCCGCAACGGCATCCTGGCCGCCGCGATCGTGAGCCTGGGCGAGTTCGGCCTGCTCTTCGCGCTGCCGCTGTGGTTCCAGAACGTGCTCGGCTACAGCGCCTTCCGGGCCGGCCTGGCGCTGCTGCCGCTCGCCGTCGGCAGCTTCCTGGCCAGCGGCATCGGCGCGCCACTGACCCAGCGCTGGGGCGCGGCCCGGGTGGTCCAGCTCGGCGTCGCCGCCGAGCTGGTCGGCGTCGCCGGGCTCGGCCTCGTGGTCGCGCCGGACACCCGCTGGTGGGCCCCGGTGGCGTTCCTCTTCGTCTACGGCGTCGGCGTCGGCCTGGCCACCGCGCAACTCACCGGCGTCTCGCTGGCCGAGGTGCCGGTCCGGCGCAGCGGGCAGGGCTCCGGGTTGCAGAGCACTGCCCGGCAGGTCGGGTCGGCGCTCGGCATCGCGGTGCTCGGCACCGTGCTCTTCGCCGGCCTGGGCGGGCTGCTCGGCGACCGGCTGGCCGACCAGCCCGGCCTCGACCCGGCCGGCCGGGACCAGGTGGTGACCGCGGTGAAGGAGAGCGCCGGCGCGGCGATCAGCGGCCTGGCGGCGGATCCGCGTACCGCGCCGGTGGCCGAGGAGGCGAAGGCAGCCTTCTCCGACGCCACCCGGTACGCGGCCTTCACGGCGGCCGGGTTCCTGCTGGTCGGCCTGCTCGCCTGCCTGCGCCTGCCGAGCGTCCGCGCCGATGCCACCGGGGACGCCCCGTCGACCGGGGCGGAACCGGCCCGGGTCTGAGCCGAACGCGGGCCCGGGCGGTCAGCCGCCCAGCGCGATCGCCAGCGCGGCGGCCACGAACACGACCTGGAGCGCCGTGCGGGCGGCGAGCGGGGTGACCGGCCGTCCGCCGAGCGTCAGCCGGCGGCGGGCGGCCGAGACGTTGGCCGGGAACATGGCCAGCATCAGCAGCGCCAGGCCGGCCGCCGCCCCGCGCGCGGTGGCCGGCACGAGCAGGGCGAGCGCGCCGACGAGCTCCAGTACGCCGGTGAGCGTGACCAGCAGGCCGGGCCGGGGCAGCGCCGGCGGCACCATGGCGATCAGGTCCGCCCGGCGGGACGCGAAGTGGGCCGCGCCGGTCAGCAGGAACATCAGCGCCAGCCCGACCCGCAGCGCGGGATGCCAGCCGTCGAGCGCGTCCACGCCGAGCAGGCCGGCGATCCGGGCCGTGGCGGTGCCGGCGAGAAGTGCGATCAGGGGTGCCACTGGTGATCCCTCCGACGAGCAATCTTGTCAGCGACAAGATTGCCGCCACCGTCGGCATCTTGTCAATGACAAGTTATGGTGGGGGCATGACGTCCTCCCGCGCCTACCACCACGGGGACCTGCGCCGCGCGCTGCTCGCCGCCGCGGTCGAGGCGATCACCGAATCCGGCCCGGCCGCGCTGAGCCTGCGCGACCTCGCCCGCCGGGCCGGCGTCTCGCACGCGGCGCCCACGCACCACTTCGGTGACAAGGCGGGACTGCTCACCGCGCTCGCCACGCAGGGCTTCGACCTGCTCGGCGATGCGCTGCGGGGTGCGGGCGACGACTTCCGGGAGAGCGGCGTCGCGTACGTCGTCTTCGCGGTCCGACACCGCGCGCACTTCGAGGTGATGTTCCGTCCGGACCTCTACCGGGCCGACGACCCGGACCTGCTGGCGGCCCGGCAGCGGACCGGGGAGCTGCTGCGCGGCGGGGTGTCCCGGCACACCGGCCGGGAGCCGGACGTGGACGCGCTGGCCGCCTGGTCGATCGCGCACGGCTTCGCCGAGCTGTGGCTGGCCGGCGCCCTGCCCGACCGGGTCGGCGCCGACCCCGAGCCGGCCGCCCGTACGGTGGTCGGCCGGCTGTTCCGCTGAGCCGTCACCAGCTCGTCGGCAGCGGCATCCCCTCGGTGTAGCCGGCGGTGCTCTGCACCCCGACCAGCGCCCGCTCGTGGAACTCGTCGAGCGTCCGCGCGCCGGCGTAGGTGAACGCGCTGCGTACCCCGGAGACGATCTCGTCGATCAGGTCCTCGACGCCCGGCCGGTTCGGGTCGAGGTACATCCGGGCCGAGGAGATGCCCTCCTCGAAGATCGCCTTCCGGGCCCGGTCGAACATGCTGTCCTCGGCGGTCCGCGCGCTCACCGCCCGGGACGAGGCCATGCCGAAGCTCTCCTTGTAACGCCGGCCGTCCGCGTCGGTGTAGAGGTCGCCGGGGGACTCGTAGGTGCCGGCGAACCAGGAACCGACCATCACGTTCGAGGCGCCGGCGGCCAGCGCCAGCGCCACGTCGCGCGGGTGACGGACGCCGCCGTCGGCCCAGACGTGCCGCCCCAGCGCACGGGCCGCCGCCGCGCAGTCGAGCACCGCGGAGAACTGCGGTCGGCCCACCCCGGTCATCATCCGGGTGGTGCACATCGCGCCCGGCCCGACGCCCACCTTCACGATGTCGGCGCCGGCCTCGACCAGGTCGCGTACCCCGTCGGCGGTGACCACGTTGCCGGCCGCCACCGGGACGGCCGGGTCGAGCTTGCGGACCGCCCGCAGCGCCTGCATCATCCGCTCCTGGTGGCCGTGCGCGGTGTCCACGACCAGCGTGTCCACCCCGGCCTCCAGCAGCGCGGCGGCCTTGCCGGTGACGTCGCCGTTGATGCCCACCGCCGCCGCGATGCGCAGCCGGCCCCGGTCGTCGACCGCCGGTCGGTACAGCGTCGCCCGCAGCGCGCCCGCGCGGGTCAGCACGCCGACCAGGCGGCCCTCGGCGTCCACCACCGGCGCGAGCCGCCGCCGGCCCGCCGAGAGCCGTTCGAATCCGGTACGCGGGTCCGCGTCCGCCGGCACGGTGTGCAGCTCGGTGGACATCACGTGCCGGAGCTGGGCGAAGCGGTCCACCCCCACGGTGTCCGCCTCGGTCACCACGCCCACCGGTCGGCCGTCGGTGTCGACCACGACCACCGCGCCGTGCGCGCGCTTGGGCAGCAGGTGGATGGCGTCGCCCACGGTGTCGGTCGGGCCGAGCGTGATCGCCGTGTCGTGCACCAGGTGCCGCCGCTTGACCCAGCCGACCACGTTGGCGACGACCTCGATCGGGATGTCCTGCGGGATCACCGCGACCGCACCCCGCCGGGCGACGGTCTCGGCCATCCGCCGGCCGGCCACCGCGGTCATGTTCGACACCACGAGCGGGACGGTGGTGCCGGTGCCGTCGCCGGAGGACAGGTCGACGTCGAGCCGGGAGCCCACCTCCGAACGGTTGGGCGCCATGAAGACGTCGTTGTAGGTCAGATCGTGCGCGGGAACCGCGCCATGGAGGAACCTCACCCGAACATCATTCCCGCTCCCGGCGGGTCCCGCCGCCGGTGGTGGCCCAGACCACCCGGCCCCGCGCGGTGAGAAGGGCCCCCTTCTCCACCGCAGGCGTTAGGAAGGTGCCCTTCCTTAACCCTCGATGGTGCAGATGGGGGCGCCCGCGGTGATCACGGCGCCCACCTCGGCCGCGAGGCCGCTCACCGTGCCGGCCTTGTGCGCGTGCAGCGGCTGCTCCATCTTCATCGCCTCCAGCACGACGACGAGGTCACCCTCGGCGACCGTGTCGCCGTCCGCGACGGCGATCTTGACGATGGTGCCCTGCATCGGAGAGGCGAGCGTGTCCCCGCCGACCGCGGCGCCCGCCTTGCCGCCGCCACCACGGCGGGCCGGCTTGCGGGCGGCGGGAGCGGCGGTCGCCGTACCCGCGCCGAGGCCGGCGGGGAGGACGACCTCCAGCCGCTTGCCGCCCACCTCGACCACGACGGTCTCGCGCTCGGCCGGAGCCTCGGCGGCGCCGGCGACAGCGGTGAAGGCCGGCACGGTGTTGTCGAACTCGGTCTCGATCCACCGGGTGTGCACGGTGAACGGCTCGCTGGTGAACGCCTCGTCCCGGACCACCAGGCGGTGGAACGGCAGCGCGGTGGCCATGCCGTCGACGACCATCTCGTCGAGCGCCCGGCGGGCCCGCTCCAGTGCCTCGGTACGCGTCTCGCCGACGATGATCACCTTGGCCAGCAGCGAGTCGAAGTTGCCGCCGATCACGTCGCCGGCCGAGATGCCGGTGTCCACCCGCACGCCGGGGCCGCTGGGCAGCCGCAGCGCGGTCACGGTGCCCGGCGCGGGCAGGAAGTTGCGGCCCGGGTCCTCGCCGTTGATGCGGAACTCGATGGCGTGCCCGCGCGGCGTCGGGTCCTCGGTGAGGCGCAGCTTCTCGCCGTCGGCGATGCGGAACTGCTCACGCACCAGGTCGATGCCGGCGGTCTCCTCGGTCACCGGGTGCTCGACCTGGAGCCGGGTGTTGACCTCCAGGAAGGAGATGGTGCCGTCCCCGCCGACCAGGTATTCCACCGTGCCGGCGCCGTGGTAGCCGGCCTCCCGGCAGATCGCCTTGGCGCTGTCGTGGATCTGGGCGCGCTGCGCGTCGGTGAGGAACGGCGCGGGCGCCTCCTCGACCAGCTTCTGGTGCCGGCGCTGGAGGGAGCAGTCCCGGGTGCCGACGACGATCACGTTGCCGTGCTGGTCGGCGAGCACCTGCGCCTCGACGTGGCGGGGCTGGTCCAGGTAGCGCTCGACGAAGCACTCGCCCCGGCCGAACGCGGCGACCGCCTCGCGGGTGGCGGACTCGAACAGGTGCGGGATCTCCTCCAGCGTGCGGGCCACCTTGAGGCCCCGGCCGCCGCCGCCGAACGCCGCCTTGATCGCGACCGGCAGGCCGTGCTCGGTGGCGAACGCGGTCACCTCGTCGGCGCCGGCCACCGGGTCCGGCGTGCCGGGCACCAGCGGCGCGCCGGCGCGCTGCGCGATGTGCCGGGCGGTCACCTTGTCACCCAGGTCGCGGATCGCCTGCGGGGTGGGGCCGATCCAGGTCAGCCCGGCGTCGAGGACGGCCTGGGCGAAGTCGGCGTTCTCGGAGAGGAAGCCGTAGCCGGGGTGCACCGCGTCCGCGCCGGCCCGGGCGGCCACGTCGATCAGCTTGTCGATGCGCAGGTAGCTGTCCGCGGCGGTGTCGCCCCCGAGGGCGTACGCCTCGTCGGCGAGCGTGGCGTGCAGGGCGTCCCGGTCGGAGTCCGCGTAGACGGCGACGCTGGCCAGACCGGCGTCACGGCAGGCGCGGATGACGCGGACGGCGATCTCGCCGCGGTTGGCGATGAGAACCTTGCGCACCTTGGGGGCTCCTCCCGGGAGGTCGATGCCGGGAGTGTATCGGCCGAGGTGCCGGCCCTAACGATCGCTCAGTGTGGGATGCCGCACTGTAGTCAAACTTGGTTATTACGCTTGTCCGGTGTCGGCGACGCGGATGATGATTCTGGGCCTGGTCAGGTGGATGCAGCCGGTGCACGGCTACGACGTGCGCCGCGAACTGCTCAGTTGGAGTGCGGACAAATGGGCCAACGTACAGCCCGGGTCGATCTACCACGCGTTGCGCAAGCTCACCGACGAGGGGCTGCTGCGGACCGTCTCGGTCGAGCAGGTGGGCGCGCGTCCGGCCCGCACCACGTACGAGGTGACGGCGAAGGGCGAGGACGAGTTCGAGACGCTGTTGCGGGCACAGTGGTGGCAGCTCCACGAGTCGCCGGACCCGTTCGCGGTGGCGTTCTCGTTCCTGCCGGCGCTGCCGCGCGAGGAGGCGGCGGCGGCGCTGCGCAACCGGGCCAACCTGCTGCGCGCCGGGGTGGAGTCGATGCGGGCCTCGCTGGACTCGGACTGGGTACGGGCCCGCAAGCCGGTGCACGTGGGCTGGATGTTCGAGCTGTGGCTGGCCCGGGCGGAGGCGGAGATGGCCTGGTGCGAGCGGATCGCGGAGCGGATCGAGTCCGGGGTGTCGTACCTGCCGGAGGGGATGGAACGGGCCGAGGGCTGGTCCGGCTGGACGGACGGTGACACGAAATAATCAAAGTTGACCACAAGAGCTATATCGCGTTAGCCTCGACGCGAACCGCTGACCGGTGGCCGGGTGCCCCCGGCCCGGACGACCAGGAGCAGAAATGATCGAGACCAGGGGGCTGCGGAAGTCGTTCCGCTCCCGCGCGGGTCGCGAGACGAAAACCGTGGACGCGGTCCGCGGCGTCAACCTCGACGTCGCCGAGGGGGAGATCTTCGGCTTCCTCGGGCCCAACGGCGCCGGCAAGACCACCACGCTGCGGATGCTCGCCACCCTCATCGAGCCGGACGGCGGCCAGGCCACCATCGCCGGCGCCGACCTGCGCAAGGACCCGTCCGGGGTGCGCCGCCGAATCGGCTACGTGCCCCAGGGCGGCAGCACCTGGGACGAGTCCAGCGCCCGCGAGGAGTTGGTGCTCCAGGCCCGCCTGTACGGCATCACCAAGGCCGACGCGCACCGACGCGCCGCCCGCGCGCTGGACGCGTTCCAACTCAGCGAGTACGCCGACCGCAAGTGCAAGACCTACTCCGGCGGCCAGCGCCGGCGCGTCGAGATCGCGCTCGGCATCATCCACGAACCGAAGATCGTCTTCCTGGACGAGCCGACCACCGGCCTCGACCCGCAGAGCCGTGCCCACATGTGGGACGAGATCCGCCGGCTGCGTACCGAGGGGATGACCGTCTTCATCACCACGCACTACCTGGACGAGGCCGACGCGCTCTGCGACCGGATCGCGATCATGGATCACGGCGAGATCGTCGCGGAGGGCACCCCGGCCGAGCTGAAGCGGGAGATCTCCGGCGAGGTGGTCATCGTCGGACTGGACGCCGCCAGCACCCCGCAGGCCGCCGATCTGCTCGACACCGAGGCGTACGTGACCAAGCTGGAGACCGTCGACGAGGGCGGCCTGCGCCTCTACGTCGACGAGGGCGCCGTCGCCATCCCGCAGGTGCTGCGCCGCCTCGACCACGCCGGGCTGGAGCTGCGCTCGATCGAGCTGCACCGACCCAGCCTCGACGACGTCTTCCTCACCAAGACCGGCCGCTCGCTGCGCGAGTCCTGACCCCCGGAGAAGCCTGTCATGAAACTCGCCCGCGACACCTGGTTGATCTTCCAGCGCCAGGCCCAACTGCTGCTCCGCAACCCGGTCTGGGTCTTCGTCGGAGTCTTCCAGCCGGTGATGTACCTGCTGCTCTTCGCCCCGCTGCTCAAGCCGGCCCTGAACGCGCCCACCCAGGCCGCCGCGTACAAGATCTTCGTGCCCGGCCTGCTGGTCCTGCTGGCCATCTTCGGCGGCCTGTTCCAGGGCTTCGGCCTGATCGCCGAGCTGCGCGCCGGCGTCATCGAACGCTCCCGCGTCACCCCGGTCAGCCGGCTCGCCCTGCTGCTCGGCCGTGCCCTGCGCGACGTGGTCTCGCTGATCGCGCAGGCCGTCATCATCACGCTGCTGGCGGTCCTGTTCGACCTGCGCGTCTTCATCGGCTACCTGCTCCTGGCGTACCTGATGCTCGCCCTCATCGCGTTGATGACCTCGGCCGTCTCCTACGGCGTCGCGCTCAAGGTCAAGAGCGAGGACGCGCTCGCCCCGCTGATGAACACCGTCGCGCAACCGGTGCTGCTGCTCTCCGGCATCCTGCTGCCGCTCACCTTCGCCCCCGGCTGGTTGCAGGGCGTCGCCAAGTGGAACCCGTTCTCCTGGGCGGTCGACGGCACCCGCGCCCTGTTCGCCGGCGACCTGGGCAACGACAAGGTCTGGCAGGGGCTCAGCATCATCGCCGTGCTCGCCGTCGCCGGGGTCGTCTGGGCCGCCCGCCAGTTCGCCCGCAGCGTCCGGTGAAAGGCCGGGCCCCCTGTTAACGCTTCCGGTAGAGGTGGGGCCCCTTCTCACACCGCAGCGAGAGCTGCCTCTCACTGCTGGCGGGGTACCGGTCACGCGCGCGTAGCGTCGGGCCGGTGCCCCGCCTCACCCGTGACCGCACCACCTGGCTGGCCTACGCCCAGCTCGGCCTCTGGGGCTTCTTCCTCTACGGGTTCGGCCCTGTCGTACCGCTGCTCCGCGACGAGCAGGGCACCAGCGCCGCGGTGGCCGGCCTGCACAGCACCGGCATCGCGGTCGGCGCGCTGGCCGGCGGCGCGCTCTTCGCCCCGGTCGCCCGCCGCTACGGCCGCGGCCCGGCCGTCTGGCTCGGCCTCGCCGGCGTGGCCGCCGGCGTCGCCGCGCTCGGCGTGCTCCACCCGCCGCCCGCCACCATCGCCGCCGTCGCGGTCGTCGCCACCTTCGGCATGATGGTGATCAGCGGCGTCAACGTGGTGCTCACCGCCCGGCACGGCCCGGCCGCCCCGGCCGCGCTCACCGAGGCCAACGCAGTCTGCGCCGGCATGGGCATCCTGGCCCCGCTGACCATCGGCGCCACCGTCGACGCCGGCCTCGGCTGGCGACCCGTGACCGCCGTCGAGGTCGGGCTGATCACGCTGGTCGCGCTCACCGCCCTGACCTTCCGGGTACGCCTGCCGAAGCGCTCCCCCGCTACCGCGGCTGCCGCCGTCCCCGTCGGGGCGCCGGCCGTCGTCCCCGCCGCGGGGCCGGCCGTCGTTCCTGCCGCGGCACCGACCGCCGTCCCCGCTGGGGCCGTCCCTGCCACGGGGCCGGCCGTCGTTCCCGCTGGGGCCGTCCCTGCCACGGGGCCGGCCGTCGTTCCCGCTGGAGGGCCGGCCGAGCTCGGCGCGGGTCGCCGCCCCGCTCGACCAGCCTCCCTCCGGGCTGCCGACGCCGACGGGCCGGCGGCGTCGGGACGGTTGCCGCGCGCGTACTGGATCGCCTGGGTGTTGATGGCGGTCACCGGCTCGATCGAGGTCTGCCTGTCGCTCTGGACCGCCGATGTGCTGCGTACCCACGCCGGGCTGAGTGCCGGCGGCGCGTCGGCGGCCGTCGCGGCGATCGTCTGCGGCATGTTCGCCGGGCGGGTCGCCGGGGGACGGGCGGCGCTGCGCTGGCCACCGGTGCCGCTGCTGCTCGGCGCGTTCACCGTGTCGCTCGCCGGGTTCGCGCTGTTCTGGGCCAGCCCGATCGGCTGGCTGGCGGTCACCGGCCTGATCGTGCTCGGCTTGGGCAACGCCCTGCACTACCCGCTGGCGATCTCCATCGCGCTGGCGGTGGCCGGCCCGGCCGCCGACCGGGCGGCGGGCTGGTCGTCGTACTCGATGGCGGTGGGTTTCGGGATCGCGCCGGTCGCGCTCGGCTGGGTGGCCGACGGCGTCGGACCGCACCCGGCCTTCCTGATGCTGCCATGCTTCATCGCGGCGGCCGTGCTGCTGACCGTCCGCCTGGGCCGCGCCCTGCCCCCGCTCAGCGCACCCGGGCGAGGGTTACCCCGTCGGCGATCGGCAGCATGACCACCTCGACGCGGGCGTCCGCGACGACCTCGTCGTTGAAGGCGGCGACCGCCCGGTCGTCCGCGTCACGCGGAGCGAGCACCCGGCCGGCGCGGAGCGTGCGGTCGACCGTGATCACCCCGCCGGGACACATCCGGGGCACCAGCTCGTCCCAGTGGACCGCGTTTTCGGCCGCGTCCGCGCCGAGGAACGCGAAGTCGAGGTACCGCTCCCGGGGCAGCTCACGCAGCCGGTCCGCGACCGGCCCGGTAAGCAGGTCGATCCGCTCCTCGACGCCGGCCCGCGCCCAGTGGCGGCGGGCCACCCCGGTGTCCCCCTCGAAGGTGTCGAAGCAGGCCAATCGGCCGCCGTCGGCCAACCCACGGGCGATCGCCAGCGCGGGCAACCAGGTGCAGGCGCCCACCGCCACGGCCTGCCGCACGCCGACCAGCCGGGCCAGGAACGTCAGGACCGCCACGTGCTCCGGCGCGACCCGCATGCCCGCCTCGGCCGGCAGGGCCGCCCGGGTCTCCTCGGCCAGGTCCCGGGCGATCTCGTCGGGCGCGGACCCGTGGGCCACCAGGTAGGCGTACAGCTCCGTGGTCAGCGGCAACGGCTTCGTGCTCATGCCCGGACGTTAGCCGAGATGTTCGATCTCCTGGCCGCCTGGCGCGACCTTCGTCCACAGGTCGACGACGCTCAGCCCCAACTCGCCGAGAAGCTGGCGCAACAGTGGCAGGGACAGCCCCACCACCGTGCCCGGATCACCCTCGATGCCGGTCAGGAACGCGCCGCCCAGCCCGTCGATGGTGAACGCCCCGGCCACCGCCAGCGGCTCGCCCGTCGCCACGTACGCCACGATCTCCTCGTCGCTGATGTCGGCGAAGTGCACCGTGGTCGAGGCGACCGCCTCCGCGCGGGCCCCGGCTGCCACGTCGATCAGACAGTGCCCGGTGTGCAGCACGCCGCTGCGCCCGCGCATCCGCTGCCACCGCCCGGTGGCGTCGGCCGTGTCCGCCGGCTTGCCGAGGATCTCGCCGTCGAACGCGAGCACCGAGTCACAGCCGAGCACCAGCGTGCGCTCGCCCGGGACGGAACGCAGCCGGCCGAGCACGGCCTGCGCCTTCAGCCGGGCCAGTTCGAGGCACAACTCCTCAGCCCGGTCACTGATGACCTGCGACTCGTCGACGCCGCTGACCAGCACATCGGGCTCGATCCCGGCGGCCTGGAGCAGCTTGCGGCGGGCAGGACTCTGCGAGGCGAGTACGAGGCGCAGCGGCGCGGAGGTCGACACCCCGCCGACGCTACCGGCTCTCCCTCGGTGGTGGGTCGTCGGCACGTCGACGACGCCGCCAGACCAGATAGCCGCCGCCAGCGGCCAGCAGCACCCCGAGGGTCGCGAGGCCCCGGAACGTGCCGTCGTCATGGCCGGCCCCGGGCGCGGCTGCCGTCGGTGCCGGGGCGGTCACCCCGGTGGACTCGAAACCGAGCGGGGGTACGTCGGCGGTGAGTGCCGCGACCAGGTCGATCACCCCGTACCCGTACTGGTCGTCGCGACCGGGCGGCCCCTTGTCGACAGCGGTCGCGGTAAGGCGGTGCGCGACCTCCTCAGCGGGGAGGTGGGGATATTTGGAGCGGATCAGAGCAGCAGCGCCGGCAACAATCGCGGTGGCGCTGGAAGTTCCCGTGCCCTTCGAGTACTTGCCGCCAAAGCTGGTGCTGTAGATGTCGACAGCAGGAGCTACGACGTCCACTTCTGGTCCACTGACAGAAATTGCGGCATGTTGTCCCCGGCGATCGACGCCGCCGACCGCAATCACGCCTTCCTGGGCGGCCGGGTAGCCCACGCTGGCAGCTTCAGGGTGATTTCCGACCCCGGCAACGACTACGATATCTGCGGCCAGGGCATTGTCAACTGCTTGCACCAATTGCTCGCTCGTTACGCCTGCGCTGGAGATGCTAATAACGTCGACATGCCGTGTGATGGCGTAATTTATTGCTTCGGCGAGCGTGTCGGCATCTCCGTAGTTATCTGAAGTTGAAGAAACAATCGGGAGAATTTTGGCATCCGGCGCTATACCCATCGCTCCGCCATCGTCGTCGGAGCCGTGGGCAGCAATTAGGCCGGCCATGGCCGTTCCATGGCTGTTTTGGTCTCGCTGTCCGTCGCCGCTTCCGGCGATTAAATCCTTGCCCTTTGTTACATTCCTTGCAAGGTCGGGATGTGGATCGACTCCTGTGTCGGGAACTCCAACCAGCACTCCAGCGCCTCGGCTGATCCGGTGCGCTGAGTCAACGTTCAGAAAGCCAAGATGCCACTGATCCTTCCGAATCTGAACGGCTGGGTCAGGTGAGGCGGTGACGGGATGTGTCAGTGACAGGTGGGTCGAGATTAGAACTGTGGTAAAAGCTATCAAGCCAATTCGCATTTGGATTCACTCAACGGGTGTGTCCGATCGCTGGGCCGGGGTCGATCGGGCCTTCCTCCTCTGGAGGGAGAACGATTGGGCTAACTCCCTCCCTGGTTTCCCATGGATGGTCTGGATCCCAAGCCTGCGCGGGCCCCTGTAATTCCTGCTGGCGTGGTCGACCGCTGGAGTTAGGAAAACCGGTGAGCGGTGACCCGCCCTGAGGTCCCATTGCTAGACCCCGTCCGATCCCCGGACGGGATCCCGCGGATCCGCTCGGAGTGGTGCCGGCACCGCCGCCACCAATCACGCCGCCAACAGGATTTATCCGACGTGGGGTAGATCCCCTGTGGGGTGCCTGACCTGATCCCATTCCTGGAGGTTGGCCAATCATGCCGCCGGGCGGCAAGGGGCGCGGCGATGCAGTGTGTGGGTTGCCCCCTGAGGTTGACCGGCCGCCCGGCAGGCCAAGTCGCTTTTCGAGCGCGGTGTGTGACTGGCCTAAGCCGGGCTCGATCGGCGGCAGGAGACCGCCGCCTGACGGAGTCGGGTTTGCTCCCCCACTCGACGCCGATGGTTGTGTCGGAGGTGGAGATGTCACTAGTGGTCCAGCGCCACCAAGGATCGGTCCAACGCCGAGCGCAGTTGGAACGGATATCGGATTTTTCCCCACGTTGGCGACTCCGGCCGCAGTTGGATTTTTGCCAACCTGATCCATGGGCATTGGCATTATCGGCGGAATTATGGGCGCTGCCCCCGTTGATCCATAAACATCGGGATTGTTTGTTTCAATTCCTGGCCTAGGTACGGCCGGCGGCCGCTGGAGCATGACCTGGGCCAGTTGGAGTTCTCCGCTCAACCCCGTCATCAACCCGCGTGCCCGTACGTTCAACTGCTCCAGGTCGTCGTCGGTCACCGGGGGCCGCTCCGGCAGTCGGCTTCCGGCAACCGCCTTCGGGTCGGCGATCGTCGCCTCGTACGCCTGCTTCTGCCGCAGTTTGGTGGCGAACTCGTCGTACAGCGGTCGAAGTTCGCTGCGGGCGCTGCCGATGGCGCGCGCGGCGGCGGCGAGCGCGTCGTAGTTCGCGGCGGCGGCGTCGTGGGTGCGCTGGACCCGGTCGATGAGCTGGTCGAGTTCGCCGACGTACGCCTGGGCGGCGGCGTTGGTCTCGGGTGGCCACGCCTCGGCGAGACCGCGCCGGTATTCCCGGAGCCGGCCGAGGTGGGCCAGCGCCAGGTCGCACACCTTGCGCCAGCCGGCGACCTGTTTCCACTGACCGGCGGTGTCCTGGTCCTGGAGGCACGCCCACATGCTGAGCACGTCCATCAGTCGCCAGTCGGTGAGCCCGGAGGTGCGACCGCCGCCCCGTTCGATCACGGCAGGACCACCCGCCCCTGATCGGGGCCGGTGGGGTCGGTGAGTGGCGGGGTGGGGCGCGCCCCGGCGGCGGTGGTGGGGCCGGTGAGCGCCCGTTCGACGTCGGCGACCCGGGCGGAGGAGAAGGCGTCGGAGTCGTCGTAGCGGGCGGCGATCCGGCCGGCTGCCTCGGCGAGCCGGCCGGTGGCGGGTGCCAGGTCCCACACGGCGCTGACCGCGGCCTTCTGCGTCTCGTGGTGGGCCTGGAGGAACTGCACCAGCTCGATGAAGGCATCGGCCGGGTTGGGCACCGGGGCCTTCATGTCGTCGGCGATGTAGGAGAGGCGGGGCGAGTAGTTGCGCGTGACCTCGTCCTGTAGCCGGTCGGCGAACTCGCGCATCTGTCGGATATCGGCCTCGATGCCGCCGTAGCCGCGCAGCCAGCCGGCTGGCTGGTTGTCCTCCGGGATCATCGGACCTCCCTGCCCGTCACCGAACGGTTTCCCAGAGTGAGGTTAGTAGCTCCACGCTGATCCTGGCAGTCCCGGCACCGCTCGCGTACGCGGGGAAGGTTTCAGCGGGGAAGGCCGGAGCTGCGCCACGCGCCGGGGCCGGCGACCGGCGTCGCGCCGGCCGGACGGGCGCTGCGCGTCCAGTGCGAGAGGGCGGCCGGCGCGGGGGCCGTGACCGGGCGGGTGCGCACCATGACCGCGCCGACCAGGGCGGCCAGTTCCTCGGCGGTGGGCACGCCGCGGACGACCCGGAACATCGGCTCTTCGGCAGACATGACCCAAGGGTACGCGTCGCGAACTCGACCTTCGTCGTAGAGTGGCGTGCCGGCGGTGTGCGCGTCGGACCGGCCGGGTACCGTTTCTGCGATGTCGAACGCGCTTCCCCAACTCGTCGCTGACCGATACCGGCTCATCACGCCGCTCGGTCAGGGCGGCATGGGCCGCGTCTGGAAGGCGCGGGACGAGGTGCTGCACCGCGACGTCGCCATCAAGGAGCTGGTCCCGCCGCCGGGTCTCACCCCGGACGAGCGCCGTGAGATGCGGGAACGCTCGCTGCGTGAGGCGCGCGCGATCGCCCGGCTCAACAACGTCAACGTGGTCCGCATCTTCGACGTGCTGCGCACCGACGGCGACCCGTGGATCGTCATGGAGTACGTCGCCTCGAAGTCGTTGCAGGACACGATCGCCGAGGACGGCCCGGTCTCGGTGGCCAAGGCGGTCGAGATCGGTCTCGGCGTGCTGGGCGCGTTGAAGGCCGCGCACAAGGCCGGCATCATGCACCGCGACGTGAAGCCGGGCAACGTGCTGCTCGGCGAGGACGGTCGGGTGGTGCTCACCGACTTCGGCCTGGCCACCATTCCGGGCGACCCGAACGTGACCCGCACCGGCATGGTGCTCGGCTCCCCGGCGTACATCTCCCCGGAGCGGGCGCGGGACGGCACCGCCGGTCCGGAGGCCGACCTGTGGTCGCTGGGCGCCACGCTCTACGCCGCCGTCGAGGGCAAGTCGCCGTACGCTCGCCCGTCGGCGATCGCCACGCTGGCCGCGCTCGCCACCGAGCCGATGCCGCCGCCGCGCAACGCCGGGCCGCTCAAGCCGGTGCTCCAGGGCCTGCTGCGCAAGGATCCGGACGAGCGGATCACCGCCGAGGTGGCGGAGCGCATGCTGCGCAAGGTCGGCGGCCGGCGGGCCAAGGGCATCTCGCTGCTGGACGGCGTACGCCGGCCGGGGCCGAACGGTCCGCGCGCGCCGCGACCCCCGCTGGTGCCCGCGCCGCGCCCCGCCGACGACCAGGTCGAACGCGCTTCCACCTCGGCGTCCGGGGTGGCCGCCGCCGCGAGTGGGGCGGTCGCCGAGCCGACCGCGAAGGTGCCGGCGTCCACCTCGGACGCCGGACCGACCGCGAAGGTGACGCCGCCGGTCGCCGATCCGACGACGAAGCTCGACGCCGATCCGCCGGTCGACGAGACCCGGGTGGACGACGCCGACCCGGCGCTCGACGAGACCCGGCTCGACGGTGAGCCGGTCGCCGCCGCGCCCGCGCAACGTCCGGCCCCGGCGCCGGTCAGCCCGGCTCCGGGCGGATCCGCGCCGGTCAGCCCGGCGGCGGGTGGCCCGGTGTCGTCGACCGGTCGGGCGACCGTGCTGCCGGGCGTCAAGGCGGCGCCGAACCGGCGCAACCTGCTGCTCGGCGCGTTGGTTCTGGTGCTGCTGGTCGGCCTGGCGGTGGCCGTGCCGCTGTTGAACAACGGCGACGACGACGGGGGTGACGGCGGCCGACCGACCACCGGTTCCTCGGTGGCATCGGCGGTCCCGCCCGCGCCGAGCGCCAGCGCCTCACCGAGTGCGAGCGCGCCGTCGGCCAGCCCGTCGACCAGCCCGAGCCCGTCGGCCAGCCCGTCGCCGACCGGGTTCGTGCTGCCGGCCGGCTGGCGCTACTACACCGGCTCGAACGGCTTCAAGGTGCCGATCCCGAACGGCTGGCAGGCCCGGCCCGGCAACAACCAGGTCGTGCTCTACGAGGTGGGCGGCGCCCGCCGGGTGCTGTTCATGCAGTGGACGGACCGGCCGGAGAAGGACGCGCTCGCCGACTGGCGGGAGCAGGAGCCGTACCGGCGTTCGCGGGTCAACAACTACGAGCTTGTCGACATCGTCCCGTGCAAGGGCTACTACCGCACCTGCGCCGACTGGGACTGGCTGGAGACGCGCGACAACGGCACCCGTTTCCACGTGCGTAACCGGGGCGTGGCCACGGCCAGCAACCGGGGCTACGCGCTGCGCTGGGAGGTTCCGGCGAAGGACTGGCAGGCCAACCTGGCCGCCTTCGACGTGATCACCAAGGGTTTCGTGCCGGACCGGAAGAACTGACCCGGCGATTCCCGCGCCCGCGAAACTTGTTCGCATGACTTTCCGTAGTCGGGGGTATGAATACCCCGACGACGAAGGAGGTGCGACATGGGTTACCGACGCAGGGACACCGGCCCCCGGCTGGCACTGTGGATGCTGGTCGCGCTCGGCGACGCCGTCCTGCTCCTGATCACCGCCGGCCTGTCCGCGCCGGTCGCGGTCCTCGGGGTGCTCACCCTGACCGTCGCCGGGGTCGCGGCGTGGCGCTGGACCCGTCGGCCTGCCGCGGTGCCCGTGCCGGTCGCCTCGCGCCGCCGGGCCTGAGCTTCGATCAGACGGTACGACGACAGCGGGACCGCCCCGGTTCGGGGCGGTCCCGCTCCGTGCACGTCCGTCAGGTGTTGTTGGCCAGCGCGATCAGCCGGGTGCGGTCGCCGTTCCAGTAGTTGCGGTCGACGTTGCCACTGATGCCGGAGACGCTTCCGGTGCTGGTGTACTGCCAGAAGCTCCAGACCGGGGCGCCGGCCGGCAGCGTGCCGGCCGAGCTGGCCCAGCGGGCGAGCCACAGCGGGTGGTTGGCCCACGGCCCGGTCCAGCTGCCGGTGCACTGGTTCCACCAGCTCGTGGTGGTGTAGATGACCGCGTACCGGCCGGTGCGGGAGCGGTAGGTGTTGAGGAAGTCCTGGATCCAGTTGCGCATGCCGGTGGTGCTCAGGCCGTAGCAGTAGCCGCCGCTGTACGGGTTGGCCTCGATGTCCAGCGCGGCGGGCAGCGTCCGGCTGTCGGCGGACCAGGCGCCACCGTTGCTGGCCAGGTAGCCGGCCTGGGTGGAGCCGGCGGAGATGTTCGGCCGGGCGAAGTGGTACGCCCCGCGGATCACGCCGGCGTTGTAGGCGTTCACGTAGTTCGTGTTGAAGTTCGGGTCCTTGTAGGTGGTGCCCTCGGTGGCCTTGATGAAGGCGAACTGGATGCCCGAGTTCCGCACGCTGGTCCAGTTGATGGTGCCCTGGTAGCGGGAGACGTCGATGCCGGGCGTGGTCGCCGCGGCGGCCGGTCCGGCGGTCGCCACGAGGGCCGCGGCCGCGGTGGCGGCGACGGCCAGGCCGGCGGCGAGGAGCCGGCGTACGGAGAGTCTGGTACGGGCCATGGTTTGCCTCCAGAGGACGTCAACTGATTGACGCCCATCTTTGGAGATAACTGCCCTGCATCGCAATAGGAAGCAAGGAAATTTTCATCGACGAGTATCGTCGTCCCTGGTGGCGCGCGAGTTCAGGTCAGCGGAGCACGCTCGGGTCAATCGCCCAGCGAAACGGCTCGGTGACCGTCAGTGTCTCGCCGGCCTTCGCCACCGCGTCCTCGACATAGTGCTCCCCGTCGAGCCGGTGCAGCCGCAGCGAGTGGCTGTCACCGTCCTGCTCGACCAGCAGGTACCACGGAATGCGGGCGATCGCGTAGAGCTGCATCTTGACCAGCCGGTCGGCGGCGGCGTTGCCGGGCGAGACGACTTCACACACCAGCCTGACCTCGCCGGCCTCGACCACGGTGCCTTCGTCGTCCGTGTCGGCGACGACCACGTCGGGGATGACCATGCGATTGACGCCGAGCCGTAGGTTCACCGCCTCGAACACCAACAATCCGAGCGGGCGGGCAGCCCGGCGCAGGCTGTCCACCAGGTTCCAGGACACCAACTGGTGCCTCTTGCTCGGGGCAGGGGTCACGATCAGGCTCCCGTCGAGCAGCTCGATGCGGTCGAGGCCGTGGTCCAACGCGAGGTAGTCGGTCTCGGTCCACAGACCAATGTGTGACCTCGGCGGCTCCCACGGAGCTGCGCTCACGAACCTCACCTCCGTTCCGGTGCCTCGTCCGATCAGTCTCACACTCTACGAGGCCGGGCCGGTCGATCGACACGACTCCGGCCGGTAGGCTCCCCGCCCATGCCCCTGATCGACGGTCTCACCACGCTCTGGGACACGCTGCTGAGCGCCCAGCCGGACCCGCCCCCGCTGCTGGTGGTGCTCACCGCCGTGGTCGCGCTCGCGGTGGTCGCCACCCGGTTGCCGTGGCGGATCGCCCGCAACGCGGTGACCATCGCCCACGAGGGCGGCCACGCGTTGGTGGCGCTGCTCACCGGCCGGCGGCTGCACGGCATCCGGCTGCACTCGGACACGTCCGGGCTGACGCTCTCCGCCGGCCGGCCCTCCGGACCGGGCATGATCCTCACGCTGCTCGCCGGCTACGTCGCCCCCTCGCTGCTCGGCCTGGCCGGTGCGTGGCTGCTGGCCGGCAACCGGATCACGCTGCTGCTCTGGGTCGCGGTGGCGCTGCTGCTGGCCATGCTGGTGCTGATCCGCAACCTGTTCGGCGCGCTGTCGCTGCTGGTCACCGGCGGTCTGGTGCTCGCCGTGTCCTGGTACACCCCGCCCCAGGTCCAGGCCGCGTTCGCCTGGACGTCGGTCTGGTTCCTGCTGTTCGGCGGCGTACGCCCGGTGTTCGAGCTGCGACGCCAACGCAGCCGCGGCCGGATGCCGGAGTCGGACGCCGACCAGCTCGCCCGGCTCACGCCGTTCCCGCCGCTGTTCTGGGTGGCCGTGTTCCTGCTGGTCAGCGTCGGCGCGTTGGTCGCCGGCGCGCTGCTGCTGGCCGGCCCGATCCTCGCCGACACCGGCCTCACCGGCTGACCCCTCCCCGCGCTCCGGCACCCGCCGGTCCGGTGCCCGCGCCGCGGCGCGGCACGCCTCGTCGCACCGGGACACGCCACCGTTCCGGGCGGTACCCGGCCCGGCGAGGCAGAATCGGACCGGTGCGATACGTGATCATCGGAGCGGGCGCGGTCGGCGGCACCATCGGCGTACTGCTGGCCGAGGCCGGCCGCGACGTGACGCTGGTGGCCCGCGGCGCCCACCTGGACGCGCTGCGCGAGCGGGGGTTGACGCTGCGGACGCCGCGCGGCACGGTGTCCGGCCGGCTGCCGGCGGCGGCCGGGCCGGGCGGCCCACCGTTGCCGGCCGACACCGTGCTGGTCCTCACCGTGAAGTCGCAGGACACCGTCGCCGCGCTGACCACCTGGGCCGACGCGCCGGTGGCGGGCGGCGGCACGGCGGGCGAGCGGCTCCCGGTCGTGCTGGCCCAGAACGGGGTGGCGAACGAACCCGCCGCGCTGCGGCTCTTCGCCCGGGTGCACCCGGTCTGCGTGTGGCTGCCCGCCACCCACCTGGAACCGGGCGTGGTGATCGCCAACGGGCACCCGCACCCGGGGATGCTGCACCTCGGGCGCTACCCGACCGGCGCCGACGACACCGGGCGGGCCGTCGCCGCCGACCTGACCGCCGCCGGGTTCGTCGCCCCGGTCCGCGACGACGTGATGCGCTGGAAGTACGGCAAGCTCCTGGCCAACCTCGGCAACAGCCTCCAGGCGCTGTTCGGCCGCGACGTGCCCGAGCCGCTGTCGGCCCGGGTCCGCGCCGAGGGCGAGGCGGCGCTGGCCGCCGCCGGTATCCCGCACACGACCCGCGAGGAGGAGGCCGCCGCGCGCGGTGACCTGGTGGCGCACCGACCGGTCGACGGCGAGACGCGGTCCGGCGGCTCCACCTGGCAGAGCCTCGCCAGGGGCGCCGGCTCCGCCGAGGCCGACCACCTCAACGGCGAGATCGTGCTGCTCGGCCGCCTGCACGGGGTGCCCACCCCGATCAACGCCGCGGTCCAGACCGCCGTCCGGCGGGCGGTCCGCGAACGGATCCCGGCCGGCGGCTTCCCCCGTGGGGAACTGGAGAAATTGGTCGGCTGAGCGGGCAACCCGAGCCGCGCCGCCAGGCGTGTCCCTGGCGAACACGGGGAGGTGGCAGTGCCCGACAGCGACGGCTTCGACGAGTTCTACCGGGGCAGTCGGCAACGGCTGCTCGGCTTCGTGTACGTGCTCACCGGTGACCTGGCCGAGGCGCAGGACGCGGTGCAGGAGGCGTACATCCGGGCCTGGCAGCGGTGGTCGACCGTGCGCGGGTACGACGACCCGGAGTCCTGGGTGCGGGTGGTGGCCAGCCGGATCGCGGTGAGCCGGTGGCGCAGCCTGCGCAGCCGGGCCCGTGCCTACCTGCGGCACGGGGCGGACGAGCACGTGCCGGCGCCGAGCACCGAGACGATGGATGTGGTGGCCGCGCTGCGCCGACTGCCCGAGGCGCAACGCACCGCCATCGCGATGCACTACCTGCTCGGCATGCCGGTCGCCGAGGTGGCCCGGGAGACCGAGGCGCCGGTAGGCACCGTCAAGGCCCGGCTGTCGAGAGGGCGGAGCGCGCTCGCCGGGCTGCTCGCCGTCGTGGATCTGGAAGAGGAGGCGGCAGATGCCTGACGACGTCACGCTCGTGGAGGCGCTGCACCGGGACCTGCGGACCGTCCGGTGGGCGGAGCCGGCGGAGATCCGGGCCACGGCCCGGCGGCGCAGCCGCCGGACCGCCGCGTTGGCCGCCGTGTCGGTGGTGGTGGTCGCCGCGCTCGCCGCGACGATGGTGGACCGCGCCGGCGGCCCGCCGCCGCCCGCGGCCGACACCCTCCCCGGGTACGCGGAGATTCCGGTGGCGGCGATGCTGGCGCCGGGGGACGTGCCGGTCCCGACCGGTGAGCGTCTGGCCGACTCGAGTCTCGACGAGCCCGCCCGGGTCGACGACCTTCTCCAGCTCTGCGGTAAGGCCCAGGGTCTGCCGGCGGAGGAACCGCGCTCGCGTTACTCCCGTTCCCAGACGATGCTGGCCGCGGTCGTGGCCGGAAAGTCGCAGACCACTCCCGAAGTGGTGATCACCCAGGATCTCTACCGCATCGAGCCCGACGCGGCCCGCCGGTTCATCGGCGACCTGGAACACCGGGTGAGGGCCTGCGGTGCGTGGCAGGCGGCGGGCCAGGCCTACACCGATCGGGAAAGGACCGACGCGCGGGTCGAGCACCGCTGGACGATCGCCGAGAGCGGGTTCGCCGGCGACCAGGCGGTGCTGCTCCGACACACCGCCACGGTGCTGCCCGACGCGACGACGGGTCAGCCGCCCGGCTACCCGCCGGTGTTCGAGAGCCGGGTGGTCGTCCGGGTGGGTGACCTGGTCAGCGTCCTCGTGCCGGCGGGGGCGCTGCGTACCGACCTCCCCGACGCCCAGGTGCGCGAGGCGCAGATGCGGGAGGTGGCCCGGGCCGCCGCCGCGCGGATGTGCGTCGCCGCCAACCCCGGCTGCTGAACCAGGCCGCGTGTTGAGAAGGGGCCCCCGCTCTACGCGAGGCGTTAACAGGGGGCCCTTCCTTACGCCTACAGCGGGATGTTGCCGTGCTTCTTCGGCGGCAGCGTCTCGCGCTTGGTGCGCAGCACCCGCAGCGCCCGGACGATCTGGGTCCGCGTCTCGTGCGGCGGGATCACCCCGTCGACGTAGCCGCGCTCGGCGGCGATGTACGGGTTGGCCAGCGTGTCCTCGTACTCGGCGATCTTCTCGGCGCGGACGGCGGCCGGGTCCTCGGCGTTCGCCAGCTCGGCGCGGTAGAGGATGTTCACCGCGCCCTGGGCCCCCATCACCGCGATCTGCGCGGTCGGCCAGGCGAAGTTGAGGTCCGCGCCGAGGTGCTTGGAGCCCATCACGTCGTACGCGCCGCCGTACGCCTTGCGGGTGATCACGGTGACCTTCGGGACGGTGGCCTCGGCGTACGCGTAGATGAGCTTCGCGCCGCGCCGGATGATGCCGTCCCACTCCTGCCCGGTGCCGGGCAGGAAGCCGGGCACGTCCACGAACGTCAGCACCGGCACGTTGAACGCGTCGCAGGTGCGCACGAACCGGGCCGCCTTCTCCGAGGCGGCGATGTCGAGCGTGCCGGCGAACTGCATCGGCTGGTTCGCCACCACGCCCACCGGGCGACCCTCGACGCGGCCGAAGCCGACCACCATGTTCTGCGCGTACAGCGGCTGCACCTCCAGGAACTCGCCGTCGTCGAGCACGTGCTCGATGACCCGGTGCATGTCGTACGGCTGGTTGGCCGAGTCCGGGATCAGCGTGTCCAGCTCCCGGTCGGAATCGGTGACCGCCAGGTCGGCCGGGGCGTCGAACACCACCGGCTCGTCCAGGTTGTTCGACGGCAGGTACGACAGCAGCGCCTTCACGTAGTCGATCGCGTCCTCCTCGTCGGTGCCGAGGTAGTGCGCGTTGCCGCTGCGGGCGTTGTGGGTGCGGGCGCCGCCCAGCTCCTCCATGCCGACGTCCTCGCCGGTGACCGTCTTGATCACGTCGGGGCCGGTGATGAACATGTGCGAGGTCTGGTCGACCATCACGGTGAAGTCGGTGACCGCCGGGGAGTAGACCGCGCCGCCCGCGCACGGACCCATGATCAGGGAGATCTGCGGGATGACACCGCTGGCCCGCACGTTGCGGAAGAAGATCTCGCCGTAGAGACCGAGCGAGGCGACGCCCTCCTGGATCCGCGCGCCACCGGAGTCGTTGATGCCGACGACCGGGCAGCCGATCTTCATGGCCAGGTCCATCAGCTTGACGATCTTCTCCCCGAAGACCTCGCCGAGGGAGCCGCCGAAGACGGTGAAGTCCTGCGCGAACACGCAGACCTGCCGGCCGTCCACGGTGCCGTAGCCGGTCACCACGCCGTCGCCGTACGGGCGGGTGCGCTCCAGCCCGAAGTTCGTCGAGCGGTGCCGGGCGAACTCGTCCAGCTCGACGAACGAGCCCTCGTCGAGGAGCAGCCCGATCCGCTCACGGGCGGTCTTCTTGCCCCGCGCGTGCTGCTTCTCGACCGCGCGCGCCGACCCGGCGTGCACCGCCTCGTCGAGCCGTCGCTCCAGGTCCGCCAGCTTGCCGGCGGTCGTGTGGATGGTGGTCCCGGTCTCGGTAGTCACCCGTGGAATATAACGATGGTTCAGGTGGGTGAGGTTGTGCAGTGCGCCTCACCGCTTACCGGCGACCGGCGAACCCGGAGGGCCGTAGGCTGGCGGGATGCCCGGCTCGCCGTACACCGATCTGGACCGCCCGCCGCTGTCGGCGGCCCGGCTGCGGCGGGCGCTGGTCGCGCCGCACGGGCCCTGGCGCCGGTTGGAGCTGCTGGTGGAGACCGGCTCGACCAACGCGGACGTGGTGGCCGCCGCGCGGGCCGGCGAACCGGAGGGCCTGGTGGTGGTCGCCGAGCGGCAGACCGCCGGCCGGGGGCGGCGGGGCCGGGTCTGGCAGTCGCCGCCGCGCGCCGGCATCGCGACAAGCGTCCTGCTCCGGCCCGGGGAGGCGGTCGCCGAGCGCGGTTGGGCGCCGGTGCCGGCCACCGGGTACGGCTGGCTGCCGCTGCTGGCCGGCGTCGCGCTGGCCGAGGCGGTCCGCCTGCTGGCCGAGCTGGACGCCCGGCTGAAGTGGCCCAACGACCTGCTGGTGGACGGCGCGAAGTGCGCCGGGGTGCTGGCCGAGGCGGTGCCCGGCGACGGGGCCGTGCCGCCCGCGATCGTGGTCGGCGTCGGCCTCAACGTGACGCTGCGCGCCGCCGAGCTGCCGGAGAACCCGACCGGGCTGCCGGCCACCTCGCTCCAGCTCGCCGGCGCCACCGCCACCGACCGCGATCCGCTGCTGCGGGCGCTGCTGCGCTCGCTCGCCGACTGGTACGCGCGCTGGCGCGATGCCGGGGGCGACGCGGAGGCCAGCGGGCTGCGCGACGCGTACCAGGCCGGGTGCGCCACGATCGGCCGCCGGGTGCGGGTGCTGCTGCCGGACGGGCGCGAGGTGCACGGCACCGCGACCGGCGTCGACCCCGACGGCCAGCTCCTGGTCGACGCGTCCGGCGATACCCTCCGCCTGGCCGCCGGCGACGTCCTCCACCTGCGGTGAAAGGAGGGGCCCCCGCTTAACGCCTCCGGTATGGATGGGGCCCCTTCTCACCACCGGCGTCACGCGCTACGGCCGGTGCGGCGCGGCAGCGGCCCGCGCGGCCGATGCCGCCGGGGTGCTCCGACCGGTTACGGTCAGCGCGTCCGGTTCCGCGAGGAGGTTCGAAGTGGCGTTCCCCGAAGACGTGCTCACCGAGGACGAGCACGTCGTGCTGCACCTGCACCCGCACTGGAAGGCCCTGATCCGGCCGCTCCTGGTGCTGGCGCTCACCGTCGCGGCGGTGGTCGCCGGCTGGATCCTGCTGCCCGACGGCGACGGCGGCGCCATCGCGCTGTACGTCCTCGCCGGGCTCGGCCTGGTGCTGGTGCTCTGGCTGGGCCTGTGGCCGTTCCTGGTCTGGCGCAGCACGCACTACCTGTTCACCAACGAGCGGGTGCTGCTCCAGGAGGGCGTGCTCTCCCGCAACCGGCGGGACCTGCCGCTGACCCGGATCAACGACCACGCCATGCACCAGCGTTTCGTGGAGCGGATGCTCGGCTGCGGCACGTTGACCATCGAGTCGGCCGGTGAGCGGGGCCAGTCGGTGCTGCACGACGTGCCACACGTGGACCGGGTGCAGACGAAGCTCTACGAGCTGGTCGAGGCCCACCACGACAAGCACAGCCTGGGCGACGGCGAGATGCGGGAGATGCTGGCCGACATGGCCGAGGGGAAGCCGCTCCGCGACCCCTCGTGAGCCGCGCCAGGGCGGGCGCCCACGTTCAGCGGCGGGCGCGGCGGGACGGGAACTCGGCGGCCAGTTCGGCGTCCAGGTCGGCGCGGAGCGCCCCGCCCAGCGCGGCGTCGACCGGAGCCGTACGCCCCTGTGGCGGTGTGTAGTCGCTCCTCGGGCGGCTCGCGCCCGGGGGCGGCTCCTCCTCCTCCAACTCGCTCACCGATTCGGCCAGCTCGGCGACCGGGTCCATCTCCGCGACGTTGTCCCACTCGTCGCGGGGCACGGCGTGCCAGGTCTCCTCGGCGTGCTTCGGCACCGGCTGGAACACGAACGTGCGGTAGGACCAGAAGCGGAACAGGGTGGCCAGCAGGACGCCGACCGTCTTCGCCACGTTCAACGCCAGCAGGCCGTGTACGCCGAGGCCGTACTTCGCCAACGCCAGGACGCCGAGTTCGATGACCAGACCGGCGCCGTTGAACAGGAAGAACAGGACGTATTCCCGCCGCAGGGCGGATTTCGGTCGATCCCGGTACGTCCAGTGCCGATTCATCAGATACGACGTGATAGTGGCGACGACGGTCGCGATCACGGTCGCCTTGAGTTGGCCGTCCCGGAAAACCGTGAGTGCCAGCGCATTGAACACCGCGTAATTGATGACGGTGTTGATGCCGCCGACGATGCCGAACTTGGCCGCCTCGCGGATGAACTTCTGCCAGCGCTCGGACAGCAGACGGACTCCAGGCATGCGGAACACCTTAGGGCAGTGGGCAGGGCCGGCTGGGCCCGGCGGGTCGGGATGGGCGGTGCGTCACGCCCCGGACTCTCGATCTCGGCTCGGTGCCGGAACGGGGGGAGTTCCCGCCTCGACGAAGACGAATCGTCGGTACGACCAGAAGCGGAACAGCGTACCCAGGCCGGTGCCGACGATGAAGCTGGCGATGTTGTCGGCCAGGGGCGTCTGGAACACCGCCGGCCAGATCGCGCCCAGGCCGTAGCGGCTGATCGCCAGGCAGGCCACCGCGATGCCGAGGCCCACCCCGTTGAAGAAGAAGAACAGCGCGTACTCGCGGGCGGGGTTGGAGCGTTGGCGGTGCCGCCAGGTCCAGAACCGGTTGCCGAGGAAGGCGACCGTCGCGGCGACCACGGTGGAGATGGTCTTCGCCGCCAGCGGCGGCATGCCGCGCCCGCTCGACAGGTAGTTGAAGAGCGCGAAGTCGACGAGGAAGGCGAAGCCGCCGACGGTGGCGAACTTGCTCAGCTCGTGGATGAGGTGGCCGAAGCGGTGGAGCAGCGCTCCGAGCGGACCCGAACGGGTCGGCGGAGCCCCCGGTTGGTCCCCGGTCATCGTCGCGGCCACCCGCCGAGAGTACCGGTTGGGGGGAAGGGGGACCCGCCGCAACGGCGAGTCGGCCGCGACAACTTCCCCGCCGTCCGCCGCGACCGGGTCGCCGGGAGGCGGTCCGGTGGTCCGTTCCGAATGTCTGTGAGCGGAGCGTAACCGACCGTACGAATGCATGCGGCGCATCACGTAATCCCGCATCCGCGGGTCGGGCGGTCGAAGGTTCGCCGAAGGATTTGCGTGAAACTGCGCGCGAAAGCGGGTATCAGATCGTGTAGCCGCAGCGTGGGCGTACCTTGTGCAGTTCTTCACAACCAGTCCCACTGACTGGGGAGGCAGCCCGGTTTACGCTGAGCCCAATCCCAGGTTTCCACGACGGCGGCGCCTCACCCGCCAGAACTCGTGCATCCCATAGATCGGTCAGCGTCGACCACAAGGAGATGTGACATGGTTGCTCCGGCTGTTGTTCGGGGTATCGATCAGGCCCCGACGTCCCACCCCAAACTGCTCGCCTGGGTCCGAGAGGTCGCGGAACTGACCACCCCGGAGCGGGTGGTGTGGGTGGACGGGTCCGACGAGGAGTGGCGTCGCCTCACCGACGAACTCGTCTCCAACGGCACCCTGATCCGGCTGAACCCCGAGAAGAAGCCCAACTCGTTCTACGCGCGGACGGACCCGACGGACGTCGCCCGGGTCGAGGAGCGCACCTTCATCTGCTCCGTCGACGAGGCGGACGCCGGCCCCACCAACAACTGGATGGCGCCGGCCGAGATGAAGCGGACGATGACGGAGCTGTACCGCGGCAGCATGCGCGGTCGCACCATGTACGTCATCCCGTTCTGCATGGGCCCGGTCGAGGCCGAGAACCCCATGTTCGGCGTCGAGATCACCGACAGCCCGTACGTGGTCGCCTCGATGCGGATCATGACCCGGATGGGGTCCTCGATCCTGGACGCGATGGGCGACGACGCCGACTTCGTGCACGCGCTGCACTCGATCGGCGCGCCGCTGGCGCCCGGCCAGCAGGACGTGGCCTGGCCCTGCAACGAGACCAAGTACATCTCGCACTTCCCGGAGACCCGGGAGATCTGGTCCTTCGGTTCCGGTTACGGCGGCAACTCGCTGCTCGGCAAGAAGTGCTACTCGCTGCGGATCGCCAGCGTGATGGGGCGCGACGAGGGCTGGCTGGCCGAGCACATGCTGATCCTCAAGATCACCTCGCCGGAGGGCAAGGTCTACCACATCGCCGGCGCCTTCCCGTCGGCCTGCGGCAAGACCAACCTGGCCATGCTGGAGCCGACCATCCCGGGCTGGAAGGTCGAGACCATCGGTGACGACATCGCCTGGATGCGGTTCGGCCCGGACGGCCGCCTCTACGCGATCAACCCGGAGTACGGCCTGTTCGGCGTCGCGCCCGGCACCGACTGGAAGACCAACGCCAACGCCATGCGGACGCTGGACCGCGGCAACTCGGTCTTCACCAATGTGGCGCTCACCGACGACGGCGACATCTGGTGGGAGGGCATGGGTGAGCCGCCGGCGCACCTGATCGACTGGAAGGGCAACGACTGGACGCCGGAGAGCGACAACCTCTCCTCGCACGCGAACAGCCGGTTCTGCACCCCGATCACGCAGTGCCCGATCTTGGCCGACGACTACTACGACCCGAACGGCGTGCCGATCGACGCGATCCTGTTCGGCGGCCGGCGGCGCGACACCGTCCCGCTGGTCAGCGAGGCGCGGGACTGGGTGCACGGCGTCTACATGGGGGCCACGCTCTCCTCGGAGACCACCGCCGCCGCGTCCGGCGCGGTCGGCGTGGTGCGCCGCGACCCGATGGCCATGCTGCCGTTCATCGGCTACCACGCCGGTGACTACTTCCGGCACTGGATCGAGATGGGCAAGGGCACGGACGGCGACGAGGCCAAGCTGCCCAAGATCTACTACGTCAACTGGTTCCGCAAGGACGCCGAGGGCAGCTTCCTCTGGCCGGGCTTCGGCGAGAACTCCCGCGTCCTCAAGTGGATCATCGGGCGCCTGGAGGGCACCGCCGACGCGGTGGAGACCCCGATCGGCATGGTCCCGGCGCAGGACGCGCTGGACATCGACGGCCTCGACATGACCCCGGAGGACGTCCGGATCGCCCTGAAGGTCGACCCGGAGGAGTGGCGCAAGGAACTGCCGCTGGTCACCGAGTGGTTCGAGAAGTTCGGTGACAAGCTCCCCGGCGTGCTCTGGGCCGAGCTGGACGCGCTGCGCGCCCGGCTGGACGTGGAGCCGCAGAAGTAACAGGTGTGCCGGTTGCCCGCGCCGGGCAACAACGGATGCCATGAGGACGGCCGCCGAACCTGTCGAGGTCCGGCGGCCGTCCGCCGTCCGGGCGCTGACCACGCTGCTCGCCGTGACCGCGGGAGCCACCGTCGTGGTCGAGCTGCTCAACTACTGGTACGCCCCGGAGCAGGAGTTCGGCCTCGCGGTGCGCACCGGTTGGGCGATGCTCCGCTCGCTGGGTTTCCTGATCCTGATCGGGCACGTCAACCGGGGACGGGTGGCGGCCCGCCCGTTCGGGTTGATCCTGGCCGTGACCACCGTCTTCGCGGTGGGCCGCCTGATCGTGCCCCGGCAGGGGGTGCCGGCGCTGCCCGGCCTGCTCGGTTTCGCGGCGCTCACCGCGCTCTGCGTCGCCGTGGTGGTGCTGCTCTACCGCTCCGACGCGGTCCGGGCGCACTTGGTCCGGCACCGCAAGGGCCTGGTCGTCGAGGGCGGGACGATCGCCTGGCGCGAGGTGACGCCGAAGCGCCCACAGGCGAACGGGTGGCTGCTGACCGCCCGGGTCGCCGCGTTCACCTACAGCCCGTTGATGCTGGTGCCGGCGCTGGTGGCGACCGGGTCACTGCTGGACGGCGGGGTCGCCGCCGTACCCGCGGTGCTGTTCTGGATCGGCGCCGGCATCGCGGCCAGCTACGCGGTGCTGTTCTGCACCGTGTTCCTGCTGCGCGGCAAGGGCTGGGCCCGGCGGGCGCTGGTGGTGGTGACGTTCGGCGTGCTCGCGCTCGACCTCCCGCTCTGCTGGTGGCTGCTCGGCTCCGACGGCCTGATCCGAGACGGCGCCCCCCTCCTCACCGCCGCCGCCCTCACCCTCTACTCCCTCCACCGAGCCACCCCCACCCCCTGACCCACCCACCCCACCCACCCCACCCCCACCCTGACCCCGTTGATCAAGGAGTTTGCGTCAACTTCGAGCCGCTTTCCGACGCAAACCTCTTGATCAACGGGGTCAGGGTGGGGTGGGGCGGCGCGGTGGGGGGTTGGGGGAAGGTGGGCGGGGGAGGATTGGGGGGTGGGTGGTGACGCGGTGTGGGACGTGGTGGTGGTGGGGGCGGGTCCGGCCGGGGCGGCGGCGGCGCTCGCCGCGCGGCGGGCCGGGGCGACGCGGGTGCTGCTGCTCGACCGGCACGACTTCCCGCGGGACAAGGCATGCGGGGACGGGATCGCCGCGCACGCGCTGGACGTGCTCGCCGAGCTGGGCGTGACCGGCGCGGTCGACGGATATCCGCCGCTGCCGGCGCTGCGCCTGGTCGGCCCCGGTGGCGGCGCGGTGGCCCGCGCGCTGCCCCGGCCCGCGTACACGGTGCCCCGGCGGGTGTTCGACGCGCGACTGGTCCGGGCGGCGGTCGGGGCGGGGGCCGAGCTGCGGCGGCACACGGTACGCCGGGTGGAGGTCGGCGTCGACCGGGTGGTGCTCGACGGGGAGTTGACCGCCCGCGCGGTGGTCGGCGCGGACGGCGCCGGCTCGGTGCTGCGCCGGGCGCTCGGGCACCCGGTGAACCCGGACCGGCACCTCGCGCTCGCCATCCGCGGCTACGCGCCGGCGCCGCCCGGCCCACCCGAGCAGCTCATCGTGACCTCGGCGGCGCGCTGGCCCGCGTACGCGTGGGTGTTTCCGATCGGCGACGGGCGGGCGAACGTCGGGTACGGGGAGGTGCTGCGCGGCGAGCCGCTGACCCGCGCGCACCTGCTGGACCGGATGGCCGCGCTGCTGCCCGGCACCGACCCGGCCACGGTGACCGACCTGCGGGCGCACCACCTGCCGCTCTCCACCCACCGGCCGGCGCCGGGCCGGGGCCGGGTGGTGCTGGCCGGCGACGCGTTGTCGTTGATCAACCCGTTCACCGGCGAGGGCATCTTCTACGCGTTGCGCTCCGGCGCGCTGGCCGGGGCGGCGGCGGCCGGCGCGCCCGCCGAGGCGGCCCGGCGGTACGCGGCGGCACTGCGCGCCCGGCTCGGCACCCATCTGCGGCACAGCTCGGCGGCGGCCTGGCTGGCCCGGCGGCAGTGGGTGGTGGACGCGGTGGTCGGCGCGGCCGGCCGGGACGAGCGGGTCTACCGGACGGTGGTGGAGCTGGGGCTCGGCGACGGCCGCCTGGACGCCCGCACACTGGGCGCGATCGCCGCCGCCGCGCCACGCCAACGCCGGGCCCGGGGGTGACGCGTCGCGCCAACGCCGGGCCCGGGGGTGACGCGCCGGGGTCGCGCCGGACCGGGGAGTGACACGCCGGCGTCGGCGTGCCGGGCCGGAGGCGACCCGCCGTCCCGCGATGCGCCACCGCGGCACTGATCTTTCCCGTGGGTCGCTACCCTGCAAGTGATGACTCTGCGGAAACTCCTCTACTCCGTGTACGAGCGCCGGCTGACCGCGAAGCTCGCGGGCAAGCCGGTGCCCGCCCATGTCGGCGTGATGTGCGACGGCAACCGCAGATGGGCGCGGGAGATGGGCTTCGTCGATCCGAACGACGGTCACCGGATGGGCGCCGAGCGAATCAAGGAGCTGCTCCGCTGGTGCGACGCGGCCGGCGTCGGGCACGTCACGCTCTGGCTGCTCTCCACCGACAACCTCTCCCGGCCGGCCGCCGAGCTGGACCCGCTGCTCCAGATCATCGAGGATCTCACCACCGAGCTGGCCGAGCAGGGCAATCCCTGGCGGCTGCGCATGGTGGGCGCGCTCGACGTGCTGCCGGCGCAGCACGCGGCCGCGTTGAAGGCCGCCGAGGAGCGCACCCGGGACCGCGACGGCGGCGCCCAGGTCAACATCGCCGTCGGGTACGGCGGCCGGCGCGAGATCGCCGACGCGGTCCGCTCGTTGCTGCTGGAGCACGCGTCGCGCGGCGGGACGATCGAGGAGTTGGCCACCACGCTCGACGTCGACCACATCTCCGAGCACCTCTACACCAAGGGCCTGCCGGACCCGGATCTGATCATCCGGACCAGCGGGGAGCAGCGGCTCTCCGGCTTCATGCTCTGGCAGAGCGCGCACTCGGAGTTCTACTTCTGCGAGCTGAACTGGCCCGACTTCCGCAAGGTCGACTTCCTCCGCGCCCTGCGCTCGTACGCCACCCGGCAACGCCGCTACGGCGCCTGACGTCGCCCGCCCTCACCACCCCGCGGGCGCGGGGTCAGGGGTTCAGGGGGCCAGGTGGGGGAGGGCGGCGGTGAGGAAGTCGCCCAGGGCGGCGGGGGAGTCGAGCGTCAGGTCGGCGGCGTCGGCGACCTCGTGACCGGTCTCCGGGTTGGCGACCGCCACGCACACGCCGAGGAAGTCGGGATCGGTGGAGGCGCGGGCGCGCAGCGCGGCGAACGCCTTGATGTCGGAGACGTCGTCGCCGAAATACCACGCCCCGCCGGCGTCGCGGACCGTCTCACCGATGACCATGCCCTTGTCCCGGTCCACGGGCGGCTTCAGCTCCAGCACCATGCGGCCGGCCTGACAACGTAGGCCCAGCCGCTCGGCCTGGGCCCGGCCCCACTCCTGCACCAGGTCGCCGAGCTGCGGCGCGGTGCGCCAGTGCAGCGCGACGGAGAGCCGCTTGAACTCGACGAGCGCGCCGGGCGGCAGCTCGGCCTGGGCCTGCTCGGCCAGCTCGGCCATGGTCGGCACCCAGGGCAACGCGGCCGGCTCGGTGACCGTCTCGCCGCCCGAGTGGCTGTGCTCCAGGCCGTAGAGCCCGTACAGGTCGACGCCGGTGAGGCCGCCGAGATGGTCGCGGAGGAACTCCACCGGGCGCGCGGAGACGATCGCGATCCGGCGTACGCGCGGGGCGAGCGCCTCCAGCGCGGCGAGCACCTTCGGCGCGGGGCGGACCGCGGTGGGATCGTCGTCGACCGGCGCCAGTGTGCCGTCGAAGTCGAAGAAGAGCACCACGTCACCCGCACGCGCGGCGGTGGCCCGCCAGGCGTGCTCGGCGTCCAACGGGGTCTTCGGCTGCTGGTTGCCCAGATTCAACGGCGGCACGCGCGACAGCGTACCCCGCGCCGGGCGGCGTATTCGTGGCCGAGATGTGACGTCGGGACGACGCGGGAGTTCAGCGTTCGGCGGCTCCCCGTCCTCGGCGCCCGAACGGCACCACGGCCGCCTCCTGCCCGTGGCTGAGCAGGTACCCCTCCACGAAGCCGGTGTTCCGGTCGCCGGTGTGCGCCTCGATCTCGTTGAGTCGCGCCACCAGGAACTCGGTGAGCGCGCTGACCCGGTCGTTGAGCCGGTCGTGCAACTCGGCCACGACGGCGAGGATCACCGCCGTGCCGGTGGTGGTGAGCGCGAGGAGATTGACGACCAGGGGAAGCTGCCCGCCGTCCAGCACGCCGACCACCACGTTGCCGGTCACGCACGATGTCACCGACACCACCGCGACCACGACTGCCAACCATTTCAGGGTCATGGACAGACCCCTCCTTCTGTCCCGCAGGGCTGGGTTCGGCTGTGTCCCGTCCCCCCGCCGACGACGAGCCCTTAGCAGTACAAACGTGGACGCTAGCCGGTCCGATCCGGCCCCGAGGCGAAACGATCGGTACTGCCTTTCCGTTCTTTCGCCATCTGAGAACTACCCGGCCTGTTTACCCCTATTTCGGACATTCGCTGGCAGTGTCGGGCGATATGCGAGGTAACGAATGGTTTCCCGGATGTGGAACTTCTCCGCGTCGGAGACGTTCGGGTCGACAAGTCGGCGCAGCAGCGCCTCGACGTCCGGGTCCATCGGGGGCGGCGTGGGGGCGGCGCGGGGGCCGGTCGTCCGGTCCCAGCCGAGCGCGGTGAACGCGGTGGTCGGATCGAGCCCGAGCCCCTCGCAGAACGCGACCACCCGCTCGGCCTCGGGGTCGCTCGCCCAGTCGCCGCGCACCCAGCGGTTGATGGTCTGGCGGGAGACGCCGGTGCGCCGGGAGACCTCGGTGCCGCTCCACGCGCGCATGGCGCGGGCGTCGTCCAGCGCGCGGCGGACGAAGGTGGCAAAGGAGATCTTCCGTGCATTGGCCGTCTCGCTCACCCCGTGACGGTACGACCAGTCGCTCGCGCCGGGGTGGCTCGGCGCGCTGGTGTCACGCCGACGTGACGCCGGTGGGTGGCTGCCGATCAACGCTCCAGAACCGCTGTTGAGGGGTGTCACCCGGGCAGGATAGATAGACACCGGTACGGCGGCAAGCGGACGAAAAGCTGATACTGTCACGCCCATGAGACAACTTACGTTGTGTCACGTGCTTGAGACGACAAGTGCTCACATGCGTCACTCCGCCGGTGCGGAGGGGGCGTCGTGACCGAACTCGCGACCCGCGCCCAGGCCTTCGGACTGATCGCGGACGGCGTCTCCGCCGGGTTGAGCGCGCCCTGGCGCCTCTACCTCGCCCGGGGCTGCCGCTACCTCTCGCTCAACGTCGGCGACCGGGAGGAGTGGGACGCCTGGCGGACCCACCTCGGCTGCCCCGAGTTGAGCGTGCGGGTCTACGACTCCGGTGGCGAGATCCGCCGGGCCTCGGTGGCCGAGGTGATCCTCGACGGCTGCCGGATCAGTGTGGAGTTGGTCGAGGAGGTCAGCACCGCCGATCTGGAGCGGTTACTGGTGGTCGATCCGCTGCCCGGGGCGGACGAGCGATGAGCCGGGCGGCGGAGGTGGCCCGGTGAGCCCTTTTCTCGCCGTCGTCCTCGTCCTGGTGCTCGGCTCCACCTGCTACGCAGCCGGCCGGCTGCACGGCCAGCTCAGCTATCGGATCGGCTACCGGTTCGGCTACCGGCAGGGCTACTTCGACGGTGACCGGGGCGCCTGGAACCGTCGGCGTCGGGAGGCGCAGGCCGTCATCGCCTCGGCGCTGGCCGCGCCCGCCCCGACGGTGGTGACCTCGGTCGGGCGTACCGGCGCGCCGTTCGCCGGCACCGCCGTGCCCGCCGCGGTCACCGCCCGCCCCGACGCGCCGGGCGTACGGACCGGGTCGCCGGCCGTCCGGGTCACCGCGACCGCTCGGCTCGGCGGAGCCGTCGCCCGCGCCGGCACCACGTACACCGGGTCGTCGTTCGGCGCGACCGCCGCCGGCCCCCGAGCCGGGGCGTTGGTGCGGCGGCCGGGCTGAGGCCCGCGTCCGGTACGCGCCGTGCCCGCCCGCCGTCGTGGCGGAGCGACGCCGGCGGCTCCGGCCCCGGCCGGGATGCGCGCAGGGGGCATGCATCCCGGCCGGTTCCGGCGTGTTCACCGGTGATCCACCCAGGGCTCTAGCCGAGCGGGCCCACGGCGATTAGCGTCTAGGCATGGCACGGGGTTTTCCCGGGCCAGCCGGACAGCCCGGACCTGCGACCTCGCGCACGGGGCCCGCATCCGACCCCGTGTCCGCCGGGCACCGGAAGAGGCGGAACTCGGGTGGCCGGGTGCCCATCCGCGGAGCAGGCCTGTGACCACTCGCCGTACCCCCGCCGGAGCCGAGCCGACCCCGGCCGCGACCGCCACGACCCGCCGGACCACGCGCAGCCGGCGGAGCGCCGCCGCCACCGCCGGCACCGAGGAGCCCCGACCATCCGGCCCGGCCTTCGTCCTGGACACCTCGGTCCTCCTCTCCGACCCCGCGGCGTTCCACCGCTTCGCCGAGCACGAGGTGGTGCTGCCGCTGGTGGTCATCTCGGAACTGGAGGGCAAGCGGCACCACCCCGAGCTGGGCTGGTTCGCCCGCCAGTCGCTGCGCATGCTGGACGAGCTGCGGGTGCGGCACGGCCGGCTGGACCGTCCGGTGCCCGCCAACGACTCCGGCGGCACGCTGCGGGTGGAGCTGAACCACACCGACGACGGCGTGCTGCCGCCCGGTTTCCGTAACGAGTCGAACGACGCCCGGATCCTCTCGGTGGCGCTCAACCTGGCCGCCGAGGGCCGCGACGTGACCCTGGTCAGCAAGGACATGCCGCTGCGGGTGAAGGCGGCCTCGGTCGGCCTGCGCGCGGACGAGTACCGGCACGGTCAGGCCAGCGACCCGACCTGGACCGGGATGGCCGAGCTGGAGCTTCCCGACGACGAGATCGGCCGGCTGTACGCGGGCGAGGCGCTCGACGTCGACGCCGCCGCGGGCCTGCCCTGTCACACCGGCCTGGTGCTGCACTCGTCGCGGGGCTCGGCGCTGGGCCGGGTGCTGCCCGACAAGACGGTACGGCTGGTCCGCGGTGACCGGGAGGCGTTCGGTCTGCACGGGCGCTCGGCGGAGCAGCGGATCGCGCTCGACCTGCTGCTGGACGAGTCGATCGGCATCGTGTCGATGGGTGGCCGGGCCGGCACCGGCAAGTCGGCGCTGGCGCTCTGCGCCGGCCTGGAGGCGGTGATGGAGCGCCGCCGGCACAAGAAGGTGATCGTCTTCCGCCCGTTGTACGCGGTCGGCGGCCAGGAGCTGGGCTACCTGCCCGGCTCGGAGTCGGAGAAGATGTCGCCCTGGGCGCAGGCCGTCTTCGACACGCTGGGCGCGGTGGTGCACGAGAACGTGCTGGAGGAGGTCACCTCGCGCGGCCTGCTGGAGGTGCTGCCGCTGACGCACATCCGGGGCCGGAGCCTGCACGACGCGTTCGTCATCGTCGACGAGGCGCAGTCGTTGGAGCGGGGGGTCCTGCTCACCGTGCTGTCCCGGATCGGTCAGGGTTCGCGGGTGGTGCTGACGCACGACGTGGCGCAGCGCGACAACCTGCGGGTGGGGCGGCACGACGGCGTGACCGCGGTGATCGAGGCGCTGAAGGGCCATCCCCTTTTCGCGCACGTCACCCTCAGCCGGTCGGAGCGTTCGCCGATCGCCGCGATGGTCACCGACCTGCTGGAGGACATCCCGAGCTGACTGGTCGTTATGCCCCACTTCGTCCCTATTTGAAGTGTGGTGCAGATCACTTTTGCCTCCTGCGGTTTCCCACCCGCCTCACCGTGCGCGATGGTGTCCATCGAGCGTCACCGACAACTCCAGTGCCTGGAGTCCCATTCGCACCCGGCACCTCGTCGAGCATTCCCCGCCACGACGGCGGGAGCCACGGGGGCCGGTGCGCCGGCGGAGACCGGTGGGTCGGGGCGCTCGCGGCACCCGGGCGCGGCCGTGCGGCCACGCGTGGTGCCGTGTCCCTGCCTCCGACGAAGGGAAACTTCGTGAGTCGGCTCTGGAGCCGGTTCGGCGCCCGTACGGCCGCTGTCGCGCTGCTCTCCGTGGGCGTCGCCGGCGGTTTCTACCTGGGCGAAGATCGTCAGACCCAGCAGCAGGGCCTGACCGCGCAGGTCGGCCTCGAGGTCGACCGGACCGAATACCTCTACCAGCGCGAACGGCAGGCCGACCATCGCCTGCAGTCGTCCAAGCAGCGCGCCGCCGAGTACCAGGCCAAGCTGCGGGCCAAGGCGGCGGCGAAGGAGGCCGCCGAGCGGGCCAAGGCCGCCGAGCGGGCCGCCGCGAACCGCAAGAAGGAGCGCGCCGAGGCGGAGGCCAAGGCGAAGGCGGAGGCCGAGGCGAAGGCCAAGCCGTACGACGGGCCGATTCCGGCGTCCTGCGCGGAGTACAGCGGCAACCGCAAGGTCGGCTGTGCGGTCATGCTGGACAAGGGTTTCGGCATCGACCAGTTCCCCTGTCTGGACAAGCTCTGGACGAAGGAGAGCGGCTGGAACCCGAAGGCGTCCAACAGCAGCTCCGGCGCGTACGGGATCCCGCAGGCGGTGCCCGGCAGCAAGATGGGCTCGGTCGCCGACGACTGGCGGACCAACCCGGCCACCCAGATCACCTGGGGCCTCGGCTACATCAAGGGCCGGTACGACACCCCGTGCGGCGCCTGGCAGCAGTCGCAGAGCGAGGGCTGGTACTGATCGAGTCGAACGGCGGCGGGAGGCCCGGTGATCCGGGTGTCCCGCCGCCGTCGTCTGTCCGCCCGAGTGGCGGTCCGCCGCATTTGCTGATAGCTGTTGACAGGTGACCTGGCAGGACAGCCCGCGCGGCGGAGACCCCCACCGGTTCGGCACCGACGCGTTCTACGCGTCGCTCGGCCGGGCGTTCGTCGCCATGTGCGCGGTGGTGCCGGTGCTGTTCCTCATCGAGGCGCTCGACGTCGGGCTGCGGCTCAACCTCGACCTCACCGCCGGCATCATCCCGCACCGCATCCAGGGCCTGGACGGCGTCTTCTTCTCGCCGTTCCTGCACGCCGGCTGGAACCACCTCTACAGCAACAGCATCCCGCTGATCCTGCTCGGCACGTTCGTGCTGGCCGCCGGCACCCGCCGGTTCCTCTGGTCCACCGCGGTGATCATCCTGGTCAGCGGGCTGGGCGTGTGGTTCACCGGCTCGCCCAGCTCGGTGGTGGTCGGCGCGAGCGGGGTGATCTTCGGCTACCTCGGCATCCTGCTCACCCGGGGCGTGGTGGAGCGGAGCTGGTGGAACTTCGCGGTGGTGCTGCTTGTCGGCCTGCTCTACGGCTGGCAGTTGCTGGGCATCCTCCCCACCGACGAGCGGATCTCCTGGCAGGGGCACCTGTTCGGGCTGCTCGGCGGCGTGGTCGCCGCGATCCTGTTCCGCCGTCGCGCGGACACCGGCACGCCGGACCCGCTCGGGTCGCCGCCGCTCCGGCTGCCCTGACGACGCGATCGATCGACCGGCGGGGCGTCCTTGCCCCAGGTCACCGGCCCGCCTACCGTCGGCAGCACGGGTTGATCCCTGGCCGAAAGTGACGGTACGCCATGCGCGAAGTCGATCTCGCGGTGATCGGGGCCGGCCCGGCCGGGCTCTTCGCCGCCTACTACGCCGGGTTCCGGGGGCTCTCCGTCGCCGTGATCGACGCGCTGCCCGAGCCGGGTGGTCAGGTCACCGCGATGTACCCGGAGAAGTTGATCCTCGACGTCGCCGGCTTCCCCGCCGTCAAGGGCCGGGAGCTGATCGCGAACCTGCTCGCCCAGGCCGCGCCGTACCACCCCGACTACCTGCTCGGCGTACGCGCGGAGAAGCTGTCCTACCTCGACGGCCGGCCGGTGCTCGGGCTGGCCGGCGGTGAGCAGCTCCGCTGCGGCGCGGTGGTGGTGACCGGAGGGCTGGGCAGCTTCACGCCCCGGCCGCTGCCGGTCGCGGAGAGCTTCACCGGCGCCGGGATCGTCTACTTCGTGCCGCAGCCGGTCGAGCTGACCGACCGGCACGTGCTCATCGTGGGCGGCGGCGACTCGGCTTTCGACTGGGCGGTCACGCTCGCGCCGCTGGCCCGGTCGGTGACGCTGGCGCACCGGCGGGACCGTTTCCGCGCGCACGCCGCCACCGTCGAGCGGGTCCGCGCGCTGCCGGTGCGGGTGGTGGTCAACGCCGAGGTGAGCCGGCTGTACGGCGAGGAGCACGTCACCGGCGCCGAGCTGACCGTACGCGGCGGCGCGGTGGAGACGCTCCCGGTGGACACCGTGGTCGCCGCGCTCGGCTTCACCGCCGACCTGGGACCGCTGACCGAGTGGGGGCTGGCCCTGGACCGGCGGCACATCGTGGTCGACAGCGCCATGGCCACCAATCTGCCCCGGGTGTTCGCGGCCGGGGACATCACCGAGTACCCGGGCAAGGTCCGGCTCATCGCCACCGGCTTCGGCGAGGCGGCCACCGCCGTCAACAACGCCGCGGTCGCCATCGACCCGACGGCGCACCTCTTCCCCGGCCACTCCTCCGACGGCACGTAAGGAGGGGCCCCTTCCTAACGCCTGCGGTAGAGGTAGGGCCCCTTCTCAACACCCTGCAGGGGCGCCGTCAGGGCAGGCCGACCAGGTCGGCCGTCAGAGCGATCTGGTGGTCGAAGTACTCGTCCCGGTGCGGCAGCGCCCGGTTGATCCGGCCGAACAGCTCGAAGCTGATCAGCCCGAAGAGCTGGGTCCAGCCGGCCATCGCCCGGACCATCAGCGCGGGTGGCAACGGCACCCCGGTCAGCGCGGTCAGTTCGGCCACGTCGCCGCGCAGCGGCTCGGGCAGCTCCTCGTCCGGCGGCGCGAGCCGGCCGGCGGCCATCCCGTCGCGCAGGATGCCGAGCAGCGTCATCGGGGGCCGTTGGGCGGGCGCGACCGTGTCGTCCGGGGCCGCGTAGCCGGGCACCGGGCTGCCGTAGAGCAGCGCGTACTCGGCGGGGTGGGCGAGCGCCCAGGCGCGCGCCGCGCGGCTGGCGGCGAGCCAGCGACCGCGCAGGTCGTCGTGGTCGGCGTCGGCGTCGGCCGTCTCCACCGCGTCGCCGAGCGCGTCGTACGCCTCCAGGATCAGCGCGGTGAGCAGGTCGTCGCGGCTGGGGAAGTAGCGGTAGATCGCGGAGGAGGCCATGCCGAGGTCCCGGGCGACGGCGCGCAGCGAGAGGTCCGCGCCGTCGGTGGCCAGGTGACGGCGGGCGACCGCCTTGATCTCTTCGATCATCCCGGCGCGGACCCGGGCGCGGAGCGAGGGAGCGACCATGCGCCCACTGTGCCACGAGCGAGAGCGGCAATCAAAACAGAGAGCACTGCTCTTGACGGCCGTCGCTCTGTGAGTCATGCTCTTTTTCGAGAGCGGTGCTCTCCATTCGGACTACTGCTTCAGAAAAGGTGGACCTGTCATGGCCCTGCACGTGATCGTCGGTGCCGGACCCGTCGGCACCGCCACCGCCCGACTGCTCGCCGAGCGCGGCGAGCGGGTGCGCGTGGTGACCCGGCGCGGCACCGGCCCGGAACACCCGGCGGTCGAGCGGATCGCCGCCGACGCCGGTGACGCCGACCGGCTCACCGCGCTGACCGAGGGCGCGGTCGCGCTGCACAACTGCGCCAACCCGGCGTACCACAGGTGGGCCACGGACTGGCCGCCGCTGGCCGCCGCGCTGCTCACCGCCGCCGGGCGCAGCGGAGCCGTGCTCGCCACCGTCGGCAACCTCTACGGGTACGGCCCGGTCGACGCGCCGATGACCGAGGCGACCCCGCTCGCGGCCACCGGCACCAAGGGCCGGGTCCGCAACCGGATGTGGGCCGACGCCCTGGCCGCGCACCGCGCCGGTCACGCCCGGGTCACCGAGGTACGCGGCTCCGACTACATCGGCCTCGGCGGCACCTCGCTGGCCATGATGGTGCTGCCCCGGGTGCTCGCCGGGCAGCGGGTGTTCCTGCCGGTCGACTGGGACGCGCCACACACCTGGACGTACGTCCCGGACGTCGCCCGTACCCTGGTCGCCGTCGCGACCGACGCGCGGGCCTGGGGCCGGGCCTGGCACGTGCCCAGCCCGCCGGCGGCCACCATGCGGGAGTTGGCCCGGCGGACGGCGGCCCGGGCCGGCGCGCCCGCGCCGCGGCTGACCCGGCTGCCCTACCCGGTGCTCTGGGCGGCCGGCGTGGCCAACCCGTTCGCCCGGGAACTGCGCGAGACCGCACACCAGTTCGCCGGCCCGTTCGTGCTGGACTCGTCCGCGGCCACCGCCACGCTCGGCGTCGAGCCGACCCCGCTGGACCGGATCGTCGACGAGATGGTTGCCGGCCTGCGCGCCCCGGCGCCGCGTTAGGCCGGGCCCCCTGTTGACGCGCTGGTCAAGCGGGGGCCCCGCCCCTACCGGAGGCGTTAACAGGGGGCCCCGCCTTACCCCCGGCGGCGATGAGGACGGCTACCAGGGTCAGGGCGGCGCCCAGGAGGGTGTTGGGGCCGGGGTGGGAGGCGGCGGTCGGCAGCACCACGTCCAGCAGCACCGCGCCGACGATCTGCCCGGCGATGGTGGCCAGGCCGAGCAGCAGCACCCCGGTGAACCGGACCAGCGCGGCGGCCAGCGCGATGAACACGATGCCGATCGGGCCGCCGACATAGAGCCACGGCTCGCTCGGGAAGCCGCCGGTCGGCCGACCCCGCACCGCCACCTCCACCGCGAACGTGGCGAGCAGCGCCACCGTGCCGACCGCGAAGTTGACGAGCGTGGCGGTCACCGCGCTGTCCGCCGCCGCGCGGACCCGGCCGTTCACCGCCTGCTGCCAGGCGATGCCCACGCCGGCGGCCAGCGGCAGCAGGGCCAGCGCCAGCGCGCCCGGGTCGCCCAACCGGTCGCCCACCGCCAGCAGTACGGCCAGCACGGTGAGCACCGCGCCGATCAGCCGGTTCGGGGTGACCGCCTGCCGGCCGGTCGGGCCGATGCCGGCGCGGTCCACCAGCAGGCTGCTGCCGGACTGCCCGGCCACCACCGCGACGGTGAAGACGGCCACGCCGAGCGCGCCGATGGTCAGCCCCTGCGTCGCCACCAGGAACGCGCCGCACACGCCGCCCAGGCACTGCCACGGCCGCAGCGTGCCGGCGCGCAGCGCGCCGCGCAGCGCGGCCAGCCCTCGCCGGCCCCCTCCGGTGGCGGGGACCAGCACCAGCAGGATCACCAGGCCCAGGCCGAACGAGACCACCGCGGCGGCGATCCCGTCGGCCAGCCGTACGCCCAACTCGCCGTTGATCCGGGACTGGAGCGCCACCAGGACGCCGGCGCCGGTGGCCAGCCCCACCCCGGCGATCCGCCGGCCGGTCGACAGCGTCGGCGCTGGCGTCGGTGTCCCGGTCGTGGTCACTCCTGCTCGGCCAACGGGCGCCCGTCGAAGTCGACAGCCGAGTAGAGAGCCAGCTTCTCCAGCCGGTGGTACGAGTCGATGACCCGGATCGTGCCGCTCTTGGAGCGCATCACGATCGACTGGGTGTACGCCCCACCGGCCCGGTAGCGCACGCCGCGCAGCAGGTCGCCGGAGGTGACACCGGTGGCCACGAAGAAGCAGTTGTCGCCGGTGACCAGATCGTCGGTGAACAGCACCCGGTCCAGGTCGTGCCCGGCGGCCAGCGCCTTCTCCCGCTCCTGGTCGTCCTTCGGCCAGAGCTTGGCCTGCATCATGCCGCCCATGCACTTCAGCGCGCAGGCCGCGGTGATGCCCTCGGGAGTGCCGCCGATGCCCATCAGCACGTCGACGTCCGACTCGCCGCGCGCCGCCGCGATGGCGCCGGCGATGTCGCCGTCGGAGATGAGCCGGATGCCGGCGCCGGAGCGCCGGATCTGCTTCACCAGGTCGTCGTGGCGCGACCGGTCCAACACGCAGACCGTCACCTCACTGGTGTCGGTGCCCTTGACCTTCGCGATCCGGCGGATGTTCTCGGCGACCCCGGCGTTGATGTCGACCACGTCGGCGTACATCGGGCCGACCGCCAGTTTCTCCATGTAGAAGACCGCGCTCGGGTCGAACATCGCGCCGCGCTCGGCCACCGCCAGCACGGCGAGCGCGTTCGGCATGCCCTTGCTCATCAGCGTGGTGCCGTCGATCGGGTCGACCGCCACGTCCACCTCGGGGCCGGTCCCGTCGCCGACCTCCTCGCCGTTGAAGAGCATCGGGGCGTTGTCCTTCTCGCCCTCGCCGATCACCACGACGCCCCGCATCGGGATCGAGTTGATCAGCTTGCGCATGGCGTCGACGGCGGCGCCGTCACCGCCCTCCTTGTCGCCCCGGCCGACCCAACGGCCGGCGGCCATGGCCGCGGCCTCGGTGACCCGGACCAGATCGAGGGCGAGATTGCGGTCGAGATCCTGGGGCGTCCGCGTACCGGTGGTTGTCATGGCGGCCTCCTCCTCGCGACGTTGCGGGGTGGACCGGCGGGGGTGCCGCCGGTTTTGTCGCTGATCCTCACACGATCTCAGGTTCGCCGCCCCGGCGGGGCGGAGGAGGCCAGGATCACCTTCCCCGTCGGGCTGCGACAATGGCCGGGTGGAACCCGCACAGCCTGCCGACCGCGTACCGTCCGACGCCACGCCGCCCGACGGCCAGCCGCCGGTGCGGCCCGGCGCCACCCCGCCGGACGGGACGCCCGCGCTCGTCGAGCCGTCGACGTCCGCGCCGCCCGCCGACGCCGACGCCGGTGAGCGTCCCGCCCCGCCCCCGGGGAAAGAGAAGGCCCGCTCCGAGCGGTCCCCGAAGGACATGGTGCTGTCGCTGCTGATCCTGCTGGTGCCGATCGCGCTGCTGATCGCGTTCTACCGGGGCTTTCTCGGCGGCGACTCGCCGGTCACCGTCGACCCGGCGCCCGCGCTGGAGCAGGCCCGCGCGGCCAACGCCTTCCCGGTCGCCGCGCCGACCGGGCTGGGCGACGACTGGCGTACGGTGAACGCCCGCTTCCGGACCGAGACGGACGGCGCGACGCTGCGCATCGGGTACCTGACCCCGGAGGGTCGGGGCGCGCAGCTCGTGGAGAGCAACATCCCGGCGGAGAAGCTGCTGCCGGCCGAGCTGAGCGACGGCCAGCCGCAGGGCCCGGCCGACCTGCCGGACGGGCTGAGCTGGCAGCGGTACACCGCCCGCGGCAACGAGCAGGCGCTCGTCCTGCTGGAACCGAACCGCACGGTGATCGTGGTCGGTGACGCGGGGGAGACGGAGCTGCGCCGACTCGCCACCTCGCTGCGCTGACGCCCCCCGGTCGGGTGACCGGGATTGCCGAAGGCCGCTTCAGGGAACAGAAGGGACACGATCCCGGACGACCCACCTGGAGAGGTTGACGTGAAGATACGACGCTTCAGCGCCACCGCGTTCGCCGCGGCGCTGCTCATTCCCGGCCTGGCGGCCTGCAACGGCAACGGCACGTCCGACGCCTCCGCGACCCCGAGCGCCGGCGCCTCCGGCAGCGTCGCCCCCAGCGCCACGGCGTCCGGCAGCGCGGCCAAGCAGGCGCTGCTCGACTCCACCAACGCGATCCGGGAGGGCAACTTCCGGTTCGCCATGACCGGTGCCGGCTCCACCGCCGAGGGGCAGGTGCACCAGCCCAGCCAGAGCGCCGAGATGCGGATGACGATCGGTGACCCGTCGTCGGACCTGATGATGAAGCTGGACCTCATCCACGCCAAGCCGGACAGCTGGGTCAAGCTGGAGCTGGGCGGCACCGCCGCCACCCAGATCCCCGGCGTGAAGAACCTCAACACCGGCAAGTACCAGCACCTCGACCAAAGCCGGATCAAGGGCAACCGGGCGCTGGGCTTCGACTTCGAGAAGATCGACCCGGCCGGCAGCGCCGTGCTCACCCAGGGCATCACCGACGTACGGCAGAGCGGCGACGGCGCGTACGAGGGCACCGTCGACGTGTCGAAGGCCGCCGAGGCGGGCTCGCTCGACCCGGCCGTGATCACCGCGCTCGGGGCGCAGGCCCAGTCGGTGCCGTTCACCGCCAAGGTCGACCCGCAGGGCCGGCTCAGCGAGCTGGTGCTCAAGATCCCGGCCGCCGGCCAGAGCGCCGCGCAGGACGTCAAGATCACCTACAGCGACTACGGCGCCGCCGCCGCGGCCCAGAAGCCCCCGGCCGACCAGGTCGTCGAGGCGCCGCCGGAGCTGTACAACCTGTTCAACTGACCGGAGGTCGTCCGGCTCGTCGCCGGTACGCCGCAGTGGCATCCCGACGCCGCTGCGGCGTACCGCTTCCGGGGCTCACTCCCCGGCGCGCTGCCGGGCGGCGTCGATGCGGGCCCGCGCGCCGTCCAGCCAGCGCTGGCAGACACCGGCGAGCTGCTCGCCGCGCTCCCACAGGGCCAGCGACTCCTCCAGCGAGGTGCCGCCCGCCTCCAGCCGTTCCACCACCGAGGCCAGCTCGGCGCGCGCCTGCTCGTAGCTGAGCTGCTCGTCCTTGGTCTTCTCAGTCATCGGTCCCATCTCATCAGCCGTCGACGGTGGCGGTCAGCTCGCCCTCGGCGAGGCGTACCCGCAGTGGATCGCCCTTGGCCACCTCGGACGCCGCGCGGACCACGTGGCCGTCGGCGCGCTGGACGATGGCGTAGCCGCGGTCGAGCGTCGCCGCCGGGGAGAGCGCACGCAGCCGGGCCAGCGTGTGCCGCAGGTCGTCGTCGGCGGCGCCCAGCCGGTGCGTCAGGCACCGGCCGGCGCGGTCCCGCAGCGCGGTGACCTCGACGGCGCGCTGGTCGACCATCACCTGCGGTCGGGCCAGCACCGGACGGGAGCGGAGCAGGTCGACCCGGTGCTGCTCACGGTCGACGAGATGGCGTACGGCCCGCTCCAGCCGGGACCGGGCCTGCCCGATGAGGCGGACCTCCTCGGTCAGGTCGGGCACGATCCGTTTCGCCGCGTCGGTGGGCGTGGAGGCCCGGACGTCGGCGACGTAGTCGAGCAGCGGCGCGTCGGTCTCGTGGCCGATCGCGCTGACCACCGGCGTGCGGCAGGCGAAGACCGCCCGGCACAGCGCCTCGTCGGAGAAGGGCAGCAGGTCCTCGATGCCCCCGCCGCCCCGGGCGATGACGATCACGTCGACCGTCGGGTCGGCGTCGAGCACCTTGAGCGCGCCGACGATGTCGGGCACCGCGGCGGACCCCTGTACCGCCACGTTGACGGTGCGGAAGTCGACCGCCGGCCAGCGGCGGCGGGCGTTGGTCAGCACGTCGCGCTCGGCCGCCGAGGCCCGCCCGGTGATCAGGCCGACCCGGCCGGGCAGGAACGGGAGCCGTCGCTTGCGGGACCTGTCGAACAGCCCCTCGGCGGCCAGCAGCTTCTTGAGCTTCTCCAGCCGGGCCAGCAGCTCGCCGAGGCCGACCTGGCGGATCTCGTCGGCGCGCAGGCTCAGCGTGCCCCGCGCGGCGTAGAACTCGGGCTTGGCGTGCAGCACCACCCGGGCGCCCTCGCGCAGCTCCGGCGCGCCCGCGTCGAGCACGTCGCGGTTGGTGGTGACGGTCAGGCTGAGATCGGCCGACGGGTCACGCAGGGTGAGGAACACGGTGGCGGCGCCGGGCCGGCGGCTGATCTGCGCCACCTGGCCGTCGACCCAGACCCAGCCGAGCCGGGCGATCCAGGCGCCGACCTTCTGGCTGACCACCCGGACCGGCCACGGCTCCTCGGAGGTGCTCCGCTCCGGAGGCGTGCTCCGCTCCGGGGGTGTGCCCCGACCCACCTCACCCGCGCTCACCCCGCCCACCCTACGGCCCGGGGCCGACAGGCCGGGCGAGGGCGCGGCGGGCGCACGTACCATGGTCGGGTGACTGACGCTGAGACGACTCCCCGGACCGGCAAGCGCGTGCTCCTGGCCAAGCCCCGCGGCTACTGCGCGGGCGTGGACCGGGCGGTGCAGACCGTCGAGGAGGCGTTGAAGCTCTACGGCGCGCCGATCTACGTCCGCAAGCAGATCGTGCACAACAAGCACGTGGTGCGCACGCTGGAGGCCCAGGGCGCGATCTTCGTGGAGGAGAACGAGGAGGTGCCGGAGGGCGCCACCGTCATCTTCTCCGCCCACGGTGTCGCCCCCGAGGTCTACGAGCAGGCCAAGGAGCGCTCGCTGAAGGCGATCGACGCCACCTGCCCGCTGGTCACCAAGGTGCACCACGAGGCCCGGCGGTTCGCCCAGCAGGACTACGACATTCTGCTCATCGGTCACGAGGGGCACGAGGAGGTCATCGGCACCGCCGGTGAGGCCCCCGCCCACATCCAGCTCGTCGACGGGCCGGACAGCGTCGACCAGGTCACCGTGCGTGACCCGGAGAAGGTGGTCTGGCTCTCCCAGACCACGCTCTCGGTCGACGAGACGCTGGAGACCGTGGCCCGGCTCAAGCAGCGCCTGCCGCTGCTCCAGTCGCCGCCCAGCGACGACATCTGCTACGCCACCTCCAACCGCCAGCACGTGGTCAAGGAGATCGCCCCCGAGTGCGACGTGGTGATCGTGGTCGGCTCGCGTAACTCCTCGAACTCGGTCCGCCTGGTCGAGGTCGCGCTCGACGCCGGCGCCCGCGCCGGTCACCTGGTCGACTTCGCCCACGAGATCGACGACGCCTGGCTGGCCGGGGCCCGCACCGTGGGGCTGACCTCCGGCGCGAGCGTGCCGGACGACCTGGTCCAGGACGTGCTCGCGCACCTGGCCGAGCGCGGCTTCGCCGACGTCGAGGAGATCACCACCGCCGACGAGCGGCTGACCTTCTCGCTGCCGCAGGAGCTCAAGCGCGACATGAAGGCCGCCGCGGCGCGCGGCTGACCGGGAACGGATCCGGCACCCGACGCGTCCAACCGACCATGAAGACTCCTCGGACGGTGCTCGTAGCCCTGATCGCCGGTGCCGCGCTGACCGCCTGCGCCGGCCCGGGCGACGAGCCCGCCAGCCCCAGCCCGAGTCCGACGGGAGCCGCCCCGGTGACCAGCCAGCCCGACCCCGCACCCAGCACCGGCCCGAGCCGCCCCGACCCGACCTGGAAGGGCGGCCCGTCCACGCCGCCGGGCGTCGGCGGCACCACGATCAGCGGCACCATCCGCGCCGGCGTCGAGCCGAACTGCCTGCTGCTCGACGACCACCTGCTGGTCGGCGGCCCGCGCGACCTGCTCAAGGCCGGCGCCAAGGTGGAGGTCACCGGCCGTCCCGAGCCGGGCATGATGACCACCTGCCAGCAGGGCACCCCGTTCGTCGTCGAGTCGGCCCGCCCCGCCTGACGCACCCCGGGCCCACGGCGAACCGTTCGGGGCCACCGGAGGCACGCAGGAGCCCCGCCCCCCGGACCGGGGGACGGGGCTCCCGTCGTACCAGCGGCTAGTTGACCGCGTGGATCTGCACCGAACCGCGGCCGACGACCGCGCCCTCGGTGGTGGTGACGGCCATGTCACCGAACAGCTCCCGGCCGGCGGCCGGGGTGGCGAGCGCGGTCACCGCACCGGTGAGGGTGGCGGTGGCGCCGTTGGCCAGGGACAGCGGCGTGGCCGGCGCGGAGAGCGAGCCCAGCGCCGGGGACGCGAACGAGTCACGGTAGTCGTACGCCGTGCCGCCCGCGGCGACCGCGTAGCCCTCGATGACCACCCGGTAGGTGGCGGCCACCGGGTTGGTCAGCGTGACGGCCTCCTCCGAGTCGCCGTCGGCCGACCGGCCCACCTCGGTGGTGCCCCGGAAGATGTACAGGTCCAGGTCGGCGCCGAGGTCGGCGGTGTTGCCGATCCGGGCGGAGAACGAGGTGGTCCCGGCCGGGATGTCCACCGTGTACTCCTGGGTCGCGCCCTCGGTGATGGTCGGCCGCTCGGCACGCACGCTGGACAGCGGGCCGCCGACGCCGGTCACCTGGACCGGGCCGAACGTGTTGGTCAGGTTCCAGCTCACCGGGGCCGGCGTGCCGGCGGTCACCGACGGCAGTTCGACCACGGCGGGCTCCACCTGCACGCCCTGCACACGCGCCTGGAGCGTGAACGGGTTGTCAAGCGCTGGCGACGTACGCCGCGACTCCACCTCGATCTCCCAGACACCCGGGATCGGGTTCTGGTAGTCGCGCTCCTGCGGCTTGCAGGCGGCGGCGTCGGAGAAGTTGGTGTAGCAGGCGGTGCTCGCGGTGCTCTCGACCGGCACGCCGTACGGGTTGATGGCGATGAACCGGGTCTGCGAGCCGGTCGCGATGCCGGACAGGTTGACCTGGAGCGCGCCCGCGCCCTGCGGAACCGTCACGAAGTACGACGTGAAGCTGTTCCGCTCGACCGAGCCGGTGGCCGAGAACGAGTACGCCGGGCCGGTCACCGCGTTCGAGGCGACCACAACGGTGGCGACCTCGAAGTCGACGACCGAGGTGGCCGGGTCGTCGACGGTCATGATCGCGCCGTGCGCGCCGACGGTCATCGGCTTGGCCTTCACCTTGACCGTGACGGTCGAGTTCAGCGGCAGCCAGACCTCCTTGGGGGCGGTCCAGGTGCCGTCGTTGCCACGGAAGTCGACCAGGTGCTTGACGCCCTTGTTCGGGCCGCTGGTGCGGGTCAGCTTGACCTCGTAGTAGCGGCTCTCCTTGGCCTTCTGCCCGCCCCGGTCGGCGGCGCAGCGGTTGTAGACGCCGGTGCCCACGTTCGGGCTCGGCACGAACGTGCCGGAGGCCCGGTCGTAGCGGGTCAGGTTCGGCGACAGCTCGGTGCAGACCGCGGCCTCGGAGGTGTAGGTGCGGGTCGGCACGCCCTGGGCGAGCAGGTTCCACGCGCCCGGCACGTCGACCATGCCGTAGCCCTGCGCGTACGTCGGGACGCCCGCGATCGGCTTGGCCGAGGTGTAGACGGCCCGGCGCAGCGCGGCCGGGGTGACGCCGGTGCCGGTCGCCTTCGCGGCCGACAGCAGCAGCGCGGCGGCGCCGGCGGTCTGCGGAGCGGCCATCGAGGTGCCGTTCAGCATCTGGTAGCCCGGGGGCAGCGGGTAGCCCGCCTCCGGCACCGGGTTGCCCGCCTGCCAGGTCGGCGCGGTGGAGATGGCCGAACCGGGAGCGGTGATGTTCGGCTTGAAGCCGCCGTCCTCACGCGGGCCGCGGGAGGAGAAGTTGAACAGCCAGTTGTCCTTGCGGACCACCGAGCCGTAGTTGGCCAGCCAGGTGTCCTTGCTGACGCTCGCCGCGACGCTGACCACATCGGTGGCGACCGACGGGTCGCCGACCGTGTTCAGGCCCGGACCGGAGTTGCCGGCCGAGATGAACAGCTGCACACCGTAGGTGTTGATCAGGTCGTTGTAGAGCACGGCGCGCGCGTTCGAGCCGTCGTTCAGCGCCGGCAGGCCACCGATCGACATGTTCACCACGTCGACCCTGCGGTTGACCACCAGGTCGACCATGCCGGTGGTGAGCGCCGCGGCGGTGCAGCCGCCGCCCCACGAGCAGGCGCGGGCGGAGACCAGCTTGGCGCCCGGCGCGGCGCCGTCGAAGGCGCTGTTGCCCAACATGTCGTTGGCGGCGGTGATGCCCGCGACGTGCGTGCCGTGGGTGCTCTCGACGATGCCGATGTTGACGTAGTCGACCAGGCCGGGGCCCCCGACCGGGGTGGTGTCGACGTTGCGCCGGTACTCGACCACGAACGGGATCTGCTCCCGCACGTCGGTGGCCGGGTTGTCGGTGCCGAACTGGCCGACCTGGAACTTCTCCTTGTACGGCCGCATCACCGTGTCGTCGGTGAAGTCGTTGTTCTGGTTCACGTCGACGCGGATGTCACCGTTGGCCGGGTTGTAGAGGATGCCCCAGGCGTCGGTGGTGTCCCCGTCCCGGTTGACGTCGCCCCGCGCGTCGCTGCCGGCGGTGATGTTCTCGCGGAACACGTTGAACTTGTAGGTGCCGGCCGGCGCCGTCCAGGTGCCCAGCGAGTTGCTGAACGTCGGGCCGGTGACCTCGGTGGTCATCGGGCGCCAGGACGCGTCCTCGAGCGGGTCGGTCGCGGTGACCCAGTCGACGATCTTGCGCTCGCCGGTGGTGGTCTGCTGGAGGGCCGGCTGGTTCAGGTCGACGCCCGAGTCCATGATGCCGATGGTGACGCCGCGGCCGTCCCACTCCGGGTGGGCGGCCTTGAACGCCTCCGCGCCGGTCTCGTTGGTCGGCATGTACGGGTTGACCGCGCCGGTGTCCCCGCCGGGGCCGGCCAACGTCTCACCCTGCTCGGCGGCCTTGGCGCCGTTCGGCGCGGCCTCCGGCGTCGGGTCGGGGAGCGTGATGGTCTCGTCGAGGTCGGCGGCGGCGACGCCGGGCAGCGTGGCGGCCTTGAGCGCCTTGGCGGTGGGAACCTTGGCCAGCACGTAGCCGACCTGGTCGTACCGCTGGCTCACGGTGGCGCCGAGGCCGGTCAGCCCGTCGACGACCTTCTTGGCCGAGCCCTTCTTCGCCGCGATGATCATCGTGACGGTCGGCGCGTGCTTCGCCTCGGCCACGTCGAGCAGCTTGGCGTCGTGGGCGCCCAGGGCCTTCGCGGCGGTCGGCTGCGACGGTCGGGGGGCGGCGGGGGCCGCGCTCGCGGTCGCGGCGCCACCCCCGACGGTCATGGCCCCGGCCGCGAGGACCGAGGCGAAGAGCGCGGCGGAGGGGCGCCGGCTCCGATTGCGGGGTTGACTCACGTTCTCTTCCTCCAGAGAACAGGGCCCTTCAGGGGACAGGGCGCGTGTGACGCAGATCCTTCGTGGCGTGTCGAGTCGTGTCACTACCGGGAATGGGTTTGTGACCACTCCGTGACAAGGATCGGCCGTCATCGTCATACCGACCGTGTTAGACGTCGATGCCCGCCGACCGTTCGGCCGATGTGGACGGCCCGTTCAGCAACTCCGGCGCCTGCGGCTGCCGGGGCGCCAGCTCGACCTGCGCCGGGGCGGCCAGCTCGTCGCCCGAGACGCCCAGCTCGGCCAGCTTGCGCGCGCTGACCAGCACCCGGGCCTCCAGCGAACCGACCGCCCGGTTGTACGCCGTCACCGCCCCGCTCAGCGAGCTGCCCAGCTTGCCGACGTGGTCGCCCAGCGTGGACAGCCGCCCGTACAGCTCACGGGCCAGCGAGTGGACGGTGGCCGCGTTGCGCGCCAACGCCTCCTGCCGCCAGGAGTAGGCGACCGTACGCAGCAGCGCCACCAGCGTGGCCGGCGTGGCCAGCACCACGTTGCGGGCGAACGCGTGCTCCAACAGCGAGGGATCACGCTGCAACGCCACGTCCAGGAACGGGTCGGCCGGCACGAACAGCACCACGAACTCGGGCGTCTGGTCGAACGCGGTCCAGTAGGACTTGGCGGCCAGGCCGTCCACGTGTGCCCGCAGGTGCCGCGCGTGCGCGTCGAGCTGGGTGTCCCGCCCGCGTTCGTCGCGCGCCTCCATCGCGGTCAGGTAGGCGTCGAACGGCGCCTTGGCGTCGACCACCACCGTGCGCCCGCCGTGCAGCCGCACCACCAGGTCGGGACGCACCCCCTGGTGCTCGGTGGCGGCGGTGACCTGCTCGCTGAAGTCGCAGTGCTCCAGCATGCCGGCCGCCTCGACGATCCGCCGGAGCTGGTGCTCGCCCCAGCGTCCCCGCACCTGCGGCGCGCGCAGCGCGGCGACGAGCTGCTTGGTCTCGGTGCGCAGCTCACCGGAGACCGTGCTCATCGCGCGCACCTGCTCGCGCAGCTCGGCGTAGGCGTCGACCCGGTCGTGCTCCAGCTCGGCGACGCGTTGCTCGTAGCGGCGCAGCGAGTCGTGCAGCGGCGCGACCGCCCGCGCCACCGCCTCCTGCGACTGCGCGGTCGCCTCGTAGCTGAGCGCGCGCATCGACTGCTCCAGCCGCCCCTCACCCTCCCGGGTGGCCGCCAGCGTCGCCTCCAGCCGGGCCACGTCGGCCGCCGACCGGGCCCGCGCCGCGAGCCAGCCCACCGCGCCGCCGGCGGCGAGGCAGAGCACCACCACGGCCAGCGTCGAGAAGCTCATGCCGGAGAGCTTGCCAAACGGGTACGACGTGCGCGAGCTGGGTACGTTCGAGGTCATGGAAGGTGCCCTGTGGCTGTTCCTGGTCCTGATGCTCGGAGGTGCGTTCGTGTTCTGGCGGTGGGGGAGCAGGTCCCGGCGGGCCAACGAGATGGCGGACGCGCGGGCCGAGGCGCAGCGCTGGTACGAGCGGCTCGGCGGCCAGCTGATGAACCTGCACGGCGACGCGCCGGCAGTGCGCCAGGCGCTGGCCGACGCCGGTGAGCGCTACAACGCCGCCGGCTCGCAGCTCGAACAGGCGCGCACGCCGCACCAGTTCGCGTTGGCCCGGGAGACCGCGCTGGAGGGGCTGGCGTACATCCGGGCGGCGCGTACGGCGATGGGCATCGACCCGGGCCCGGAGCTGCCGCCGCTGGCCGCCGCCCGCGGGGTCGGCCAGCTCACCAAGGAGCGCGAGGTCAACGTGCAGGGCCAGACGTTCCGCGCCGGTCCGCAGCCGGGCAGCCACACGCCCTACTACTACCCGGGCGGTCACATGCAGGGCCGGCCGGTGCCGGCCGGCTGGTATTCCACGCCGTGGTGGAAGACCGCGCTGGGCGCGGGCGCCGGTGTGCTCGGCGGCATGCTGATCGCGGACGCGCTCTTCTCGCCCGCGTTCGCCGACCCGGGCTACGGCTACGAGGCCGGCTACCAGGAGGGGTTCGGCGACGGCCAGGACTACGGCGACCCAGGCGGCGGCGACCTCGGCGGCCAGGGCGACTTCGCCGGCCAGGGCGACTTCGGCGGCGGCGATTTCGGCGGGGACTTCGGCGGCGGCGATTTCGGCGGCGGCGACTGGTAACCCGAACCGTTGGCGTTAAGAGGGGCCCCCGCCTATGCGGAATGCGTTAAGCGGGGGCCCCTCCTTACCTCTCAGCCGGTGTTGCGCATGCCGGCGGCGATGCCGTTGACGGTGGTCAGCAGCGCCCGCTCCAGCGCCGTACCGTCGTTCGGGGCGCGCCGCCCGCCCGGCGCGGTCGCCACCGCACGCCCGGCGGCGCCGGACTCGCGGTACTGCCGCAGCAGCGCCACCTGGAGGTGGTGCAGCGGCTCCAGGTAGGTGTCCCGCACCGCGAGCGTGCGCTGGAGCACCGGCGAGTTCTCCAGCAGGGCCGGCGAGCCGGTGACCGCCAGCACCTCCTGCTTGGTCAGCTCGTACTCCTCCTCGATCTTGGCGAAGATCGGGTGCAGCTTCTTCGGGACCAGCGTCTCCACGTAGCGGCGGGCGATGGTCAGGTCGGTCTTGGTCAGCATCATCTCGACGTTCGACAGGAACGTGCGGAAGAAGTGCCAGTTCCTGTTCATCTCGGCGAGCACGTCGGCCAGCCCGGCCGTGCGCGCGGCGGCCAGCCCGGAGCCGACGCCGAACCAGCCCGGCACGATCTGCCGGGTCTGCGTCCAGCCGAACACCCACGGGATGGCCCGCAGGCCGGACAGGCCCGCGCCGGTGTTCGGGCGCTTCGCCGGGCGGGAGCCGATGTTCAACGCGCCGAGCAGCTCGGTCGGCGTGGAGGCCCAGAAGTAGGCCGGCAGGTCCGGGTCCTCGACCAGGGAGCGGTACGACCGGAACGCCGAGTCCGACACCACGTCCATCGCCGCGTCCCAGCGCTCCAGCATCTCGGCCGGCTGCCGGGGCGCGGTGTGCAGCAGCGTGGCCTGGAGCACGGCCGCCACGGTCAGTTCCAGGTTCTCCCGGGCCAGCGCCGGCAGCGTGTACTTGTCGGAGATGACCTCACCCTGCTCGGTCACCTTGATCGCGCCGTCCAGCGTGCCGTACGGCTGGGCCAGGATCGCCTCGTGGGTGGGGCCGCCGCCCCGACCGACCGTGCCGCCCCGACCGTGGAACAACCGCAGGTGTACGCCGTGCCGGGCGGCCACGTCGCGCAGCGCGCGCTGGGCCCGGTGGATGGACCACTGGCTGGTGGTGATGCCCGCCTCCTTGTTGGAGTCGGAGTAGCCCAGCATCACCTCCTGCACGTCGCCCCGGGCCGCCACCAGCGCCCGGTAGGCCGGCAGCGACAGCAGCTCGTCGAGCAGCTCGCCGCCGGTGTTCAGCTCGGCCGGCGTCTCCAGCAGCGGCACGATGCCGATCCGGGCCCGCCCGCTCTGCACGTCGACCAGGCCGGCCTCGCGGGCCAGCACCACCGCGGCGAGCACGTCGTCCACGCCCAGCGTCATGGAGATGATGTACGACTCGATGACCTCGGGACCGAACCGGTCCTGCGCCTCGCGGATCGCGGAGAACACGTCGAACGTCTTGCGGGCCGACTCGGTGAGCGGGCTGTCCTGGGTGGAGAGCGGCCGGCGGCCGGTCAGCTCGTCGGCGAGCAGCTTGGTGCGCTCCAGCCGGGTCAGCGACGGGTAGTCGGAGACCTCGCCGACCGTCTCGTAGAGCTGCGCCAGCACCTCGTGGTGCTTCTCGGCGTGCTCCCGGATGTCCATGGTGGCCAGGTGCAGCCCGAACGCGGAGACCGTACGGATGGTGGAGGCCAGCCGCCCGACGGCGGTGAGCTGGCCGGAGTTGCGGGCCAGCGAGGCGCGCAGCAGCTCCAGGTCGGCGATCAGCTCGGTCGCGCCCCGGTAGTCGCGGCCCGGCACGTGGCCGGTGCCGGCGCGCAGCCGCTCCCGGGTGTTGGCCAGCTTCGCCTTCACGCAGCGGGCCTTGAGGCGGTAGGGCTCCTCGGCGTTGACCCGGCGGAACCGGGGCGCCACCTCGGGCAGCGCGTCCAGGTCCTTCGCCAGGCTGGCGGAGAGGTCGAGCGAGACCGCGCGCAGCCGGCGGGAGACGCTGACCTCGCTGATCAGCTCGTCCATCGCCTTCTCGGTGGCCTCGATGCCGTGCTCGTGCTGGATGCGCAGCACCTCGCGGGTGACCGTCGGGGTGACGAACGGGTTGCCGTCGCGGTCGCCGCCGATCCAGGTGCCGAACGTCAACGGGCGGGCCGTCGGCGACGTCTCCACACCGAGCGTGCGCAGCGTGTCGGCGAGGTCGTCGAGGACCTGCGGGGCGGCCTCGGCGTGCAGGTCGCGCAGGTAGTAGATGGCGTTGCGGGCCTCGTCGGTCGGGTCCGGCCGGTCCAGCCGCAGCTCGTCGGTCTGCCACATCAGGTCGAGCAGCTCGGCGAGGCGGCGGTTGGCCGGGCCCTCGTCGCTGGCGCCGTAGAGGATGGCGTTGGCGGTCTCGGCGTCCAGCTCGTCGGCGACCGCACGCAGCTTGGACAGGATGGATCGGCGGGCCGCCTCGGTGGGGTGCGCGGTGAACACCGGGCGGACGGCGAGCCGGCGGGCCGCGGCGGCGATCTCCTCGGCCGGCACGCCACGCTCGGCGATCATCTTGGCCGCCTGGTCCAGCCAGCCGCCGTGGGTGGCGCGGCGCCGGCGCAGGTCGCGGGCGCGGTGCACCTGCTCGGTGATGTTCGCCAGGTGGAAGTAGGTGGAGAAGGCGCGGGCCAGCTTCGTGCCGGTGGTGACGTCGAGCCCGGCGAGGCGTTGCGCGGCGGCCGGCGCGTCGGAGCGGACCTGGGCGCGGATCTCCTCGACCAGGTCGAGCAGCGGGCGGCCCTCCTGGCGGGCCACGGTCTGCCCGAGCAACGTGCCGAGGCGGCGGATGTCGGCCCGGAGAGCGGCGTCGGGGCCGTCGTGGTCGTGCTGGTCGGTCACGGGTGCGCTCCTTACGCGAGGACGAAGGACAGCGCTGTCCGACTCCCCTGGATGGTATCCGCGCGGGCCCCGGACGGAGGAGAGGGACGGCGTGATGATCTGCACTCTGGGACGTGCCGGCCGGTCACCGGTCGACGGCGGTGTGCCGTCCCGGGCCGGTCCGCGCGGCCCGCCGACGGGCCCGGAACACCGTGGCGGTGAGCAGCCCGACCAGCCCGACGACCACCCAGACCAGCAGCCCGGTCAACGCCCAGCCGCCACCGCGCCAGTCGAAGTAGACGGCCGACTTGAACAGGTCGGTGGCGAGCCCGGGCACGTTCCAGCGGTGCATCCCGCGCAGGAACGCGGGCAGGAACTCGGGCGCGTAGATGCCGCCGGAGCCCGGGTTGCCGAGCACCACCAGCAGCAGAATCACCAGCCCGGTGCCGAGCAGGCCGAGCCACGCCTGCACGGCCGCCGCCACCATCCCGGCCGCGAACGCGGCCAGCGCGCCGACCACCGCGATGGTGCCCACGTCGTGGTCGAACACGTCCAGCACCGGCCCGACCAGCACCGCCCCGATGCTGCCGAGCAGGATGGAGTGCACCGCGAGCGTGGCGATCCGCAGCCCGGCCTGGCGCAGCCCGCGCGGGCTGGTGCCGAGCGAGATGCCCAGCGCGGTGGAGGCCAGGTAGCCGCCGAGCACCACGCCGACCGCCAGGTAGAACGGGACCAGGCCGCGCGGGTCGCCGTCGGACACCGGCACCTCGTCGGTGACCTGCAACGGCACCCCGGCCTGCCGGGCGGCCTGGGTGAACACGTCGGTGACCAGCTCGGTGGCGGCCGGCGCGCCGGCGCTGGCGGTGGCCAGGGTCAGGCCGCCCGGGGCGGAGCTGAGCACCGCGTACACCGATCGGTCGTTGAGGCCGTCGACGGCGCGGGCCTGGCTGTCGTACCCGACGGGTTTGATGGTGTTCGTGCGGGCGCGGACGGCGGTCATCACGGCCTGCGCCTGCTGGTCGGAGGTCACCACGGCGACCGGCAGGTCGCGTGGTTCCGGCTTGTGCAGCGCGCCGACGTAGGCCGCGATGAACGCGCTGGCCAGCGCCAGGGTGCCGAGCACCAGCGCCGCGGTGCGCGGCAGCCAGTCCCGGGTCCGCAGCTCCGGCTCGTCGTCCACGCGCCCAGCCTATTGCCGGCATGTGCCCCAATTTTGCGGTTTCGCCGGGCGGAATTCGCTGGTGCCTGCCGATAGCGTTCGGATCATGACGACGCCGCGTTACCCCACCAAGCCGCAGCCGGGCGACCGGGTCGCGGTCGTCTCACCCTCCGCCGGCCTGCCGGGTCTCTTCCCCCACGTGTACGAGCTGGGCCTGCGCCGGCTCCGCGAGGAGCTGCACCTGGTGCCGGTGGAGTATCCGACCACCCGCGTGATGGGCGCCGACCCGCGCGACCGGGCCCGCGACCTGACCGCCGCGTTCGCCGACCCGACCATCACCGCGGTGCTGGCCACCGTCGGCGGGGACGACCTGATCACGGTCACCCCCTTTCTCGACGACGACGTGCTGCGCGCCAACCCGAAGCCGTACCTCGGCTACTCCGACAACACGAACGTGCTCAACCACCTGTACCGGCTGGGGATGGTGGCCTACCACGGCGGCTCGGTGCTGGTGCACCTCGGCCGGCCCGGCCGCCCGCACCCGCTGACGTTCGACTCGCTGCGCGCGGCGCTGTTCACCTCCGACTGGTACGACCTGACGCCGGCCGCCGAGTGGGGCGACGAGCCGCTCGACTGGCAGGACCCGACGACGCTGACCGAGGAGCCGCCGATGCTGCCCGGCGCGGGCTGGCGCTGGCACGGCCCGGCCCGGGTGGTACGCGGGCGGACCTGGGGCGGCAACCTGGAGATCCTGCACTGGCTGGCGGCGGCCGACCGGGTGCCGTCCGCCGCCGAGCTGGCCGGCTCGGTGCTGCTGCTGGAGACCTCGGAGGAGATGCCGTCGGCGCAGGAGGTCTTCCGGATCGTGCGGAACCTGGGCGAGCGCGGCCTGCTGGCCGGCTTCCCGGCGATCGTGGTCGGCCGCCCCAAGGCGTGGGACTTCGGCCGGCCGCTGTCCGTCGCGGAGCGGGCCGCGTGGGGCGAGGCGCAGCGGACGGCGGTCCTGCGGGCGATCGGCCCCTACGTCGACGACCCGGTGGTGGTCTTCGACGTCGACCTCGGTCACACCGACCCGCAGTTGATCATCCCGTACGGCGGCGAGATCCTGGTCGACGCCGTCGAGCGGCGGATCGCCGTGCGCTACTGACCCCGCACGAACACGCCGGCGCCGGGTGCGCCGTCGACCAGTCCTCGCGCCGCCACCTGTCGCCTGGCCGCTCGGTGGAACGCCATGGCTGTCTCGGCTCTCGTTTGACAGCCATGGCGTTCCACCCGCCGCATCGGTGCTCGGGAGGTGCGTGGTCCGGGTCAGGGTTTGGTGGTGGCGAAGGCGCGGACCGGGAACGTGCCCATGCCGGCCACCCTCGGTGGGGCGGCGGTGAACCGGAAACCGGTGGGCGGCAGCTCGGACAGACCGGTCAGGTGCTCCACGATCGGGATGCCGGCGGCCAGCAGCGCGCTGTGCGCCGGGCGCTCGCCGGCCGCCGCCGGCGTCATGTCGTCGATGTTGATCGAGTCGATTCCGACGAGTGTCGCGCCGGCCTCGACCAGCCAGGAAGCGCCGTCGCCGGTCAGGAACGGCGCGTCCTCGGTGGCGTACCGGTCGGTGCCGAAGTGCGTGTCCCAGCCGGTGTGCAGCAGCACCGCCCGCCCGGCCACCTCGTACGGGGCGAGCAGCAGGCGGTCCACCGCGCGGACCCCGGCGGGCACACGGACCACCAGACCGGGCAGGTCGGCCAGCCGGTCCAGGGGCACCCCGGCCAGGTCGGGGCCGTCCGCGAAGCGGTGCGACGGCGTGTCGACGTACGTGCCGGTGTTGGCGATCATGTCGATGCGCCCGACGTGGAACTCGACGCCCGGGGCGTACCGCTGGCGGGAGGTCTCCCGGGTGAGCCAGTCGGTGATCCGTGGCCCCGGCCAGCCGGGCAGCGTGACCAGGCCGTCGGTGATCTCGTGGCTCAGCTCGACCAGCCGCCGCCCGTCGGTGGCCGGGACGGTGGTGCCGCGCCCACCCTTGTGCGGCTCCTCGACCACGGTCCGGTTGGTGATCCGCACCTCGCCGACCATGAGCAGCCCCAGGTGCCGGACCAGCAACGCGGCCAGCTCGTCGTCGGTGATCCCGGGGTCGGGCACGTCCAGCCGGAACCCGTCGGTGCGCAGGCCGCCCCCGTTCGCGAAGACCACCTCGGCGTCGAAGACCGCCCGATACTCACCCATCCGCCCACCGCACCACGCCCCCTCCACCCCGTCAAGAAGCGCGGCAGAGCCACGGAAAGCGTGCTTGTCCGCACCCCGAAGGCCCTCTTTCCGCGAATCTGCGCGCGGCGGGGTGGGGGGTGAGGGGGCGCGTGGGGGGGCGGCGGGACGTGTGGGTGGGGGGTGTGGGGGACGGGAGAGGGATAGGCTCGACGGGTGCACCCCCCGTCCGGCTGGACGCGGGGTCGTCGTCGTGTCAAGCGCTGGAAGTGATCACTGATGCTCACCGGACTCTTCGCCGCCGCCCTGGCCGACCCCGGGCTGGCCCGGGCGCGTGACCTGGCGCGCTCCGGTGCCGCGCAGGTCGACGGTCTCGACCTCACCGCACCCGCCGCGCTGCGCCCCTTCGCGGTCGCGGCGGTGGCCGCCGACGAGCAGGGGGCCGGGCGGCCGGTGCTCGCGGTCACCGCCACCACCCGGGAGGCCGACGACCTGGTCTCGGCGCTGGGCAGCCTGCTGCCGCCGGAGCAGGTGGCGGTCTTCCCGTCCTGGGAGACGCTGCCGCACGAGCGGCTCTCGCCCCGCTCCGACACGGTCGGCCGGCGGCTGGCCGTGCTGCGCCGGCTGGCGCACCCCGACTCGGCCGACGCGCACGGGCGTACCGGGCCGCTGCGGGTGGTCGTCGCGCCGGTCCGGTCGCTGCTCCAGCCGCAGCTCAAGGGCCTCGGCGACCTGGAGCCGGTGCAGCTCGCCGCCGGCGAGGAGGCCGACCTGGAGGAGGTCGCCCGCCGGCTCACCGACATGGCGTACGCCCGGGTCGACCTGGTCACCAAGCGCGGCGAGTTCGCCGTGCGCGGCGGCATCCTGGACGTCTTCCCGCCCACCGACGAGCACCCGTCCCGGGTCGAGTTCTGGGGCGACGAGGTGGAGGAGATCCGCACCTTCGCGGTCGCCGACCAGCGCACCATCGAGGGCGTGGCGCAGCTCTGGGCGCCGCCCTGCCGTGAGCTGCTGCTCACCCCGGAGGTCCGGCAGCGGGCCGCCGCGCTCGCCGCCGAGCACCCCGAGCTGGCCGAGATCCTCGACAAGCTGGCCGAGGGCATCCCGGTCGAGGGGATGGAGTCGCTCGCGCCGGCGCTGATCGGCGACGACGCGCTGGAACTGCTCGTCGACTGCATGCCGGCCGGCACCCACGTGCTGCTCTGCGACCCGGAGCGCATCCGCACCCGGGCGCACGACCTGGTCCGTACCTCGGAGGAGTTCCTCCAGGCGAGCTGGGCCGCGGCCGCCGTCGGCGGCCAGGCCCCGGTCGACCTCGGCGCCGCCGCCTTCAAGACCCTGGCCGAGGTACGCACGCAGGCCCGCGCCCTGCGCCAGCCCTGGTGGACGCTCGCGCCGTTCGGTCTGGTGGAGGCCGACCCTCATTCGGTCCGGAGCGCCGGCTACCGGCGCGGAGGCCGAATTATGGTCGAAGAGGCCGCGCCGGCCCGGCAGCCCTGGGAGGACGCGCCGGCCGAGGTCGACGTCACGCCCGACGACGCCATCGCGGTGAGCCTGGCCGCCCAGCCGGCTCCGCTCTACCACGGCGAGACCGCCCGGGTGGTCGACGACCTGAAGCGCTGGGCCGGCGAGGGCTGGTCGATCGCGCTGGTGTTCGAGGGGCACGGCCCCGCCCAGCGGGCCGTCGAGGTGCTCCGCGACGCCGGGCTCGGCGCCCGGCTGGTGGAGGAGGTGCCGGCCGCGCCCGTCCCGGGTGAGCTGCTGGTCTCCTGCGGCTGCCTGACCGCCGGCTTCGTCGACGAGGCGTCCAGGTTCGTGCTGCTGACCGGCAACGACGTCACCGGCGGCCGGGGCACCTCCACCCGCGACATGCGCAAGATGCCCAGTCGGCGGCGCAACACCATCGACCCCCTCGAACTGCGGGCCGGCGACTTCGTGGTGCACGAGCAGCACGGCATCGGCCGCTACGTCGAGCTGGTGCAGCGCACCGTCAACGGCGCCAGCCGGGAATACCTGGTCATCGAGTACGCGGCGAGCAAGCGCGGCCAGCCCGGCGACCGCCTCTTCGTCCCCACCGACCAGCTCGACCAGCTCTCCCGCTACGTCGGCGGCGAGCAGCCCACGCTGCACAAGATGGGTGGCTCGGACTGGCAGAAGTCCAAGGCCCGGGCCCGCAAGGCGGTCCGCGAGATCGCCGCCCAGCTCATCCAGCTCTACGCGGCCCGGAAGGCGTCCAAGGGGCACAACTTCGGGCCGGACACGCCGTGGCAGCGGGAGCTGGAGGACGCGTTCCCCTGGCAGGAGACGCCGGACCAGATGGCCGCCATCGAGGAGGTCAAGCGGGACATGGAGCAGACCGTCCCGATGGACCGGCTGATCTGCGGCGACGTCGGCTACGGCAAGACCGAGATCGCGGTCCGCGCGGCGTTCAAGGCGGTGCAGGACGGCAAGCAGGTGGCCGTGCTGGTGCCCACCACGCTGCTGGTGCAGCAGCACTACAACACGTTCGCCGAGCGGATGAGCCAGTTCCCGGTGAACATCCGGCAGCTCTCCCGGTTCCAGACCCCGAAGGAGTCCGAGCGGACGCTGGAGATGGTCGCCGAGGGCACCGTCGACATCGTCATCGGCACCCACCGGCTGCTCCAGGCGGCCACCCGGTTCAAGCAACTCGGCCTGGTGATCATCGACGAGGAGCAGCGCTTCGGCGTCGAGCACAAGGAGCACCTGAAGACGCTGCGCGCCTCGGTCGACGTGCTCGCCATGTCGGCCACCCCGATCCCGCGGACGCTGGAGATGGCGATCACCGGCATCCGGGAGATGTCCACCATCGCCACCCCGCCGGAGGAGCGGCACCCGGTGCTCACGTTCGTCGGGGCGTACGACGACCGGCAGGTGGCCGCGTCCGTCCACCGTGAGCTGCTCCGCGACGGGCAGGTGTTCTACCTGCACAACCGCGTCGAGTCGATCGACAGGGCGGCCCGCCGGATCCGCGAGCTGGTGCCCGAGGCCCGGGTCGCGGTGGCGCACGGCCAGATGGGCGAGGAGGCGCTGGAGAAGGTGATGGTCGGCTTCTGGGAGAAGGAGTTCGACGTCCTGGTCTGCACCACGATCGTGGAGTCCGGCATCGACATCCCGAACGCCAACACGTTGATCGTCGAGCGCGCCGACCTGCTCGGCCTGGCCCAGCTCCACCAGATCCGCGGCCGGGTCGGCCGGGGGAGGGAGCGCGCGTACGCGTACTTCCTCTACCCGCCGGAGAAGCCGCTCACCGAGAACGCGCACGAGCGGCTGGCCACCATCGCGCAGCACACCGAACTGGGCGCCGGCATGTACGTGGCGATGAAGGACCTGGAGATCCGGGGCGCCGGCAACCTGCTCGGCGGCGAGCAGTCCGGCCACATCGAGGGCGTCGGCTTCGACCTGTACGTACGGATGGTCGGCGAGGCGGTGTCCGCGTTCAAGGGTGAGCACGCCGAGGAGGAGGTGGACGTCAAGATCGACCTGCCGATCGACGCGCACCTGCCGCACGACTACGTCGGCGTGGAACGGCTGCGGCTGGAGATGTACCGCAAGCTCGCCGAGGCCCGCGACGCCGAGCGGCTGCGCGAGGTGGTGGCCGAGATGACCGACCGGTACGGCGAGCCGCCCGCCCCGGTGCAGAACCTGGTCGCGGTGGCGAACTTCCGGCTGCTGGCCCGCCGCTACGGCCTGACCGACGTGTCGATGCAGGGCAAGCACATCCGGTTCGGCCCGCTGCCGCTGCCCGACTCGAAGCAGATGCGGCTCAAGCGCTATCACCCCGACTCGGTCTACAAGCAGGCGCTCGACCAGGTCAGCGTGCCCCGGCCGAGCACCAGGCGGATCGGTGGCGAGCCGCTGCGCGACCAGGCCCTGTTGGAGTGGTGCGCGCAGCTCCTCAAGGACGTGTTGGGGGAACCGGCGGCGGCACAGCCGGCCGGGGTGGGGGCGCGGTGAGGTGGGCGGCGTCACAGCCGGATACGGGGCGTGAGAGAGTGACCGTCATGCGTGCTCGCCGTCTTGTCGCCGTCGCCAGCGTGGCGGTCGGCCTCGTCGCCCTCTCCGGTTGCCGTACCGAGCCCGGGGTCGCCGCCTACGTCGGCGACACCCGCGTCACCGAGGATCGGGTCACCTCGATCCTCGACGAGGTCCGGGACGGCCTGGCCAGCCAGCCGGCCACCGCCGGTCAGGCCGACGCGTTGCTGCCGGCCCGGGACCAGGTGGTCGCCACCCTCGTGCTGTCGGACGTGTGCCGGGAACTCGCCGCCGACAAGGGCTACCAGCCGCAGGGCCAGGTGACGCCGGAGCAGGTGGCGCAGCAGACCGGGCTGCCCGCCGACGCGACGTACGCGAAGAAGGTCGCCGAGTTCTACACCTGCATGTCCGGCCTGCCGGCCGGCGAGCCGGCCGCCCCCACGGCCGAGGACCTGGCCACCGTGATCGCGGCGGGCCGGGCCGCCGGCGCCATCCCGCCGGACGTGAAGGACGCCGACGCGGCCAGCCAGCTCGACGGGCAGCAGCTCCGCTCCGCGCTGGCCACCCGTAAGGTGCTCGCGGACGCCATCGGCGGGTACGACGTCTCGGTCAACCCGCGCTACCGCCCGCTGGCGTTCCCGCTGCTCAGCTTCAAGGGCGACGTGCCGGCGGTGGCCGTGCCGCTGGGCGAGCCGGGCTCGTCGGTCACCGACGTCTCCACCCCGGAGCCGGAGACCGGTGAGTCGGTGCCGGTGATCGACCCGTCGGCGGCGCCCGGCGCATGACCACGCGCATCGTCCTGCTGGTCACCTCGCCCCGGCTGCCGGCCGGTCTGCTGACGTCGGCCGCCTGGGACGCCGTACGCTCCGCGCCGGTCCTCACCGGCGCGGAGAGCGAGCTGACCCGGGCGGTCCGGACGGCCGGCGCCGAGGTGCGCGTGGTGACCGAGGGCGCGACGCAGGCGCTGCTGGACGCCGCCGCCACCGAGGGCGGCGCGGTCTGGCTGGCCGGCCCGGCCGGCGACGAGGCGCTCGCCCGCGAGCTGGGGCTGCGGCTGGCCCGGCAGCCCGGCCTGGCCGAGTTGGAGCTGATGTACGGCTCGTGGGATCCGCCGGGTGCCCGGCTGCTGGACGCGGTCGAGGTGATGGACCGGCTGGCCTCCCCGGGCGGTGATCCGTGGAAGCGGGCGCAGACGCACCGCAGCCTGGCCCCGTTCCTGCTGGAGGAGTGCTACGAGGCGTACGACGCGATCGGCGACGGCGACACCGACGCGTTGCGCGAGGAGCTGGGCGACGTGCTGCTCCAGGTGCTGCTGCACGCCCGGCTCGCGGAGGACCTGCCGGAGGGGGCGAGCTGGACCGTCGACGACGTGGCCGGCGGCCTGGTCGACAAGATGGTGCGGCGCAACCCGCACGTGTTCTCCGGCGAGCAGGCCGGCTCGATCGAGGAGATCGAGGCGAACTGGGAGCGGATCAAACGGGCCGAGAAGACCCGTGACTCGGTGCTGGACGGCATCGCGCTGAGCCAGCCCGCGCTGGCCCTGGCCGCGAAGATCCTGGACCGCGCCGGCCGGGTGGGGCTGGCCGTGCCGCCCCCGCTGGCGGAGTCCCAGGTGGACGCGGAGGCGCGGCTCGGCGCGAGCCTGCTGGCCACCGTCGCCGCCGCCCGGCAGGCCGGCATCGACCCGGAGGCCGCGCTCCGCCGCGCCACCCTGGCGTACGCCGACGCGGTCCGCGCCGCCGAACGCCGGTGACCCCGCCGCCGATCTTGCACTTTCCGCCCCGACAAATCGGCTGAATCCGGCATCGGAGGGGCCGCAACTGCAAGATCGCGGGGGATGGGCGTCGGGGGTGATCGGTAGGGTTCGGGGATGGAAGCGTTTGGGGTGCTCGCGGAGCGGATCGTCGAGGCCGTGCTGGAGGGGCGGCCCGGGTTGGCGACCTCGGTCGGGGACCACCGCTACGACGACCGCCTGCCCGATCTCTCCGCCGACGCGCTCGCCGCCGACCGGGCGATGCTCCGGGACGCGGCCGACGCGCTCTCCGAGATCGACCCCGACGTGCTCGACACCGACGAGAGCGTCGACCACGCGCTGCTCAGCGCCCTGGTCGACCGCGGGCTGTTCGAGGACTCCGAGATCCGCAGCCACGAGTGGGACCCACTGCGGCACAACCCGGGTCCGCTGCTGCACGCGTTGCTGGCCCGGCCGTACGCCCCGGTCGAGGAGCGGCTGACCCACCTGGCCGGGCGCCTCTGGGCCGTACCGGATGCGCTGGCGACCGCGCGCGCGACGCTGCGGGACATGCCGCGGGTCCACGCCGAGACGGCGGTCGGGCAGTTCACCGGCGCGGCGGCGCTGGTCCGCGACGAGGTGCCGGCGCTGCTCGCCCAGGCGCCGGCGCTGCGCGACCGGGTGGGGCCGGCCGCCACCGCGGCGATCGCCGCGCTCGACGAGTTCGTGGCGTGGCTGCGGGCCGGGCTGGCGGCCGACGCCGGGCCGGGGCGCGACCCCCGGCTGGGCCGGCGGCGCTGGGAGGCGCGGCTGTGGCACACGCTCGACACCGAGCTGGGCGCCGCCGAGGTGCAGCGCCGCGCGTGGGCCAACCTCGACCGGGTCACCGACGAGATCCGCGCGGCGGCCGTCGAGCTGGTCGGCGGTCCGGCCGACGACGAGACGGTACGCCGCGCGCTGGACCTGCTGGCCGCCGAGCACCCGGACGACGCCACCATCGTCGACCTCGCCTCCGGCACGGTCGACGAGGCCACCGACTTCGTCCGCCACCACGATCTGGTCAGCCTCGTCGAGGACCCGTGCGTGATCCAGGAGATGCCGGAGTTCGCGCGCGGCGTCGCGGTGGCCTACTGCGACTCGCCGGGCCCGCTGGAGACGGCCGACGTGCCGACGTTCTACTGCATCGCGCCCACCCCGGCGGACTGGCCGGCGCAGCGGGTCGAGTCGTTCTACCGGGAGTACAACGACCACATGATCCGCAACCTGACCGTGCACGAGGCGATGCCCGGTCACTTCCTCCAGCTCGCGCACGCCCGCCGGTACGCCGGCCCGACCCGGGTGCGCGCGCTCACCGAGTCCGGCGTGTTCATCGAGGGCTGGGCGGTCTACACCGAGGAACTGATGGCCGGGCTCGGCTTCGGCGGGCTGCCGGTGCGGTTGCAGCAGCTCAAGATGCAGCTCCGGATGACCATCAACGCGCTGCTCGACCAGCTCGTGCACTGCGACGACCTGCCCGAGGCCGAGGCGATGGCGTTGATGACCGGGCGCGGCTTCCAGGAGGAGGGCGAGGCGGCCGGCAAGTGGCGGCGGGCGTTGCTGACCTCCACCCAGCTCTCCACCTACTTCGTCGGCTACAGCGAGATGGCGGACATCGCCGCCGCCCGGCCGGACGGCGTGCCGGCGCGCGACTGGCACGACGCGATGCTGTCGCACGACTGCCCGCCGCCGCGTCACCTGCGCACCCTGCTCGACATCTGACACCTCAGCCCGCCGGTTACGGGGCCATATTCACCGCCGTCGTCCTCTAGGGTCGGCCGTGGCCGCTGATGGCCGGCAGTCGCGGCGGGCAGCCGCGGGAACGGGGGTAGTGGTGAGGCATGTCAACAGGAGACATCCGACCGGGTCGAGGGCGCGTGCCGATCGGGTGACGACGCGGGGCCGGTCCTCGCGGCTGGTCGCGCTCGCCGGCCTGCTCGGCGCGGGAGTCCTGCTGCCGATGCCGGCGTCGGCGGTCAGCGGGGGCACCCCGGCGGACGCGTCGTACGGCTTCGTCGCCAAGGTGGACGTCGGGGTGCGGGCCTGCTCCGGCGTGCTTGTCGACCCGCACTGGGTGGCCACGGCGAGTTTGTGCTTCGCCGAGGGCGGGCAGCCGGTGACCGCCGGGCCGCCGCCGCGGGCCACGTCGGTGACGGTCGGCCGGATCGACCTGAGCACGACTGCCGGGCAGAGCCGGGCGGTGACCGAACTGGTGCCGCATCCGGAGCGCAACCTGGTGTTGGCCCGGCTCGCCGCGGCGGTCACCGACGTCACCCCGGTGAAGCTCGGCGCGACCGTGCCGACCGTCGGCGAGACGCTCCAGGTGGCCGGGTTCGGCCGCACCGCCACCGAGTGGGTGCCGGAAAAGCTCCACGTGGCACCGTTCACGGTGCAGTCGGTGGGCGCGGCGACCACGCAGATCCTGGGGCAGAACCCGCAGCAGACGAGCACCTGCAAGGGCGACTCGGGCGGCCCGGCGTTGCGGCAGACGGCCGGCGGGCCGGAGCTGGTCGGGTTGCACAGCACGTCGTGGCAGAGCGGCTGCCTGGCGGAGACCGAGACCCGGCAGGGGTCGACCGAGACCCGCACCGACGACGTGGTGAGCTGGGTCGGCACGTCGATCGCCGGGGCACCGGACTGGCAGGCCGGCCGGGCGCTGCAGATCGCCAACGCGAACAACGGGAAGTGTCTCGCGGTCCCGTCCGCCCGGACGGACCACGCCGCGTCGTACTGGAGCTGCGACACCCCGTACGCCGACCAGTTGTGGACGATGATCCCGGTCGACAGCGGCTACTTCCAGCTCAAGAACGCCAACAACGGCGAGTGCCTGGTGGCGCCCACCTGGGGCGGGGGCAACATCGTCTCCTACCCCTGCGGCAACTTCCCCGACCAGCAGTGGCGGATCACAACCGCAGCGTTGCAGAGCCAGCTCCAGAATCGGCGCAACGGGCAGTGCCTGGTCGCCCCGTCGTGGGCGCCGAACGACGTGGTGCTCTACAACTGCGGCACCCCGGCGGACCAGTCCTGGATCCAGCGTGGCGTCGGTGGCGGCGGCACCGGTCAGGTCAAGGGGCTGGCCGGCAAGTGCCTGGACATCCCCGGCGCCGCGCCGGTCGACGACACCCAGATGCAGCTCATGACCTGCGGCACGAGCCAGGGCCAGGTCTGGACCCAGAGTGGCGTCGCGCTGACCGCCCTGGGCAAGTGCCTGGAGGTGCGGGGCAGCGGCACCGCGGACGGCACCGCCGTGCAGATCGCACCCTGCACGGGCAGGGCGGCGCAGACCTGGGTCACCGCCGCCAACGGTGCGCTGCGCAACCCGAACGCCGACAAGTGCCTCGCCGTGCCGAACAACAACTCGGGCGACGGAACCAAGGTGATCATCTGGACCTGCCTGGGTAGCGCCGACCAGCGGTGGACGGTGCCGTGACGGAACGCGCCGCCCGGCCGGGTCACGGCCGGGCGGCGACCCGGTTGCGTCGGATCGACCGCCGCCCCGGCGGCCGGGTCAGGACGCCTTCGGGCGGCGGTCCACCACACCGGCGCCGGCCGGCACCGCGAACGCGCCGGCCTCGACCGTCTCGGTGTAGCGGCTCATGGTGAGCTCGGCCGGTTTGCCGTCGAGTGTGCCGGTGAAGCTGCCGAGCACCCCCTCGGTGGTGACGCAGGCGGTGAAGCGTTCCCCGGCGTCGGTGACGTCGATGCAGGTGGCGTGGTGCCCGGCCAGCGTGGTGTCGGTCTGTTTGATGACCGCCTGGGGCTCCAGCGCGGCGGCGGTGAGCAGCCGGATCACCGCCGGCGGGGTGACCAGCCCCTGCTTGCGCGCCTCGTCGTAGACGATCACCGACGGCTTGCCGGCGGTCAGCACCGGCGGGGACATGGTGCAGGAGGTGCGGGCGGTGGTGCTCGCGCACCGGGTCACCGCCTCCTGGGTCACCGTGATCTTGCCGCCGGGCCAGGCGTAGGTGGAGCGGAGCGGCTTCGCGGTCTGCGCGATCGAGGCGGTCCCGCCGCCGGTGAGCTGGTATTCCGCGGCCCAGGTCCGCTCCAGCGCCCGGTCCATCCGCGCGGCGAGGTCGTTGACCAGGTCGGCCCGGCCGAGCGCGACGTCCGCGTCGTCCAGGGCCTGACAGCCGGTGACCGAGAGCGACGCGATGACCGAGGCGGCGAGCACGCGGAGGGTCGTCGAAGCGGCAGGCATGATGCCCAGCCTTGTCGATCGACGCAACCTATCGCAAACCCGTTGCCGGTTGACGACCGGTAAACCGGGAATGTCCGTCTCATTCGCTGCCCCGGGGTGCGCCCCGAGCGCCGTACCGGAGAGCGGGGACCGATACGCTGCGTTCAACACCTGCCTCAGCCGCACCGTCGCGGCCCACACCGGACCGGAACACACAAACGAGGAGCGACTCAGTGGCAACCATCGAGGGAATTGTCGCCCGGGAGATCCTGGACTCGCGGGGCAACCCGACGGTCGAGGTCGAGGTCGGGCTCGACGACGGCACGATCGCCCGCGCCGCGGTGCCGTCCGGCGCCTCCACCGGCGCCTTCGAGGCGGTCGAGCTGCGCGACGGCGACAAGGACCGCTACCTGGGCAAGGGTGTCGAGAAGGCGGTCGCGAACATCGAGGACCGGATCGTCGACCAGCTCATCGGCTACGAGGCCAGCGAGCAGCGGCTGATCGACCAGAAGATGATCGACATCGACGGCTCGGACAACAAGGGCGAGCTGGGCGCGAACGCCATCCTCGGCGTCTCCCTGGCCGTGGCGAAGGCCGCCGCCGGCAGCGCCGAGCTGAGCCTCTTCCGCTACCTGGGCGGCCCCAACGCGCACCTGCTCCCGGTGCCGATGATGAACATCCTCAACGGTGGCGCGCACGCCGACTCGAACGTCGACGTCCAGGAGTTCATGATCGCGCCGATCGGCGCGCCGACGTTCCGGGACGCGGTCCGCTCCGGCGCCGAGGTCTACCACGCGCTGAAGTCGGTGCTGAAGAAGAAGGGCCTGTCGACCGGCCTCGGCGACGAGGGCGGCTTCGCCCCGAACCTGCCCACCAACGCCGCCGCGCTGGACCTGATCGCCGAGGCGGTGGAGAAGGCCGGCTACCGGCTCGGCACCGACATCGTCTTCGCGCTCGACGTGGCCGCCACCGAGTTCTTCGACAACGGCTCCTACACGTTCGAGGGCAGCACCAAGAGCGCCGAGGAGATGAGCAACTACTACACCAAGCTCGCCGGCGACTACCCGATCGTCTCCATCGAGGACCCGCTCGCCGAGGACGACTGGAGCGGCTGGGCCACGCTCACCGCCGCGCTGGGCGACCGGATCCAGATCGTCGGTGACGACCTGTTCGTGACCAACCCGCAGCGCATCGCCCGGGGCATCGCCGAGCGGGCCGCCAACGCGGTGCTGGTCAAGGTCAACCAGATCGGCTCGCTCACCGAGACGCTGGACGCCGTGGACCTGGCCCACCGGGCCGGCTTCCGGTGCATGATGAGCCACCGCTCCGGCGAGACCGAGGACACCACCATCGCCGACCTGGCGGTCGCCACCGGCTGCGGTCAGATCAAGACCGGCGCGCCGGCCCGCTCCGACCGGGTCGCCAAGTACAACCAGCTCCTGCGGATCGAGGAGGAGCTGGCCGACGCGGCGCGGTACGCCGGCGCCGGCGCGTTCCCGCGTTACCGTTCGGCCTGAGGTCGACGCTCCGGGGGAGGGGTGTGACGATGCAGCAGCGCCGCACACCGGGTGGCCAGCGGCCCGCCCGTCGGCCGGGTCAGGCCGGCCGGGCGGGCGGGGGCCGAACCCGGTCCACGGCCCGCGACGGCGTCCGCGCGGAGGCGCGCGCCGCCGGCCGGTCACCCGGCGCGTCCCGCGTCACCGAGGGCGTACGCTCCGCGAACCGTCCGGGCGCGGCCCGGCGTACCGCGGCCGGCGGCACGGTCAAGCGGCTCACCGCACCCCAACCCCGGCGCTTCACCGGGCGCGCCACCGTGCTGTTCGCGGTGCTGATCGCGCTCGCCCTGGCGTACACCTACCCGGTCCGGGTCTACCTGGACCAGCAGACCGACATCGAGCGGATGGAGGCGTCCCAGGCGGGGCAGCGGGCGGAGATCGACCGGCTCACCGCCGAGGCGGCCAAGTGGAAGGACCCGGAGTACGTCAAGACGCAGGCCCGGGAACGGTTCTTCATGGGCAAGCCGGGGGAGACGCTGCTGGTGGTGCTCTCCGACCCGGACGGGGCCGCCAAGGACGCCGGCAAGGGCGCGAAGCCGGGGGCGCCGAGACCGCCCGACCCCTGGTACGACACGCTGTGGTCGAGCGTGCAGGCGGCGAACGCCGAGCGCCCCGACAAGTGAGCTGTTTCTTCGAGAGGCACAACCCGTGAGCGTCGTACCACCGCAGGAGCCGGCGGCGGACTCCGTACCCCCGCCGGAACGCCGACCGGCCACCGAGGCCGACCTGGCCGCGGTCGCCGCGCAGCTCGGACGCACACCGCGCGGCACCCGGGCGGTGGCCCACCGGTGCCCGTGCGGCCTGCCCGACGTGGTGGAGACGACGCCCCGGCTGGCTGACGGCACGCCGTTCCCGACGCTGTTCTACCTGACCTGCCCGCGGGCCACCGCCGCGTGCAGCCGGCTGGAGTCGGCCGGGCTGATGAAGGAGATGGCCGACCGGCTCGCCGAGGACCCGGAGCTGGCCGCCCGTTACCGGGCCGCGCACGAGGACTACCTGGCCCGCCGCGACGCGATCGGCGAGGTGCCGGAGATCGCCGGCATCTCGGCCGGCGGGATGCCCGGGCGGGTGAAGTGCCTGCACGTGCATCTCGGCCACGCGTTGGCCGCCGGCCCCGGGGTGAACCCGTTCGGCGACGAGACGCTGGCGCTGGTGGACAAGTGGTGGGCCGCCGGCCCCTGCGTGGACGTGCCCGCCGGGGAGTGAGATGACCACCGTCGACCAGGTCACGGTCCGCCGGGCCCGCACCGCCGACGTGCGCGGCATCCGCCGGCTGGTGGACACGTACACCGACGACCGGCGGCTGCTCAGCAAGGCCACCGTGACGCTCTACGAGGACGTGCAGGAGTTCCGGGTGGCGGTGACGCCGGACGGCACGGTGGTCGGCTGCGGCGCGCTGCACGTCATGTGGGAGGACCTGGCCGAGATCCGCACGGTCGCGGTCGACCCGTCCTGCCGGGGGCACCGGATCGGCCACCGGATCGTCGGTGAGCTGATCGACGCGGCCCGCGAGCTGGGCATCGCCCGGATCTTCGTGCTCACGTTCGAGACCGGCTTCTTCGGCGGCTTCGGCTTCCACGAGATCGACGGCGCCCCGGTGCCGCAGTTGGTCTACGAGCAGCTCCTGCGCTCCTACGACGAGGGTGTGGCCGAGTTCCTCGACCTGGAACGGGTCAAACCCAACACCCTGGGCAACACCCGCATGCTGCTGCGCCTCTGAGTCGCGTCGGGCTGCCGTAGGGTGGGCGCCGTGAGCGTGCGCGTGGGGGCCATCGACTGCGGGACCAACTCGATCCGACTGCTGATCGCGGACCTGCCGGATCCCTCCGCCGGGGCGGCGGCGCCGCTGACCGACGTCAGCCGGCGGATGGAGATCGTGCGGCTGGGGCAGGGCGTCGACCGGACGGGCACACTGGCGCCCGAGGCGATCGAGCGGACCCGGGTGGCGCTCGCCGACTACGCGGCGGAGATCGAGAAGACCGGCGTCGAGCGGGTGCGCATGTGCGCCACCTCGGCGTCGCGCGACGCCTCCAACGCCGACGACTTCCGCGCGATGGTCGAGCGGACGCTCGGCGTACCGCCGGAGGTGGTGACCGGCGACGAGGAGGCCCGGCTGTCGTTCACCGGCGCGGTGCGCGGGCTGCCCGCCGACGCCGAACCGCCGTACCTGGTGGTCGACATCGGCGGTGGCTCGACCGAGTTCGTGGTCGGCACCCGCGCCGACGGCGTGCGCGGGGCGATCTCGGTGGACATCGGCTGCGTCCGGATGACCGAGCGGCACCTGCACGGCGATCCGCCCTCGCCGGCCGAGATCGCCGCCGCCGAGGCGGACATCGCGGCGGCGGTGGACCGGGCGCTGGCCGCCGTCCCCGGCCGGGAGGCCGTCACGCTGGTCGGGCTCGCCGGTTCGGTCACCACCGTGGTCGCCCTGGCCGAAGGGCTCCGGGAGTACGACCCGAGTCGCATCCACCACGCCCGGGTCCCGTACGCGCGGGTCGCCGAGGTGACCGCCTACCTGCTCGGGGCCACCCGGGAGCAGCGGCTGGCCGAGCCGGTGATGCACCCGGGCCGGGCGGACGTGATCGGCGCCGGCGCGCTGGTGCTGCGCGTGATCATGGAGCGGGCCGGCATGTCCTCGGTGGTCGCCTCGGAGCACGACATCCTCGACGGCATCGCCTGGAGCCTCGCCTAGCGCGCAACTCCTTGGTCGACGGATCAGTCGGTCGGCAGGTCCGGGCGGTGCTCTCGCACCCACTTCTCGACGTCCGACTTCCGCCACACCTTGCCCATCGCCAGCACGGCGATCGGCTCGGGGAAGTTGCGTTGATTGGCGATCACGGACGCACGCTGGCGTGACACGTTGCCGAGCATCGCCCGGATCTCCGACACGCCCACCAGCTCCACGTGTTGACGATGGCAGCGGCGTGGTCCGCATACGGCGACAACTGCGGAGGCTATTGACAGCGTCAATGATGAAGCGACGCGATCGGGGGATGAGTGCGTCGAATGGCTATCCCGTACCCGATCGCGGTCGTCGGGCGATGCGGCCGCACGTGCCGATGCGGCCGCGCTGGCTCTGCCGGGTGTGCGCCGGCCCCTGGCCGTGCCAGCCGGCCCGCCTGTTGCTGTTGACGGACTACCGGCGTGACCGGGTCGCCCTCTCGGTCCACCTGGCGAGCTGCCTCTTCGAGGCCGCCGCCGACCTGCTGAAACTCAACCCGGATCCCCAGGAGCTGTTCGACCGCTTCGTCGGGTGGGCCGCCCGCCCTCCGCTTGGTTGATCAAGGAGTTCGCGTCGGCGTTCGCGGCGAGTCCCGACGCAAACTCCTTGATCAACGAAGCGGGGGAGTGCGTCGTCGTTGACGGTACTGTGCATTGCGCACTACTGTGCGGAGCGTGGATACGACGCAGCTTCTCAAGGGTGTCCTCGACCTGGCCGTGCTCGCCGTGCTCAAGGACGAAGACGGCTACGGCTACGACATCCTCCGCCGGCTGCGCGAGGCCGGCCTCACCGAGGTCGGCGACGCCTCGGTCTACGGCACGTTGCGCCGGCTCTTCGCGGGCGGCCTGTTGACCACCTACGTGGTGCCCAGCGAATCCGGGCCGCACCGCAAGTACTACGCGCTGAACGCCGCCGGGCGGGACCAGCTCACCCGCTCCGGCAAGACCTGGCGCTCGTTCGCCACCACCATGGACGCACTGCTCGACGATCGGGGGATGGCGGCATGACCGTCACTGGGCAGGAGATCACGGACTACGTCGACCGGGTGCGGGCCGCGCTCGCCGACCTGCCGCCGACGCTCCGCGACGAGTTGACCGAGGACCTTCCGGAGCACCTCGCCGAGGTGGCAGCCGAGGGTGACGGCACGCTCGTCGACCGGCTCGGCGCACCGGAGGCGTACGCGCTGGAACTGCGGACCGCAGCCGGCGCGGAGCCGGGCGGCCGACCGGCCCGCCTGCGTCGGCTGGCCGCCGCGCGGGACCGGGCCACCACCCAGTTACGCCTGCTCGACCGTCAACTCGGCCCGCTGCTCGGGCACACCCGGGTGGCGGACTTCCTGCGCTCGCTGCGCCCGGCCTGGTGGCTGGTGCGCGGCT
>NZ_BNEI01000006.1:0-12355 GCF_027925725.1 Micromonospora sp. AKA38 | reverse complement strand
TCAACACCACGATGTACGCCATCGTGAAGAACGTGGCGAAGCCACCTCGGATCTCCCGACCCGTGGTGGACCGGCGGGCGGAGATCTCGAAGAAGCGGTCGAACGCGTTGCGCGGGTGCGCGGGATCGGGCGGTGTGCCGTGGTCCGCCGGCGGGGCAATGGCCATCGGGTCCTCATCTTGTCGATCAACCGGTTTGTCGCGCGCATCGTGCCAGATCACCCGGCGGACAGGAAAGAACGATCACGTACGCTGGGCCGGTGCCCCAGGAGCAACAGCCGCGGCCGGAGCCGCTCGACCGCCGATGGTGCCGTTCGCCGTCGCGGGCTGATCGCCTGGGCGGTGGCCGGTCTGGTGCTGCTGATCTTCTGCCGGGGCTGGCTCACCGCGCACGGCCACCAGAACTGGCTCTGGACCTGTCTTGCCGGTTTTCTGTGGGGCTTTCCCGGTTTGGCCACGATGATGCGGCACGACGCCAACCGGCGTCGCCGCCGGGCCGCCGCCGCGCGTCAGCGCTGACCGGTCAGGAGTGCGCGTACGGCTCCGCCGGCTCGGCCGCCTCGGCGGGAGCGGGGGGCCCCGCCGACCGGCACCGCCTCGACCGCGCTGTCGTCGTAGATGGTGGGCAGCTCGGCGACCGGCGTCTCGGTGGTGTCGACGAGCGTCTCCGAGTGCGCGCCACAGCCGTGGTCGGCGCTCACCACCCGACCGTCGTCCGGGGCGAAGAAGTTGCCGCACGCCCCGAAGGACTGCCGCAGCGAGCCGGCCAGTGGCAGGTAGAAGCCGCAGGTGCCGCAGCGGGCGGCGGCCGGTGCGGCGGTCGAGATGGCGGCGTCCGGGCCGTGGTCGCCGTCGTACCACCGCTGGGCGGTGTCCGCGCGCCCCTCCCGGGACAGCACCCGGGCCCGACCGAGGCCCAACTCCCAGGCGGTCTCCTCCACGGCCGGGTCGTCGGAGAGCAGGTACCCGGGGGCGAGCCGCTCGTCGTCGGCCGGGCTGGGCAGCAGGTCACCCGGACCCAGGTCGCCCGGCTGGAGCCGCTCCTGCCAGGGCAGCCAGCCGGGGGCGAGCATCGCGTCCGAGCCGGGCAGCAGCACGGTCTCGCAGATGGTGACGTGTCTGCTGCGCGGCACCCGGGTCACCGTGACGGCCCAGCGCCAGCCGCGGTAACCGGCCATCCGGCAGTCGAAGTAGTGGGTGACGACCCGGTCGCCCTCGGCGACGGCCTGGAGGTGGTCACCGACGTCGGTCGGCTCCACCTCGGTGATGGCGTCGCGGGCCACCTCGACGGCGGCGGCGCAGACCTGGTCGAGCCGGGGGGCGCGGGCGGAGGCGGGCCTGGTCACTCCACCATTGTTCCCCATGCCCGTCGGCGGGTTCTCTCCGGGTGATGCGGCACGCACGGAGTAGATGGGTCAGGATGGGACACATGGCGCTGTCCTCCCGCTCCGGCCGCTCCTTCCTCGGGCGGACCGTGGGCACCGGCATCCGCGCCACCCGGCTGCTGTTGCGGGGCTCACTGCACGGCGGGCGCTGGATGACCCGCCGGGCCGGCACCGCCCGGGCCCGCAGCGCCGGCAACGAGGTGGGCATGGTCCGCCTGTTCGACCTGCACGCGCTCTCCTGCGCCGGCGACACGCTGATCGCCATCGGCCTGGCCGGGACGATCTTCTTCGACGTGCCGCTGGGCGAGGCGCGCAACAAGGTCGCGCTCTACCTGCTGGTGACCATGGTCCCGTTCGCCATGCTCGCACCGGTGGTCGGCCCGCTGCTCGACCACTTCCGCCACGGCCGGCGGTACGCGCTGGCCACCACCATGCTCGGCCGGGCGTTCCTGGCCTGGCTGATCTCCGACTACATGGGCGGGCTCGGGCTCTACCCGGCGGCCTTCGGGGTGCTCGCCCTCTCCCGCGCCTACGGCGTGGCCCGGTCCGCGGCGGTGCCCCGGCTGCTCCCCGACGGGTTGGGGCTGTCCCAGGTCGGCGCGCGAGCCAGCGTCTACGGCACGGTGGCCGGCGCGCTGGTCGCCCCGATCGGGTTGGCCGCGTTCTGGTTCGGGCCGCAGTGGCCGCTCCGGGTCGCCACGGTGATCTTCCTGATCGGCATGGTCGTCTCGCTCCGGCTGCCGCCCAAGGCCGACTCGGAGCCGCCGGAGCGGATGCCGCACCCACTGCGGGCGATGCGCCGCCGCGACGGCGAGCGCCCGCTGGGCCGGGGCCGCCCCGCCGGCCGCCTGGTGATCGCCACGTTGATCGGGGCCGCGGCGCTACGCGGGATCTACGGCTTCCTGCTTCTCTTCCTCGCCTTCGCCATCAAGGCCGGCGACCTGACCACCGACTTCTTCGGCCGTGAACTCGGCGCCCAGGCCGCGTTGGGCCTGGTCGGCGGCGCGCTGGCGGTCGGCACGTTCCTGGCCACCGCGCTCGGCACCCGGCTGCGCATCCACCGGCCGACCGCGATCCAGTCCAGCGGCTCGATCGTCGTGGCCGGCGTGGCGCTGCTCGCCGCGATCAAGTTCTCGCTGCCCATGGTGGCGCTGCTCTGCCTGGTGGCGGCGCTGATGAGCGGGATCGCCAAGCTGGCGGTGGACGCCTCGATCCAGGAGCGCATCCCGGAGCGGCTGCGGGCCAGTTCGTTTCGCGCACTCGGAGACCGCGCTGATGCTCGCGTTCGTGGCCGGCGGCGGGCTGGGGCTGGTGCCGTTCACCGGCCTGATCGGGGTGGCGGTAGCCGCCGGCGTGGCCGCGCTCGTGGCCGTACGCGGTGTGCTGATCGCCGGCCGACTGCGCGGCGAACACCTGGTCGGTCGCCCGCTCGGCGACGACGAGGTGATCAGCGGTCACCCGCTCGGCGACGACGAGGTGATCAGCGGTCACCCGCCGGTCACCTCGTTCGACGACCCGGCACCCACCTCGCCCGCGCCGCAGCGGGTCGACATCCCCCCGCCGGACGACGACGCGCTCGCTCCGCCCGGCTTCCACATCTACCGCCCCTCCTCGTCGGTCGGCGGGGTCGGGGCGGCGGAGGACGAGAACCGGCGCGACCCCCGGGGGCCGGTGGCGTGACCGGTCTGCTGGTGGTCACGGCGGTGCCCGCCGAGGCCGAGGCGGTCCGCGCCGGCCTCACCGACCCGACCGTGACGGTACGACCGGTCGGCGTCGGCCCGGCCGTCGCCGGCGCCGCCACCGCGCGCCTGCTGGCGCTGGCCGAGGCGGCCGGCCGGCCGTACCGGGCGGTGGTCAGCGCCGGCATCGCCGGCGGCTTCGTCGGCCGGGTCGCGGTCGGCGGCACCGTGCTGGCCGACCGCAGCGTCGCCGCCGACCTCGGTGCCGAGTCGCCGGCCGGGTTCATCCCGGTCGAGGAGCTGGGCATGGCGCCCGAGCTGCTGGGTGGCGGCCGGACCGTGCCCGCCGACCCGGCCCTGCTGGACGCGCTGCGCGCCGCGCTGCCCACGGCGACCGTCGGCACCGTGCTCACGGTCAGCACCGTGACCGGCACCGCCGCCAGCACCGCCACGCTCGCCGACCGGCACCCGGACGCCGTGGCCGAGGCCATGGAGGGGTACGGCGTCGCCGTGGCCGCCACCCACGCCGGGGTCCCCTTCGCCGAGCTGCGGACGGTCTCGAACCCGATCGGCCCCCGCGACCGCGGCGCGTGGCGCATGCGCGAGGCGTTCGCCGCGCTCACCACCGCAGCCGCGGCTCTCCGCTGACCGGCAGCTCGAACCGCATCACCGCGGCCCCTCTCGACTCGACCCGGAAGCCGCATCTGCGCAGCAGGCCCACTCCCGGCTCATCGGTGACGGCGTGTGCCGACGGTATGTCGCAACGGGCCATTTCGGCGGTCAGCGCAGCCACCAGCCGCCGACCGATGCCGAGAAGCCGGTACGCCGGCGCCACGAGCACCCCGTCCAGCACGAGGTGGCACCGGCCCGGCAACGGGAAGCCGAGGAGCAGTTCGTCGCTGCGCTCGTGTGCGCGCAGCTCGCCGATCAACTCGCCGTCCGGCAGCTCGGCGACGAATCGCCAGGACGTCGCCGGCAGCGTGGGGTCGAGGTGTCGCCGGACCTGACACTCCCGGCGCACCCAGGCCCGGGCCCGGTCGCGGTCCCGGTGTTCGCGGTCGAGTCGGTAGGTCACGGCCGGCAGGGCCGACGCGTAACCGGAGAGGGCCGGGAAGTGCGCCCACCAGGCCCCCGGCCAGTCCTTCGGCTCGCGGACCTCTCGGGCGTCCAGGTGCGCCGGGCAGTGCCGCCCCGCCGCGTCCCGCAACTGTTCCGACACCGTCGGCAGCAGCCGATCCCTCTCGCCCGGGGGCGCAATGATGACCCGCCCGCCCGCTGCCACGACCAGCCGCGCGACGGTGCGGAAGCTCGAACCCACCGACCGCCCGCACTCGATGCGGGCGACCGTCGTCTGCGGGACTCCCGACCTCTCGGCGAGCTCACGCTGACTGAGGTCGGCCGCCCGACGCAACGCCCGCAGCGTCGCTCCCAGATCGGTCGCTCCCAGATCCGTCGCTCCCACATCTGTCGCCCGCGGATCGGTGTTCGGTTCGGCGTCAGTCACCGTGCCATGTTCGACCGTCACCGCGTCGTCCTCCACCCTGCGGCAACTTCCTGTGGATAACCATGTGGAAAAGCCGTTCCGCTGGGGACGAGGGGTCCGCGAGCGGCGCCCTGCAAACTTGATGGCAAAGGGTGAGTCAGTCCTTCCGCCAGCGGTGCACGTCCCGGCGTGACCAGCACAGGCGAGGTTGCCCAGTGGGACTGACCCGGCGGGGTGTGCCCGCGTGGGCGGGGGTGAACGACCGGACCGATGGCCGACCCGTTCACGCCATCAAGTTCGCAGGGCCGGCGAATGACTCTCCGCCACCAGGGAGCGGGCGAGCCGCGTCGGTCACACTGGTCGGGTCGGGGTGGCGGTCGGCACCGGCGACGGAGTTACGGTGAACGGGTGGCGCTCTCCCTGGCGATCTCCCCCTGCCCGAACGACACGTTCGTCTTCGACGCGCTGGTGCACGGCCGGGTGGCCGGGGCGCCGCCGGTCGAGGTGACCTACGCGGACGTGGACGTCACCAACACGGCCGCCGAGCGTGGGGCGTTCGACCTGGTGAAGGTGAGCTACGCGGCGCTGCCGTGGCTGCCTCGACGACTACCATCTGCTGCCCTGCGGCGGCGCGCTGGGCCGGGGCTGCGGCCCGCTGGTGCTCACCCGGGGCGACCGGACCGACCTGTCCGGCGCGACGGTGGCGGTGCCCGGCGAGCGGACCACGGCGTACCTGCTGTTCCGGCTCTGGGCGGCGGACCAGGCGCCGGCGCGGATCGAGGTGGTGCCGTTCCACGAGATCATGCCGGGCGTGGCGGCCGGCCGGTACGACGCCGGTCTGGTGATCCACGAGGCCCGTTTCACCTACCCGCGCCACGGGCTGACCGCGCTGGTCGACCTGGGCGAATGGTGGGAGGGCGACACCGGGCTGCCGATCCCGCTCGGCGCGATCCTGGCCCGCCGTGGCGCGGTCGACCCGGTCGAGGCCGCCGCCTGGATCCGGGAGTCGGTGCGGCAGGCCTGGGCGGACCCGGAGGCCAGCCGCGGGTACGTCCTCGCGCACGCGCAGGAGATGGAGCCCGACGTGGTGGACCGGCACATCGGCCTCTACGTCAACGAGTTCACCGCCGACCTGGGTGAGGCCGGCTTCGCCGCCGTGGAGGCGCTGCTGGGCCGGGCCGCCGACGCCGGGCTCGTCCCTCAGACCTCCAGCTCGCGCGCCACCGCGTGGACCAGCTGAGCGATCTTCTGCGCGGCCTTGCGATCCGGGAAGCGCCCCCGGCGCAGGTCCGGCTGGACCTTCGCCTCCAGCACCTTGATCATGTCTTCGACCAGGCCGTGCAGTTCCTCGGCCGGCCGGCGACGCAGCTCCGCCACGGACGGCGGCGCCTCCAGCAGCTTCACGCCCATGGCCTGGGCGCCCCGCCGGCTGTCCACCACGCTGAAATCGACCCGCTGGCCACCCTTCAGGTCGGCGACACCCGCCGGTAGCGCGCCCTTGGGCAGGAACACGTCGCCACCCTCGTCACTGGTGACGAACCCGTATCCCTTGGCCGCGTCGTACCACTTCACTCGACCCGTCGGCACCTGTCGAACCCCGCTCCACTCGAACCGTCTACCCCTCCAAGGCTAGCCCGATGATCCGGTCCACCGCCGCCGGGAATTCGCCGAGATCATCAAGCACCAGTTCGGCCCCGGCCGCGCTCAGCTCGGCCGCCGAGCAGGGGCCCGTTGCCACTCCCACGCCCGGGATTCCCGCTGCTCGTGCGGCCGCCATGTCGGCCACGTGGTCACCCACGTAGAGCGTCGCGCCGTGCTCCCGCAGCGCGGTCGCCTTCTGCTCGGCGAACAGGTCGCCGGCCAGCTCGTCGACGGCCAGGTCGAGGTGGTCCAGGTGCAGTTTCGCCAGCCGGCCGATCTTCGAGGTCACCACCATCACCCGCCCACCGCGCTCGTGCACCGCGCGCACCGCGCCCTCCGCGCCCGGCATCGGCACCGTCGGCGTGATCGCGTACGCGGGATACAGCTCGCGGTAGAGCGTCACCGCCTCCTCGATCCGCTCCGGCGGAAACCAGTGCGCCAGCTCGGTGCGCAGCGGCGGGCCCAGTCGGGACACCGCCAGTTCCGCGTCCACCGGCACGCCGGTGCGCTCGGTCAGGGCCCGGTAGGCGGCGGCGATCCCGGGACGGGAGTCGACCAGGGTCATGTCGAGGTCGAAGCCGACCATCAGCGGAGGCATGCCGAGAACGTACCCAGCGGGCTAGCGTGGTACGACGATGACCACCTCACTCGCCGACCATCTGCGGGCCCTCCCCGACGAGTCGCTGGCCGCCCTGCTCCAACTGCGGCCGGACCTCGTCGTGCCGGTGCCGGCGGACGTGTCCGCTCTCGCCCTGCGCGCCCAGTCCCGGGTCTCCGTGGCCCGGGCGCTCGACGGGCTCGACCAGTTCACTCTCCAGATCCTCGACGCCGCCCGGCTCACCCGGGGCCCCGACGGCGCCACCTCCACCGACCAGATCCTCGCCACGGCCACCGCCGGGCCGCACCCGCCCGCCCCGACCGCGGTCCGGGCCGCCGTCGACCGGCTCCGGGCGCGGTTCCTGCTGTACGGCCCCGAGCACGACCTGACCGTGGTGGGCGGCGTCGACGAGGTGTCCCCGTACCCGGCGGGGCTGGGTCGCCCGGCGGCGGAGCTGGACGCGCGCGCGGCGGCCCTCTGCGCGGACCCGGCGAAGCTGCGGCGGGCGCTGCTCGCCGCGCCGCCGTCGGCCCGGGCGGTCCTGGACCGGCTCGCCGCGGGGCCGCCGGTCGGCACCGTGGCGCCGGGCGCACTGGAGGCCCCCGCCACCGGCGGCGAGGACGTGCTCCCGCCCGACCTGGTCAACGGCGGCGCGCCCACCGGCTCCCCGATCCGCTGGCTGGTCGAGCACCACCTGCTGGTGCGGATGTCCGGCGGCCCCCACGGCACGGTCGAGCTGCCCCGGGAGGTGGGGCTGGTGCTGCGCCGCGACACCGGTCCGCTCGGCCCGCTGCGCACCAGCCCGCCCGAGGTGTCCGCCCCGCCCCGGGAGACCAAGGCCGTCGACTCGGCCGGGGCCGGGCAGACCATGGAGGCGGTCCGGCACACCGAGGCGCTGCTGGAGGCGCTTGTCGTCGAGCCGGCCCCGGTGCTGCGGTCCGGCGGCGTCGGCGTACGCGACCTGCGCCGGCTCGCCCGGCTCCTCGGGCTGGACGAGCCGACCACCGCGCTGATCTTCGAGGTGGCGTACGCGGCGGGGCTGACCGGTGAGCTGGAGCTGACCGGCGCGGCCACCACCCGGTACGGCGGCGACCAGCAGATCGCGCCCACCGGCGGGTACGAGGTGTGGCGCGCGGCGTCGCTCGCCCAGCGCTGGGAGCAGCTCGCCCGGGCGTGGCTGGCGATGACCCGGCAGGTGGGTCTGGTCGGCCAGCGGGACGACCGGGACCGGCCGATCTCGGTGCTCTCGCCGGAGGCGGAACGCGCCGGTGCGCCGGCCGCCCGCCGCGCGGTGCTCGCCGTGCTGGCCGACCTGCCGGCGGCCACCGCGCCGACACCGGACGAGGTGCTGGCGCTGCTGGAGTGGCGGGCGCCCCGGCGGGCCCGGGGACGGGAGACGGCGCACCGCGACGTGCTGGCCGAGGCGGCCCGGCTCGGGGTGACCGGGCTGGGCGCGCTCACCTCGTACGGGCGGCTGCTGCTGGCCGAGCTGGCCGACGCCGACGAGCGGGGCGACGACCCGCTGGGGCTGCGCTCCGACGCCGAGTCGGGCGACCCGTCGACGGCGGTACGCGCACTGGACGGGCTGCTGCCCGCCCCGGTCGACCACGTCCTCGTGCAGGCCGACCTGAGCGTGGTGGTGCCCGGCCCGCCCGACCCGGCGCTCGCCGCCGAGCTGGACGTGGTGGCCGAGCACGAGTCGGCGGGCGGGGCGAGCGTGCACCGGGTGACCACGGCCAGCATCCGGCGGGCCCTGGACGCCGGGTACACCGCCGACGACCTGCACGCGCTGTTCCGCCGCCGGTCGCGTACCCCGGTGCCGCAGGGGCTGACCTATCTGGTGGACGACGTGGCCCGCAAGCACGGCGGGCTGCGGGTCGGTTCGGCCGGGGGGTACGTGCGCAGCGACGACGAGGCGCTGCTCACCGAGGTGCAGGCGGACCGGCGGCTGGAGTCGCTGGCGTTCCGCCGGCTGGCCCCGACCGTGCTGGTCACCCCGTACCAGGTCAACCGGATGCTGCTCGCGTTGCGCGACGCGGGATACGCGCCGGTGCCCGAGGACGCCAGCGGCGCGACGGTGCTGTCCCGGCCGAAGAACCGGCGGGCGCCGGCCCGGACGCCGCTCACCGGCCGGACGGTGGACCCGCTGGCCACGCCGAGGCTGCCGATGCCCCGCCTGCTGGGCGTGGTGGAGCAGATCCGCCGGGGCGAGGCGGCGGCCCGGGCGGCGCGGCGGGCCCCGGCGGTGGTCCGCGGCGGACCGGCGGTCACCGGCCCGACGGCGGTGCCCGGGCACGGCGACGCGTTGGCGGTGCTCCAGCAGGCGGTACGGGACAAGGCGCGGGTCTGGGTGGGTTACGTCGACGCGCACGGGGCGACCGCGTCCCGGCTGGTCCGGCCGGTCTCGATCGGCGCCGGCTACCTGCGCGCCGAGGACGACCGCACCGAGATGCTGCACACGTTCGCGCTGCACCGGATCACGGCCGCCGTGCTGGAGGAGTGAGTCACTCCCCGTTGCGGCGCAACGTGCCGATCACCGAGATCGCCAGCAGCAGCGCGAACGCCGCGCCGGCGGACTCGCCGACCGAGTCGACGAAGCCCTGCCGCTGCACCAGCAGCCCGAAGAGAAACCAACCGAACACGCCCGCGGCGGCGGTCGCGTAGCCGACCAGCACCGCGGTGGAGACCTGCGGCGGCGTCCGCTCGTCCTCGGGAAGCACGTCCTGATCGACGGTCATGCCAGCCCCTCCCCGCCCGGTGGTGGACCCGGCTCCCAGGGTACCGGCAGCTCAGGTGCCGGGACGGCGGCCGATCACCACCACGCGGGTGCCGACCGAGCCCAGCTCCCAGAGGCGGACCGCGTCACGGTGCAGCAGGTTGACGCAGCCGTGCGAGCCGATCGCGCCGTTGTGCAGGTAGGTGGTGGTCTCGTGGAAGCCGATGCCGCCGTTGAACTGCTGCCAGTACGGCAGCCACACCTCGTACGGGTTGGACCACTCACGCAGGTTCTTCCAGCCGACCGAGTACGTGCCGGCCGGCGTGGCGTAGCCGGACATGCCGGTGCGGGTGACGGTCGGGCCCAGCACCACCGTGCCGCCGCGCATCGCCCACACGGTCTGCCGGGTCAGGTCCACACAGAACGTGAGCCGGGCGCCGGCCCGGCAGCGGGACACGTCTGTGTCGGCCAGCCGCTTCGCCACGTCGTACGTGGTGGGGCCGGCGCGACCGGAGGCCGGGCTGATGCCGTACCGGTTCTGGAACTTCTTGATCGCGACGCAGTCGGCGGCGGACTGCGCACCGTCCACGGTCAGCGTCCCGAACCCGCCCAGCCGGCTCAGGTAGCGCTCCACGGCCCGTTGGTGCTCGCCCTGCGGGCACCCGGCGGAGCGGCTCGGCTTCGGCTTGGGCTTCGGGGAGGCGGTCGCCGACGGCGACCGGGAGGGTTTCGGCGTGGCCGTCCGGCTCGGCTGCGCCGGCGGGGACGTGGCCGACCGCTCGGGCGTGGGCGGCGCGCTCGCCCCCGATGCTCCCTCCGTCAGCCCGACCGGCGCGGGGGTGGTGACCCCGGCGCCCTCCGTCTGCGGATCGAGCGCGCACGCGCCGACGCCGACCAGCACGACCACCGCCAGGCCGGCGACCCGGGCGAGAAACCGGACACGCTTCATGGGCCCTCCCTGGACAGTTGTCCCGCTTGCTAGACGTGTGAGAGGAGTATGACGTTGCCTGTCCAGCGAGACTTTTTTCTGACCTTCCCCGGCGTGCAACACTGGATGGTCCGCCTTCGGCAGGTCAGCCGCCGTGCGGGCAGGTTTCCGGGCCAGGCGAGGAGGACGCGGCGTGAGTGGTGGACCACTGATCGTGCAGTCGGACAAGACGCTGCTGCTGGAGATCGACCACCCGGACGCGCAGGCCTGCCGGATGGCCATCGCGCCGTTCGCCGAGTTGGAGCGCTCCCCCGAGCACGTGCACACGTACCGACTCACCCCGCTGGGGTTGTGGAACGCGCGGGCGGCCGGTCACGACGCGGAGGGCGTGGTCGACTCCCTGATCAAGTATTCGCGCTACCCGGTGCCGCACGGCCTGCTCGTCGACGTGGCCGAGACGATGGACCGGTACGGCCGGCTCCAACTCGCCAACGACCCGGTGCACGGGCTGGTGCTGCGCGCCCTGGACCGGGTGGTGCTGATCGAGGTGGCGAAGAGCAAGAAGCTCGCCGGCATGCTCGGCGCGAAACTCGACGACGACACCATCGCGGTGCACCCGTCCGAGCGGGGCCGGCTCAAGCAGGCGCTGCTCAAGCTCGGCTGGCCGGCGGAGGACCTGGCCGGGTACGTGGACGGCGAGGCGCACCCGATCGAGCTGGCCGAGTCCGGCAAGGACGGCGGTAGGCCGTGGACGCTGCGGTCGTACCAGCGGGAGGCGGTGGAGGCGTTCTGGGCCGGCGGGTCGGGCGTGGTGGTGCTGCCCTGCGGCGCCGGCAAGACGCTGGTCGGGGCCGCGGCGATGGCGGAGGCGAAGGCGACCACGCTGATCCTGGTCACGAACACGGTGGCGGGCCGGCAGTGGAAGCGGGAGCTGATCGCCCGCACGTCGCTGACCGAGGAGGAGATCGGCGAGTACTCGGGCGAGCGCAAGGAGATCCGCCCGGTCACCATCGCCACGTACCAGGTGCTCACCTCGCGGCGCGGCGGCGCGTTCACCCACCTGGACCTGTTCGGCGCCCGCGACTGGGGTCTGGTCGTCTACGACGAGGTGCACCTGCTGCCCGCGCCGATCTTCCGCTTCACGGCGGACCTCCAGGCCCGCCGCCGGCTGGGCCTCACCGCGACGCTGGTCCGCGAGGACGGCCGGGAGGGCGACGTGTTCAGCCTGATCGGCCCGAAGCGGTACGACGCGCCGTGGAAGGACATCGAGCAGCAGGGCTGGATCGCGCCGGCGGAGTGCACCGAGGTACGGGTGACGCTCACCGACGCGGAGCGGCTGGCGTACGCGACGGCGGAGGCGGAGGAGCGCTACCGGATGGCGGCGACCGCCCGCACCAAGCTGCCGGTGGTCCGCGCGCTGGTGGAGCGGCACCCGCAGGAGCAGGTGCTGGTGATCGGTGGTTTCCTCGACCAACTGCACCAGCTCGGCGAATACCTGGACGCGCCGATCGTGCAGGGGTCCACCACGAACAAAGAGCGGGAGCGGCTGTTCGACGCGTTCCGCTCCGGCGAGGTGCGCACACTGGTGATCTCGAAGGTGGGCAACTTCTCCATCGACCTGCCGGAGGCGGCGGTGGCGATCCAGGTGTCCGGCACGTTCGGGTCGCGGCAGGAGGAGGCGCAACGGCTGGGCCGGGTGCTCCGCCCGAAGGCCGACGGCCGGCAGGCGCACTTCTACACCGTGGTCTCGCGGGACACCATCGACACCGAGTACGCCGCGCACCGGCAGCGGTTCCTCGCCGAGCAGGGGTACGCGTACACGATCGTGGACGCCGACGACGTGCTCGGCCCGAAACTGCCGACGGTCGAGTAGACGAACCGGGTCCACCCGGGTGTCGGTCCACAGTGGCACAATCGTGGCCGTCAC